>NZ_JAUMJO010000005.1:0-342800 GCF_036320425.1 Bacillus nitratireducens
GCTCTCAATCCATTCGCTCGACTTGCATGTATTAGGCACGCCGCCAGCGTTCATCCTGAGCCAGGATCAAACTCTCCAATAAAGTTAGTTTGTCTAGCATCTAAAAATAAAAATTGACGTTTCACGTTGTTTGTTTCGTTTAGTTTTCAAAGTTCAACATCGCGTTTCAGCGACTTTTATAATATATCATAGTATATTGTTTTCGTCAACAAGTTTTTTAAGATAATTTGTATCTCTCATTTGCTGACTCTGCCTATTATATAGACTTCTCTATTACTATGCAAGTATTATTATAAAAAAATAAGAGGGGGAAAAATCCCCCTCTTATTCTTCAGAAGAAACCTCTTCATTAGATTCCTCTTCTTCATCTTTTTGTGCTTTTGCTACTGTCGCTACCTCTTGTTCATCCTCTAAACGAATTAGACGGACACCTTGCGTATTACGTCCCATTTGAGAGATTTGATCAACTGGCATACGAATAATAATGCCTGCCGCTGTAATTAGCATGATGTCTTCTTCACCTGTTACAGACTTAACTGCTACTAATTTACCGTTCTTATCTGTAATGTTACAAGTCTTCAGACCTTTACCACCACGACTTTGCAGACGGTACTCATCAATCGGTGTACGTTTTCCGTAACCATTTTTCGTTACAATTAGAACATTTACATCCTCTTCAACAATTTCCATGCCTACAACTTGATCTTCATCACCTAATGTAATTGCTTTTACACCAGCCGCATTACGTCCCATAGAACGCACATCTTGCTCATTGAAACGAATTAACATACCGTTGCTTGTTCCAACGATAATATCCTTATCACCAGATGTTAAGCGTACAGAGATTAATTCATCCTCTTCACGAAGAGAAATCGCAATTAAGCCATTCGTACGTATATTTGCAAATGATGAAAGTGGTGTTCTTTTAGAGATACCTTGTTTTGTTGTAAAGAATAAGAACTGATCATCACCAAATTCACGAATTGGAATAATGGCGTTAATCCACTCCCCTTTATCTACACCTAATAGGTTAATAATCGGTATACCTTTTGCTGTACGGCTATACTCTGGGATTTCATATCCTTTCGTACGGTATACTTTACCCTTATTAGTGAAGAATAAAATATGATCATGTGTAGAAGTAGTCAATAGATGCTCTACGAAATCATCATCATTCGTTCCCATTCCTTGCACACCACGCCCGCCACGGTTCTGCGTTTTGTACGTAGAAGCTGGTAACCTCTTAATATAACCGTTATGAGTTAACGTAATTGCAATGTTTTGCTCTGGAATCAAATCTTCATCTTCAATAAATTCCATACCGCCAATTGTAATTTCCGTTCGTCTCTTATCATTGAAGCGCTCTTTTACTTCCGTTAATTCTTCACGAATAATCTCAAGAACTTTCTCTTCATCTGCTAAGATTGCTTTTAATTCAGCGATTAACTTCATTAACTCTTGATATTCTTGCTCAATTTTTTCACGTTCTAATCCTGTTAAACGTTGCAGACGCATATCTAAAATTGCTTGTGCTTGTTTCTCACTTAAACCGAAACGTTCCATTAAGCCTTGCTTTGCAATATCTGCTGTTTTCGAACCACGGATTAACGTAATAACTTCATCAAGATGATCTAGGGCAATTCGTAATCCTTCTAAAATATGAGCACGTGCCTCTGCTTTTTCTAATTCATAAGCAGTACGTCGACGAATTACTACCTTCTGATGCTCCAAGTAATGATATAAATTTTGTTTTAAATTCAATACTTGTGGCTCTCCATTTACAAGAGACAACATATTAATACCGAAACTTGTTTGAAGTGCTGTATGTTTATATAGATTATTTAATAGTACATTGGCATTGGCATCACGACGTACTTCCATAACAATACGCATACCGTTTCGATCTGACTCATCACGTAAATCCGTAATACCTTCAATTTTCTTATCACGAACTAATTCTGCAATTTTTTCAATTAATCGCGCCTTATTAACTTGATAAGGCAGTTCAGTTACGAGAATAGATTGTTTACCATTTGACTTCTCTTCAATTTCAACTTTAGCTCGAAGCATAATAGAGCCTCTACCTGTTTCATATGCTCTTCGAATCCCACTTCGTCCCAAAATTAAACCTGCTGTTGGAAAATCTGGTCCTGGAATAAACTCCATTAATTCCGCAATAGTAATGTCAGGATTATGGCTTAGTGCCAATACGCCATCAATTACTTCACCAAGTTGATGCGGCGGAATGTTTGTTGCCATACCAACTGCAATACCCGTCGTACCATTCACTAATAGATTAGGGAAACGCGCTGGCAATACAATAGGCTCTCTTTCAGAACCATCATAGTTATCTTGATAATCAATCGTATTTTTTGAAATATCACGTATTAATTCCATAGAAATCTTAGACATTCTTGCTTCTGTATAACGCATTGCTGCTGCCGAATCACCATCAACAGAACCAAAGTTACCATGTCCATCAACAAGCATATAACGTTGACTAAAATCTTGCGCCATACGTACCATCGTCTCGTAAACAGCTGAATCACCGTGAGGGTGATACTTACCGATTACTTCACCGACAATACGCGCTGATTTCTTATACGCTTTATCAGCTGTAATTCCTAAATCATTCATCGCATATAAAACCCTACGATGCACAGGTTTTAATCCATCACGAACATCTGGTAATGCACGAGATACGATAACACTCATTGCGTAATCTAAAAATGAGGTACGCATTTCATGACTAATATTAATTTCTCGAATTCGTGCTTGTTGTTGATTGTCTGACATCAACGAGCACCTCCTCTTACATTTCCGTTACACATACATTGATTTATATGTAGAAGACAGGAATACTTAGATTCCTGTCATTACTCATTTAAATATCAAGGTTTTTCACGTATTTTGCATTTTCTTGGATAAAGTTACGACGTGGCTCTACTTTATCTCCCATTAAAATTTCAAATGTTTCATCTGCCTCAATTGCATCTTGAAGAGAAACTTGAAGTAATGAACGTACTTCCGGGTCCATTGTCGTCTCCCATAACTGAGTTGGATTCATTTCCCCTAGACCTTTATAACGCTGAATCCCAGGCTTAGGTTGAGCTGGTAATTCCGCTAAGATTCTTTCAAGTTCCTTATCATTGTAAGCATATTGAATTTTCTTACCTTGTTGTACTTTAAACAAAGGCGGCTGTGCGATATATATATATCCACACTCAATTATTTGACGCATATAACGATAGAAGAACGTTAATAATAGGGTACGAATATGTGCACCATCAACATCGGCATCGGTCATAATAATAACTTTATGATAGCGTGCTTTTTCAATATCGAAGTCTCCGCCGATATTTGTACCGATCGCCGTAATAATTGTACGAACTTCATCATTTGATAAAATCTTATCTAAGCGTGCCTTTTCAACATTAATAATTTTACCCTTCAGCGGTAAAATTGCTTGGAAATGACGATCGCGTCCTTGTTTTGCAGATCCACCCGCAGAGTCACCCTCTACGATATAAATTTCACTAATCGCTGGATCTTTAGAAGAACAGTCTGCCAATTTCCCTGGTAAACTTGAAACTTCTAAAGCACTCTTTCGGCGAGTTAACTCACGAGCCTTTTTAGCTGCTACACGTGCACGCGCTGCCATAGTTCCTTTATCTATAATCTTACGTGCAACATTGGGATTTTCCAGTAAGAACTTTTCAAATGCCTCTGAGAATACTGACTCTGTAATTGTTCTTGCTTCACTATTTCCAAGTTTCGTCTTCGTTTGTCCTTCAAATTGTGGATTTGGATGTTTAATTGATACGATTGCCGTTAGACCTTCACGAACATCTTCACCAGTTAAATTACTATCCGCATCTTTTAAAATATTATTTTTACGACCATAATCGTTGATTACACGTGTTAGGGCAGTTTTAAATCCTACCTCATGTGTACCACCTTCATACGTATGAATATTATTTGTAAATGAGTAAATATGATTTGTATATCCTTCGTTATATTGAAGCGCAACTTCAACCTGAATACCATCTTTTGAACCTTCTACATATACAGGTTCTTCATGAATTGGTTGTTTTGAACGATTTAAATGTTCAACATATGATTTAATTCCACCTTCATAGTGAAACTCTTTCTTTTGCTTATGTTCACGCTTATCTTCAATTGTTAATTTAATATTACGATTTAAAAATGCCAACTCACGCATACGAGTCGCTAACGTATCAAATTCATATTCTGTCGTCTCTTTAAAAATCTCTGGGTCCGGCTTAAAGCGAGTTATTGTTCCAGTTTTATCTGTATCACCAATGACTTTTAAATCCGCAACTGGGATACCTCTTTCATACTTTTGGTAATGAATTTTTCCATCACGATGTACAAATACTTCTAGTTCTGTTGATAAGGCATTTACAACAGATGCACCAACACCATGCAAACCACCAGAAACCTTATAACCGCCACCGCCAAATTTACCTCCGGCGTGAAGGACAGTCATGATAACTTCTACTGCAGGACGTCCCATTTTTTCTTGTATACCAACTGGAATACCACGTCCATTATCCGTTACAAGAATACTATTATCTTCTTCAATACTAACGTTGATTTCATCGCAATACCCCGCTAAGGCTTCATCGATACTATTATCGACAATCTCCCATACAAGGTGGTGAAGTCCTTTTCCACTTGTAGTACCAATGTACATACCCGGACGTTTCCGAACTGCCTCTAGTCCTTCAAGTACCTGTATCTGACTTTCATCATATGCATTTTCTTGCATTTGCTTTTGTTCCATTGACACAAAGATCACCTACTTTTCCATTTAAACAGGGATTATGCCCTGTCCATTTCACAATCTACCGTGCCGTTCATTACATGAATTGTTTTCGCTTCTTTTAATGTTTCGTGTTCAATTCCGTCGACACTCGTCGTTGTCACAAATGTTTGCACTTTTCCTTGAATTGTATTTAACAGATGTGATTGACGATAATCATCCAATTCTGATAATACATCATCCAATAAAAGAATAGGATATTCCTTAACTTCTGAGTAAATCAATTCAATTTCAGCTAATTTTAGGGACAGTGCGGTCGTTCGTTGTTGTCCTTGTGAACCAAAGACTTGAACATTTTTACTATTAACGAAGAATTGTAAATCATCACGATGAGGACCAATTAAAGTTGTACCACGGAAAATTTCACGTTGTTTCACAGATTGAAAACTTTCATAGTATACTTCTTTTATTTTCGACAAATCCATTGATTCTGATACATCTAAGCTTGGTTTATAGACGATTTCTAATTCCTCTAATCCTCTGCTAATCCCGCGATGTATCGGCGCAGCCCATTCTTGTAGTAAATGCAAAAACTCAAAACGTTTTCGCAATATTTTTGCACCATGCTCAATGAGTTGAAGTGTAAATACATCCAACATCGTTTCCTCATTTTTACTATTCCCTTGCATCTTTTTAAGCAAGTGATTTCGTTGCGTGAGCACTTTTTGATATTGGCTTAGTTCGTACAAATAAACGGGCGCTATTTGTCCTAGTTCCATATCTAAAAAGCGTCTTCTTACTTGAGGGCTTCCTTTTACAAGATTTAAATCTTCTGGGGCAAACATCACAACGTTCATTTCACCAATATATTGGCTTAACTTTTGTTGTTCAAGTTGATTTAGCTTTGCCTTTTTACCTTTTTTGGAAATATTTAATTCTAAAGACAAAGAACTATTTCTTTTTTGTAATCTACCTTTGATTTGACCGTAATCC
Organism: Bacillus nitratireducens; assembly: GCF_036320425.1. Lineage (NCBI taxonomy): Bacteria > Bacillati > Bacillota > Bacilli > Caryophanales > Bacillaceae > Bacillus > Bacillus nitratireducens. Next base: position 5,780 of record NZ_JAUMJO010000005.1, read on the forward strand.
TCATCCCATCGAATAAGTTCACGATCATTAGAGGTTCTATGAGATTTTGCCATCGCTAATACGTAAATGGCCTCCATCAAATTTGTTTTCCCTTGTGCATTTTCACCAATAATTACATTGACCTTGTCCTCAAAGGAAAGCTCTAACTTTTCATAATTACGATAGTTTTTTAATTGTATTTCTGTAATAAACAAAGGGATCCCCCTTTATGCCTGAACTTGGAAAGTTCCACTTCCCGGAATTTCAATAATATCATTCGCATATAACTTGCGACCTCTTCTATTCTCAAGCTCTTGATTCACGTACACTTCATATTCTTGTAAGAACCATTTCACAGCTCCGCCCGTATCAATTACATCGGCTAGCTTTAAAAATTGTCCTAGTGTAATGTATTCTGTTGAAATTTTAATACTTTTCATAAAAATCTCTCACTTTCTGAAAGTGTTCATTCTTTCATTGTACTAAATAAACTAGCATTAGGAAAGCAATACCCTAAAATCAAATAAGGGTCACTAGTACCTTTAAACTAGCAACCCTCAACCCTTACTTAGTAAGTACGTACCGGTAAAATTAATTGGATGATGGAATCATCATTTACTGTACGAATCAAAAACGGCCTCATCGCCCCAGTAAAGCTAATTTTAATTTCTGTACTATCTAAAGCTTTTAATGCGTCCATCATATATTTTGCACTAAAAGATATTTTTAATTCTTCTCCATCTACGTTTTCACATTGAACTTCTTCTACTACTTTTCCGATTTCTGGTGAATTTGAAGAAATCTCAAGCATTTGTTGTTCTAATGTCGATAATTTAACAACATTGTTACGACCATCTCTTGCTAATAGCGAAGCACGATCAATCGCTTGTAAAAATTCTTTTGTATTCACAAAAATGTCTGTCTTACTCTCGGCTGGAATTAAACGTGTTGTATCTGGATAGTTACCTTCTAACAATCTCGAGAAGAATAATAAATGTTTTGTACGGAATAATACTTGATACTCCGTAATAACGATATCTACCATTTCTTCAGATTCATCTAGGATTTTACTTAATTCATTTAAGCTCTTACCAGGAATAACGACATTGGCTTGAAATTCATCAGCAATATTATACCCTTCAATTTTTGCTTTACGAAGTGCTAGTCTGTGACTATCTGTTGCAATACAAGTTAACTCGCTGTTATATACTTTCCAGTTTACACCTGTCAAGATCGGTCTTGTTTCAGAAGTTGAAACTGCAAATACCGTTTGCCTAATCATATGTTTAAGTAAATCTGTTGGAATCTTAAATACATGATGTTCTTCAATCTGAGGTAGTAACGGATATTCAGCTGAATCTAAACCATTTAAATTAAACTCTGATTTTCCAGATTTTATTTTTGTCATAAAATGATTTTCCACAGAAATTTCAACAATTTCTTTAGGTAATTTTTTTACGATCTCACTAAAATATTTTGCTTGTAAAACAATACTTCCTGATTGTTCAATTTCAACAACCTCTTTTCCAGCATCTTCGACTGGGATAAATGATTCGATAGAGATATCTGCATCGCTACCTGTTAAAGTAACCCCTTCTTCAGTTGCTACAACTTTAATTCCTGTAAGAATTGGAATTGTTGTACGAGAAGAAACTGCCTTCATTACATCTTGTACACCTCTTACAAGATAGTCTTTTTGTATTGTAAAACGCATAACGAAAAACCTCCGGTAAGTATAAGATTTTATTTATTTAATAAAGATAAAAAAGTAGTAGTAATAGTAATAGGGCTTGTGGATATGTGGATAACCCCGTTTAAAGATGTAAAAACAGTCTATCTACATGTGGATAGACTGTGCGTAAAACAAGGTAAGTTATTCACACTATTCAGCTACTACTACTTTAAAATATCATTAATTTCTTCGACATGTTTTTGTAATTGAGTATCCGTTTTTAATAGCTTCGAAATTTTTTCGTGAGCATGGATTACTGTTGTATGATCGCGGCCACCAAATTCTTCACCTATTTTTGGTAAAGATGAGTCCGTAAGTTCGCGTGATAAATACATTGCAATTTGACGAGGGAATGCAACGGATTTTGTACGTTTTTTTGCTTTGAAATCTTCTAATTTTACTTGATAGACGCCCCCAACGGCCTTTTGAATATCAGAGATAGAAATAATTCTAGGTATAGAGTTTGGAATAATACCTTTAAGTGCTTCAGCTGCTAAATCAGCATTAATATCTTTATTAATTAAAGATGAATAAGCTACAACGCGAATAAGTGCACCTTCTAACTCACGAATGTTAGAATCAATTTGATTTGCAATATAAAGCATAACCTCATTTGGTATATCAAGGCCTTCTGCTTTTGCTTTTTTACGTAAAATTGCAATTCTAGTTTCTAAATCTGGTGGCGTAATATCCGTAATTAAGCCCCATTCAAAGCGAGAACGAAGGCGATCTTCTAAAGTTGGGATTTCTTTTGGTGGTCTATCACTTGAAATCACAATTTGTTTACTTTCTTCGTGTAACGCATTAAATGTATGGAAGAACTCTTCCTGTGTTTGTTCTTTTCCAGCAAGAAATTGAATATCATCTATCAATAAGACATCTACATTACGATATTTATTACGAAAATCGACAGCTTTATTATCACGAATTGAGTTAATGAATTCATTTGTGAATTTTTCAGATGATAAATATACAACTTTTGCATTCGGGTTGTGTTCAATTACATAATGCCCAATTGCGTGCATTAAATGTGTTTTTCCAAGTCCAACGCCCCCATAAATAAAGAGCGGATTATAAGCTTTAGCTGGAGCTTCAGCTACAGCTAAAGAAGCAGCGTGTGCAAAACGATTACCAGAGCCAATAACAAATGTATCAAATGTATATTTTGGATTTAGCATGCTCTGTGGTAAATGAGTAGAATCATCTTGTACTCGATTTTTTTTAATAGGAGGAAGATCTATATCCTCTTCCGCCTGACTTTGGGGAATAATAAAACGAATAGCTAGTTTTGCCCCTGTTAAATCATAAAGTGTTTCCGAAATGAGTTCTGAATAATGGGATTCTAGCCAGTCACGAGCAAATTCATTTGGAGCTGTAATAGTTAATACATCTTTTTTCAAGTTATGAGCGGTTGTTGATTTTAACCACGTTTCATAACTTGGCTTACTTACCTTTTTTTCTAAGTCTTTCAAGGCACTATTCCATAAATCAGAGATATTTTCCAAAGGTGTCCCTCCTTTACAAAGATGGTAAAAGAATAAGGTTGCGCAACAATTGTACAACCCGTAAATATTTTAAATGCATATTTATACGAAACGTATTTTAAAATATAAAAACGTTGTTTGTATCAGAGATAGAGTTTTCGACAAAAAAACAAATGTGGACAACTATTTACCCACATGTGATTTAAACTGTCCACATGTTATACACAAATTGTGGATAAAATAAAGATGTGGAAAACTTATTCAAAGTGAAAACACAACTATAATATCAAAAAAAAGTAGCTATAGCAATGAATTTAAGAAAGTTATCCACAAAATCAATACCTTGTGGAATAAACTTGTCCACAACACGATATACTGTGTAAAAGTAAAAAAAGAGTTTGTGGATACAAAAAAAGAGAAAATATATTTATCCACAAGGAAATATAGGGGCTGTGAAAAAGTCTGTGAATAGGTTCAAAATGAATATTTGATGAAAATTTCAAGAACCATTGACATTTTCCTAGTTGATTAACTATAATTTATTAGACTGTCTTTAACAGATATTCCTCAGGGAGGTGTCATATAATGAAAAGAACTTACCAACCAAATAAACGTAAGCGCAGCAAAGTACATGGTTTCCGCAGCCGTATGAGCACAGCGAACGGACGTAAAGTGCTAGCAGCTCGTCGTCGTAAAGGAAGAAAAGTATTATCTGCGTAGACCACTGATCGTTCAGTGGTCTTTTTTTCTAATAATAATGAATTTCCGCTGATGAAATACAGGAGTGTCAATTGATATGAAGAAAAAAAATCGTATAAAAAAGAATGATGAATTTCAGGCTGTTTTCCAAAAAGGACAGTCGAATGCTAATCGTCAGTTTGTTGTATACCAGTTAAATAAAGAAAAACAGCCATACTTTCGCATCGGCCTTTCTGTTAGTAAGAAAATAGGAAATGCAGTAGTTCGTAATCGAATCAAGCGTATGATTCGCCAAGCGATTATGGAATTAAAAGATGAGATAGATTCTGGAAAAGATTTTGTTATAATAGCAAGGAAGCCTTGTGCAGAGATGACATATGAAGAGTTAAAGAAAAGCTTAATTCATGTCTTTAAACGCTCTGGTATGAAAAGAATAAAAAAGTAGCGTAAGGAAATGAATTACACTATATACATACCGAAACAAGGAGGAGCAGGCTTTGAAAAAGAAAATAGGTTTAATAGCCATGGTTGTTGTGTTAATGGCAATTGCTACTGGTTGTAGTGAAACAAATCAGCCGATTACACCGAAAAGTACTGGGATTTGGAATGAATATTTCGTATACCCGCTTTCTCAGTTAATCACGTATTTTGCAAACTTATTTGGTAGTAATTACGGCTTAGCAATCGTGGTTACAACTCTTATTATTCGTTTTGCATTATTACCATTAATGATCAAACAAACGAAGAGTACGAAGGCAATGCAAGCGTTACAACCAGAAATGGTAAAATTAAAAGAGAAATATAGCTCAAAAGATCAAGCAACACAGCAAAAATTACAACAAGAAATGATGCAGTTATATCAAAAAAATGGGGTAAATCCATTAGCAGGATGTTTACCAATTTTTGTTCAGATGCCTATTTTATTCGCGTTTTATCATGCGATTATGAGAACATCAGAAATTAGTAAGCATACATTCTTATGGTTTGATTTAGGACAGGCAGATCCTTACTATATCCTTCCAATTGTTGCGGCTATTACGACTTTTATTCAGCAAAAACTTGCAATGGCAGGAACGGCTGGACAAAACCCGCAAATGGCAATGATGATTTGGCTTATGCCAATCATGATTTTAGTCTTTGCAATTAACTTCCCAGCAGCACTATCACTATACTGGGTAGTTGGTAACATCTTTGGTATTGCTCAAATGTATTTGATCAAAGGGCCTGAAATTAAGGCTAGTAAGGCAGGAGGATCAAGCAAGTGAGTATAATTACTGCTAAAGGACAAACAGTCGAGCTGGCAGTACAAGATGCTTTAAGACAATTAAATGTTTCGAAAGATCGAGTAGATATAAAGATTATTGATGAGGGTAAGAGGGGATTCCTGGGTTTATTTGGGAATCGCCCCGCTATAGTAGAAGTTGTAGTGAAGAAAGATCCCATCCAAGAGTGTGAAGAATATTTAAAAAATGTTATTCGCAATATGGGTGTGGAAGTTGAGATTAGAAAAGTTGTAAAAGGACGCGAAGTGGAATTTACAATTTCTGGTGAAAACGTAGGTGTTTTGATTGGTAAAAGAGGAAACTCCTTGAATTCTTTACAGTATTTAACAAAACTTGTGGCAAATCGTAATACGAAGCAATATATTGGCATCACACTAGATGCTGAAAATTATCGTAGTAAAAGAAAAAGTACGTTAGAATTGCTTTCTTACCGATTAGCAAAACAAGCAGTAAGTACGAAAAAAAGAGTTATGTTGGAACCTATGCCATCTTTTGAACGAAAGATTATTCATCAAGCATTAACTAATCATCAAAATATCATTACAACTTCTGAAGGAAAAGAACCACATCGATATGTTGTAATATCTTCCAAGTGACCGGTTACTCAATTGAGTGCCGGTTTTTTTGAGGCGAAAATAAATGTGGATAACTAAAAAAACACTAAACTTATCCACTGTTAATAAGTTTAGTGTTTTTTACATGAGGACATAATAAAATGAGTTATTATTCTTTTGCAGATAGGTTCGTTATGGTATCCTAATAATTTAGTGACGTAAAAAAATCATGTTGAAATAGAGATAAATAAGCAAGTGAGGTGAAAGGACATGGAATTTGATACAATTGCCGCAATTTCCACAGCTCTTGGGGAAGGTGCAATTGCCATTGTTCGAGTAAGTGGGGATGATGCGATTGAGAAAGTCGATCGCATTTTTAAAGGGAAAGATTTAACACAGGTTGATTCTCATACAATTCATTATGGTCATATTGTCGATTTAGATACAAATCAAGTGATTGAAGAAGTTATGGTATCGATTATGCGTGCACCTAGGACTTTTACGCGTGAAAATATAGTAGAAATCAACTGTCATGGTGGACTTGTTTCGGTAAATAAAGTATTACAGCTTATTTTAGCACAAGGAGTACGTTTGGCAGAGCCTGGTGAATTTACGAAACGTGCTTTTTTAAATGGGCGTATTGATTTATCACAAGCGGAAGCTGTTATGGATTTAATCCGTGCAAAAACAGATCGTGCTATGAACGTGGCGATCAACCAAATGGAAGGGCGATTATCTAAATTAATTGGCCGCCTGCGTCAAGACATATTGGAAACGTTAGCCCATGTTGAGGTAAATATAGATTACCCAGAATATGATGATGTAGAAGAGATGACGCATAATATTTTAATTGAGAAAGCTACACATGTTCGTGCTGAAATTGCAAAAATATTAGAGACATCGAAGCAAGGAAAGATTTTACGTGAAGGTATTGCTACGGCAATCATCGGTAGACCTAACGTTGGGAAATCATCGCTATTAAATAGTCTCGTTCAGGAGAAAAAAGCGATCGTAACTGATATTGCAGGAACAACGAGAGATGTTATTGAAGAGTACGTTAATGTGCGTGGTGTACCACTTAAACTTATAGATACAGCAGGTATTCGTGAAACAGAAGATGTTGTTGAACGAATTGGTGTAGAGCGTTCAAAAGAAATGATGAGCCAAGCCGATTTAGTGTTAGTTGTAGTCAATTATAGTGAAGCTTTAATGAATGAAGATGAAGAACTATTCCGTGCCGTACAAGGAAAAGACTTCATTATTATTGTCAATAAGACAGATTTACCGCAAGAGATTGATATGGAACGTGTTACAGAGCTAGCTGCAGGAAATCGTGTTATTACGACGTCTTTAATTGAGGAGCAGGGAATTGATGAGCTTGAAAAAGCGATAGCTGATTTATTCTTTGAAGGAGCAATTGATTCTGCAGATATGACATATGTTTCTAACACGAGACATATTGGATTATTAACACAAGCAGGAACGACAATTGGAGATGCAATTGAAGCAATAGAAAATGGTGTTCCAATCGATATGGTACAAATTGATTTAACAAGAACGTGGGAAATACTTGGTGAAATTACTGGTGATACCGTCCATGAAAGCTTAATTGACCAGTTATTCTCTCAGTTTTGTTTAGGAAAATAATAAAGCGAAGCAACGTTTTAGAAAGATAGAGATTATTAGGAGGAATAAACAATGGGATACAATGCCGGTTCATACGATGTCATAGTAATCGGTGCAGGTCATGCAGGATGCGAAGCTGGTCTTGCGGCAGCACGAATGGGCTCAAAAACCTTAATGTTAACAATTAACTTAGATATGGTAGCATTCATGCCATGTAACCCTTCTGTTGGTGGACCAGCAAAAGGGATTGTTGTTCGTGAAATTGATGCATTAGGCGGAGAAATGGGATGCAATATTGATAAGACACATATTCAAATGCGTATGTTAAATACGGGTAAAGGACCAGCTGTACGTGCGCTTCGTGCACAAGCTGATAAATTCTCTTACCAACATGAATTAAAGAAAACAATTGAAGAAACACCAAACTTAACGTTGTTCCAGGGAATGGTAGAGCGTTTAATCGTTGAAGATGGTGTATGTAAAGGGGTAATTACACAAGCTGGTGCTGAATACACAGCAAAAACAGTTGTAATTACAACTGGAACATTTTTACGCGGTGAGATTATTATGGGTGATTTAAAATATTCAAGCGGTCCAAATAATCAGCAACCATCTATTACTTTATCCGAACATTTAGAGGAACTTGGTTTTGATCTTGTTAGGTTTAAAACAGGTACGCCTCCGCGTGTAAATAGTAATACGATTGATTACAGTAAAACAGAAATTCAGCCAGGTGATGACAAGCCACGAGCGTTCTCTTTTGAAACGACAAAATTTATTATGGATCAAATTCCATGTTGGTTGACGTATACAAGTACAGAAACACATCGTTTAATAGATGAAAACTTACATCGCTCAGCTATGTATTCTGGTATGATTAAAGGAACAGGACCTAGATATTGTCCTTCAATTGAAGACAAGGTAGTTAGATTTAATGATAAGCCACGTCATCAAATTTTCTTAGAGCCAGAAGGACGTAATACACAAGAGGTATATGTTCAAGGTTTATCGACAAGTTTACCAGAAGATGTGCAACGTGACATGCTTAGAACAATCCCTGGTCTAGAAAATGTTGAAATGATGCGTACAGGTTATGCAATTGAATATGATGCAATTGTGCCAACACAACTATGGCCAACACTTGAAACAAAAAAGATTAAAAATCTATATACAGCAGGACAAATTAACGGAACTTCTGGTTACGAAGAAGCAGCAGGACAAGGGCTTATGGCTGGGATTAATGCAGCGTGTCGTTCTTTAGGTAAAAAAGAAGTTATTTTAGGTCGTGCTGATGCTTATATTGGTGTCTTAATTGATGACCTTGTAACGAAAGGTACAAATGAACCATATCGTTTATTAACGTCTCGTGCAGAATATCGCCTATTATTACGCCACGATAATGCTGATCTTCGTTTAACTGAAGTTGGTCGTGAAATTGGCTTAATTAAAGAAGATCGCTATGAGCGATTTACAAATAAAAAGCTACAAATTGAACAGGAAAAGGAACGTTTAGGGAGCATTATTATTAAACCACGTCCTGAAGTTCAAGAATTAATTCGTAGTATTGGCGGAAGTGAATTGAAAGATGGAATACGTGCAAGTGACTTATTACGTCGTCCAGAGGTGACATATGAGCATATTCATCTTTTAGTACCAAGTGAAGTAGCATTAAGTGATGAAATTACAGAACAAGTTGAAATTCAGACTAAGTACGAAGGATACATTGAAAAATCTTTACAGCAAGTAGATCGTATGAAGAAAATGGAAAACAAAAAAATCCCTGTGGATATTGATTATGATGCGATTTCTAGCCTTGCCTCAGAAGCGAGACAGAAATTGAAAGATGTTCGTCCACTTTCAATGGGGCAGGCTTCACGTATTTCTGGCGTAAATCCAGCTGATGTTTCCATTTTGCTTGTGTATATTGAACAAGGAAAAATTGCACGAGTATCGAACCAATAAATAGTAAGGAGATATTGCTAGATGAACATAGAACAATTTCAATCTATGCTAGAAGAGAAGGGTATCACCCTCTCTTCTAGACAATTAGAGCAGTTCAAAATCTACTTTGAAACGTTAGTAGAGTGGAATGAAAAAATGAATTTAACAGCTATTACGGAGAAGGAAGAAGTATACTTAAAACACTTTTTTGATTCTATTACAGCTGCTTTTTATTATGATTTTTCGAAACCATTCTCTATTTGTGATGTTGGCGCAGGAGCTGGATTCCCAAGTATCCCGTTGAAAATCTGTTTCCCACATTTAAAAGTAACAATTGTAGATTCATTACAAAAACGTATTAATTTCTTAAATCACTTAGCGCAAAAATTAGAGTTAAGTGATGTTGCATTTTGTCATGATCGTGCTGAAACATTTGGGAAAAAAGAAGGTGTACGTGAATCATACGATATTGTGATGGCACGTGCAGTTGCACGTCTTTCTGTATTAAGTGAGCTATGTTTACCACTTGTAAAAGTTGGAGGAACATTTATTGCAATGAAAGGTGCTGCAGCAAACGAAGAAATTGAAAATGGCAAGTATGCTTTAGAGGTACTAGGCGGGGAATTAAAAGAAATGTCTACGTTCCAATTACCATTTGAGGAAAGTGAACGTAATATTTTATTAATCGAGAAAAAGCGCAAGACACCAAAGAAATATCCACGCAAACCGGGAACACCCAATAAATTACCTATTGAAAAATAAATCTTATTAGACGTAAGATTGAATTATATAAATGAAAACGTAAATGTTTCATAGGAAACATTTTATGGAGAATAGTCAATAGGCCTAAAAGGTGGTGGAATATGTATGAAAAATACGTTTTCTCGTTTATTTGGCTTTGGAGATAAAGAGAGCGAATTCGAATTACAAGAGGAAAGCCATGAAGAAATAGATAAAAAGGTATATGAGGAAATACAAGAAATCCCGATAGTAAATATTACCCCTAACCGTTATCAACCACGAACAGTTTTCGATGATGCACGAATCGATGAACTAGCATTAACGATTCGTACTCATGGGCTTATCCAGCCGATTGTCGTGAGGCAATATGAGGATGATAAGTATGAGATTATTGCTGGAGAAAGACGTTTCCGCGCAGCAACGAAGCTAGGGTGGGAAAAGGTTCCTGCGATTATAAAGAACTTAAATGATACAGAGACAGCTTCTGTAGCGCTAATTGAAAATTTGCAACGTGAGGAATTAACAGCAATCGAGGAAGCTGTGGCATATCAAAAGCTGATTGAGTTACATAATTTAACACAAGAAGCACTGGCACAACGACTTGGAAAAGGGCAATCCACAATCGCAAATAAGTTGCGATTGTTAAAGTTGCCTGAAGAAATAAAAAGTGCGTTATTAGAAAAAAGTATTACAGAGCGTCACGCTCGTGCTCTCATTCCTTTAAAAAATGAGGAATTACAACTGAAGGTTTTACAAGAAATTGTGGAAAAACAACTGAATGTAAAGCAAACAGAAGAACGAATTGCAAAATTATTAGAGGAAGCAAAACCGAAGCGTAAAGCGAAGCAAAAAGCAGTAAGTAGAGATACGAGAATTGCTATGAATACAATTAGGCAGTCATTAGAAATGGTTGCTAATAGTGGTTTAAATGTTAATTCTGAGGAAGAAGAATTTGATGAGTACTATCAAATTACGATTAAAATTCCGAAGAAAAAATAATAATGGCGTGTTAGAGACCTTATCCTAGTGGAGAGGTCTCTTTTACTATATTTTCTTGTTAATGAAGAAGGAGTTTAGAAATAAATTTTGAAGTTTAATAAGGACGTAAAAGAAAAGCTTTTATTTCATGTTACAATAAACGTAATTGTTACTAGAATAAGATAGAAAGGTTGAAAGTAGGTGACATCATGGGAAAAATCATTGCTATTGCTAATCAAAAAGGCGGTGTTGGAAAAACAACAACATCTGTTAATTTAGGGGCTGGATTGGCGCAAGTAGGTAAAAAAGTCCTTCTCGTAGACATTGATGCTCAAGGAAATGCCACGACTGGTGTGGGAATTGAAAAATCCGAATTAGATCAATGTATTTATAATGTTCTGGTGGAAGATGCAGATGTTCAAGGAGTTATACGGAAAACCGCAACTGAAAACTTAGATGTTCTACCCGCTACAATTCAATTGGCCGGTGCTGAAATTGAATTGGTACCGACTATTTCCCGGGAAGTACGTTTGCAAAGGGCATTACAGCCAGTTCGTGATGAATATGATTATATTATTATCGACTGTCCCCCATCTTTAGGGTTATTAACGATTAATGCATTAACAGCAGCGGATTCAGTTATTATTCCTGTTCAGTGTGAATATTACGCACTAGAAGGATTAAGTCAGCTATTAAATACGGTTCGACTTGTGCAAAAACATTTAAATAAAAATTTAGCAATCCAAGGTGTATTGTTAACGATGTTGGATGCCCGTACAAATTTAGGGATTCAAGTTATAGATGAAGTGAAAAAATACTTTAGGGATAAAGTATACCGTTCGATTATTCCTCGAAATGTGCGCTTAAGTGAGGCGCCAAGTCATGGGAAACCGATTATGCAGTATGACGCTAAATCAAGAGGAGCAGAAGTATATATAGATTTAGCAGAGGAAGTGATTGCAGGTGGCTAAAGGATTAGGAAGAGGAATTAATGTGTTTTTTCCTGATTTGGATGTGAAGGAAGAAGAAACAATTCAGGAGATTATAGTAACTGAATTAAGGCCGAATCCATATCAACCACGTAAGCATTTCAATAAAGAAGCAATTCAGGAATTAGCGGCTTCTATTAAAGAACATGGCATATTGCAACCATTAATCGCTAGAAAGAGTATTAAGGGATATGAAATTGTTGCAGGTGAAAGAAGATATCGTGCTGCTAAAGAGGCTGGACTTGAAAAGGTTCCTGCTGTTGTAAGGCAATTAAACGAGCAGCAAATGATGGAATTTGCTTTGCTTGAAAACTTACAACGAGAAGATTTAAATCCTATGGAAGAGGCAATGGCATATCAGATGTTAATGAGTGAGCTAAATGTAACGCAAGAACAATTAGCGAAACGTCTTGGTAAAAGCAGACCTTACATTGCAAATTATACTCGGTTATTAAGCCTCCCTTCGTTCGTACAAGATATGATTGCAAATGGTCAACTTTCAATGGCTCACGGTAGAACCTTACTTACGATAAAAGATGAAGAACAGCTGAAGTCTTTGTTGAAACGAATCGAAAAAGAAGGATTAAATGTTCGCCAATTAGAAAAAATTGTCCAGGAGATTAATCAAAGCGTTTCACGTGAAACAAAACAGATAAAAAAAGATCGAAATATATTCTTCGTAGAGCGCGAGACGTTCTTAAGAGAAAAGTTTGGTACAGATGTAAAAATTAAAGAAACAAAAAAAGAAAAAGGTAAAATTGAAATTGAATTTTTCAATAAAGAAGATTTAAATCGTATTTTAGAATTATTATCACAGAAAAACTAAAAAGCAAACCATCTTATTATTTAGAGATGGTTTGCTTTTTTTAACGCAGATAATTTTTGATCCGTTTCTTTTATACTTTGTGCAATTACATCAGCCATTTTCATGACTAAACTTAATCTTGTATTTTGAAGAACAAAAAACTCCATAAAACCATTTAGATTGACGATGCCGTGTATATGCAAATCACCAACTGCAGGTAATTTCTTATTCATCGCAGCTCCAGGTTTACTAGGTCCCTTTCCAGTAGTGATTGAACCGATACTTTGAGATTTTCCTAAGCATGCATCAACAGCAATTATAAAAGAAGTAGGATTTTCTTTCTGTATATTCTGAATTTTCTCTTCTAAATTTAACGCATGTATTGGTTCATCTAGTGTGCCGAATACTTGGAAGTTTTTAATTTCTACTTGTTCTAGTTTAGTGCCAACTAATGGGCCGAGTGCATCACCGGTGGAACGATCTGTTCCGATACAAACGAGAATGAGTGGTATGTTAGTTTTAATGGGAATATGGGAAAGTAAAAAGTTACTGATTGTCTCGGAGGCTTCTAAGTCTTGGTGCATAACATTTTGAGTTTCTTTTTCGAAAAAAGGTAAGCGAAAACTTCCAATATTCATGAAGCACCCATCCTTTTAATAAATTTTCAAAATATGTTATACGTTGAGTAAAATGGAAAACTATAAGTGCGTACTTTTTGCAAAATGTGAGTGAAAACGGAAATAATAGTACTAGTATATATATATTCGCTCCATTTTATACCTGGATAGAAGTTAACAAATGGAATTAAAGTCATAAAATTTTTTCAGAAATCAGAGAGACTTCTGATACAATGAGAAGGATAACTAAAAAGAAATTTTAGCTGGAGAGGTAGAGGTACATGGATTTAGCGTTGAAATGGTTTGAGTCCATTGATTGGACGAATATAGGTGTAAAATCACTAAAAATAGTCGTTATTTTAATACTTGGTGCAATCATTGTGCGAGTTGCAAGGGCAGTTGTACGAAATGCGTTTCGCATGGGAAGTCGTTCGCCAATTCAAATTTCAGAACGTCGTACAGTTACAGTAGCGAAGTTACTTGAAAATATTGTGGCATACGTTGTTATATTTATTATGTTGATTGCGATTTTAGGCGTGTTCAATATTAATGCATCAGGTCTATTAGCTGGTGCCGGGGTTATTGGTTTAGCAGTCGGATTTGGTGCTCAAAGTTTAGTGAAAGATGTCATTACAGGACTATTTATTTTGCTAGAAGATCAGTTTTCAGTTGGTGACTATGTAAGAATTGGTCAGTTTGAGGGAGTTGTTTTAGAAATTGGACTTCGTACAACGAAACTAAAGAGCTGGACAGGGGAAATTCATACTTTACCAAACGGAAGTATTATTCAAGTTACTAATTTTTCGGTTAGTAATAGTGTAGCATTCGTTGATGTATCTATTTCGTATGAGGCTGACATAGCAAAAGCAGAGCAAGTAATTGAAGAGTTATTAGTAGAATTACCTGCAAAGTACGAGAAGATGGTAACAACGCCTCAATTGTTAGGTGTACAAACATTAGCTGCATCAGAAGTTATATTACGTGTTATTGCTGAAGTGGAGCCGATGCAACATGCAGTTATTGCAAGAGCTCTTCGTAAAGAGATTAAAACTCGTCTGGATTTACATGGAATTGAAATTCCATATCCACGTATGGTTTTATATAATCGTGAAGAATTGGTTAGTGGAAAAGCAATTTAGTATGGAGAGGGGTTTGGAGAGTGGAGCAAAAGCAATATAACTTGTACGATGTTGTGGAAATGAAGAAGGCCCATCCATGTGGTGTAAATCGCTGGAAGATTATTCGTATGGGAATGGATATCCGCATTAAGTGCGAGGGATGTGACCATTCGGTAATGATTCCTCGAAGAGAGTTTGATCGTAAGGTAAAAAAAATACTTGTGAAGCATGAAGAATAGAGAGAAAGTAACAGTTGCAGTGGGTAGCTGTTACTTTTTTTCGTTTGGAGGAAACTTGTCATTTTTTTCGTTACTATCTATAATGATGAAAGATTGAGACATAGGAGTGAAAAATATGGGATTAACGGCTGGGATTGTTGGATTACCTAACGTAGGAAAGTCCACTTTATTTAATGCAATTACACAAGCAGGAGCAGAATCTGCGAACTATCCATTCTGTACAATTGACCCAAACGTAGGGATCGTAGAAGTACCAGATGAGCGTTTAAATAAATTAACGGAATTAGTAGAACCGAAAAAAACTGTTCCGACTGTATTCGAATTTACTGATATTGCAGGTATCGTAAAAGGTGCAAGTAAAGGTGAAGGATTAGGAAATAAATTCTTATCTCACATTCGCCAAGTAGATGCAATTTGCCAAGTTGTTCGTTGTTTTGAAGATGAAAATATTACACACGTTTCAGGGAAAGTAGATCCAATTGATGATATTGAAACAATCAACTTAGAACTAATCTTAGCGGATTTAGAATCAGTTGATAAACGTATCGAGCGTGTTGCGAAATTAGCAAGACAAAAAGATAAAGAAGCAGTATATGAGCAGGAAATTTTAGTGCGTTTAAAAGAAGCTTTCGAAGAGGGGAAACCAGCTCGTACTGTTGAATTTACAGAAGAGCAAATGAAGATTGTTAAAGGCCTTCATTTACTTACAACGAAAGAAATGCTATACGTAGCAAACGTAAGTGAAGATGATATTATGGATCCTTCTGAAAATAAATATGTACAAATGGTAAAAGAATTTGCTGCAAATGAAAATTCTCAAGTTATCGTTGTATGTGCAAAAATCGAAGAAGAAATCGCTGAGTTAGACGAAGAAGAGAAAAAAGTATTCCTGGAAGAATTAGGTATTGAAGAATCTGGTTTAGATCAGTTAATTCGTGCTGCATATGATTTATTAGGACTTGCTACTTACTTCACAGCTGGTGTGCAAGAAGTGCGTGCATGGACGTTTAAACAAGGTATGAAAGCACCACAATGTGCTGGCGTAATTCATACAGACTTTGAGCGTGGATTTATTCGCGCGGAAACAGTTTCTTATGATGATTTAATGACAAACGGTTCTATGACAGCTGCAAAAGAAGCTGGAAAAGTACGTTTAGAAGGAAAAGAGTATATCGTAAAAGACGGAGATGTTATGCACTTCCGCTTTAACGTTTAATTTAATATTTCCTAGGAAAAATAAAGATATGAACTTGGCAAATATATTATGTGTTTGCCAAGTTTTTTACGTATTGGTGAGTTGATTCATATAACTTACTATGATATAATCTAAACTCGTGAGTAATTACTATAAATTAATTGCTCCTTGCCCATTATGGGCCGTTTAGACCAAAAGGAGGTGAAAGTGTAATGAGAAAGTACGAAATTATGTACATCATTCGTCCTGGCGTTGAAGAAGAAGCTCAAAAAGCTTTAGTTGAACGTTTTGCAGGTGTTTTAACAAACAATGGTGCAGAAATCATTAACACGAAAGAGTGGGGTAAGCGTCGTTTAGCTTACGAAATCAACGACTTACGTGAAGGTTTCTACATGATCTTAAACGTGAACTCTAACTCAGAGGCGATTAACGAATTCGACCGTTTAGCTAAGATCAACGAAGATATCCTTCGTCATATCGTTGTTAAAGAAGAAGAAAAATAATTGATATATAAGGGAGAGTGGTTCGATTGATGAATCGTGTTATCCTCGTTGGTCGTTTAACTAAGGACCCTGACTTACGTTACACGCCCAATGGTGTTGCAGTAGCTACTTTTACGTTAGCTGTGAATCGCGCATTTGCGAATCAACAAGGTGAGCGTGAAGCTGACTTTATTAATTGTGTAATATGGCGTAAACAAGCAGAAAACGTGGCAAATTATTTGAAAAAAGGTAGCTTAGCAGGCGTAGACGGACGTCTTCAAACTCGTAATTACGATGGACAAGATGGTAAACGTGTATATGTAACAGAAGTTCTTGCGGAGAGCGTACAATTTTTAGAGCCGCGTAATGGCGGTGGGGAGCAACGTGGTTCATTCAATCAGCAACCATCAGGAGCTGGTTTCGGTAACCAAAGCTCTAACCCATTTGGTCAATCTAGTAATTCAGGTAACCAAGGTAACTCTGGATTTACGAAGAATGACGATCCATTTTCGAATGTTGGTCAACCGATTGACATTTCGGACGACGATTTACCATTTTAATGGTATGAATCGGCTATTTTTAACAAAGAATGGAGGGAATAGACATGGCAGGACGCAAAGGTGGACGTGCGAAGCGTCGTAAGGTGTGTTTCTTCACATCTAACGGCATCACTCGCATTGACTATAAAGATGTTGATTTATTAAAACGTTTCGTTTCTGAGCGTGGTAAAATTTTACCTCGTCGTGTAACAGGAACAAGCGCAAAATACCAACGCAAACTTACAGTTGCAATTAAACGTGCTCGTCAAATGGCACTTTTACCATATGTTGGTGAATAATAGCGTATGAAATGCACAGTAGAGTCGGACTCTACTGTGCATTTTGCTATGCTTTTCTTTTTGAAAGAGAGGTTAGATGATGAAAAGCACGAAATTTATTACTGAGGGTGCAGCGTTATTGGCAATATATGCAATTTTATTGCTTATATCTATGTATGTTCCGATTTTGGGGACAGTTGCAATATTTGCGTTGCCGTTACCGTTTATATTATTAACAGTAAGACATAAACTATCTAATGTGCTCGTAATTTTTGTAGGGGCGCTTTTTGTTACAGTTATCGTTAGTCAACCGATTAGTCTCATAAAGACAGTGATGTTTGGGTTAATAGGTGTTGTATTAGGATATATGTATAAAAAAGGGAAAAAACCAGTGGAGATATTGATAGCTGGAACACTTGCATATTTAATTGGTATGATGCTCATTTATGTGGGAAGTATAAAGTTTTTTAACATAGATTTAATGAAGCAAATGCAAAATATGTTTAGTGAAAGCATGGCGCAAAGTGAAAAAATAGCAAATGCGGCTGGTATGCCAGTTAGTAAAGAACAAAAAGAATTATTTGCACAAATGAATGATATATTACAAACCTTATTTCCAAGTATACTTGTGCTAGTTTCTGTATGTTTTTCTTGGATTACAGTGATAATATCAAGTAGTGTTTTGAGAAAGTTAAAGTACGACGCGGCACCTTGGCCGAAATTTAAAGATATACAATTGCCAAAGAGTATTGTCTGGTATTACGTCATATTTATTTTGTTATCAACTTTCATGAAAGTTGAACCAACATCATATTTACATATGGTATTTTCTAACCTATATGTAATCTTTGCTTTGCTGCTTGTATTGCAAGGATTAACGTTTATCACCTTTTTAGCACACAAAAAAGGTTTTACAAAAGGCGTCCCTATTATTAGTTTTATTGTATGTATGTTTATTCCAATGCTGTTTCCTCTTGTGACAATCTTAGGTATAATTGATTTAGGGATTTCATTGCGTTCTAAAATGCAATGAAAAACAAAGGGATAAAATAGCATTTCTATGCTATTTTAAGGTGTTTAATCTGTTTAACTAACTAGAAATTTAGTTGGTTTTACGTTATAGGAGTTGTATACATGCCTGAATTTTATAAGAAACAGTGGTTTTTATATCCTGTTTACGTATTGGCATTTTTTGTGTTGGTGCTAATCTCGATTCTTTGTTATTTTCACTTAATTATGGGGATAGCCGCTTTTTTTATTTTTAGCATCGTTTTCCTTTTAGTTATACGATTTGAACTTACTTTTCAAAGGAACTTTGAAAAATATACGACAGATATGATTACTAGGGTAAAAAAGGTGAGTAACGAAGCATTCAATCAGATGCCAATTGGTATATTGTTATACAATAAGGATTATGGGATTGATTGGGCAAATCCTTACTTGTCTTCATGTTTAGGACAACACGCATTAGCTGGGTGGCATCTGTACGATGTATCAGAAACATTACTCCTTTTTATTAAGGGAGAGACTTCTGATGATATAGTATCATTAAATAATCGAAAATTTCGTGTGTTTGTAAGGAAAGAAGAAAAACTAATTTATTTTTTTGATGTAACTGAGCAAACAGAGATTGAAAAAATGTATGAGGATCAGCGTACGGTTTTAGCTGTTATTTATTTAGATAATTATGATGAAGTTACACAAGGATTAGATGATCAATTACGTACGAATATAACAAGCCTTGTCACGTCGCGTCTAAATGAATGGGCTGTTAAGTATGGTGCATATTTGAAACGTGCATCTTCAGAAAGATTCTTCGTTGTACTAAATGAAAGTATTTTAGCACAAATGGAGAAAGGGAAATTTAGTATTTTGGATCAAGTGCGTGAAGAAACATCCAAAAGGAATATACCACTTACATTAAGTGTTGGTGTTGGCTCAGGTGATTTACCTTTATCGGAGCTTGGAGCGATGGCTCAATCTGGTTTAGACCTTGCGTTAGGACGAGGAGGAGACCAAGTAGCTATTAAACAAGCAACGGGTAAAGTTAAGTTTTACGGTGGTAAGACTAATCCGGTTGAAAAGCGTACCCGTGTACGTGCTAGAGTTATTTCGCATGCGTTAAAGGATTTAGTATTAGAAAGCAGTAATGTCATTATAATGGGGCATAGAGCTCCCGATATGGATGCGATTGGTGCAGCGATTGGTATTTTAAAGGTAGCTCAATTAAACGAGCGCAAAGGATATATTGTATTAGACGAAAATGATTCGGATAAAGGAATCAAACGTTTGATGGATAAAGTGAAACAAAATGAAGAGTTATGGTCACACTTTATTACACCAGGGCAAGCGATGGAATTTGCAAATGATGATTCATTACTTGTTGTTGTTGACACGCATAAACCTTCGATGGTGATGGAGGAAAAACTGTTACATAAGATTGAAAATGTAGTGGTTATTGACCATCATCGCCGCGGGGAAGATTTCATTGAAGATCCATTGCTTGTTTATATGGAACCGTATGCTTCTTCAACAGCAGAGCTTGTTACAGAATTACTTGAGTATCAACCGAAAAATTTAAAGATGACAATGTTAGAAGCAACGGCATTGTTAGCTGGTATTATTGTTGATACGAAAAGTTTTACATTCCGTACAGGCGCTCGCACATTTGATGCAGCTTCTTATTTACGCTCGCATGGTGCAGACACTGTACTTGTACAAGAACTTTTAAAAGAAGACATGAATCAGTATTTACGAGTTGCAAAAGCCATTAAAAATGCGTACATTTATAAAAATGGAATTGCGATTGCTAAAGTTGATAGTGATGATTATTATGATCAGGTGCTTATTGCGCAATCAGCGGATACGTTATTGACGATGACAGGTATCATTGCATCATTTGTTATTGCGAAACGTGGAGAGAATTTCATTGGGATTAGCGGTCGGTCTTTAGGTGAATTGAATGTACAGCTAATCATGGAGAATTTAGGAGGTGGCGGGCATTTGACAAATGCAGCCACACAAATGAAAAATGTTACAGTAGATGAAGCTGAGGAGAAGCTTCAATTTGTTATTGATGACTATTTACAGGGAGGCACACAATCATGAAAGTAATTTTTCTAAAAGACGTAAAAGGTAAAGGGAAAAAAGGAGAAATAAAAAACGTACCAGACGGTTATGCAAATAATTTCTTATTAAAACAAGGATTAGCTGCGGAAGCAACAAACAGCAGTATGAAAACTTTAGAAGCTCAAAAACGTAAAGAAGAAAAAGATGCAGCAGCAGAAGTTGAGAATGCAAAAGAGCTGAAAGAAACATTAGAGAAATTAACTGTAGAAGTAAAGGCGAAATCTGGAGAAGGTGGCCGTTTATTTGGTTCTATCACAAGCAAACAAATTGTAGATGTAATGCAAAAATCACACAAGATTAAACTTGATAAGCGCAAATTTGAAATGGACGATGCAATCCGTGCATTAGGTTATACAAATGTCACTGTGAAATTGCATCCGCAAGTAACAGCAACAGTAAAAGTTCATGTTAGTGAACAATAAAAATAAATTAAGCAAGGAGGATTGCGCATGAGTGATGTAATGGCTGATCGTACCCCTCCGCATAATATAGAAGCTGAGCAGGCTGTTTTAGGTGCCATATTGATTGATCAAGATGCGTTAACGTCAGCATCGGAGTTATTGGTACCTGACTCATTCTATCGAACGAAACATCAAAAGATTTTTGAAGTCATGCTTGGGTTGTCTGATAAGGGAGAACCAATTGACTTAGTAATAATGACATCAGCGATGGCTGATCAAGGATTACTAGAAGAAGTTGGTGGGGTTTCTTACCTAGCAGAGTTAGCAGAAGTTGTTCCAACAGCTGCAAACGTAGAATATTATGCACGCATCATCGCTGAAAAGGCGCTTTTACGTCGTTTAATTCGAACGGCGACTCATATTGTATCGGATGGATATGAGAGAGAAGATGATGTGGACGGCCTTTTAAATGAGGCTGAGAAAAAAATATTAGAAGTATCGCATCAAACGAATGCAAAAGCATTCCAAAACATTAAAGATGTTCTTGTAGATGCTTATGATAAAATCGAACTTTTGCATAATCAAAAAGGTGAAGTTACGGGAATACCAACTGGATTTACTGAATTAGATAAGATGACCGCAGGTTTCCAACGAAATGATTTAATCATCGTGGCGGCGCGTCCATCGGTAGGGAAAACTGCATTTTCATTAAATATCGCACAAAACGTAGCGACAAAAACGGATGAAAATGTAGCGATCTTCAGTCTAGAGATGGGCTCGGATCAGCTTGTTATGCGTATGCTTTGTGCAGAAGGAAATATTGATGCACAAAGACTTCGTACCGGTTCATTAACTTCTGATGATTGGGCAAAATTAACAATGGCGATGGGGAGCCTTTCTAATGCTGGTATATATATTGATGATACACCAGGGATTAAGGTAAATGAGATTCGAGCAAAATGTCGTAGATTAAAGCAGGAACAAGGTCTTGGGATGGTTTTAATTGACTATTTACAGCTTATTCAGGGAAGTGGGAAGTCGGGCGAGAACCGTCAGCAGGAAGTATCTGAGATTTCGCGTACATTAAAAGGGATTGCGCGTGAATTACAAGTGCCTGTTATTGCCCTTTCACAGTTATCCCGTGGCGTTGAATCTCGTCAAGATAAACGCCCTATGATGTCTGATATTCGTGAATCGGGGAGTATTGAGCAGGATGCTGATATTGTAGCATTCTTGTATCGTGAAGATTACTATGACCGTGAAACGGAAAATAAAAATACGATTGAAATTATTATTGCAAAGCAGCGTAATGGTCCCGTAGGTTCAGTAGAGCTTGCATTTGTTAAGGAATTTAATAAATTCGTCAACTTAGAACGACGCTTTGAAGATGGGGCATAAAGGCAGTATAAAAAAGAAACACATTTCTTATAATAAGATGTGTTTCTTTTTTTATATAGGAAAGATAAGGCTTTCATAATGTGAAAATATAATTCTTACGAACGAAAATGAATTTTAATAAAAAAATGTTCGCTTTTTGGTTGACTTCTTTTTCGGTTTTGGTACAATTATATTGTTTGAATAGATCGTTTGAAAATCGCGGAGGTGCTTTAATAATGTCTTCAGTAGTAGTTGTAGGAACACAATGGGGCGACGAAGGAAAAGGTAAAATCACTGATTTTCTTTCTGAGCATGCGGAAGTAGTTGCAAGATATCAAGGTGGAAATAACGCGGGACATACAATTGTTTTCGGCGGAGTTAAATATAAATTACACTTAATTCCATCTGGTATTTTCTATAAAGAGAAAATTTGTGTAATCGGAAACGGCTTAGTAGTCGATCCGAAAGCATTGCTTGAAGAGTTAAAATACTTACACGATCGTGGTGTAAGTACTGATAATTTACGTGTAAGTAACCGTGCGCACGTTATTTTACCTTATCACTTAAAACAAGATGAGTTAGAAGAAGCTAGTAAAGGTGATAACAAAATCGGTACAACGAAAAAAGGTATCGGTCCTGCATATATGGATAAAGCTGCTCGTATCGGTATCCGTATGGCTGATCTTTTAGACCGTGAAGCATTTAAAGAGAAGCTTGAGCGCAATTTAGTAGAAAAAAATCGTTTGTTTGAAAAAATGTACGATACAGAAGGTTTCAGCGTAGAAGAAATCTTTGAAGAGTACTTCGAATACGGACAACAAATCGCACAATATGTATGCGACACATCTGTTGTATTAAATGATGCACTAGATAACAATCACCGTGTATTATTTGAAGGTGCACAAGGTGTTATGCTTGATATCGACCACGGTACGTACCCGTTCGTTACATCTTCTAACCCGATTGCTGGTGGTGTAACAGTTGGAACTGGAGTTGGTCCTGCGAAAGTTACTCGCGTTGTAGGTGTATGTAAAGCATATACAAGTCGTGTAGGTGATGGTCCATTCCCTACTGAGCTTCATGATGAAATTGGTCACCAAATTCGTGAAGTTGGTCGTGAGTATGGAACGACAACTGGTCGTCCACGCCGCGTAGGTTGGTTCGATAGCGTTGTTGTAAGACATGCACGTCGTGTTAGTGGTTTAACGGATTTATCATTAAATTCTATCGACGTTCTAACAGGTATTCCAACTCTTAAAATTTGTGTTGCTTACAAATACAATGGCGAAGTTATCGATGAAGTTCCAGCAAACTTAAACATCTTAGCGAAATGTGAGCCTGTATATGAAGAGCTTCCAGGTTGGGAAGAAGATATTACTGGTGTAAAATCATTAGACGAACTTCCTGAAAATGCAAGAAAATACGTAGAGCGTGTTTCTGAATTAACAGGAATCCAATTATCTATGTTCTCAGTTGGACCAGATCGTAATCAAACAAATATCGTTCGTAATGTATACGAAGCTTAATTGATATAAGAAATTGATTTTTGTAAGAAAAAACTCATGCTCTCATGAGTTTTTTCTTATCTTTTATAAAAAAATAAAAAAAGGTATTGCAAAAACAAAAGATAATATGCTATGATATGTCTTGTCGTCACGAAAATATGACGTTGGTGAGTATGAGCCATTAGCTCAGTTGGTAGAGCATCTGACTTTTAATCAGAGGGTCGAAGGTTCGAATCCTTCATGGCTCACCATTTTATTTTTCGTGGCCCGTTGGTCAAGTGGTTAAGACACCGCCCTTTCACGGCGGTAACACGGGTTCGAATCCCGTACGGGTCATGTTTTTTTTATGTTCATTTTTGGTCCCGTGGTGTAGTGGTTAACATGCCTGCCTGTCACGCAGGAGATCGCCGGTTCGACCCCGGTCGGGACCGCCACTTTTGTTTATACCACCATTAGTGGTTTTATATATAGTTTTGGCTCGGTAGCTCAGTCGGTAGAGCAGAGGACTGAAAATCCTCGTGTCGGCGGTTCGATTCCGTCCCGAGCCACTCTCAGGATATTAAGTGGGCCCACTTAATATCCTTTTTATTTTGTCCAGTTTTACAAAAGTGGGTAGTTATTTTACAATAGAATGAGGAGCCTCTAGCAGTTGAAGCTAGAGGTTTTTCTATAGATCGTATAGGATTCCGTGAAAAAGTGGATCATACATGAGTCTATGAGAATAGAGGAGAAAATACTTAAACAAAGGGTGCGGTCATATAGGGACATACTATATAAACGTCAATGTGTTTAGGGATTATTGACCATATTTTTATAAGGAGGAAATAGACGATGATGGGAAAGAAAATTTTAGTAGTTGATGATGAAAAACCGATTGCAGATATTTTGAAGTTCAACCTAGAAAAAGAAGGTTTTGAAATTGTAATGGCGCATGATGGTGATGAGGCGATTGAAAAAGCAAATGAAGAACAGCCAGATATGGTTTTATTAGATATTATGTTACCGGGAAAAGACGGCTTAGAGGTATGTCGTGAAATACGTAAAAGTTCAGAAATGCCAATTATTATGCTTACAGCAAAAGACTCTGAAATTGATAAAGTATTAGGACTTGAGCTTGGGGCGGATGATTATGTAACAAAGCCATTTAGTACGAGGGAGTTACTTGCTCGTGTGAAAGCGAATTTACGTCGCCATCAGCAGGGTGGTGCTGCAGAGAAAGAAGAAAATACTGAAATGGTTATTGGACCAATCGTTATCAATTCGAATGCTTATAGTGTAACGAAGCGTGAAGAAAGCATTGAGCTTACACATCGTGAATTTGAATTACTACATTATTTAGCGAAGCATTTAGGTCAAGTTATGACTCGTGAACATTTATTACAAACAGTTTGGGGTTATGATTATTTTGGGGATGTACGTACGGTAGATGTAACAGTACGTCGTTTGCGCGAAAAAATTGAAGATAATCCAAGTCATCCTACTTTAATTGTAACTAGACGCGGGGTAGGGTATTACTTGCGTGACCCAGAACAGGAATAGTATATGAAGAAAGTTGGTTTTTTTCAATCTATTCATTTAAAATTTGTGCTCATATATATGCTGTTAATATTAATAGCAATGCAAGTAATTGGTGTATATTTCGTTAGGGAATTAGAAAAAAGCCTTGTAAAAGGTTTTCAAGATTCCTTAACGCAGCAAACGAATTTACTTTCTTATAACTTGAAGCAAGAGTTTGTAAAAGAACGTCCTAAAGCAGATTCAGTAGATAAAGCTATTAATGATTCGATTCAAAAATTTGCATCGGATCGTAAGAGAGATATTCAAGAAATAAGCGTAATTGATTCTACTAAAAAATTAATGGCAATTTCAGACGCGTCTAAGCAAAATAAAGTAGGACGAACGTCAGCAGACACAGCTGTACAACGGGTAATGGTACAAAAAAAACCAGAGTCAAAGGTTGAGAAAGACGTGAAAACAGGTCATCGGGTTCAAGTGATGATTACTCCTATTCTAAAAGAGCAAGAAGGAGAGGTACTTGGCGTCATTCGTATTGTTGCATCTATGGAAGATGTGTATAAACAAATGAAAGATATAAACCAAATTTTCGCGACGGGGACAGTAATTGCTTTACTAGTAACAGCTGTACTTGGGATTTTGTTGGCTCAAACAATTACAAGACCAATTTCAGATATGCGGAGACAAGCAATTGAAATGGCAAAAGGGAATTATTCGAGAAAAGTAAAAGTGCATAGCCATGATGAAATTGGACAACTAGCATTATCTTTCAATAATTTATCAAAAAAATTACAACAAGCCCGCTCTTCAACAGAGAGTGAAAGGCGCAAACTATCATCTGTTTTATCACATATGACAGATGGAGTAATTGCTACTGATCGAAAAGGTGACATCATTTTATTAAATGATCCTGCGGAAAAAATGTTAAATGTTTCGCGTGAAACGGCACTAGATCAATCTGTATTAGAAGTGTTAGGGATACAAGAAGAATTTACACTGGATCATTTATATGAAGAACCTGATTCAGTTTTATTAGATTTTAGTACGAGGAATGAACCATATATTTTACGTGCTAGTTTCTCTGTCATTCAAAAAGAAACAGGGAAGGCAAATGGTTTAATTGCTGTATTATATGATGTAACGGAGCAGGAGCGTATAGAGCAAGAGCGTCGTGAGTTTGTTGCAAACGTATCTCATGAGCTGAGAACACCGTTAACAACAATGCGCAGTTACTTAGAAGCACTTACGGATGGCGCATGGCAAGATCCAAATATCGCACCGCAATTTTTAACGGTTACACAAGAAGAAACAGAAAGAATGATTAGACTTGTAAATGCGTTGTTACAACTATCTAAACTAGATAGTACAGAACATCGCTTAATGAAGGAATGGGTCGACTTTACTGATTTCTTTAATAACGTTATCGATCGCTTTGAAATGTCTAAAGAGCAAAATGTAAGCTTCAAACGATCTTTCTCTAAAAAATCTCGATTTATTGATATGGATACAGACAAAATTACACAAGTGTTATATAACATTATTTCCAATGCATTAAAATATTCGCCAGAAGGTGGCACAGTAACATATCGCCTGCGTGACCGTGGTGAGTTATTAGAAATTAGTGTGAGTGATCAAGGAATGGGTATCCCGAAGGAAAATGTAGATAAAATATTTGAACGTTTTTACCGTGTAGATAAAGCTCGCTCAAGACAAATGGGTGGTACAGGTCTTGGATTAGCCATTGCGAAAGAAATGATTGAGGCACACGGCGGCTCAATTTGGGCGAAAAGTGAGGAAGGAAAAGGAACAACTATTTATTTCACACTGCCAATGGCAACTGATGAAGAGGACGATTGGGAATGAGTATGGAAAACTTTAAAACAATAGTTTTAATTAATTTAGTTGTTATTAGCCTATTTCTTACTTTTAACTTATGGACATATGTTCCCGATTCTACTTCAATACAAAATGCAAAATTTGTTCAAGGTAATGAAGAGATAAATCCAATAAAACTTTCGGAGGTTGTTCGCCCATCCTCTGTCATCGTTCATAAAGAGAAAAATCATTATGTGAGTGAAAACAAGAGTAATGTGGATTTAATTTATAGAATTCTTGAAAATGGAGAGTTACATGATTTAAAGGAAATAACAGGGACAGTTCCTAAAGGTGATTTTCTTTCGTATGTACACGGAGAGGAAAAAATCGAATTTGTTTTTCCTACAAACATTCCACTGGGTACGATTAAAAGTATGTTTAATTTTAAAGATAAAAACATAGAAGGTAATAGGAGTTTCAATCGTATTATAATTGATCCTTCTCGAAGTAAGGACCAAGAAATTAAAATTAGTTTTGTTTCCTATGATACTTATCCTTATCGTAAAATATATGAAGCAAAATTGAGTGGTGTTTACGTAAAGGATGTTATAAATGCTCAAAATCAACTTATAACAGTAGCGAGACCGTATTTTGAATATCAAATAAGTGATAGAAAAAAACTTTACTTACCAGATGGAATTACGGAATTAAGTGAGGTAGAGTATTTTGGATCTAAGTTAGATGAGGATACATTTAAAAATGCATTATTTAGTGATCCACGTTATTTAAGCCCTATTTCTGAGAAATCAAAGAAAACATTTACAGATGGTATACGTTCTATGGAAATTGATCAGTCAAATGCAATGTTGAAATACAAAAACTCCGCTGTACATAGTGATGAATCTATGGATAATGCAGCACTTTTACAAAAAAGTTTTGACTTTGTAAGTGGGCATAGTGGTGCGTTAAAACTCTATCGTTTTGATTATATTAATAAAGGGAAAACGTCCTTCCGTTTTTATGAGGAGGGGTTGCCTGTATTTAATAGCGATGGAATGGCGGAATTAAAGCAAGCATGGGGTTCAGGTGAAATCATGCAGTATGAAAGATCCTTTTTTGATCCAAGTTTCAAATTACCTAGTAAACAACTAACAACTTCTCTTGCATCGGGTCGTACAGTGATGACATCATTAGAGAATAATCCGCAAATTGATAAGAATTCAATTCAGGATGTTGGAATTGGTTATAAGTTATCATTGGAAGATTCCATTAACGAAGGAAAAAACATTATTTTAAAGCCAATATGGTATGTAAAATGTGAAGAAAATGGTAAGCAAAAAATATTTGAATGGAGTGAGGGGGGACTAAATGGATTGGGATCGAATTAAAACCATATTTATTGTGACCTTTTTTGTTTTAGATCTCTTTCTTATCTTTCAGTTCATTCAAAAGCAAGATAGTAATCAATTGGAACTTGTGACAGAAACAAAAATTGATCAACAATTAAAAGAGTCTAAAATTACTATGGGGAGTTTTCCTAAAGAGCCGAAAAAAGAGTCGTTTATTATGGCGAAAAATAAAAGCTTTAAGGAAGAAGATGTGCAGTCTTTAAAAAATCAAACGGTGCATCTGCAAGAAGAATATAAGATAGAAAGTAAGTTGAAAGAACCATTTTTAAATGCAAAATCATTATCAAAGGACAAGTATAATGATTTCTTAAAAAACTACGTGCTTGATGGGCAGAAATACGAGTTTGGGGCAATGAAAGATTCAAAAATTTATTTCTTTCAAAAGTATAAGGATAAGCCGATTTTCTACAACAATCATGCAATGATTGTTGTAGATTTGAATGAAAAAAATGAGCTTGTTTCGTATACGCAAACAATGTTAACGGATTTGAAGGAAATGGGCGAAAGTGAAAAAACGAAAGAACAAGAAATTATCACTGCTCAAACAGCTTTAGAAAATATATATGTAAAAAATAAAATTGCAGAAAATACGCACGTGAAAGAGGCGCAGATTGGATATGCGACTCTAGCTGAATCTTCTTCTAATATACAAGTGCTTGCTCCAACGTGGAACTTAAAGACAGAGCAGAAAAAGGACTATTTTGTGAATGCAATTGAAGGACAAGTTATGGAATTAGGGGAAACTCAAGTGCCGGAAGAACATAATGGAGTGAGAAAGAATGAGTATGCACTTTAGTGTACTTGCAAGTGGAAGTACAGGGAATATGCTATATGTAGGAACAGATGAAAAAAAATTGCTCGTTGATGCAGGTTTAAGTGGTAAAGCTACAGAGGCCTTATTTAAGCAAGCTGAACTGAATATAAATGACATATCAGGTATTCTTGTAACACATGAGCATAGTGACCACATTAAAGGATTAGGTGTATTGGCGCGTAAATATGATTTACCTGTTTATGCGAACGAGAAAACATGGAATGCAATGGAACATTTAATAGGTAATATCCCAACTGATCAAAAATTCATTTTCTCAGTAGGAGACGTGAAAACATTTGGAGATATTGAAGTTGAATCATTTGGTGTTTCTCATGATGCGGCAGAACCGATGTTTTATGCTTTTCATAACAATAATAGAAAGTTAGCTCTTATTACAGATACGGGCTACGTAAGTGACCGTATGAAAGGTGTTATTAAGGGAGCGAATGCTTTCGTATTTGAAAGCAATCATGATGTGGAAATGCTTCGTATGGGACGATATCCATGGAGTATTAAACGACGCATATTAAGTGATGTAGGTCACGTTTGTAATGAGGATGCTGCATTAGCGATGGCGGATGTTATTACAGACGAGACAAAACACATTTATTTAGCGCATTTAAGCTTAGATAATAACATGAAAGAATTAGCGCGTATGTCTGTATCACAAGTATTAGAAGAAAAAGGTTTTGGGGTTGGAGAATCCTTTGAAATACATGATACAGATCCAAAAATGCCTACGAAAATTCAATACGTATAATTCTTCATTTTAGTAAACAATAAGGGTGAATATAGTTGTTTTCAGGAAGATAGGTGAACAAATATGTCCTTTATTGATGAAGAAAAATATCGTATTAAACGTGCAGGGAAAAAGAAACATAAAGGTATTGTTATTTCTAGTATAGCGGGAACAATTGTAGGGGCTTCATTATTTGCATTTGGAGCGCCTTTATTTTCAAATCATGAAGGTAAGCTTCCGCAAGTTGAAGCAAGTGAAAAGAATATGGCTGAAGCTCAAAGCGGAAATGTGTCTGTTAAACAAGTTAGCTTTGTAGACGCTGTTGATCGTGCTTCAGAGGCTGTTGTTGGTGTTATTAACATTCAACGAGACGATTTTTCAGAGGCTGATTCGGAAGCTGGTACAGGTTCTGGTGTGATTTATAAGAAAACAGATGGACATGCGTATATTGTAACGAATAACCACGTTGTTGCTGGGGCGAATCGTATTGAAGTGAGCTTAAGTGACGGTAAGAAAATTCCAGGTAAAGTATTAGGAACCGATGTAGTCACAGACTTGGCGGTACTAGAAATAGATGCGAAGCATGTGAAGAAAGTGATTGAAATTGGCGACTCTAATACCGTTCGTAGAGGAGAACCAGTTATTGCGATTGGAAATCCACTTGGGCTACAATTTTCCGGAACTGTCACACAAGGTATTATTTCGGCTAATGAGCGTATTGTTCCTGTAGATTTAGATCAAGATGGGCATTACGATTGGCAAGTAGAAGTATTGCAAACAGATGCGGCAATTAATCCAGGTAATAGTGGTGGAGCGCTTGTAAATGTATCTGGACAATTAATAGGTATTAACTCAATGAAAATTGCAGCAAAAGAAGTAGAAGGAATTGGACTAGCTATTCCAGTTACGAGAGCTGTTCCTATTATGAATGAACTAGAAAAGTACGGTAAAGTAAGAAGACCTTACGTTGGGATTGAACTAAGATCATTAAATGAGATTCCGAGTTACTATTGGTCAAAAACGTTACAATTACCAGGTAACATAACAGAAGGAGTCTGTGTTTTAGATGTGAAAAGTCCTTCTCCAGGTACGGATGCGGGTCTTAGAGAACATGATGTTATTGTGGCGGTAGATGGAAAAGCGGTGCACGATATTATTGGGTTCCGCACGGCCTTATATAATAAAAAAATTAATGATAAAATGACTCTTACGTTTTATCGTGGTACAAAAAGAGCGACAACAACGGTGAAATTAGGCATTCAAAAGTATTAAAAACAGGAGGGCCTACCTCCTGTTTTCTATTGTA
Source organism: Bacillus nitratireducens (assembly GCF_036320425.1). Classification (NCBI taxonomy): domain Bacteria; kingdom Bacillati; phylum Bacillota; class Bacilli; order Caryophanales; family Bacillaceae; genus Bacillus; species Bacillus nitratireducens. The sequence continues at coordinate 37,069 of NZ_JAUMJO010000005.1, forward strand.
GAAAAGTGAGGTGAAGAATATGAATTTACCTTGTTGTTTAGAACATGTTGAATTAGCATTAGACATCATTGTGGATGAGTGTGAAGTTGCACCGGTTATTAACAATGTGGATAACTCTGAAGAAGAGAAAAAAACATGTGAATTTTGTCAAAATGAGGCGACATATGTTGTATCGAACACAGATTCTCACACAATATGTGGGTAACATTTGTGGATATGTGGATAAGTGCTGTGGATAACGTGTTTGTAAGGTGGGGAATAGATGTGAATATCTCGATTATTTCAATCGGAAAATTAAAAGAAAAATACTTAAAACAAGGTATAGCAGAATACTTAAAACGATTATCTTCTTACGCAAAAGTAGAAGTAATTGAATTGCCAGATGAAAAGGCACCAGAAAATTTAAGTGAAGCAGAAATGTTAATTGTAAAAGAAAAAGAAGGCATACGTATACTGGATAAAATTTCTGATGATACGCACGTTATTGCGTTAGCAATAGAAGGAAAACAAAAATCATCAGAAGAATTTGCGGTAAGTCTAGATCGCCTTGCTACATATGGAAAGAGTAAAGTAACGTTTGTAATTGGTGGATCACTTGGACTTAGCTCAGAAGTAATGAAGCGTTCAAACGAATCTCTGTCTTTCTCAAAGATGACATTACCACATCAATTAATGCGATTAGTATTGCTTGAGCAAGTGTATAGAGCATTTCGTATTAATCGCGGTGAACCGTATCATAAATAAATTTTTCATTTGTATATAAAGAGTAAAAAAGACCATTGGACAAAAATCACCGATGGTCTTTTAAACATTAATAGATGGTATGTAGATTTCCTAAAATAAGTATGTTTCTATTTCTAAAAAAATATGCTGTAATATGAAGAGGGAAAAAGTATAAGTAGTCATAGAAGTGAGGAATTAAAGGTGAAGAAGTTTAAGAAGTTTTACTTGGAGATTACAAGTGTATGTAATCTTGCGTGCAGCTTTTGTCCGCCGACGGAAAGGCAGAAGCAATTCATTTCTGTAGAGGATTTTGCTAAAAGATTAGACCAAATTAAACCTCACACAGACTACATTTATTTGCACGTGAAGGGTGAGCCGTTGCTCCATCCGAAAATAGATCAACTATTAGATTTAAGCCATGAAAAAGGGTTTAAAGTTAATATTACAACGAACGGAACGTTAATTAATAAGAGAAGGCATAGACTGTTAAATAAGCCTGCGTTAAGACAAATGAATTTTTCACTGCACAGTTTTGATGGACACCCAGGATCGCAAGATAAAGAGGGTTATGTAAGAAGTATACTTTCTTTCATTAGAGAAGCAACGAGTCAATCGGATTTAATTGTTTCACTAAGATTATGGAATTTAACTCAGGATAATAAAACAAATGCTGAAATCCAGAAAAATAGGGATTTATTATCCATAATTGAAAATGAGTTTGATCTATCCTATCAAATTGAAGAGAAGCTTACACCAGGAAAAGGTATAAAAATTGCAGAACGTGTATTTATCAATCAAGATTATGAATTCCAGTGGCCGGCATTGCATGAAGAAGAGGATGATGGAAAAGGATTCTGTCATGGTCTTCGAAATCAAGCAGGTATTTTAGCGAATGGAACGGTTATTCCTTGTTGTTTAGATGGTGAGGGAATTATTAACCTTGGAAATATTAATAGTGACTCATTTTCTAACATTATAGAAGGTGAAAGAGCAACAAACATTGTCGATGGATTTTCGAAAAGAGTTGCGGTAGAAGAACTATGTAGAAAGTGCGGATACCGCAAAAGATTTGGAAAGTAAATAAAGAATAAGCCCTCATAAAGCGAGGGCTTATTTTTTATTCTTGATAAGAGCGCTCTAATTCATCAATTAAGGAACCGACGTAAGAAACAGCTTTACGGATTGCATCTGGTTTTGACATATCTACCCCGGCATGTTTCATTAATTCAAGTGGTTTCATCGTACCACCAGCGCGAAGTACATCTAACCAGCGATCAACGGCAGGTTGCCCCTCCTCTTTAATCATTTGAGCTACCGCAGTAGACGCAGTGAGGCCGGCGGAATAGGTGTAAGAATATAATCCCATATAATAATGAGGTTGACGCATCCATGTTAAACCAGCGCCTTCATCAATTTCTACGGAATCTCCCCAGAATGTCGAAAGGACCTTTGTTTTTATTTCAGTTAAAGTTGTAGCTGTGAGTGCTTGCCCTTCTTCTGCTAGGGTATATACTCGTCTTTGATATTCTCCCTCAAGTAGATGGGTAACGAAGTTGTGGTAATATGTGCCGAGTAGTTGCAGAATAATCCATCTGCGCATTCTCTTATCATCGGTAGTCGCTAGTAAATGCTGGGCTAATAGTAATTCATTCATCGTTGATGGTGCTTCAACAAAGTACATAGATGGACGTACATTCATAATGCGCTGATTTTTATTGGCTAAATAAAAATGACCAGCATGTCCAAATTCATGAGCTAATGTGAAGCATCCACGCATCGTATTTTGCCATGTAATTAAAATGTAAGGATGGGAACCATACGGGCTAGAGCAGAAAGCACCTGTTGATTTACCTATATTATCTGCAAGGTCTACCCATCTTTCCTTAAATCCTGTTTCGATAATCGTATTATATTCAGGTCCTAATACTTTTAAAGATTCTTGAATTAATTTACCAGCTTCATCGTATGTGATGGTTGGATTAAATTCAGAATCTAACGGTGCGTGTAAATCGCAGAAGAGCATTTGATCGAGACCTAATACTTTCTTTTTTAAATCTGCAAAGCGGCGCATATGAGGCGCTAATTCGTTATAAATAATATCTAGTTGGTTGTTATACATTTCAAGTGGAACTTTTTGAGGTTCTAAAAGCATATGGGTAACAGACTCGTACTTACGTAAACGAGAAAGTGTCACTTGTTTTTTTACTTCAGTAGCATACGTTGTTGCAACTGTATTTTTATATCGTTTCAATGTGGAAATAAATGATGAATACGCTTCTCTACGTATATATGCGCTTGGAGAAAATTCATACTTACTTTCAAATAATGCAAACGATACAGGCAAATCATTTCCTTGTTCATCTTGTATAGAAGGGAAATCCATATCGGCTAATTTAGTCATGCCGTAAATTTTGTAGGGAGAACTATGAACTTCACCGAGTGCAGCAAGAGCTTCTTCTGTTTCAGGAGAGAGCGTGTGCTGCCTTTTTTGTAGTATTTCTAGTAACGATTTACGGAAAGGCTCAAGTTTTGTTTCCTCAGTTAAATATTTTTCAATGGTTCCTTCTTCAAAAGAGAGAATTTCGTTATGAATAAAGGATAGTGCGGTATGTACTTTCGTCCCTAAAGCGGAAATTTTGGAAGAGTTCGCTTGAATAACTGGATCTGTACGATCAGCGGATTCTTTTAAATTTGCATATGTGCCGAGTTTTGTTAATTTCATTAGAAGCTCTTCTTCTAAAAGTAGGCAATTTAATAAGGTAGCGGGGCCAGTGTGTAATTGTCCTTTAAATGCATCGAGTCTTTTTATATCATTTTCTAATACATTTAGTGCAGTGTGCCATTCATCATCAGACTTATACAAATCAGAAAGATCCCATGTTAGTTCAGTAGGAACTTCCGCGCGAATAAGGCGTTTCTCAATTACATGTTTCATTTAATGTATCCCCCTTATTTTAAGTATCTAAAAATATAATACTAGAAAATTCAGTGAAATGAAAATATTTTACATTTTTATACATGAAAAAGAAGGACAAGCATAAAAAATACTTGTCCTTCGAGTTAAATTTAAAAATTAATATACTTTATCACCGTTGAAAATAGAGTTTTTCACAACTACATAATCTACAGTACGAATTGAGTCTAACTTTGTTCCACCAGCGTAAGAGATAGAAGATTGAAGATCTTGTTCCATTTCGATTAAAGTATCTTCTAAAGAACCTTTATGCTCAACGAACATTTTCTTACCTTCAACGTTTTTCTTCTCGCCTTTTTGGAATTCAGAAGCTGAACCGAAGTACTCTTTATAAAGTTTGCCATCTTTTTCGATTGTTTCCCCTGGAGACTCTTCATGACCAGCGAATAGAGAACCGACCATAACCATAGTTGCTCCAAATCGAATTGATTTAGCTACATCACCATGCGTACGAATACCACCGTCAGCGATAATTGGCTTACTTGCAGCTTTTGCACACCAGCGAAGTGCAGCTAACTGCCAACCACCAGTTCCAAAGCCTGTTTTAATTTTAGTAATACAAACTTTACCAGGTCCAATACCAACTTTTGTTGCATCAGCACCAGCGTTTTCTAATTCTCTTACCGCTTCTGGAGTTCCAACGTTTCCAGCAATAACGAAGCTTTCTGGTAAATGTTTTTTAATATGTTGAATCATGTTGATCACAGCATTAGAGTGACCATGTGCGATATCGATTGTAATGTATTCAGGTGAAAGTTGCTCAGCAGCTAATTGTTGTACGAATTCGTATTCGTCTTCTTTAACACCAACGCTGATTGAAGCAATTAATCCACGTGATTGCATATCTCTAATGAATGAGATTCGTTTCTCTGGTTGGAAACGATGCATGATATAGAAGTAATTATTTTCAGCTAAATAAGTTGCGATTCTTTCATCTATAATCGTTTGCATATTTGCAGGTACGACAGGTAATTTAAATTTATGTTTTCCTAAAGTGACAGTTGTATCACATTCAGATCGGCTGTTTACAATACATTTTGCAGGAATTAATTGAATGTCTTCATAGTCAAATACGTTTTCCATCATTTACACCCCTAAAATACGAATATTTTATTTTTATTGATTAAAAATGTTCGTCCATAGGATAATTTACATCATTTTTATTAAGAAGTCAAAGATTTTCTTAACATTTTTTTTGAAAGAAGCTAATATCTTTTAAAAATAACGTTAAAAACGAATTTAAATAGTTTTTATATGAATAACGTTCGTTTATAAAAAGAGTAAGGAAAGTTGCGATAATTGCATAAAATTGTATGTGTGCTTCTTATTTTGGGTGAGGGGGCTGGGGGAATACGATGAAAAGGTTAATACTAATAATAGGAATAACTTTGTTGGTTGTTGCTGGATACGGCAATAATGATGCATTTGATAAGGCGAAGAAACAAGGAGATTTAGCACTGGAAAATAAAGAATACGATAGAGCAGTCGCATCTTTTGAATTAGCATTAAAAGAAAAGAAGGATGACCGAGAAGTAAGGCTGAAGATGAATCAAACGAATAAAATGATTGAAGCATTGCAGGAAAGTAATATAGACCGGGCAATTTCGTTATTAAGAGAAATTGAAAATGACTCTGCTAGTTCAGTTATATTAGTCAAACAAGTAAAAGAAAAACGAGAAGATTTATCTAATCAAAAAGATGAGGAAGAGAAATATAAGCAAATGCTTGCTAAAGTAGAAGAGTTGAAAAACGAGCAGAAGTTTGTGGATGTAAAAGAGCAACTGAACGTAATTATTAGGGAAACGAAAGGGAAAGAACAGTTTAAAATATATTATCAAAATGCGAATGAACAAATTACACAGATTGTGCCGAGGACAGTAGAGGTAGATAAAACAAAAGATGAGAACCGTAAGGAAGAAAAAGTAATAGAAGAGAAGCCGAAGAAAGAAAGTGTTATTACCGGTCAAAAGGCAGAATATATTACTAAACTAAATAGTATTGAGGAGAGTTTGAAGAAACTCGATTATTTATATGAGAACGGAATTACAACTGAAATGAAAGAAGGGGAAGTTAAAAGATACGATGCATGGGATCAGGCTTTAAATGAGATTTATGGCGTTTTGAAAAAGCAACTTTCTACAAGTGAAATGAACACTTTGAGAGAGAAACAGCGTGAATGGATTAAGTATCGAGATCGTAAGGCGGAAGAAGCTTGGAATGAATCTGGGCAGGGAACATTATCAGGGATAGCAACTATTTCATCGAAGGCAACTAGTACGAGGGAAAGATGTTATCAGTTAGTTGAACAGTATATGAAATGATAAAAGTTTATTTTTATAATGAAATAATATTTTTGAAAAATTTCTGAAATAGAGACCCCTTTTGTTTAGTCAGGCGAATCACGAATGATTCGCCTTTTTATGTGAGCTTTCAAGTATAATGAATAAGGTGATAATAACGTATATGATGATTCAGTGATAGGAAAAGCGAAAAAAGAAAATAATATATCATAAAAAGAGGTTAATATATGAGTAAAAAAAGTTTTGCTGATTATGCATTAAGTAAAGAAATTGTAAGAGCACTTACTGGTTTAGGCTATGAACATCCAACGGAAGTGCAAGGAGAGGTTATTCCAGTTGCCTTGCAAAAGAAAGACCTTGTCGTGAAATCACAGACTGGAAGTGGAAAAACTGCTTCATTTGGCATACCACTTTGTGAAATGGTGGAGTGGGAAGAGAATAAGCCACAAGCTTTAGTTTTAACACCGACGAGAGAGCTTGCGGTGCAAGTGAAAGAAGATATTACGAATATAGGCCGATTCAAAAGAATTAAGGCTGCTGCAGTTTATGGTAAATCGCCATTCGCGCGTCAAAAATTAGAGTTAAAGCAAAAAACACATATTGTAGTTGGGACTCCTGGCCGTGTGTTAGATCATATTGAAAAAGGTACTCTTTCTTTAGCGTGTTTGAAGTATTTAGTTATTGATGAAGCAGACGAAATGCTGAATATGGGCTTTATCGATCAAGTAGAGGCAATTATTGACGAGTTACCTACAAAACGAATGACAATGTTATTTTCAGCAACACTTCCAGAAGATGTTGAAAAATTATCTCGTAAATATATGGATTCGCCAACGCATATTGAAATTAAGGCTGCTGGGATTACAACAGATAAAATTGAACATACACTTTTTGAGACGAGAGAAGAGGAGAAGCTTTCACTTCTTAAAGATGTAACAACGATTGAGAATCCAGATAGTTGTATTATTTTTTGCCGCACACAAGAAAATGTAGATCACGTATTTAAACAATTAGATCGCGTTAACTATCCTTGTGACAAAATACATGGTGGTATGGTACAAGAAGATCGTTTTGAAGTTATGGACGATTTTAGAAAAGGAAAGTTCCGTTATTTAGTAGCGACAGACGTAGCAGCTAGAGGAATTGATATTGATAATATTACACATGTTATTAACTATGATATTCCATTAGAAAAAGAAAGTTATGTACATCGTACGGGAAGAACGGGACGAGCTGGTAATAAAGGAAAAGCTATTACATTCATAACACCGTATGAAAATAGATTTTTAGAAGAGATTGAGGAGTACATCGGCTTTGAAATTCCAAAGGCGCTTGCACCCTCAAAGGAAGAAGTTATGAAAGGGAAAGCAGTATTTGAGGAAAAGATACACGCTAAACCAATTATAAAGAAAGATAAAAATGCGGACCTAAATAAAGGAATTATGAAATTGTACTTTAATGGCGGGAAGAAAAAGAAAATTAGGGCGGTAGATTTCGTCGGTACAATTGCTAAAATTAAAGGTGTTACAGCAGAAGATATAGGCATTATTACAATCCAAGACAATGTTTCTTACGTTGAAATATTAAATGGAAAAGGACCACTTGTTTTAAAAACCATGAAAAACACAACGATTAAAGGGAAACAATTAAAGGTTCATGAAGCAATTAAGTAAACAAAAAAGCTATCCATTGTAACAGATGGATAGCTTTTTTATTTAAGATTCTTTTAAATCATCAACTAATTTTTCCGCTAAACGTCTATACATATTACTCATAGTCACGAAGGATGTTAGTAATAAAAGCTTTTCTAGCGTTGGATCTTCTAAGGAAGAAACCTCGTTTACATCCGTAACACGTTTATTTACGTCTTGTTTAAAGCTTTCCACATTGGTTTCAGTAAGAGAAAGATAATCTTTATATAGAGTATTTAATTCGAATGTATCATCGTTTATTAACGGTGCATTTATATTTTCTAAGGAGCTTTTTATATCATTAATGGAAAGGGCTCCTTTTAATTGATAAATTAAGCTGATTAAAATCATATGCTCTTTTGAGTACTTTTTATTTTTGATAGGGATGAATAATTTCCCTTTTGCGTAATTGTTAATCATTGTTTTTGTTAACACTTTTTCATCATCAGTTCTCGTTGTATCCGCATAAGTATTCTCAAATAGTTGAACGACTTGGTCTACATATAAGTCGACATTTGGGATATCCTCAAGTTTAATATTTTTTTCTAAATGTAATGATTCAAGTAATTTATTTATATTTTCCACGTAGAACCCCTCACTTTTATAACTTAGTGGAACTTAATGTTTAGTATATCTTTAAATATGGTATTACGAAACAAATGAAATGTAAATGTTGACCCGTACGAATAATGTGTATATAATTACATGTAGTTATGAAAACTACATGTAATTATATGAGGGGTGTTTATATGAATGCTTATGTAAGAGAACCGGTTAATGCATTTACTCACTTAGGGGGAGCTGTATTATCATTTATTGCATTATTAGCTATGATTGTGAAAGTTTCTGTTAAGATGCCATCTTTTGCTGCAATTACAGCTGTTATTTTATTTGGTATCGGGATGATGGTCCTTTATATGGCGTCAGCTGTGTATCATAGTGTCGTAGCCAGTGAACGTGTTATTTATTTCTTTAGGAAGCTAGATCATTCTATGATTTTTATATTAATTGCAGGTACATATGCACCCTTTTGCTTAATTACATTAAATTCGGCAAATGGTTTACTATTATTTTGTTTAGTTTATGCAACGGCAATTTGTGGTATTGTTTTTAAAATGTTTTGGTTTAATTGTCCAAGATGGTTATCGACAGCAATTTATCTTCTGATGGGTTGGTTAATTGTTCTATTCTTTGCACCGCTAGCTGAGAATTTAAGTACAGGAGGTATTATTTTCTTAGTACTTGGAGGCATTTTTTATACAATTGGTGGGTTTATTTACGGTGCGAAGCCAAAATGGTTGGAGTTTAAATATATGGGACACCATGAAATTTTTCATGTTTTTGTATTGTTAGGTAGCCTTGCTCATTTTCTAAGTGTATATTGTTACGTAATTTGATCAAAAAACGCCACGCGATGTCTGTTATGTGGCGTTTTTTTATTACCTGATTGGAATCGTGTATTGTATAAAATAATTATGGGATAAAATGTAAGTTTCTGTGTTCGCATAATAAACATTGGATAAGAAATATGTGATATACTTTGAGAAGTTTATAATGAATGAAATATGGAGGACTATAATTATGGCAATACTTGTAACAGGTGGAGCAGGATATATTGGTAGTCATACATGCGTAGAATTACTAAATAACGGTTACGAAATTATAGTAGTAGATAATCTTTCGAATAGCTCAGTAGAGTCTATAAATCGAGTGAAAGAGATTACAGGAAAACAGTTTACGTTTTATAAAGAAGATATTTTAAATCGCGAAGCACTGGATATGATTTTTGAAGAAAATACAATTGAAGCTGTTATTCACTTTGCAGGCTTTAAGGCCGTAGGAGAATCAGTAGCAATTCCGTTAACGTATTATCATAACAACATTACAAGCACATTAGTGCTATGTGAAGTGATGCAGAAGCATGATGTGAAGAAGATGATCTTCAGTTCGTCTGCAACAGTGTATGGTATCCCAGAAACATCACCAATTACGGAGGAGTTTCCATTAAGTGCAACAAATCCATATGGTCAAACGAAATTAATGATTGAACAAATTATGCGTGATGTAGCATTTGCGGATGAAGAATGGAGTATCGCATTACTTCGTTATTTCAACCCATTTGGCGCGCATGAAAGTGGACGTATTGGAGAAGATCCAAACGGAATTCCAAATAACTTAATGCCATATGTAACGCAAGTAGCAGTAGGTAAGCTAAAGGAATTAAGTGTATTTGGAAATGACTATCCAACAAAAGATGGCACGGGTGTCCGTGATTATATTCACGTTGTAGACTTAGCCAATGGCCATGTAAAGGCGCTTGAAAAGGTACTTGGCACTACTGGGATAGATGCATACAATCTCGGTACAGGTACTGGTTATAGTGTATTAGAAATGGTTGAAGCATTTGAAAAAGTTTCAGGCAAGGAAGTTCCTTATAAAATTACGGAACGTCGCCCTGGTGATGTCGCAGTATGTTTTGCAGATGCATCAAAAGCGAAGCGTGAATTAGGATGGGAAGCACTACGCGGATTAGAAGAGATGTGTGCAGACTCTTGGAGATGGCAATCAAATAACAAAAATGGCTATCTAGAAGTTTAATAAGCAGATAAAAAAATGACCTTTTTGCAGGAGCAAGAAGGTCATTTTTATTTATTTATTTCCATTAAGTTTATTAGCAAATTTAGTAAAGAAAGTTCGTCGTTTTATAGGAGCGTTTGACTGACAAAATGTATAGTAGTCAATATCTTTAATATAAGTAAAGAGTCTAGAAATAGCATATAAGAATGTAATAGAAGATCCAAGTGCAAAACTAATACCGTAACCATTGAATCCAAATGGTAGTAGAAGAAGACTTAATAACAGGTTTGCAAAAAAGAACAGAGCCGATGTTCGAAATGCTCCTTTACGATCTTCAAAATATAAGAGTAGTAACGTAATAACAAGAACCATACCGTTTGCATAAGCACCAATTATAGTCAGCTGTAAAATAGAGTATTCAAGTGTTACGTTCCCAGATTGTGAACTAAACATCCATATTATAAAAATAATAAGTAAAGAAAAAATACCTTGATTACGAAGTATTCGTTCCATTTCTTGTTTTAGAACAAAGTTCATTGATTCTTTTAATTGTAAAATTGTATTTAATGTTGCCCCATTGTTAACTGAACCGAAGAACTTCTTATACCGTTCATAAAACCTTGTTTCAATGGATACTACGAAGAAAATATAAGTTGGGATAATACTTAAATAAGCCCAGAAAACAGAGGTATCATATATTTGATGATAAATAAACGTGTTTTCAATATTTCCTCGCCCTTCTCCGAACCAAATAACAAAGTTACATACCCAAATGCCAATATTGTAAAATAGGCTCGACCAAAATAGTTCTGGATATTTATCTAAATAAGAAAGAAAGGTAAATTGTTCAGTAGCATCACTATTTGGAAACATTCGTACAATAACTATACTTAACCACACTAATGTAATGAAAGTCCCGATTGTAAAAGCAATTAAAAGTAATAGGGCAAATCCATGTTCTATTCCAAGTGTCGGATGCCAGTAAGCTATAAGCGCAATTCCAGATAAAGAGAAAATGGAACCAATTAAAAATGCAAGAGCGATAGACTGATAATCTTTAGCTGCTGTTAAATAAATGGATTGAATCCAAATGATATTTAAAGCTAAAAATAAGAATAGCATCACGATTTTATAATACAAGGCTAATGGTGTAAAAATTGCAAACAAAAGCCATAAGATAATAGCTAAGAAAAGTGTGATTTTCGTCATTCCTAAAAAGGACGAAAATACTTTATCAGCTTTTTGCTCGTATAAAAGGTCAGCCACATATCTAGTTACGATGAGCTGCAGGGCACCATATATGATTTGAGAAAAAATAAAGCAGTATGAAATTGAAATTGTGAAAAGGCGCTGTTCCTCAATCGAAATAGAATGGAACAAACTTAAAATGTATCGAATAGCTGTTACTGCTAAGATGACGACTAACCACGGACCGGCTGTAACAAATAATGAAAATCCGTATGCTTTTATTCTTGAAGAATAGTAGTCTTCTTGGAATAATTTTTGTAAACGAAATCCTATTCCTGCCATGTTTTTTTACCTCTTTCTAAGTAAAGCTTACGATAACTATCAACGACGCCTGATAATTGATAGTGCGCTTCAATACGATTGCGCCCATTATCCCCAAATTGTTGAATGGATTCAGGGTGACGATAATACCACTCTAAATGAATGGCAACTTGCTCAGGAGATACAGGTGGTACAACAAATCCGCATTGCCCGTAAGGATCTCCGTCTTGTCCGTAAATTAACTCCCTACAAGAGCCGACATCTGTAACAACCCATGGTAATCCTGCCGCCATTCCTTCTAACATAGCTAATGGTTGTCCTTCAGATATACTTGTTAATACGAGAATGTCTGTTTGTTTTAAGTAATCTTTAATATTTACTTTTCCGGTCATTATTACATGTTCTTTTAATCCTAATTGTTGAATTAAGTCACGACATTCCTGAGCATATTCTGCTTCTTCTGTATCAGGACCTAGTAAGTAAAATATAAATGGAATATTTTTTTCAAATAGTAATTTAGCTGCATAAATCATTGTTTTTACATCTTTAATTGGCACAACTCGTATAATAGCGGAAATGATGAGTTTATCTGAATTATACTTTGGTTTACGTAACCCTTTATAGTCAGATAAAGTAACGCCATTTGGAACGATTTTTAGTTTATGAGCTGGGGCACCTAATTCTTTTTGATATGCACTATTTCGGCCGAACAACGTAATTACATCAGCTGCTTGTTCATATGCTTGATGAGACAAGTGATGAAAGAAAGAAACCCATCTTTTTTTGTATTCAATTGGTATCCAAGTAGACTGTAGTATTTCTTCTTCACGCTCCCGAGAGTAAATACCGTGTTCAGTTAGAATAAATGGTATATCAGACTTGGCGCTAATTGCAGCACCAAGCAGTCCACCATAACCTGTCGATACAGAATGAATAAGATCTAATTCGGGAAAATCAATTTGTAAAATTTGAATGATTGGTGTGAACATAGATCTCCACATCCAAAAATAATTTAAGAAGGAACCACTACTTTCTTCATATAAATAGCTTTCTTTAACAATTTCATAAAACTCACGACTTTCGAAGAAGGAATGGAGTGTTCCTAGCTTTTGTTTATCCCCTAATATTTGTAATGCTGTTGTATCGTTGGCTTGAAATGTAAACCATTTTTGAAGTGTCTGTACTTCTTGTTCAGTTAAATTAGTTTTTACATGTTTTGATTCATTTTCTGATTGCAAAGGAATCATAATGATATCTTTTACGTTGCTTGGAATTTCATATTGATATTCATCCTCTGTTTTTACTTGAGGGACTATCGCAAAAATCGTAAATTCATGTTCTTTAAACTGCTGGATAATCATTTGAACCCAGCTTGCTACCCCTCCACTTACAAAGGGGTAGCTGCCTTCGACGACCAAACCTATTCTCATCTGTTATTCTCCTTTAATTGGGATCGTAGCGCTGGCTTTCGTTAACGTAACGCTGTAAATTTGGGAATTAAGCTTTTTAACTGTACCGTAAGAGAATGAGCCAGGTTGTATCTTCTTACCTTCTTCTACACGTATAATTGTTGAAGTATGGTTTGGTAACCCTTTATATGCAATGTGAATAGCATCATCTTCATAAGAAACATCTAGGTCACCAGTTTGATAAATTTTCATAGAAGCAGTTGCTTCACTTTGGGTCATACTTTTTATATAAGGATATTTTTCTCGTATTTCTTTAATTGTCGTTTTATAAGCTTTAAATAATTCTTCCCATGTTAAGTCACCTGAGCGTTTTTCATCAAGGATATCATCTGGATGGACGAAATGTGAGATAACCCCTAAATTTGCGGTAACATCAGTTAAGATAAATTGCTCTTCATCTGTGATAGCATAGCCACTCGTAATACGCGGGAAGTGATAAATGTTTTTGTTATGTTCATCTGGTCCAAATTCTTGAATTAAACTGCCGTTACTTTTACTTCCCACATATAGAGAGGCAACTGTTTCCATAGTTGGAACTGCGTCGTTTAATGCACTTAATCCAGTTGTATTTATAATATTGGATGGTGGTACATAGGTTTTTAGTTTTTCGTTTGGAAAGAAGTTATACACGAGTTTTTGTAGAGCATCTAAGGAGCTCTCCATGTCCTCTTTTGAATTCCAAGGAACATATTCAAGTGCTTTATCTACTGGGTCTGGTGGTAATAATAAAGGTTGATGGTTATAGCCATGAATACCGATTTCCCCGCCGTGACTTAATAATTCTCTTCCAAATAATAAATAGGTATTTCTATTTTTACCTGTGAAATTTTCAAAAGGTGGTGTTACTTTATTTTGGTATGTCCCAATTGCAACACCCGTATATTTAATATCAAGCTCTTCAGAGATATCCTTCATATTTTTCCACCAATGTTTTTTATAAAATTCTTCAACAGAAATTTTTTCTTTTGTTAAGTTTTTTAGTTCTCCCTGTGGAATTGGAGATGGGAAGTCATCGATATACATAATCTCCGCTCCAAGTTGTGCTGTAGCGAAAGTCTGGAAAATAGTACCCAGTGATTGAACGAACATACCTCTACCTAATTTATCGTTCAATGCTGTTGTATTCCAATATAAGACTTTTCCTTCACCGTAGTCATTGGTCCAAAGGATGGGAGTATCTTCCGCTGTAATCCAAGTATTAGTTGTATTCTCATCTAGCGTAATATTCATTGAGCTATGAGTAAACAATGGAGAAGAACTTGAGAGATCTGGATAACCAGGGAATAAAACTTCCTCAAAGGTTAATCCTTTCGCATCTTTGAAACCTTCTTTTTTTGTAATACCAAATAATGTGTTCCAGGAAGGATCTGAATCAAGTCGGTTTGCGATAATGATCCTTCCGCCCATTTGTACAAAATTTTGAATATCAGCTTGTGGAAGTTGCTCCATTATTTCACCTGTAATAATAATCCCTGTATAGGGAGAGGGAGTAAGTCCCTTAATTTCATTAGCTGTAATATCTTTATAGTGTAGGTGTGCGTAATCCATTGCCTTCTTCGTATTAAATTCGACTTGTTGCCCTAATGTATTATCCGTGTTTAAAACGTATAATTGCATTTTCTGTCCATTTTGAGCTACATCTTTCGCTTTGAGTGTTTTAACAGTATCCGTTTCTTTAGTTTTAGGAACAGAAAATTTTTGATAAAAATTTTCTGTTCGATATATAAGGATGGATATAATTAAGAGAAATAAAATGATACTAATAATCCCGATATATATTAATCCCCTTTTTCAATGTGTGCGCCTCCAAACTGCCTTACAAATAATTGATATTTACGCGGTAGTATATGAACTCTTTTTGCAGCTGCTAGATTATTGATTAAGTTATAGAGCTCGTCCCATAACTTTTGCTCATAATATAGTTCAAGTAACCCAACGTAACCGTAATATGATTCCGGATAGAAATGAATAAGATTTAAAAATTGTTCTTCAGACTTTGCATATTGTTTTGTGTGTAGAAACAGATTTCCAAGGTGGAAAGGGTAAAGAGGTTCGTTAGGGAATAGTTCTACACTTTGTGTAACAAAATTCATAAATTCAGCGATTATTTTTTCTTTTTGCTGGTTAGAAAGAAGACCACTGTCTATATATCTTAAATAGTTAGAAACCAACTCTTTTGCAATTTCATTTTGTGGATTTTGTGGAAATTGCTTATTTAAGTATTCGATCTGTTTTTCGTACCGTTCATTTAGTAAATTAATAGTAGTTGCTGCGTAATGTACAGTTTCAGGATCTTTATGGTTAATGGCTTCTTTCAATAAGCCTCCTTCATTAGAAATAGAGGAGGAGCTTAACTGTACAATGAGTTGTTTATGTAATTCAGGCTTATCTAGTTCTAATCCAGAAGAAAATGAAATTAAGTCCATATCTTGTTTTGCTGATTCTAAAATATCTTCATAATTATCAACGTGAAAGGCAACATAATCAGAGTATTGCTGTAACCACTCGGTTTTTGATCGTCTTATATTAAGTAATAACATGATTACTGATACAATAAGTCCGATAAGCGGGAAAAGAAGTGAGATAATTAAGCAAAATTCAATAATCCCTTTTTTATCTTCAGCAATTAAACCTTTTGTAAATCGAAATAAAAGAAAAACTAAAATGGCGTAAATAAAATAGAGAAGGAGCAAAATCATTAGAGTATCACTCCTTTAGAAGAAAGAGCGTTTTGTATACGAGTTTGAACTTGTAATAAAAACTTTTCTTCAGTGCCAGGTAATATAATCATAATTTTTTGCGCGGTCGTACTATAACCGAATATATCAATATCACGTAAATAATCTTTTAAAATAGAATTTATTATTTCTAAAGAATCTTGTGGAGCATTGAACTCAAAATAGGAATATGGATAAGATAATGTTTCGTACCGTTTCTTTTCTATTTTTAGTAAATGTTCAAATTCATCTTCATAATAAATGCTTGTTTTAGGGAAAGTGCGATCTTCTTGACTTGATAGCCAAAGATTAGAAGCGTTTTGTAAACGATCACCCATCCAGCGTAAATACCATGTGAAAAGTTCGAATTGCTCAGAAGTTACTTTTGAAAACTCGATTTCGTCTAATATAATGACGTATTGTACATCATCTTGGAATAGGACGGGACCAACTAAAAGTGGAGCATCTTGAGAATCCTCATCTGTACGGAAAAAAGGTCGATTATGCGCTAGCGCATTTTTGATGACTAACGAAGCGTTTTTAACAAAGATGGATTGGGATAATGTATTTTTACCAGTTTCTGCTCTTAATTTAATGCGAAGCGACTGTTTATTGTTATCGACGTGATAGATACCAATTTTTTTTGCCCCAAAATACATTTTTAGTACATTCATTCCTTCATCGAGTACAATTTCAGGATGTGTATGATTTAAAGCTTTAAACATATGATACATTTTAGATAAGTGGTTATTTGATTCAAGTACACGAGAACGTAGTGTAATACGTGTTTCATCCAATTGTTTCACAACATATTTTAATTCTTTATTTTCAGCTTTTAGCTCATTATTTATCATATGTACATCTTCATAACGTTCTTTGTGTGCAGTACTCATTAGTCCACAACATAAACTAATAACAAGTAAGAAAATCCAACTTACCCAGTAATCTAATGAATAAAAGTACAGCAATATATCATTTCCTTTACATATGCCGCTTACAAAAATATAAATCATTGCTTCCAGAAAGGCGAAAAGGGCAATGGATATGCCATACCGGTTAGAAATAATTAGTGTAATAAATAAGAGTAAGAAGTATTCATACGTTGGTGTTAGAAAATCAGTTAGTATGGAGAGAAAAAATAGAGCAATAAAGAGAATCGTAGGTTCAATCATTTTTTGTAATAAATTAGATTGTCTATAGTGCATAAAAAAATCCCTTCTTTCGTTTGCAAATTTAATTTTGAGGAATAGTAAACTGAAATAAAATACATAATTTAAAAGAATTATTTTAAGATAGATAATATATAAAGCCCAAATCATTTTATCAACAGAGATGTAGTAAATTCAAGTGAAATAAATTCTAATTTCTGTTAATGTATTGTATTTATTGGGATTTTTATGGGGATATCGAGTTTAAAAAAATGTAGAATGTTATGGCATTACTATATTTGTATTAATATTTAAAGGTGTTAAAATTTAAAACGATAGAAAATTACAGTTGTATAGGGGGTAATATTATTATGGAGTGGAAACGTTCCATATGCTTTTTAGCTATATTTTCTTTTATTTTTTCCTCAAGTACATCCGCACAAGCAAATGTTGTGGAACCAATTTTAAAAAATGTACGAAGTTATAAAATTTATTATGGTGAAGCAAATGAGCAAGTAATTGAGAGACTTTCAAAGTATGACATGGTTATTATAGAGCCATATGCATTTACGAAAGAACAGGTTCAGCAATTAAAAAAATCAGGAACGGTAGTTCTTGGCTATGTTAGTGTTTTAGAATTAGAATCGTGGCATAAATCGCAAGTAGTTGAATCAGACTATTATTATAGAGACGGTAAGAAAATGAAGATTGAGCAGTGGGATACATATATTATGAATTTAGCTGATGAACACTACCGTGGGATTGTTGTGAATAAGGTGAAACAGCAAGTTATTGGAAAAGGAATAGATGGTGTGTTTTTAGATACAGCTGGTGATATTGATGACTATTTTTATGATCAGCCGTCTACACAAGGGAAATTTCGAGAAGCATATGTAAATTTATTAAAAGAAATTAAAAGTGTTGATTCCAACCTGCTTCTTATACAGAATTGGGGATTTGACACAATCAAAAATACATCCTTGAATTTTATACATGGTGTATTGTGGGAAGACTTCGATAAACAAGTTATTGCGAAAGATGAATGGAGTCAAAATTGGATGCGCTATTTTAAACAACAAAGTAATAAAATTGTAACGTTTACCGTTACCCCAAATAACGTATCTAAAAAATATAGTTCTATAAATGGATTTATTCCCACAATTAATCCGAATGATATTTATGATAAATAACAATTATTAGGAATGAGAAACTATCAAGATTGACTATGACAGTTTAGGTCAGTAATATGATTATCTTATAAAGATGAATGTATTACTGATCAGCCCATTCTATCCCGCTATTTGTGGGAATCGGGCTGCCCGTAAACGCCCGATTGGTGAGGGCTGATTAAAGTTTCACTTTATAATATTCTATGTTAGAAATTAGTAGAGTGAGATAGGAAAAATGTATTATCCTATTAATTTTTTCTAGAAATAAAAAACGTAATATTGAAAAGAATTCCAATACTTGTATCATGGTCAGAGTACGTTTATAATCAAGGAATCCTATTTAATGTTCTGATAGGCTTATTTATTATTGAAAGCGTTTTAAATTCCGGCCCTTTTTAAGGTAGGAAGTCTGACTTGTTTAGATTAAAAATTATGTATGTAGTTTTAAATAGGAAGAAAAATAATAAAGGATCACTTTATATTGTGGGGAGGTTAAAAGTGTGAAAGGGAAAGACTTTCACACGAATATATATGGGTTACGTAGGATTATTACTTTCAGGTGCAGCTTTATTTTTAAATAGTCTTGTTATATTGGGCAAAGTAGAGATGAAAAGCGCAGGTGTCTTTAATTTATTTGTAGGGGCATTACAAATTATTATACCGTTTTATTTAATTATGATTTCTGATCAAAGTAATTGGACGGTATATTCATATGCAGCTACCTTTTTATTTGGTTTAACTTATTTATATGTAGGCGTTACTTTTATTAAAGGAATGGATAGTAGTGGACTAGGCTGGTTCTGTATTTGGGTAGCAATTATTGCCCTATTCTATATGGTCGTTTCATTTGTTCAATTCCACGATGTTGTTAATGCGTTAACATGGTTTATGTGGGCATTACTTTGGTATTTATTCTTTGTGTTAAATGCGCAAAAAAAGAATATCAATCAATATCTTGGCAGAATTGCATTTGTACAATCATGGGTAACATTGACGTTGCCTTCACTCTTTTATTTTATGGGAGTATGGGGAGAAGGCTTCGTATATGAACTATGGGTTTATGTATCAGTAATTTCTATTTTATATTGCTGCTATTGTATTTTTAAATATCGAGTACGTTAAAGTATCGTATGTAAGAAAGCATGGAATCTTGATAATGATTCCATGCTTTTTGTTTATATGTAGGTTTATAATTAAGGTAGTATTTTACAAAATAGGGGATGATGAAAGTGAAAAAAGTGTTGGTTCTAGGGGGAACAAGGTTTTTTGGTAAGCAGTTAGTAGAAGCGCTTTTACAAGAGGGGCACGATATAACAATTGCAACACGAGGATTTACGGAGGATTATTTTGGGGATACGGTAAAAAGAATTGTAGTAGATAGAGAAGACGGAAAGTTATTGGAAGAGCGCTTGGAAGGTAAATGCTATGATGTTGTATACGATAATTTATGCTATAGCTCGAATGCTGCGGAAGTTATATGTAAAGTATTACGTGGTAGGGTGAAAAAATATGTTATGACATCCTCAATGGCGGTTTATGAGCCTACATTAAACTTGCAAGAAGAAGACTTTAATCCGTATACATATTCAATTACGTATGGTGATAGAGGGGACTTCACTTATGGTGAGGGGAAGAGATTGGCGGAAGCAGTGTTGTTTCAACGAGCAACATTCCCTGTCGTTGCGGTACGATTTCCCGTCGTTATTGGAGAAAATGATTATACGAAGAGATTACAGTTTTACGTTGAAAATGTTGTGAAACAAGAACCTATTGTCGTGGATTGTTTAGAAGGAAAATTGTCGTTCATACATGAAAAAGAAGCTGGAGAGTTTTTAGCATGGTGCGGAATGGGAAACATAGAAGGACCAATTAATGCTTGTAGCAACGGGGTAGTTTCTACTGGAGAAGTTATTCATTTCATAGAAGAAAACACGGGAATAAAAGCACTTATTCAAGAAGTAGGAGATAATATAGCACCTTATAATGAAGTGACTAATTGTACGTTACATAATGGAAAGGCTCGTGAATTAGGATTTTCATTCCGAGAATTAAATGCAGAAATAAAAAATGTTTTACAGCATTACATAGATAGATTGAAGTAATTATAAATCCCCCGGTGGCAATCCGGGGGATTTAGGAGGATTTCAACAATACTGGTTTAACATTACCAAATTTACCTGACACGCATGATGAATGGCAGGCATCATCAATATATGGATCTAGTTCACCATAGCCTTATGAAAGATTGGGTAATTGAAAAAACATGCAATTACCGATTTCCCACCCAAAAAGTTGGTTGAGGTAAAAATAATTTCCTTAAGTCAAAAATACACTTGTTTTTTTCGGAAGTCAACAATAATTCTAGAAATCTTCTGATAAATATTACGATAAAAGTAACACTTCGACTTTCGTTTGTGACTCTTATTCTTTTTGCTTATACTGTAAAGTAGTAACGTTTTGTTGAAATAGAAGGAGATTGTTTATGAGTAAAACGAAACAATTAATAGAGGAAGCGAGTAACTTTATTACTATTTGCTATAAGGAACTTAATAAAGAGCAATTAATAAAAGAGCGTATGGAAGAAATTTTAATAGAGATAGAAAAGACGGGTACATATGAGCATACATTTGAAGAGCTTGTTCATGGATCACGGATGGCATGGCGTAATAGTAATAGATGCATTGGGAGATTGTTTTGGAGTAAGATGCACATATTAGATGCGCGTGAAGTAAATGATGAAGAAGGTGTATATAATGCATTAATTCATCATATTAAATACGCGACGAATGATGGGAAAGTTAAACCGACAATTACGATTTTTAAGCAATATCAAGGTGAAGAGAATAATATACGACTTTATAATCATCAATTAATTCGATATGCAGGATACAAAACGGAAATGGGAGTAATCGGTGACTCCCACTCTGTCGCATTTACTGATTTATGCCAAGGTCTTGGGTGGCAAGGAGAAGGCACAAACTTTGATGTATTACCGCTTGTATTTTCTGTTGATGGAAAAGAACCTGTATATAAAGAAATTCCTAAAAAAGAAGTGAAAGAGGTACCAATTGAACATCCAGAATACCCAATTTCATCACTAGAAGTAAAATGGTATGGGGTACCAATGATTTCAGATATGCGTTTAGAGATTGGCGGTATTTCCTATACGGCAGCTCCGTTCAATGGATGGTATATGGGAACGGAGATTGGGGCTCGTAACTTAGCGGATCATGATCGTTATAATTTACTTCCGGCTGTTGCGGAGATGATGGAGTTAGATACATCGAGAAACGGTACGTTATGGAAAGATAAGGCGTTAATTGAATTAAACGTGGCTGTTTTACATTCCTTTAAAAAACAAGGAGTTAGTATTGTGGATCACCATACAGCTGCACAACAGTTTCAACAATTTGAGAAGCAAGAAGTAGCTTGTGGACGGGTTGTAACAGGGAATTGGGTGTGGCTCATTCCACCGTTGTCGCCAGCTACCACTCATATTTATCATAAACCGTATCCGAATGAAATTTTGAAGCCGAATTTCTTCCATAAATGATATTTAGTATAGGGTTTTTTTCTGCAAAATATAATTTTTTTTAATTACTGTTACGTAGCAAATGGAAGCCTTTACTCTCGGTTATTTTTGGAAGGGGATTTTTGAACCAAGGAGTTCCTTATGTTATAATCAAATTTCTGTTTCGAAGACCTTATGGAAATATAAGGTCTTTTGTTTTGCTTTTTTATGTGATAGGAATAGAAATTTTCTTTTAAATAAAGGATTTAGCATATTTTTAGGGACAACATAAGTGTGTAGAAAATCGATGAATTATTATGCTTATATAATCATTGTGTTTTGGGTGTAAACAATAAAACATAATAAAGTTGTTTTTTTAGATTGCTGAGGAAGGAGGAAGTGTAAATGAGAATGAAGAGTCGAAAAACGGATTGGCCTGTATTTCTTATTAGTGGTGGCTCACTTTTATTATTTGTAATTGCAGTTATTTTAAATAAAAGTTACGTAGAGGGAGTCATTAATAGCAGTTTTGCAGCTTCAATTAAATATTTTGGTGCCTTTTGGCAAGTTTTATTAATTGGTACATTTGTTGTGGCTATGTGTATGGCGTTTTCGAAATATGGGAGAGTTAAACTTGGGGGATTAGACAAACCTGAGATTAGTACGACAAAATGGCTCGCTATTATTATGTCTACATTACTTGCCGGAGGTGGTGTTTTTTGGGCAGCCGCAGAGCCAATGTACCACTTGATGACGGTACCACCAATACATGAAGGGATATCTGCTGGAACGCAAGAAGCAGTCATGCCTGCTTTAGCACAAAGTTATATGCATTGGGGTTTCCTGGCGTGGACGATTTTAGGTACAATTAGTGCGGTAGTTATGATGTATGGGCATTATCATAAAGGGATGCCATTAAAACCTCGAACGCTTTTATATCCTATTTTTGGAGAGAAATTGCGAAAGAGTTGGCTTGGAACAATGATCGATGTGTTTGCAATTATTGCGGTAGCTGCAGGGACAATTGGTCCAATCGGATTTTTAGGACTACAAGCAAGCTATGGGTTACAAGCATTGTTTAACATTCCTGATGTGTTTACTACTCAATTAGCCATTATTGTTTGTGTAGTAGCTGTTTCTACTATATCTGCGGTAACGGGAATTGATAAAGGGATTCAAATTATAA
The DNA here is from genome assembly GCF_036320425.1 of Bacillus nitratireducens. Taxonomy (NCBI): domain Bacteria; kingdom Bacillati; phylum Bacillota; class Bacilli; order Caryophanales; family Bacillaceae; genus Bacillus; species Bacillus nitratireducens. The sequence continues at coordinate 60,043 of NZ_JAUMJO010000005.1, forward strand.
GTAATTTAAATGTTAGGTTAGCAGTTTTATTAATGGTATTCGTATTACTGTTTGGACCAGGTGGATTTATTATTGATTCATTTGTTTCTTCGTTTGGATTTTATATAAATGAATTTATTCCAATGAGCACATATCGTGGTGATACAGGTTGGTTAGGGTCGTGGACAATCTTTTTCTGGGGATGGTTTATTGGATATGGACCGATGATGGCAATTTTAGTGAGCCGTATTTCAAGAGGAAGAACAATCCGAGAAATCATCGTTGCAATTGGAATTATTGCACCTATTATTACAACGTTTTGGTTTACTATACTAGGGGGATCAGGTGTGTTTTATGAGTTAATGAATCCTGGTTCTATCTCGAACGCATTAAGTGAATCTGGTATGCCAGCGGCTATGATTGCAATTACACAACAATTGCCGCTCTCTAATATTATCGGACCAGCATTTCTTTTATTAACAATTTTATTTGTAGTGACAACAGGAGATTCAATGGCCTATTCAATTTCAATGGCAGTGACTGGAGATGGAGATCCTAGAATTAGTTTGCGAGTTTTTTGGTCGCTTATTATGGGCGCAGTTGCAGCGATTCTTTTATACATGGGTGAGGGAAGTATTAACGCCTTACAATCCTTCATTGTAGTGACAGCTGTTCCGGTATCACTTCTATTATTCCCAATGCTATGGTTAGCGCCTAAAGTTGCAGGGGAATTAGCGTTAAAACAAGGTATTGTAAAAGAAGAAGATAAAACCTCCTTCTTGTTCCAAAAAGCTAGTAAATCAAAATAAATAATAAACAAATTGTATGTTTTATTTTATATAAAAAGGGGAAGCATTTCATTTGAGATGCTTCCTCTTTTCTATTTATCCAACTACTTTTCCTGAAGGGAATAGTACTCGAACAAACATTTCGTATAGTTTTAATCTATTCTAATACTTTATCTTTCGTCTCTGGGACACATAGTAGCATTGTAACTAAACCGATTGGATAGATAATGAAGATGAGAGATAATGCTCCCATTAAGTTACCACCTGTAGCAAGTAAGCCGATAATAACAGGTCCAAATCCAGCTAAACCTCGTCCTGTGCCGAAAATAAAGTTTTCGGCTGTCGAGCGAGCTTCAGCAGGATAGTTTTCCGCTAAAACTGCTCCGAATCCTCCCATCATGCCATTGGCAAAGAATCCAAGCAATGCACTTCCCCATAATAATAATGTTGAGTCTGTGAATAAGAAGAAGTAAATGAGACAGTATATAGTACCACCGACATAATAGATTGTAAAAGTTTTACGGCGACCAATTTTATCGGCTAGAATACCAAAAGTTGCAATTCCAATTAGCATGCCGATTGTAGAGATGAACATCCAACCGCTCGCTTTTGCTAATGTGTAGTTATATTTATTCGCTAAAATAGTTGGCATCCATGTGAAAATTCCATAATATCCGAAGTTCTGGATGAATGACATAATAATAAGACCAATTGTTGTTATCGTTACTTTTTTATTGGCAAATAACTTTCGAAGTGGGAACTTTTTCATTTGCTTTAGTTGTTCTGCCTCAGTAGTTGTTAAATTATCTTCAGCTTCTTTTTGTAACAATTCTTTTTTGTATCGTTGTTTTTGTTCCCATATTTTCGGTTCACTTAAACTTTTGCGGACGTAAACAGCTAGTAGAGCGGGAATGAGTCCAAATAAGAAAACCGCTCTCCATCCGAAATGCGGGACGATAAATGCCGGAAGGAGTGAAGCGACTAGTACGCCAAATTGCCATCCAAGTGCAACAACGGATGTCGCCTTAGCACGCATTTCTTTAGACCATGTTTCAGTTACGATGGCCATCCCAATCCCGAATTCACCACCAACTCCCATTCCAACTAAAAAGCGAAGAATTAATAATTGCCAATAATCTGTTGCGAAATAAATAAGTGCTGTTGCTAGTGAGAATAGTAAAATTGTGAAGGCCATCGTACGGATACGCCCAAATAAATCAGCAATAAACCCAAATAAATAAGACCCGATTAGCATTCCTATTGTGGTAGCTAATGTTAAGTTTCCGCCTTCAACAGGGCTTAAATGAAATTCTTTTAAAATGTAGACGAGTACGAAAGATAAGAGCAACATGTCTAAACCTTCTGCTGCATATCCTAGCGCAGAACCAAACAATGTTTTATATCTTTTCTCTTTCGTCTCCTCTGTTGATGATTGTACATTAGTAGTGACGTTCATCATTACTCCTCCTTATTTTCTTCTACAGTCGCTATGGAAGAATAACAAAAGGCCTTCTCACCTGATATGATGAGAAGGCCAAAAAAGCATACGTATCCCTAAAAAAGATCATACGTATAGTATATTCCGACTTCCTTCTCAACCTCACGGGGTTGGGTTAAAGGACTGTATTATATTACTTTATTTTTAGCACTCTTCTGTTAGATTGTCAAATAAAGAGGGGGTAGTTATGTGTAAAATATTTCAAAAGTTATTTCATTCTTCTTGACGCCTACTTCATTATTTTCCCATAATAAAACTAACTCATATAAAAAGGAATGAATCACAGATGCTAAATTTAGTACTTATGATGATTGAACGTGTCGGACTTATTGTTATTTTAGGATTTTTACTTTCTCATATTAAAACGTTCAGGCGCCTTCTTCATAGACAAGATGGGTATGTAGATAAGCTTAAGCTTATTTGTATTTTTTCGGTGTTTACAATTGTTAGCAATTACACGGGAATTGAAATTGCAGGGAATACAATTATGAATGAAAATTGGCTACAAGGTGTTTCGTCATCTAGTACAATTGCGAACACACGTATTATGGGTGTTGGAATTAGTGGATTACTTGGTGGTCCTATCGTCGGAATTGGAGTAGGATCGATTGCTGGTATTCACCGTTATATGCTTGGCGGGACGACAGCGCTAAGTTGTGCAATTTCGTCAATTTTAGCAGGTGTTATAACGGGTTATATTGGATACATTTTTAAAAAATATAATCGTACAATTACACCTAAATTTTCAGCGATTTTAAGTGTTTTTATCGTTTCTTTAGAAATGGTTATGATTCTATTAATTGTAGAGGATGGAATTAGTATTGTGAAAACAATTGCGATACCGATGATCCTTGTGAATAGTTTCGGGAGTTTCATTTTACTTTCTATGATACAAGCCATTTTACGTCAGGAAGAGAATGCAAAAGCTCTGCAAACACATAAAGTATTACGAATTGCCGATAAGACATTACCATATTTTCGCCAAGGCTTAACAGAAGAATCGTGTAAGCATGTGGCACAAATTATTCACCGCTTTACAGGAACAGATGCGGTATCCTTAACAGATACGGAGAAAATATTAGCTCATGTTGGATTAGCATCAGATCACCATATTCCTTCACATAGTTTAATAACTGGTTTATCGAAAGAAGTGTTGAACACAGGAAAAATAATGAAAGCGAAATCGCGTGAGGTTATTAATTGCCAACATGAAGGCTGCCCTTTGCAAGCGGCAGTTGTTATTCCATTAACTTCACATGGGAATACGATAGGAACATTAAAGCTTTATTTTAAAAACTCTAATCAATTAAGTCGTGTTGAAGAAGAGCTAGCGGAAGGGCTGGCGAAAATCTTCTCTACACAGCTTGAGTTAGGTGAAGCTGAGTTACAAAGTAAGTTATTGCAAGATGCTGAGATAAAAGCGCTGCAAGCACAAATCAATCCGCATTTTTTATTTAATGCAATTAATACAGTATCAGCTCTATGCCGAACGGATGTAGAGAAAGCGAGAAAATTATTATTGCAGCTTAGCGTTTATTTTCGCTGTAATTTGCAAGGGGCACGCCAATTACTTATTCCAGTAGAACAAGAATTGAATCATGTACATGCATATTTATCGTTAGAACAAGCGAGATTTCCGAACAAGTATGAAGTGAAGATGTACATTGAAGAAGCACTAAAGGTAACTTTAGTTCCACCATTTGTGCTTCAGCTATTAGTTGAAAATGCACTACGCCATGCTTTTCCGAAAAAGCAGCCAGTGTGCCAGGTTGAGGTACATGTGTTTGAAAAGGAGGGGATGGTTCACTTTGAAGTGAAGGATAATGGACAAGGGATTGAGAGTGAACGTCTAGAGAAATTAGGAAAAATGGTAGTTCCATCAAAGAAAGGGACTGGAACAGCTTTATACAATATTAATGAGCGACTTATCGGGTTATTTGGGAAAGAGACAATGCTTCAAATTGAAAGTGAATTAGAGCAAGGAACAAAGATCCTCTTTGTAATCCCGAAAAAAGTAGGGGAGGAACAACGGAGTGTTAAAAGTATTAGTAGTTGATGATGAAATGTTAGCGCGCGATGAATTGAAATATTTATTAGAGCAAACGAAAGAAGTAGAGATAATAGGTGAGGCGGATTGTGTAGAGGATGCATTAGAAGAATTAATGAAAAACAAACCAGATATTGTTTTTCTAGATATTCAATTATCTGATGATAACGGATTTGAAATCGCAAATATATTAAAGAAGATGAAAAATCCCCCTGCAATTGTATTTGCTACTGCCTATGATCAATATGCGTTGCAAGCATTTGAAGTAGATGCGTTAGACTACATTTTAAAGCCATTTGATGAAGAACGCATCGTACAGACATTAAAGAAATATAAAAAACAAAAGCAAATAAAATTAGAAACAAAGCAAGATGTAAAGAGTGTAGATGTAACGACCGAGATGCATAAATTAGCATTACCAATTGAGGAATCAATTGTACTTATTAATATTGAAGATATTGTTTATGTAGGGCTTGTAGATGGGAAAGTAGCTGTAAAAACAATGAAAGAAACATATGTAACACATGATACACTTGTGATTTTGGAAAAGAAATTACCGCAAACCATTTTTATGCGTGTTCACCGTAGTTTTATTACTAATATTAATCATATTTCTGAGATACAGCCGTGGTTTAATTCCACTTATAACTTAATTATGAAAGAGGGGTCTAAAGTCCCAGTTAGTCGTACATATGCAAAAGAACTCAAAAAGCTGCTTCGTATTTAAGAAGCAGCTTTTTGTATTTCATCTGCCTATATTTGTAACTAATTTTGTATATTTGACGTTCTGTTGTGTAAACGCTTACAGTTTTGTTTGTATCTTATACAATAAAGGTACCAAATCGAAAGAGGTGGCCAAAATGAGTACGAAAAAAGTATATAGTTTCTTATCACAAGCATTCATATTTTCAGCTATTATGTTAGTTTCTAATATTATTGCAACACATTTACCAATTCCGATGCCTTCATCGGTAATCGGATTAGTCATTTTATTTAGCCTATTATGTTTAAAAGTTATTAAATTGGAACAAGTTGAATCACTTGGAACAGCTTTAACAGGTATTATCGGATTCCTTTTCGTTCCATCAGGTATTTCGGTTATTAATTCTCTCGGTGTAATGGGACAATATTTTGTACAAATTTTAACTGTAATTGTTGTTGCAACAATTATTTTACTCGCTGTAACAGGTTTATTTGCACAATTTATTTTAGGAAAAGACGACAAAGAAATAGAAGATACGAAAGAATTGAAAGTAGTAAATAAAGGACGCAAGCACGGAAAAGTTGCGTAACCAATTTAGTATATATTGTTAGGAGGGAATGAACATGACAAGCACAATGACTCCATATTTCGGAATCGTCGTTTCATTAATAGCATACGGAATCGGAACATTATTATTTAAGCATTCAAAAGGATTCTTCTTATTCACACCATTATTCGTAGCGATGGTATTAGGGATTGTCTTTCTAAAAGTAGGTAACTTTACTTTTGAAGAATATAATACTGGCGGAAAAATGATTAGCTTCTTCTTAGAACCAGCAACAATCGCGTTTGCAATTCCATTATATAAACAAGTTGATAAGTTAAAAAAATATTGGTGGCAAATTTTATCGGCTATCGTGGTTGGATCTATTTGTTCAGTTGTTGTCGTGTTCATTGTCGCAAAAGCAATTGGTTTAGATACAGCTGTTATGAACTCAATGTTACCGCAGGCAGCAACAACAGCAATTGCATTACCAATATCTGAAAGTATAGGTGGTATTCCAGCAATTACATCATTTGCAGTTATTTTTAACGCAGTTATTGTATATGCATTAGGAGCTTTATTCTTAAAAACGTTTAGAGTTAAACATCCGATTGCTAAAGGTTTAGCGCTTGGAACAGCAGGGCATGCGTTAGGGGTTGCAGTAGGTATCGAAATGGGTGAAGTAGAAGCAGCTATGGCAAGTATCGCCGTGACAGTAGTTGGTGTCGTAACAGTAGTTGTCATTCCGATGTTTATGCCATTCATTGGGTAATATAACTTACTTAAAAAATTATAAAAGCAAGCTATTTGTAGGACAGATTTCTACTGATAGCTTGCTTTTTATGTTACAGTAGTGGTAAGACCTATTGAAGAATAAAAGTTTCTTTAAATCTTCATTAATACTGTGCATAATGCGTTTTGAAATAGGTCATTGTATTGTAAAATAAGAAGTAACATAATATATAGCACAATTAACGGGTGGTTAGGCTGGAAGATAAATTGCTCGCAATGGCTTTAATATTAAAGGATAATTATAAGTAGAGAATAGAGAGAGATCTACTTGTTAACGTTTTACTTTATAGGACAGGAGAGAGTACTCGTCGATTATGCAAATAAAAAACCTGTTTCAAAGCAAAGGATTTCAGAGATTAATCGTATTAGTATTACTTGCTCTCATATTGTATGGGATGCAAAGTATGTTAAATTTAATTTTAATTACGTTTATGTTGACGTATTTAATGGATCGATTCCAAAAGTTTATTTCTCGTAAATTAGATCATTTCATGCCAATTAATCGGAAAATTATTATAGCGCTTTTATATGTAATGTTAGTGGCGGGAATTGCCATTACGCTATTTAAATATTTACCGGTATTAACAATACAAATTTCACAATTGATTTATCAATTTAATGTATTTTTAAGAAATCCACCTGATAGTGAATTAATTAAGTATGCAGTTAATGCTGTTAATCATATGGAGCTTTCTAAATATGTGGGGCAAGGCGTAGACATTTTGTATAAATCTATTACGAATGTTGGGAAATTTGGCCTTCAAGTTTTACTTTCTGTAATTTTAAGCTTATTTTTCTTACTTGAAAAAGCACGTATCGTTGCTTTTACTTCGAAATTTAAAGAAAGTCGACTTGCAATTTTTTATAACGAAATAGAGTATTTCGGAAAGAAATTTGCACGTTCATTCGGAAAAGTAATCGAAGCACAATTTTTAATCGCAATTGTTAACTGTGTTTTATCTGTTATCGCATTATGGATATTAGGATTCCCGCAATTACTAGGTTTAGCGTTAATGATTTTCTTGCTCGGTTTAATTCCAGTAGCTGGGGTTATTATTTCGTTATTCCCGCTTTGTATGATTGCTTACAATATCGGCGGTATTATGTACGTTGTTTATATCTTAGTTATCGTAACAGTGATTCACGCGCTTGAAAGTTACGTGTTAAATCCGAAGTTTATGTCACAAAAAACAAATTTACCGATTTTCTATACATTTATGATATTAATCTTCTCAGAACACTTCTTAGGTGTATGGGGATTAATTATCGGTATTCCAATCTTCATTTTCTTATTAGATGTCTTGGATGTGACAAGTGATGAAATGGAGAAGGACGTTGAAAAAAATAAAGTGAAGTAAAGAAAAAGCATCGATATTCGATGCTTTTTCTTTTATAACATCATGTTCCTTATGCCATACTGTAAGAAGAACATAGAATAGGGGTGAAAGAATGGCTGTAAATGAAAAGGTAGAGTTAGCTACATTTGCTGGAGGGTGCTTCTGGTGTATGGTTTCGCCATTTGAAGAAATGGAAGGGATTATAAAGGTTGTTTCTGGCTATACAGGTGGTCATAAAGAGGATCCAACGTATAAAGAAGTATGTTCGGAAACGACAGGACATTATGAGGCAGTACAAATTGCATTTGACGCAAATAAACTGCCGTATGAAGAGTTATTAAATATATATTGGAGACAAATTGATCCGACTGATATCGGTGGACAATTTCACGATCGTGGACAGTCTTACGAAACGGTGATTTTTTATCATAATGAAGAACAACATAAAAAAGCAGAGATTTCAAAAGAAGAGCTTGCAAAGAGTGGACGCTTTTCAAAGCCGATTGCGACAAAAATATTACCGGCTACTACGTTTTATCCGGCGGAGGAATATCACCAAGGATATCATAAGAAAAACACATTCCGTTATGAGTTATACCGTAAAGGATCGGGACGAGATGCTTTTATTAAACAACATTGGCCAAAAAATAATGCTCATTTAAAAGAAAAACTAAATGAGATGCAATTTTATGTAACACAGGAAAATGGAACTGAGCCACCCTTTCAAAATGAATATTGGAATCATAAAGAAGAAGGACTTTATGTAGATATCGTCTCAGGTGAACCGCTATTTACTTCTTTAGATAAATTTGATAGTGGATGTGGATGGCCTAGTTTTACAAAGCCAGTTATGTCAGCTAGTGTGAAAGAAAAAATGGATGTTAGTCATAATATGACGCGTACGGAAGTGAGAAGTAAAGAAGGAGATTCACATCTTGGGCATGTATTTCCAGACGGTCCAGGATCAAATGGTCTTCGATACTGTATTAATTCAGCGGCGCTACGCTTTATTCAAAAAGAAGAGTTAGAAAAAGAAGGATATGGTGATTTTCTAATCCTTTTCGGAAATAAAAAATAACCTCGCAGTTAGCGAGGTTATTTTTTTATTTTACTTTTTTCTTTTTAAATTTGCCTAGTGCTTCATAAACGATTGGAACAATAAGAAGTGTTAATAACGTTGAACTTGTTAATCCACCAATTACTGTTACACCAAGTCCTTTAGAAATTAAGCCGCTACCTTCAAATCCTAATGCAAGCGGGATAAGAGCCCCGATTGTTGCAATTGCAGTCATTAAAATAGGGCGAAGGCGTGTAGCACCCGCTTCTAATAAAGCTTCACGCGTTGATAGACCTTCATTTTCCTTATGAATAACGCGGTCGATAAGTACGATTGCGTTCGTTACAACGATACCAATTAGCATAAGAGCCCCAATCATCGCGGATACACTTAACGTTTCGCCAGAGATCAATAAGGCAACGAGTGCACCAATGATTGTGAATGGTAGCGAGAATAAAATTGCGAATGGTGCAAGGGCACCGCCAAATGTAACGACAAGAACGAAGTATACAATGGCAATCGCAGCTAACATCGCTAAGCCAAGTTGCTTGAATGATTCTTCAATATCTTTTGAAACGCCGCCCATAGAAACATCTACGCCAGAAGGAAGATCCATTTTATCTACTTCTTTTTGAACAGAGGCAGATGCTTTTGAAACGTCATCAGATGTTAATTTCGCACTTACTTCTGCATAAACACGACCGTCGCGGTGTTTTACTGTATTCGAAGTTTCCCCTTCTTTTACAGTCATCACATCTTTCACAGCCACTTCATTACCAAGTGGTGTTGTAAGTTTTCGGTTTGTTAAGTCATCGATTGTTTCATAATTTTGTTTTTCAGCTTCTACATATACATTGACATCTTTACCGTCTTTTTTAATTGTTGTCAGAACAGGGCGATCATGTTGATTAGAAAGTCCCATTCCAATTTGCGCAGCCGTTAGACCCATTTTACTTAGTTTTTCCTGGTCTGCGACTAAAGTGTATTCTGCATATGTTTTTGCAATACTAGAGTCTACATCTTTTAAGTCTTTATTTTTCTTCATGATATTTTGAATATCTTTTACGACAGGTTTAATGTCTTCCGAGTTATCTCCGTAAACGTATAGTTTAATTTCATTACTACCGCCACTCGCTCCGAAATCTTGGTTTTTCCATTCACCTTTTCCAGACATCTTTTGTAAATCTTTTACGACTTGTTCTTTCTCTTTTTCGAAGTTTTTCGTGTCGTTATCATATTGCACGAAGAACATTGCTTGATTTGATTGACCAGGACTCATTGGGTTTTCGCCACCTAATGAGAACTGAATTGTTTTCACGTCTTTATTATCTTGGAAGTGCTTCTCAGCTTTCGTTGCAATTTTTTCAACGTCTTCTAACGTTTGCCCTGGTTCAGGATTGTACGTTGTAATGATCATTTTTTCTTCTTCAGATGGTAAGAAACTTACACCGATAATCGGCACAAGTGCAAGGCTACCTACTAATAGAAGGACAGCAATACTTGATGTGATGATTTTATGATTTAAAGCCCATTCAAGTATACGTTTATAACCGTTTGCTAATTTACTTGGTTTTTCTTTGTGATGTACTTCTTTTTCCCTCATGCTCTCTTTTTTAAATAAAGAGTGAGCTAGCATCGGTACGATTGTAACTGCTACTAGTAACGATGCTAATAATGCGAAGACGATAGTTAAGGCGAATGGTAAGAACATTTCACCAATCATACCTTTTACTAGTCCAAGCGGTAAGAATACAGCAATTGTTACAATGGTAGAAGACATAATTGGGATAAACATTTCTTTCGTAGCTTCACGAATTAAATCTTTCCCGCGCAGTTTCTCTTCTGATAACGACATACGTCGGTAAATATTTTCAATAACAACAATGGAATCATCGACGACGCGTCCGATAGCGACTGTCATTGCTCCGAGTGTCATAATGTTAAGCGTAATATCCATTTGTTTTATGACTAATACAGCAATCAATAAAGAAAGTGGGATGGAAACGACAGAGATTAATGTTGTTCGGATATTTCGTAAGAACAGCATAATAATAACAATCGCAAAGATAGCACCAAAAATGGCTTTGCTCAGCATTGTTTCTACTGATTTCTCAATCGGTGCACCTTGGTCGAATGTTGAAATAATCTCTAAGTCTTTATATTTTTTCTCAAGGTCTGTTACTTTATCTTTCACTGCATTTACAACATCAACTGTATTCGCGTCAGCAGCTTTCACAATTTGAATTCCAATGGCTTCTTTTCCATTTGTTCGAGAAATAGATTCTGCTTTTCCGACTTCTTTAATGTCAGCAATTTCGTCTAATGTAACTGTCGGAATCCCGTTCATAGCGGCTGGATTCATTTGCGGCGTTTGTGCACCGGCTCCAGCATTTTGATTACCTTGAGCGCTAGGTGCTGACGGTACAGCTGGGATTTTTAGCTCTTTTAATGCTTTAATTGTTGTAATATTTCCATCTACAATAACTGATTTTTCCGTGTCTTTAAATGTATATAAGCCAAGTGGTAACGATACATCCGATCCTTTAATCACATTTTTTACAGTATCTTCACTTAAACCTAATTCTTTCATCTTATCTTTCTTGAAAACAAGTTGTACTTCATCTACTTGTTGACCTGAAATTTGAACAGATGCAACACCATCAAGTCCTTTTAATCCTGGAACAACATTTTTTTCTACATTTTCTGTTAACGTAGCTAAAGATTCATTTTTACTTGCTACACTTAACGAAATAACAGGAAAAGCATTAAAGTTTACTCGTGAAACTTTCGGATCTTTTACGCCTTCAGGAAGTTTCACATTCGCGAGAGATTCTTTAATTTCTGTTTCGGCCTTTTCCATATTTTTATCAAAATCATACTCTACTTGAATAGAAGATGCGTTTTGAAAAGATGATGAACTAACAACGTTTACACCGCTTAAATTTTGCAGTTGCTCTTCCATCGGTTTTGAAACTTTGTCAGCTACTTCTTCTGGTGTAGCACCAGGATAAACCGTAGTTACTGTTACAACAGGTGTTGTAATATCAGGAATTGTTTCCAGCTTCATATTGAGTCCAGAATAAATCCCAGCAATCGTAACAATAATGGTTAGTAGCCAAACCGCGAACTTGTTTTTTAACGAAAAATTGATGATTTTGTTCATGTTTGCGCTCCCTTTTTATTGTATTGACCAACTGGTCAGTCTAATACATAATATAACTGACTGATTGGTCAGTCGTCAATGAAAAGAGATGGTATAATAAAATCAAACTGTAAGTAGTCGGTTGCCTATTCTTTCTGATCATTGGCTTTTACCAACCAGGTTTTACAGATGGAAAGGCTTCTATATAAATCATTTACTCCATTAAATTTTAGATGAGAAGTTTTATTTTCAGTTAATGTGGAATAAAATCAAGTTTGAATTTACATAAGATGCGAGATTAAATTTAGGAGAGAAAATATGAAAGAAAAAGAGCGCTTAATTATAGAGATGGCTATGAAGTTATTTGCGACTAAGGGTGTAAGTGCAACATCAGTACAAGAAATTGTAACCGCATGTGGTATATCAAAAGGAGCTTTTTATTTATATTTCAAGTCAAAAGATGAGCTATTATTGGCCACACTTCGATATTATTATGACAAAATCCAAAAGAAAATGCTGGATATTGAAAAAGAATCTTTATTACCACGTGAAAAATTTGAAAAACAATTATATTGTCAGTTTACTGATGTGCAAAAACATAAAGAATTTATTATTATGCATGCAAGAGAAAATGCAATTCCGTTTAATAAAGAAGTAGAAGAGTTCATGATGAGAATGAAGTTAGAGTCCCATGCATTTTATCGGAATAGCCTACTGTCTATTTATGGAGAAAAGGTTCTTCCATACTTGTTAGATTTAGTAATTATGGTGGAAGGGATATGCCGTGGATATTTAGAATTGATTATTTTAAATGCACCGGAAATTGATTTATCCTATGTTTCGACCTTTATTTTACAGAGGATAGATAATTTAGTAGAGGGGCTTCTAGAATCTTCGGAGGAACCTGTTTTAAATGAAGAAAAGATTGGGGAGCTTTTTTGTAGCTCAGAGCTTATTAAAGAACAGGTGAAAGAGCACTTTTTAAATGAAATTATTATATTAAAACGAGCATTAGCAGACCAACTGGAAAATGATGAGGTTTTAGTCACTTTAGATGTTTTAGAATCAGAAATGAGAGTTCAAAATCCTAGGATTCCAGTGATTCGAGGGATGTTAGCGAATTTGGAAGCATATAATGATTTGAAGGATTTTAGAGTAAGGTTAGCTCGATATTATAATATCGAGTTGAAATAATGAAATGTTAGTTGAATCTTTTCCTCGTACTGGCCTGAAGCTAGTGAAAGTTCCATTATTATAAAAAAATCCGTTCCTAAGTACTTTCTAGGAACGGATTTTATTTTACAATTATAATGAAATAATTTAAGGCTTAATTATTTTGTTCTGCCCACTCTTCAACATTCCAAGTTTTTGTGATCCAGCCTTCATAAAATTCTGGTTCGTGACATACAAGAAGGATTGTCCCTTTATATGCTTTCAGAGCTTTTTGAAGTTCTTCCTTTGCTGTAACATCAAGATGGTTTGTTGGCTCATCGAATAGGATCCAGTTACTTTCTTCACCCATTAGCTTACATAAACGAACTTTTGCTTGTTCGCCACCACTTAATTGATTTAACGGGCGAGAGATATGCTCATTTTTTAATCCGCATTTCGCTAACATTGCACGAATTTGATGTTGGTCCATGCTAGGGAATGTGTTCCAAACATCATCAATTGGTGTTATATTATCAGCTTTAACTTCTTGCTCGAAGTATGCAGGCTCTAAGAAGTCACCAAGGCTCGTTTTACCGCTTAAAGGTTTAATTTTTCCTAAAATTGTTTTTAGTAATGTTGATTTACCAACACCATTACATCCAACGATGGCAATTTTTTCACCGCGTTCAATTGTCATTGTTAGTTTTGGTAGTAATGGGTGTGTATATCCGATTTCTACATTTTCACCTTCAAAGACGAAACGGCTACTTGCACGACATTCTTTAAATGAGAATTCTGGCTTAATTGCTGTTTCAGGACGATCGATAAGCTCCATGCGATCAAGCTGTTTTTGACGACTCTTTGCACGACCTGTAGTTGAATAACGAGCTTTGTTCTTTGCGATGAAGTCCTCTTGCTTTTTAATAAACTCGCGCTGTTTTTCATAAGCGTTTATATGTTGATTTTTATTGATTTCTGCTAGTTCTAGGAATTTTTCGTATGTCGCAGTATAGCGCGTCATTTTTGTAAATTCTAGATGGAAAATAACATCAACGCATTTATTCATAAATTCCGTATCATGAGAAATTAATAAGAATGCATGTGGATATTCTTTTAAATAATTCGTTAACCAATGAATATGTTCAACGTCTAAATAGTTAGTAGGCTCATCGAGTAATAACACTTCTGGTTGCTCAAGTAATAGTTTTGCAAGTAATACTTTTGTACGTTGCCCACCACTTAGTGCTGAAACATCACGATCTAAACCGATTGCATCAATTCCAAGACCTCTTGCTGCTTCTTCAATTTTCATATCTAGTAAATAGAAACCACCTGCTTCGAGAGCATCTTGTATTTCCGCCATCTCCTCAAGAAGTGCCTCTAATTCTTCTGGTGTTGCAGTTCCCATTTTTTCTGCAACTTCATTTAAAGCTTTTTCTTTTTCAAATAAAGGTAAAAACGCGTCAGCTAAAACATCACGAATTGTGCGACCGGGTGTTAAAATTGTATGCTGGTCTAAGTAACTGTAATTTGTACCAGGCGTCCATTCTACACGGCCTTCATCATGGATAAGTTGACCAGTAATAATATTCATAAATGTTGATTTACCAACACCGTTTGCACCGACTAATCCAACATGTTCTCCTGCTAGTAAACGCATGGATACATCTTTAAATAATGTGCGATCACCAAATGTGTGTCCTAATTTTTCGACTGTTAATAAGCTCATAGTGTCCCCCGTCCATTTCAAAATAGTGTCTTGAATCATGATACTAAATTCTTGAGTATAATGCTATCCTTTCAAAATGTATATTTTTTCAAGATTAACATTGCATTGTTTCTGGGAAAATATAGAGTGTAATTGAAAGGTGTTTAATTATATTGTGAGATATGAAAAATATCGTCGAGAAGAGCTGGTGCTATGAAGGATCAAAAGAAACTATTTTATATGTCGAGGGTAATAAAAAAGCCAAGTTCTTTTTCATAAAGATGAAAAAGAACTTGGCTTTTATGCTATTTTCTTACCTAGCTTTTTATTTATAAATCCTAAAATCAATCCGCGTATTTGAGGGTCAATGGCAAGACCGATAATACCGTACAATATACCAGTAAGTGTTAAAGCTATTAGTGGCGGTAAGTTAATTAATGCTGTGCGGTATATTGCGTAACTGATTATAAACGCTAGTGCATTGAATATTATTCCTTTGAATAGTAATGAAAAACCTTTACGAACGAATAAAGTAAATCCGATTAATAATGTAATCTCGGTAATGATCGCAGCTGCCGCAGCGCCCATCATTCCAAATTGGCTGCCTAATGCGATGTAACTTATGATAGCGACAGCTAATCCAATTCCCATCGTTGTCGCACGCTTCCACTGTTGACCAATAGTTGTTAAATTATCAGCAAGTGGATAGTTGATAGATTGTAAAATAACCATAAAGGCTAAGATTGCAAGAGCATCACCAGCTGGTGCATATTCTTCGCCTAATAAAGTAACAATCCAAAAGCTTGGATCAGCGATAAATGGGATAGAAATTCCCATTCCTAAGAAAGACATAAGCTTTAATTCAAACAGAGATAGTTTTCTATGTTCATCAATATTCTTTTCATTTCCAAAAGCAAATAACTTTGGATAAAAGGCTGCTGCAATTACACCTGGTATTTGATAAAGTACAGCGGGTATTTTCGATGCAGCGCCAAAGAATCCAACTTGCTCATACGTTGAAACTTTTTCTAATATAATAGGCCCTAACTGTGGTAAGAGCATAATGATAATGCCATTGATTGTGAAAATCAGCAATTGATTTAAAATACCTTTGTCCCAGCCTTTATGAACTGTTGTATGGCGGAGTACCATTATAAAGGCGATGACTCCTGTTACAAGACTAGATATTCCGTACATGGCAGCGACCATCATAAGTGACCATTTAAATGACATTCCTAGTAGAAGTGCAGCTGCGGCTGTGACACCTTGTATTACAGAAATAATCGCTGTAAATTGCATACGCTCTGTTACTTGGAAATAAGCCATCCCAACACCTTGTAAAGTGGCTCCAAACATGGTTGGTAGTACGACCCAATATACCATAGCACGTAAGTAAGCATCAGTGTAGAAGAACTGAGCGAAAATAGCGAAGAGCACAGAAATTACGATAGCTAATACTAAACGAATACGTAAATAACTACTTATTAATACGCTAATGTTAGCGTCGCTTCTCGTTCCTTCACGCATAAACGTATGTGTTAAACCTGCATCTGTAAAATAACAAATAACAGCGGAAACTGCTAATGCAGTTGTAAACATCCCATACTCACCTGGTGAAACATATCTTGCAAAGAAAATCGTCGCAATAGCAAGTACAAATCGAACAGTAATATTTCCTACAAAGAGGTAGGAGGCGTTTTTAAGGATTTTATTTGTTTTCATGGAAAAAGACCTTTCTATTCTTCAGGACGCGCTTCGTCCTATTTGTAAATTTGATTTGTTTACGGAAAGAATGTTTAGAAGCGTATTTTTTATTTAAGAAAACATAAACTTGATTCGTACAAACCAAAGCATCGCGTATAACTTCTTGCTTCGCTTTCCATTTTTTGAATAAATTTTGCGACAATATTTATTTATATCGCTTTTGATTAGTTGGACTTGTGATTTATCTAATTTAGAGCTGCCCTTAATGTATATACAAGCGTTATTAATGACTGTATATGGGAATAGGTAGGTTTCAAGAATTTCAAGAAGATCTGTAGAATCATTCACGATTAAGTCTCTTGATTTATTGTGAACCCAATCCTTCATTCGATTAAATACTTCTAATTCTTTTGCTGTTTTTAATTCATAATCTTTATACTTTGAAGAAAGATTTCCTTCTGATAAGATTCGATAATACGTTAAATATTCATCTACATAACATACATTTGTTACACTCATTAATTTAAATAGAAATTCTAAATCTTCTCCCCAGCTACATCCCGGTGTGAAACGAATGTTATGATCCATCACGATAGATCTTTTGAAAATCCAAGTACTCGTTTGAGCAACAACTTGATGCGTTAAGAAAGCTTTCGTCATATCACCTTTAATAAAGTTTGTTGTGTGCTCAACTTTTTCACCAGTTTCTTCATAAAAGTTCATATAACCACAATAACAAGCATTCATGTTGTTTTTATGCATGCTTTCAACTTGTTTTTCGATTTTTGTTGGATGCCATAAATCATCGCTATCAAGAAAAGCAACATATTCTCCGCTAGCATTTTCAATTCCAGTATTACGAGCAACAGAAACACCTTGATTTTCTTGAGGGATGTATTTTATTTGTCCTGGATATTTTTTCTCAAGATTTTTTACGATAGAAGCTGATTGGTCTTTACTTCCATCATCTACAATGACAATTTCAATATGTTTATATGTTTGATCTAGTATCGATTGCATCGTCTCTTCAATATATTTCTCTGCATTGTATAAAGGAATAACAACTGAGACGAGTTGGTTTTGTTCCATCATAGAATTTTAACTCCTCAAATTTTTATTATATAAATCTTTTTGTAAAAAGAAGGTTATAAGAACATCTGTATAAGTTTACCGCATATAAAGTTTGTAAATCAACTTTATGTATATAATAATTATCATTGAAAATATAGAAGTCAGATACTAAAATTGGTTATAATGGAAAGATGTATATGTATATTTTTATCTGAGGAGATAAAAATATTGTAGATAAAAGGGAGGAACTTTAGCATGTTACGCAAGTATATTCGAAGACCGGAGTTAATTATATTGGGTATTATTTTAGTTATCGGCCTAATATTCCGATTCATGACCTTAATAACATATGGCAGTGATTTAACAATGGCTAATGATGATTTAATGTATCAAAAAAATGCTGTCAATTTCTTAGAAACGGGTATGTTAACGTATCATGATCCAACAAAACCAACCGTCCATATTATGCCAGGACAAGTGCTTTTATTAGCGAGCATATTCTTTATATTTGGACACGGAAGCTTAGGAGTTTTATGTGCGAAATTAGTTATGATAACTTTTGGTATTTTAAGTATTTATATGACGTATAAGATTGGTACATATATCTTAAATCCAGCTGTAGGATTAATTGCAGCGTTGTTATTAGCACTATACCCTCCTGAGGTGGTAGTAGAGAATTTGACTTTGACAGAGAGTCCGTATTTATTTCTCTCATTAGGGCTGTTATATTGGAGTTTAAAATTAGCAGATACACATTCAATGAAAGATTTTTATATTGTTTTATTATTCTACTTTGTAGCACTATATTTCAGGGTACAAATCGCGTTATATCCGATTCTGTTATTTGTATATCTTGTAGCAAAACGTTATCCAGCGCGTCTAATGATAAAGCAAGCTCTAATTAGTGTACTGGTACTATGTGTTGTACTTGGTCCTTGGTGGGCGCGTAATTATATTCAATTCCATAAATTTATTCCACTTACAGCAGGTTCAGGGAATCCGTTATTACTTGGCACATATCAAGGTGAAGGTTATCCACCTGGAAAAGGTATGGAAGAGATTGATGCGGACATCCGCGCAGAATATCCGAATATAGAAGCGCATGAATTAATGGCGAAGCAACAAGAAGTAGCGATGGACCGTATTAAGGAATGGTGGCATACAGATAAGAGGTCAATGCTAAAAAGTTATTTAATTTTAAAACCACAAATTTTCTGGGAAAAAGCATATTATTATCCAGGCACCCCGATTAGTATTTTTGATATATCTGGAGAAGATATGAAGAAAATTTATGAACCAATTAAAATAGGTTTCATAATTTGCTCCATCTTAGCATTTGTATTTTGTTGGAGAAGATGGAGGGAGTATTCATTCTTATGGATAAATGTTTTATTCCAAACATACTTTAATAGCTTATACTTTGCGTATGATCGTTATGCACTTCCATTAATGCCAATGTTATTTATAATGATAGGCGTAGGGATTGTCGCAACTGTCATGAGAGTTAGCAGACCATTTCTAAAGTAGGTAAATGATTTCATTAAAACTATCAAAAAATTATATTTAAATGGTATATAAAAATGACCTACTTTCTAAAATAGAAAGTAGGTCATTTTTAATTATGCATCGTGTAAAGAATCATTTTGTTCTTTATTATTTAATTTTTGTTTTAGCAGCGCATAATCTTGTGTCAATGTTACAAGTTGGTGATGCTGTTTAGAAACCTTACGAGTTAAATCAAAAATTAAAATAAAGCAGAATAAAAGTCCGAACAGGAATAAAACAGATGGTGGGTATTCTACGTGTAATAGTTTCCCAATCCAATTTATAATCTTATCTGTAGAGCTTAAAATCGCCATTGCGATACAAACAAAAATCCAAAGGATAGAATATTTTGTTTCTAAAGTTCCTTTACGTATCGAGTTAATAATCAGGAAAAATAATAATAGGATAAAGATAAATGAAAAGGTAATTATAGGCATGGATTATCAACCTTTCACAATTTTTTGCATCAATATAGCTAAACTTACTTTAATCATGTAATATGCAGATTTCAATGGTGTAATAGACGATTGTCCACCTTGTCTTTCTTGCATATTAACTGATATTTCATTAATGCGAAGATTTTTCTTTTTTAAGTGGATAAGTACTTCTGGTTCTGGATAATCTTTTGGATAATTGTGTGCGAAAATCTGAATTACTTCGCGATTAATAGCACGGTATCCAGATGTTGGATCCATAAATGTTTGTTTCGTTAGTAATTTTAATAAGGCGGTAAAGTAAAATATTCCAATTCGTCTTGAAAGACTTCCCTTGTATGCAGTTTTTTTCGTAAATCGAGACCCTAGCACCATATCGCATTGATTTTCAGCAATAGGTTGGATGATTTTGTATAAATCATCTGGGTTATGTTGTCCATCGGCATCAAATTGAATAGCGATATCATAGTTATTCTCATAAGCATACTTGTATCCAGTCTGTACAGCTGACCCAATTCCTAAATTATAAGGTAGATTTACAAGATGGACCGGGAATGCCGTAACAATTTCAGATGTTTTATCCATTGAACCATCGTTAATCACACAAATATCTAACCCTACAAAGTGTTCTTTTAGTTCTAAAAGTCTTGTTAATGTATCTGCAATCGCTTCTTCTTCGTTATAAGCGGGAATAATAATCAAAGTTTTAGGTATTACAATTGGTATCTCAACAGACATATTGCACCGTCCTTTATATATTAATAGGCAGTATCATTTTTAGTAAGCCTTATATACTATAACACTAATAGTCTTGCAAAATAAAGGACAAGTTAGTAGCCCATTGTCAATAAGGATTATGTGTATCTTAACTCAAGATAAATTTAAAAAAACAGGCAAACATATGGGTATGTTTACCTGTGCTAAGTGAAATTACATATTCCAAGGCTTACTTAAAGTTAACACTTCAGCCATTTCTTTACTTTTCAAACGTCCCTTTTTTCTATTTTCTGCACGCTCTGAACCAGTTGTATGTAGCCAATGTTCTTCTTCTGTTTCAGGAATTACTTGTGGTACAGATGAAGGTTTTCCGTCTTTTAATGCGACAAATGTAATGAAACAAGTTGCGGCCATTCTACGCTCGCCTGCTAGTAGATCCTCTGCAATTACTTTTACGAAAACTTCCATTGAAGACTTTCCTGTATAACATACGAATGCTTCATAACAAACAGAATCTGCTTGGTGAATTGGAGTTAAAAAATCAACGGAATCGATAGATGCTGTTACGCAATGTTTGCGGCTATGTCTCGCAGCTGCAATTGAAGCGATACTATCAATTTCTGCTAATAATTTTCCCCCGAAAAGTGTTTGGTGATTATTTAAATCGTTAGGAAAAACACGTGTTGTTTTAATGGCTTTTGATTCTCGCATGAATTTCTTTTCCATATATTCATCCCCTATTTTCTGTTTTCAATCAGAGTGACATGTGTAAGTGGAGTACTCATATTAGATATTTAATGAAGTAAAGTGTTCCAAGAGGATTATCCGGCGAATAGCAGGCTAATAGTCAGTGGAAGATGAACAAAACCCCTGCGGATTAAAGTTTCACTTTATTGAAATTTCTGTATTTGTATTCATGTAACTGAAAGAAAATTTATCGTATATAAAATGTAGTGTAAAAGAGGATTCGCTTACATTGCAAGTGAAAAAATAATGACTGTGTATTTGTCATAGAAATGCCCTATTAACCTTGTGCCTATTCATGATAGAATCGTTTTGTTATAAATGGAAGTAGAGGTGCAATGGACATATGAATCATATACAAACAAATTTTTCGTCTTTCTTTAGTAAAATAATGATTGGTACGATACTCGCATTTTTTGTTTATAGTTGTTGGTCGGCTTTTGAAAAAAGTAAGCAATTTTTTGGAGGAAGTACAACAAATATTACAATCGTATTAGTGATTTTTATTATTCTTATTTTGTTAATAGCATCGATTTTGCAATATCGTTTTACAGATAAACAATTTCTTATCTTTCTTATAAGCATATCTATAGTTGTAAGACTTATCACAGTTCTATTTGTAGATGGCCCAATAATAGGTGATATGAAAGCTATGTATGAGTCTGCAAAGCAGATTGCAATTGGTAATAATATAGAGAATGTAGCGCAGTTACCTTTTATTATTTATGAATCGATCATCATTCGTATATTTGGTGATACGGTATTCGCTTTACAACTATTTAATATTTTATTTTGTACAGGAACTGCATTTTTCATTTATCGCATTGCGTCACTGGTCTTTGGAGAAGAGTGTGGTCGTATTGCATCAATGTTTTATGCTTTATATATTCCAAATATATTTATGAGTTCTGTATTAACGGCGGAATCACTCGCAATATTTTTATTTTATTGTGCTTGTTACATACTTTTATATAAAGGATTGGATCATCCTTATATGTGGGTAATTTCAGCCGTTTTATTTGCGCTTAGCAATATGATTTTCCCAATGGGTTTATTTGTACCTATTTTTATAGCTGTATATGTGCTGTTAACTGAATTATTCCAATCAGCAACGAAGCAAAAATTATTATTAAAAATGATAGGAATACTTATTCTATTTTATAGTACTCATTTTGGTGTGAGCTATGGTATCAAGATGATGGGAATGTCACAGTATACGATTTCTAATGAGACTTATGTTCAATCTGTTTTAATTGGAAAAAGTCAAAATGAAGAAAAAACATCCAAAAATCAAAGTGTAAAAGAGCACATTGATCAAGAGTTGAAAGAAATGGAAGTAGAAAGATTTAAACTGTTAAAACCAGTTATTAGCCAGTTTTCAGATGAGGGAATAAATTCTATTCTTTTTAAATGTGAAAAGCTTATATATATAGTGGTGACATTGTTTATGGCCATAGCTTTATTACATTTTCTAATTAAGAAACAGCAAAATGAAGGATATATGTTGTTTGTATTATTAATTACCGGATATGTATCGTTAAGGCTCTTTCAAGTAGATATGGCATACTATAATATTATTATGCCAGCTTTGTTTATTTTACAAAGCTTTGGTGTTTATATGAGTTATTTTTATTGCCAAAAAATATTTTTCAGAAAATAAAAGAATCCATTTCGGATTCTTTTTTTGTATCGATTCGCCTTATCGGTTTAGTTCTAGTTGTCAATTATCTGCTGTTAAGGCCATATTCGAGGAATCATCTTGAATACTCTTCATTACTTGTGGGATAGTTTCTAATTCATTTTCAATTTTATATAATTACTTTATAGTATGTAGAATTGTATATAAATTAAGAGAATTCTATGTGGAATTCTCTTAATGGCCCTTATTAATTTTTGCATGTGTTTTAAAGAAAACTGGGAAATGTACGTTATATATTACGGTGACTACACGAATAACGAATGTTATTAATAAACAAACATAGAAAGCTAAGACGTGTGCCCCCATTGCATGTGTAATTAGGAAACTAACTGCTCCTAAAATAGAAGCAATTGCATATATCTCTTTTCGGAATACATACGGGATATCTTGAGCGCAAATGTCGCGTAAAATGCCGCCCCCAATACCTGTAATAACCCCCATTGAAACGACTAAAAATGAGGCGTCAACGTGATGTGACATTGCTGCATTTGCACCAATAGCTGTAAATACACCTAAACCAACAGCATCAGAAAGCATAATAACAACTTGAAGTTTATTGATGCGCTCAAAAAACATACATGTGAATAATGCTGATAGTACACTTACAAAAAAGTAAATGGGTTTTACAAATGCGACAGGAGGCAGGTTACCAATCATAATATCACGAATAATACCGCCGCCGAGCGCAGTAGCTACAGCTAAACAAAGGACACCAAATAAATCTAGATCTTTTTTCAAACCAACTAATGTACCAGAAATGGCAGCGGCGATAATGCCAAGAAACGTAAATATATCGATTAATAACATGGCTTTAATTCCTTCCCCTTAAAGATGTTCCAGAGAAAAAATATACACTAAAGTTTTGGAAATAACAATTACTTTTCGCTACATGTAGAAAAATGGATGAAATAGCTAAAGAAAGCGTTTGAAAATGCTTGATAAGTAGCGATAAAGTAAAGTGAAAAAGTGTGGGAAGATTCATTGCATCGTTTTTTGATGTAGCTTAGTTAGAGGGATGGTACAATAGGAGAAGTCCGCTTTGTACATTTATATAAAATGATAAAAAAATATTTCTGTGCGGCCGGAAATAAGTGCATATGTGTTAGATAGCTTTTATAGGGATAGGGAAGGATAGCTAAAGGACAATGTTTTCGGTTACTAATAATGCTAGATTTGACTAGTTTCGGCATAAAAAATAGTTCTCAATTTAAATATGAGTTATGTTATAATTGCTAGGTATGTTTAAACAGTAGAAAACGATGATTAAAAGATAATGTGAAGATTTTGTATGGAGGTCTTGGAATGTTAGCAAATCAAGCTAGGGTCAGATTTGAGCATTTTTTGCTCTTTTTTATTATTTTACAGCCTGTTTTAGATTTATTAACGTCTCTTAGCATTGAGTTATTAAAAGTAAATGCGACAGTTGGAATTATGGTAAGATTCCTCATTATGGCAATAGGTGGTATTTATATTTTAATTCAGGCAAAAGAAAGAGAAAATAGGAAGTTTTTGATTTATCTTGTATTACTAGGAGCTATATTAGGAATAGGATTTATTAATAACAAGTTAATCAAGAGTCCTATTGTAATCGCAGAAGAAGTTAAATTCATTGGAAAAGCATTGTATATATATATTATGCTTGGTTCATACATTTTAGCTTTAAAGTCACTGAAGAAGACAGTAAATATTAGCGATAAAGTTAGAAATAACATTGTGTATTCCACATTAATTATTAATGCTATTATGGTTATTTCTATTACAACTTCTACAGACTTTGGAAGTTATGAGTGGATGAAGGTTGGTTCCCGAGGATGGTTCTATGCAGGTAATGAACTAGGGTCAATCTTAGCTATTATTTTCCCTATTGTGGTATTATACTCTATTCAAAAAACAAAAAGCGTGAAGCACGTTTTATATTGGATTCCATCGCTTCTAATGATTTATTCTTTAATTCAAGTTGGTACGAAAGTAGGAATGGGCTCAATTGGTGCTACATTAACGGCAGCAATCGGGATTATTGTACTACAATTATTATTTGATAGAAAAAATCCGAACAAAAAATCTCTTGCACTTAATGCATTAATTGCGATTGTCCTATTAGCTGGTGTAGTTGGAACATTTAAAAAGACGCCATTAGCACAAAATATGGGCATTCATAATAACTATTTAGCAGAACAAAATGTAGCACATCAAGGTCAAAAAGAACAAGAAATTAAAGATAAACTGAAAAAAGAACAAGAAATTAAAGAAAAAGAAATTAAAGAAAAAGAAGAAAAACAACATAAAGTTGAAAAGCCGGAAGAAAAGGCAAGGATAGAAGCGGAAGTTAAGAAAGAGCTTGAGAAAGAGCAAAAGAAAGAAAATCAAGAAAATCTTATTTTTAGCGGACGTCAAGTATATGAAGAAAGACATAAGCAGTTCTTTAAAGAAGCGCCAATGTCACAAAAACTATTCGGAATGGGTTACGCAGGTAACTTTAAGTATAATGAACAAAAGCAACCAGATCCGAAGTTAATTGAAATGGACTTCCATGATTGGTTTTATGATTTCGGAATTATTGGTTTTGCGTTAATGATGATTCCATTTATTTATTACGGCTTAAGAATCTTGATAGCATTTGTTACAAGATTTAAGGAAATATTCAATGTGAAATATGGAATGATTTCAGCAAGCTTAGTATTAGCACTAGGTATTGGGTACATTGCAGGACATATTTTGACAGCACCAGGAGTAGGGATTTACTTTGTAGTGGTGTTAGCTTGTCTAATTGTAGATTTAGAAATTGAATGATAAAAATAAAAGCTAACTTTTGTTAGCTTTTATTTTTTAGTACAGTAAAATAAAGATAGATGGAAATGTAGCGAGGATTTAAAGGAGGAAAAAATATGAGGATATTGCATATGAATGCAGGAGCAGAAGATGGTGGAGGAAAAACACATATTATTTCACTGCTCGATCAGTTTCCGGATGGTGAAGTAGAATTAGCAGTATTTGAAGATGGAATTGTTGCGAAAGAAGCAAGAGAGCTAGGGATAAAAGTTCATGTGTTTTCACAAAAATCTCGCTATGATTTATCCATTTTAAAAAACATAAGTGAATTCATTAATAAAGAAAAATTTGATGTAGTTCATACACACGGTCCTAGGGCAAATTTCTTTGTTTCTTTAATGAAAAAGAAATTCGCGGCAAAATGGGTAACGACAATTCATAGTGATCCATTTCAAGACTTTACTAAACAAGGCATAAAAGGTTGGATTTTTACTAAGTTAAATTTAAAAGCTTTAAAAAATATAGATTTATTTTTTGTTGTAACGAATAGGTTGAAAAAAAGCCTAGCGGCATTAGGGATTTCAAATGAAAAGATGCATGTTATTTATAACGGTATTGAATATGATCAGGAAAAAGCAGCTGGCTATAATAAAAAGGAAATGTTTAATATTGATGAAGATGTGTTTACGGCAATCCAAGTAGCACGTCTGCATCCTGTTAAAGGACATGAAGTTTTATTCGATGCGTTACAACAAACAAAATTGGAGAAGATTAAAGTATTATTAGTTGGTGACGGGCCGTTAGAAAGAGAGTTAAAGGCGTTAGCTACTGAAAAAGGAATTAATGATAAGGTTGAATTTTTAGGGCACCGTCAAGATGTGAAACAATTATTTGCTTCATCACATGTAAATTTATTAACTTCCCATAGCGAAGGATTTCCATTAGTTTTATTAGAAGCAGCAAATCAACGTGTACCATCAATTGTGACTAGAGCGGGAGAAATCGAGCCGTTAATCGCAGATGAAACTTACGGGTGGATTGTGCCAACTGGTGATGGAAAAGCGTTAGCATCGGCATTAGAAGAAGCGTATGATAAGTGGAAAACTGGAGAGTTAGCAGCGATGGGTAAACATATTTATGAGCATGCTACTATGAACTTCTCACTTCAAAAATTATATGAAGATACGAAAGAAACATATAAGCAATTAATAGCGAAAAACCTTTAATGATAGAGAGGATAGTTAAATATGGCAGTACAAACGGTTGATATTCTAGGTGTTCCTTTTTCTACAATGACAATGGATGAAACAATCCAATATTTAAAGAAACAACTAGAATTGGAGCAAACTCATACTTTTCAGGTAGTAACAGCGAATCCTGAAATTGTTATGTGCGCAAAAAAGGATGAAAAATTCCATAAAACATTATTAAATACAGATTTAATTACACCTGATGGTATCGGGGTTGTTAAAGCGAGTGGTATGCTTGGTACACCGTTAAAAGAGCGTGTGGCAGGTTTTGACTTAATGTGTAATTTACTTGCAAAGTTATCGGAAGATAATAGACCAGTATCTGTTTTCTTATTAGGTGCAAAACCACATGTTGTACAAGCTGCAGCTAATCATTTAACGAAGACATATTCGGCTGTATCTATTGTGGGTACACAAGATGGGTATTTTAAACAAGAAGAAGAAGAGAATATTGTTTCTCGTATTCAAGAAGCAAAACCAGATCTATTACTTGTTGCGCTGGGCTTCCCAAGACAAGAAAACTTTATCCAAAACAATAAGCATCGTTTAGAAACGAAAATGGCTGTTGGAGTAGGCGGTAGTTTAGATGTGTGGGCTGGAGAGGTAAAACGTGCGCCAAAATGGATCCAAGCTATTCACTTAGAGTGGTTTTACAGATTATGTAGTAATCCAACACGCTGGCGTCGTCAGTTAGTACTAGCTGAGTTTTTAAAAGAAGTAATGCGTTCAAAAAAGTAGCGGAACATCGCTACTTTTTTTATTTGTTTATTTTTGATAAACATTTTACTTTGGGGGAATGATGAAGGAGAATTTTTTACACGAAAGTATTTTACTTATACAATACACACATGTAAAATTATGTGTAAAGACAGCTGTGTAAGGAGGACTTCTTGTGAGCAAGGTAAAAGAAATTTCGAAGCGAAAGCTACTTGGTATAGCGGGGCTTGGATGGCTATTTGACGCAATGGATGTTGGAATGCTTTCATTTGTAATAGTGGCGTTGCAAAAAGATTGGGGATTAAGTACTCAAGAGATGGGTTGGATAGGTAGTATTAACTCAATTGGTATGGCTGTAGGAGCGCTTGTCTTTGGGGTACTATCAGATAAAATAGGACGGAAATCGGTCTTCATTATTACATTATTACTATTTTCTATTGGTAGTGGCTTAACAGCCTTAACGACGACACTTACAATGTTCCTCGTGTTACGCTTTTTAATTGGTATGGGACTCGGCGGAGAACTCCCAGTTGCATCTACCCTCGTATCAGAGAGTGTTGAAGCGCACGAACGTGGGAAAATAGTTGTACTATTAGAAAGCTTTTGGGCTGGTGGCTGGTTAATTGCAGCTCTTATCTCGTACTTTGTGATTCCTAAATACGGTTGGGAAGTTGCGATGGTATTAAGTGCCGTTCCGGCTTTATATGCTTTATATTTAAGATGGAATTTACCCGATTCCCCAAGGTTTCAAAAGGTTGAAAAAAGGCCATCTGTTATTGAGAATATAAAATCGGTTTGGTCTGGGAAGTATCGTAAAGCAACAATTATGTTATGGATTTTATGGTTTTGTGTGGTCTTTTCCTATTATGGAATGTTCCTTTGGTTACCTAGTGTAATGGTACTGAAAGGTTTTAGTTTAATAAAAAGTTTCCAGTACGTACTTATTATGACATTAGCTCAATTACCAGGATATTTTACAGCAGCATGGTTTATTGAACGTCTTGGTCGTAAATTTGTATTGGTTACGTATTTAATTGGTACAGCATGTAGTGCTTATGTGTTCGGAATCGCGGATTCATTAACAGCATTAATAGTTGCGGGTATGTTATTATCCTTCTTTAACTTAGGTGCTTGGGGTGCATTATACGCTTACACACCTGAACAGTATCCAACAGTTATTCGCGGTACAGGTGCAGGAATGGCAGCGGCATTTGGACGTATTGGTGGTATTCTTGGACCACTATTAGTAGGATATTTAGTTGCTTCACAAGCTTCGCTATCGCTAATATTTACGATTTTCTGTGTATCAATTTTAATTGGGGCACTTGCTGTGATTATACTTGGGAAAGAAACAAAGCAGCAGGAATTGGTATAAAGTGAAACTTTAATTAGTGGAGGTTTTGTCCATTCCCTGTTGATTATTAGCACGCACCAATCGAGGTAAAAGAAAAGGGGAGACCAAAGTGGTTTCCTTTTTTCTGTTTTTTTAGATAAATAATGGTATAGTAAGAAAAAGGGATTGTTTCTTACTAAAGCGAATGTATACAACAAGACATATGGACAAAGGAATTAGGTGGTTGGATAAATGAAAATTTTACTTATCATGGAAGAGACAGAAGAGCGAAGAAAATTAGTTGAGTACTTTACTGAGAACATTCGGAATGTAGAATGTTTTGAAGCGAGAACCGGAACAGAATCTTTGCTAATAATGAAAAAACATACACCTGATTTTGTTTTTTTAAATTCGCAATTAGTAGACGGCACTGGTTTTGAATATTCGAGCTTGTTACGAGAAGTGAATTGTTATACAAAATTTATTTTTATTGGTGAGGATATAGAAGAGACAATTACAGCTTTTCGTTTCCAAGCATTTTATTATTTATTGCAACCATTTCGTGAAGAAGATTTACAATTCATTTTATATAAAATGGGGAAAGAAAAAAGTGAGAAAGCAAAGAGTCATTTGCGTAAACTGCCGATAGAAGGCCATGAGGGAATTAGATATATTTTTCCAGAGGATATTATATATGTAAGTAAAAATAAGGAAAATAAAACAGTTTCAATTTATACAACGAATAATCATCATATTTCAACATACACACTTCAGGAATTAGAAAATAAGCTTAATGCATATGATTTTTTACGTGTACATAAAAGTTATTTAATTAATATGTTATATGTACAAGAACTTAAACCTTATTATAATGGCACGTATAATTTGTATTTAGACGGGTACGATGAGCAACCGATTCCAGTAAGTCGTAATTATGTAAAACGACTTCGAAATAAAATTGAACTATGACAAGTAATGAGAGAATTTTAACATGATAAACTAGAAATCCTTCATGATAAGGAGGATTTAACTTAAATATTCAGAAAATTTAGTACAATCTCCACTAAGAAGTAGTAATGGGGGGATTGTATGTGAAAACGTTGAAGTCAATTTTACTTTGGGGAGTTATTGCAGCACTAGGAGCATTTGCTTTTGGTGTAATAGCCTTATCTCAAGGCGAAACAATTAATGCTGTATGGCTATTAGTTGCTGCTGTATCAGTGTATGCGATTGCTTATCGCTTTTATAGTAGATTTATAGCGAGGAAAGTTTTTGGACTAGATAATAATAGGCAAACACCTGCTCATACATTAAATGATGGGAAGGATTATGTTCCGACAAATAAATGGGTTTTATTCGGTCATCACTTTGCAGCGATTGCAGGGGCAGGTCCTTTAGTAGGTCCAATTTTGGCGGCGCAGATGGGTTATTTACCCGGGACAATTTGGATTATTGTTGGAGTAGTTATTGCTGGAGCTGTACAAGATTTTGTAATTTTATTTGCTTCAATGAGACGTAACGGTAAATCATTAGGAGAAATGATTAAAGATGAGATTGGTCCTGTTACAGGATTAATTGCGATGATTGGTATTTTAGGTATTATGATAATTTTATTAGCGGTATTAGCTTTAGTAGTCGTGAAGGCGCTCGTTGGAAGCCCGTGGGGAATGTTTACAATCGCAGCAACGATTCCAATTGCTATTTTAATGGGAGTTTATATGCGTTACATTAGGCCAGGACGTGTAGGAGAAGGATCAGTAATTGGTATTATTCTACTAGTTTTATCTCTTGTTGGAGGACAATATGTAGCAGAAAATCCGACGCTTGCAAGTATGTTTACTTTTAGTGGTGAGACAATTGCTATTATGCTTATCGTATATGGATTTATTGCATCAGCATTACCAGTTTGGATGCTTCTTGCACCACGAGATTATTTAAGTACATTTTTAAAAATAGGAACGATACTTGGATTAGCAATTGGCATTTTAGTTGTAGCTCCAGATTTAAAGATGCCGGCAGTATCTCAATTTATTGATGGGACAGGTCCTGTTTTCTCTGGAAATTTATTTCCGTTCTTATTTATTACAATAGCTTGCGGTGCTGTGTCTGGATTCCACGCTCTCGTTTCATCAGGTACGACACCGAAAATGATTGAGCAAGAAGGCCATGCAAGGCCAATTGGTTATGGAGCGATGTTGATGGAGTCGTTTGTAGCGGCGATGGCTATGATTGCAGCTTGTGTATTAACACCAGGAACTTATTTTGCAATTAATAGCCCAGCAGCACTAATTGGAACTGATGTATCACAAGCAGCTCAAGTTATTTCCTCATGGGGATTTGCTATTACACCGAATGAATTAAAAGAACTTGCTGTTAATGTCGGAGAACAGACCATTTTATCACGTACAGGTGGCGCACCAACATTAGCAATTGGTATGGCGTATATATTTTCACAAGTAATGGGCGGAACGGCGATGATGGCATTTTGGTACCATTTTGCGATTCTTTTTGAAGCACTATTTATTTTAACGACGATTGATGCTGGAACACGTGTAGGGCGATTTATGATTCAAGACATTTTAGGTCATGTATATAAGCCACTTGCGAAAACAGATTCTACATTAGCAAATGTGATAGCTACAACACTATGTGTAATAGGGTGGGGGTACTTTTTATATCAAGGGGTGGTAGATCCTCTTGGCGGAATTAATACGCTATGGCCACTTTTTGGTATTGCAAACCAAATGCTAGCGGGGATTGCATTATTACTTGGAACGACAATTTTGTTCAAAATGGGGAAAAAAGCATATGTTTGGGTGACACTTATTCCAACTGTTGGATTGCTTATTGTAACAATGACAGCTGGTTATCAAAAGCTATTTCATGAAAATCCTAAAATAGGATTTCTATCCCACGCAAAGGTGTTTCAGGGAGCGTTAGATGAGGGGAAAGTGTTAGCGCCAGCTAAAAATGTCGCTCAGATGAAGCAAATTATTTTCAATGATTATATTGATGCAGCACTTTGTGGGATTTTTATGATAGTTGTAATAGCTGTATTAATTTCTGCACTTCGAATTTGGATCCAAGTATTAAGAAATAAGCCGATGCCGCTAAAAGAGGCGCCATATATTCCTAGAGATGAAAGTGAGTCGAGGAACTATGCTTAAAAGTTTACGGGACGTATGGGGAAAGAGAAAGCAATTTATTAGTTTACTTGTTGGAGTTCCAAGTTATGAAACGTATGTAAATCATATGAAAGCGCATCATCCAGAAGAGAAAATTCTATGTCAAAAGCAATTTTTTGCTGAGGCACAAGAGGCTAGATTTAATGCAAAAGGCGGAAAGATATCACGATGTTGCTAATGGAGGGGACGAAATTTCGTCTCCTTTTTTATTTTGCTGTTCCACGTGGAACAGTAAAAAAATATTGGGAATTATAGGGATTCCGTAATACAATAGCATATAGAAAGGGATAGATGGAAAAGAAAAAGTAGGGAGATCATTTTATGTTCAGAGATTTATTTGTAAATATGACAATCATTCTTTCCTTTATCTTTGTGGGTGCTCAGCTTGTAAGAGATAGGCCATTAAAAGAAGGATTCTCTTTTTGGCAGAAATGTTTGGTCGGTATTTTAACTGGAATATTGAGTATATTGTTGATGCACTTTGGTGTACATATTGAAGATATTATGTTGGATTTACGTTATTTAGCTGTTGTTTTGGCAATTATGATTGGTGGCCCAATAGCTAGTAGTATAACAGTTATAATCATTTTAATAACCCGGGTATTTTTTACTGAGTATTCTTTAGCCTCCGAATTGGCTTGCTATACTATCGTGGCAACGGGGATGGGCATTACCCTTATTTGGCGAATGAAAATTTCTATATTTGCAAAATGGATAGGGTTTAATGTGTACAGTCTGTCTATTTTAATACTGCCACTTTATATTTTATTTAAGGATATGTATGTAGTTTCATTATATTTAGTTTGTTATATTGTAGCGGCATACGTCACATTTGTAAGTGCAAGTTACGTATTGCAATCAAATGAATTATTTCAAACGATGAAGCATTATGCAACGATAGATGCATTAACGAATCTGGGGAATGTAAGGCAATTTGATTTAGAGATGAATCGTCATATTGATAACAAGTATATGAAAAATGATTCGCTCTGTTTAGTACTTATCGATATTGATCACTTTAAGTATGTAAATGATACATACGGTCATCCTGCTGGGGATGAAGTGTTAAAACAAGTAGGGCGTATTTTGTTAGAGAATGGACCATTCTCTAATTTGGTTTTTCGAAAGGGTGGCGAAGAATTTGCCTTATTGATACCGAAAAAGGGATTAGCATTTGGAACTCGTATAGGGGAACAAATTCGACTAGCTGTTGAAAAGCATTCATTCCAACTGAAAAACGGAACAAAAATTAAAATTACAGTTTCTGTTGGGATTTCAGAGTATAAAAAATCACCTGAGCAATTTATTCAAGCAGCGGATGATGCATTATATTATTCAAAAAGAAATGGTAGAAACCAAGTTAGTTCAGCATCATAGGAATTCGAGGAGTACTTTAAAACATTTTTGCAAAAAATACTAAAACCGACAGAACAATGAATGCTCTGTCGGTTTTAGTATTTTTTTTAGTTTATTATTAGACAAGCTCTTTCTGTGCAACGAATTTGCGGTATGCACCGTGATGTGTTGGTCCTACATATTCATTAATTTTGAATGAATGACGAATTGCAGCTGTGATGAATTCTTTTGCAGTTTTTACCGCTTCTTTTACAGTTTTTCCTTTTGCAAGTTCTGCTGTAATTGCAGCAGAATATGTACAACCTGCACCGTGTGTATTTGTCGTATCAATCTTTTCTGATTCTAGAAGATCGAATGTTTCACCGTCATATAATACATCAATAGCAGTTTCTGTACCTAGTTTGCTACCACCTTTAATTAGTACGTATTTAGCACCTAAAGCATGGATTTTCTTTGCAGCTTCTTTCATGTCCTCAAGAGAATTAATTTTCACACCACTTAATTGATACGCTTCAAATAAGTTTGGCGTTACAACTAATGCCTTTGGAACAAGAACGTCACGTAAGCAGTCGTTTGTTTCAGGGTGTAATGCTTCATCGGCCCCTTTACATACCATAACAGGATCAACTACTACATTTTTGAAATTGTGCTTTTCAATTGTTTCTGCAACCATTTCGATAATTTCTACTGATCCAAGCATACCTGTTTTTAAAGCATCTACGCCAACACCTTCAATAGTTGTTTCTAATTGTGGTTTTAATGTAGAAGCCGCAATTGGGAATACGTTATGTGCCCAACCGTTATGTGGATCCATCGTTACGATTGTCGTAAGAGATGTCATTCCGTATACACCAAGTTCTTGGAATGTTTTTAAATCTGCTTGTATACCAGCACCGCCACTTGTGTCAGAACCAGCGATAGTAAGTGCCTTATTTAATGTCATTATGAAAGCCCCCTCAAGTGATATAATGAAAACTATGTTTTCACCATTATATCAATGTTACGAATAAGTACAAAGTGAAAAGTAGATGATTTACTTTAGGGGAGATTTAAAATCTTGTATGTAGGAGATTAAGTATGTTTCGAGATAATCGTACAAATGAATTAGTTATATTAAAAGAAATTGCAGAAACGCTAAATACATCAAATGATACATATCATGTATTGCAAGCAGTGCTAGAAAAATTACTTAGTGTAACAGGTTTAACGACAGGATGGATTTTTCTTGCGGATGAAAATGGGAGATATACGAAATTAATCGATTACCAGTTACCAGAGGCACTTACATATGAAAACAAACGCCCGATGTGTGAAGGGGAATGTTGGTGTTTACGTGGCTTTGTGGATGGAAAGTTAGAGCGAGCTGTTAATATTATTGAATGTAAAAGAATTAATAATGCAATTGAATATAATTGGGGAGATACAGAAGGAATTCTTCATCATGCTACGGTTCCTTTAAAGGCTGGAGGAGAAAAATTTGGTTTGTTAAATGTGGCAAGCCCAGGTAAAACACATTTTTCAGAAGAAGAATTAGTATTGCTTCAATCAGTTGCTTTCCAAATTGGAACGGCTTTAAAACGAGCAAAGTTATATGAAAATGAAAAGCGAAGAGCGCATTATTATGTGAAATTAGAACGGTTCATTCAAGTTTTAAGAACGATTCATCAATTTAATATATTGCCTGAAAAAGTTGTAAATCAATTAGGTGAAGTGTTTCAGTGGAATCAAGTCGCATTCTTTATTAGGGAAGAGAAAGAATTAGCCTTGCGGGCATCTTATTGCCAGGAAGAATTACAAGAGGATATAAAAGAAGCAGCGAAAGAAGCACTAGAAAAAGGTGAACCTATTTTATTAAACCATCAAATCAGTCATAAGATAGCCTCTAATAGGACGGTTATTGCCTCACCAATACAGATTCAAAGTCACATATTTGGTGTTTTATGTGTTAGTTCAAATAATGGTGAATTTGATGTGAATACGACAGATGTACTTCAAGCAATAACAAATCATATTTCTTTCGTGATAGAAAATTTAAGGTTAAATGAGCAACGCCGCGAACTTGTACGAATGGAAGAAAGAAACCGGTTAGCAAGAGATTTACATGATTCTGTTTCACAAAAGTTGTTTTCATTAACGTTTATGACGAAAGGTGCTGAAGCTGTCTTAAAGGGTCAAAATGAAAAGGCAGATCAGTCTTTGTATGAGATGCGTGAATTAGCACAAGGTGCCTTAAAAGAAATGAGGACGTTAATTTGGCAACTACGTCCAGCGGGATTAGAGAAAGGACTATTACCAGCTTTAAAACAATATGGTGAAAGTTTGGGATTGAAAATTCGGGAACAAGTTACAGGTGTTCGTGATTTACCTCGCGTAGTAGAAGAAGCGTTCTGGAGAATTGGACAAGAAGCTTTAAATAACGTAAGTAAGCATGCAAATGTCAGGGAAGCGACGATTTATTTCA
This sequence comes from Bacillus nitratireducens, assembly GCF_036320425.1. Lineage (NCBI taxonomy): Bacteria > Bacillati > Bacillota > Bacilli > Caryophanales > Bacillaceae > Bacillus > Bacillus nitratireducens. The sequence continues at coordinate 95,775 of NZ_JAUMJO010000005.1, forward strand.
AAGTGACGGAGAAGAATGTATCATTAGAAATAGTCGATCAAGGAAACGGCTTTGTAGAAAAGGATATAAAAGAGAAGAAATCACTCGGTATGACTACGATGCGCGAAAGAGTAGAATTAGTTGGTGGGACGATTAAAATTACAAGCAGCGAGAAACGAACGAGTGTAAAAGTAAATGTACCATTATGATGTGAAAAATGAGGGAAGTTTGTGAAAATAAAAGTATTGTTAGTTGATGATCATACAGTCGTTTTAAAAGGATTAGCGTTTTTTCTAAGTACACAGGAAGATTTTGAATTAGTTGGGGAAGCCAATAATGGAAAAGAGGCGTTAGTGAAAGTAGGCGAAACGAGTCCAGATGTCGTATTAATGGATTTATATATGCCTGAGATGGATGGAATTGAGGCAACAGCCTGCATTAAAAAAGAATACCCAAATGTGAAAGTAATTGTCTTAACTAGTTTTTCTGATCAGGCTCATGTATTGCCAGCATTGAAAGCTGGAGCAAGTGGTTATATTTTAAAAGATGTAGAACCAGATCAACTTGTTGAAGCTATTCGAAGCGCGTATAAGGGGAATATTCAATTACATCCCGATGTAGCAAATGCTCTTCTCTCTCAAACATTACCGGAGGAAGAGAAAGAAGAAGAGCTTTCCATTCAAGTGGATGTGCTAACTGCAAGAGAAAATGAAGTATTGCAGCTATTAGCGAAAGGGATGAGTAATAAAGAAATCGCCGCTGTTTTAGTTATTACAGAAAAAACGGTTAAAGCTCATGTGAGTAGTATTTTGAGTAAGTTACATTTATCCGATCGCACACAAGCAGCATTATATGCAGTAAAAAACGGAATTGTATAAGACAAAAGTCGTAAGACCTAGTTCGCCTTTAGAAGGTGGACTTTTTTTATGAAAAAATACGTCTATGTGAGGACGAAATTGTCTTGATATAAAGATAAAATGTATTTGTAAGCAACAACAATTACAAGGGAGTAATCCTTTTTCGTAAGTAATATATAACAACATAAGAGTGAGTAGTAGGAGGAAAAGAATCATGGCAACAGTTTTATTTGTAAAAGCAAACAACCGCCCAGCGGAACAAGCAGTAAGTGTGAAATTATACGAGGCATTTTTAGCAAATTATAAAGAAGCACATCCAAATGATACAGTAGTAGAACTTGATTTATATAAAGAAGAATTACCATATGTAGGCGTAGATATGATTAATGGTACATTCAAAGCAAGCAGAGGATTTGATTTAACAGAAGAAGAAGCAAAAGTAGTAGCAGTTGCTGATAAGTATTTAAATCAATTCTTAGAAGCTGATAAAGTTGTTTTCGGTTTCCCATTATGGAACTTAACGATTCCAGCCGTATTACACACGTATATTGATTATTTAAACCGTGCTGGTAAAACGTTTAAATATACACCAGAAGGTCCAGTCGGACTTATTGGAGATAAGAAAATTGCGTTATTAAATGCACGCGGCGGCGTATATTCTGAAGGACCAGCAGCTGAAGTAGAAATGGCTGTTAAATATGTAGCAAGCATGATGGGCTTCTTCGGTGCAACAAACATGGAAACGGTAGTTATCGAGGGACATAACCAATTCCCAGATAAAGCTGAAGAAATCATTACTGCAGGTCTTGAAGAAGCAGCTAAAGTAGCAAGCAAATTTTAATTAAAATTATAATCGCCACTCAAAAAACAGCATTAACTTTTATGTTAATGCTGTTTTTTATACTTTCAGCTCGTCAGCAAGTTTTTCTAATTGATTTCGATCTTGTATATAATATGTTCGGCCTTCTTTCTTTAAATAGTTTTGCTGGCAAAACTGGTTTAATACATATAAAAGATGGCGGTAACTGACGTTTAAGTATTCTGAGGCCTCAGTATGTTTTTCGGTATAGCAATTATTTTGTTCCGTTAATAGAATAAACGCAGCTAATCGGTTTTCAAACGAATAACTATAGTTTTTGGCGTAATTTTCTGTTCGGGTAATTGTTTTTTCTCCAATAAATTTGCATAGTTTCTGTAAAAAGGTAGCATCTTGCAATAAAAGATGCTGACAATCTTTAAGAGGAAGCGCTAAGCAAATACAATCTTCAATCACCTCAACCGCTTTTGTAACAGATTCTACGCCAATTAATCCTAATTCTCCAATGAATGAAGGTGCTTGAATAAAATTAATTAAAGAGACTTTCCCATTTTTATGGCTCATATATATTTTTGCTTTCCCGGAAATTAAGTAATAGAGATAGGGGAGGTCGATTCCCTCCTTACATATCATCTCTTTCTTTTGAAAAGAATGTAGTTCTACATATGGTAAGACATGAAAGGAAAAAAGAGTATGGAATTGATGAATTTGCATGTATTGATAAATTTCTTTCTCATTTTTACTAATTTTCATATTTTCACCCCTGTTTGTAGTATGAGATATCTCCTATTATTTTTACAAGGAAGAATGATACGATTTATGTAAATTTGTTTTTGTAGAAAAGAGAGTGTGAGGGGTTTATGAAAAAATATAAAACATTGCTATTTGATGTAGATGATACATTGTTAGATTTTCAGAAGGCGGAGAAAGTGGCGTTACGTATGCTCTTTGAAGAGAAAGGGATTCCTTTAACTAGCGAGGTGGAAGCGCAGTATAAAAAAATTAATAAAAGCCTTTGGGATGCTTTTGAAGAAGGTGAAATAAACCGTGATGAAGTCGTAAATACACGATTTTCGATTTTGTTTAAAGAGTACGGGGAAGAGGTAGATGGGATATTATTCGAAAATAATTATCGTAGCTACTTAGAAGAAGGAGACCAACTCATGCAAGGTGCATTTGAATTTATAAATCAAATTCAAAGTGAGTATGATTTATATGTAGTGACAAACGGTATTTTTAAGACGCAAGATAAACGTTTACGTAATGCAGGATTACATTCATTGTTTAAAGATATTTTTGTTTCTGAAGATACGGGATTCCAAAAGCCGATGAAAGAGTATTTTGATTATGTTTTTGAAAGGATTCCTAATTTTTCTTTTGAAGAAGGGCTCATTATTGGGGATTCGTTAAGTGCTGATATTAAAGGTGGATATGTAGCGGGAATTGATACTTGTTGGTTTAATCCAGAAAAGAAACCAAATAATAGCGAGATTGTGCCAACATATGAAGTGCATAGTTTTGAAGAGTTATACGCGCTATTAAAACAGCATGTGTAATAAAAATAGGCAGTGGAACTTTTGTCCCTACTGCCTATTTTTATTCGTTTGTAGCTGCGTTGTTTTTAGGAAGTGGAAATGCATTACCAATCGCTGCCGCCCCGAGCATTGGTAATAGTAAATTGAGCGGGAAAAACATAAGTAATAGCAAGGTTATAGCTATTGGCTTTCGTAACGCATAGCTTGAAATTGCTGTTGTTACGATGGCCACAGATGCGATTGGGTCTATAGGAAGAATAGAAGCTATAGCGTATCCGATACTTGATCCAGCAAATATAATAGGGAAAATATGTCCGCCGCGCCAACCCGTATTTAAACAAACGGCAGTAATACATAATTTTAAAACCCCGGAAAGAAGTAGTACCCAGAAGGATAAATGGCTCCATTCAACAACTAAATCTTTTAATTGATGTTCCCCTGAAAATAACGTGTACGGGAGAAAAGTTCCTGTAATCCCCAATAAAATACCGCCTATAATTCCAAGTGATACCTTGTATTCCTTGAAGGGATGGATTAATTTCTCTAATGTGAATTCTAATTTGAAATAAAAGAAACCAACTATAGCACCGATGCTAGCAAGTGGTAGAAAGGCGATCCATTCATTAAGAGAAAGGGAACCTTCTCCGAAATCAACAATAAAGGATCCACGATTATCGAGTTTACTAAGCAATAAATAAACGGAAAAACCGGCAAAAGTGGTAGCTAAATATACAATTGCTTTTTTTCCTTTAGAAAATTCGTTAATTTGTTCACCCTCATTTTCATTCGGGGCTAAGTAACCGAATAATGGTGCATTAAAAATTACACTTAAAGTAGCGCCAATTCCAACCTCTGTTAGTTCATTCATTCCCTTTAAAGCAAATTTAAAGCGATCTCCTACCCATGTACAAAGTCCACCGATAATTCCAACAAGTGCTGCTTCTGGGCCTAAACTAGCTCCAAATATTAAAACGATAATCGCAGTTAAAGTAGCTTTATGTACAAAACTGTATTCAATTCTACCTGTTTTTTTATATTCAGCCATCACTTCGGGCATAAGACGTGGATATGTACCAAAGTATTTTTGTGTTAAACCAACGAGGATACCACCGATAATTGTTACACAAATGGTGTAATAAGGGGGAGAGGAGAAAATAGTAGGTAAGTATCCCCAAATAAAGTGAATTCCGATATTTATTGTAACTAAAAATAACCAGACTGTAGCTCCTACTATAGAGCCTAAAAGAATGCCATATAGGATGAGTATATAGTGCATGTCCTTTTTATTTGTCATGTTATACCTCCGTTATGTAAGTTTTAATGTAGAAAGGATTAAATATGCTAGTGTGAAATGAATTGAATATATATAGTATCTTTTTGAGAGGTTGACTTATTCAATATATTGAATAAGCGTGAGAATCTTGAACCTATACGTTTAAACTACTTATTTAATTCTATATATTGATCGAGGTTTTTAAAAGGTCTTTTTTAAATGAATATGGAATATATTTCTTTTGTTGTTTATATTAAAGTTTTCGCATTTAATTTAGAACATTCAGAAAAACTGATTGACATCAGGAAATTATTGCTATAAAATCAACGGTAATTGCATAGTCTTATCAAGAAAAGGTGGAGGGACAGGCCCGATGAAACCTTGGCAACAGCCGTATAACGGAATTGTGCCAAATCCTGCAGGTAATAATCCTGAGAGATAAGAAAGAGCCTTTAGAGCGTGTTTTCAAACTGCTCCTTTCTTGTTTTCAGGAAAGGGGCAGTTTTTTATTTTGTATAAAAGAAAGGAGAATGAGAGATGGGAGAATCATGGGGAAAAGGAACAATTTGTGTGCAAGGTGGCTATACGCCAAAAAATGGTGAGCCGCGTGTTTTGCCACTTTATCAAAGTACAACGTATAAATACGATACTTCGGATGATTTAGCGGCACTATTTAATTTAGAGGCAGAAGGATATATATATACGCGTATTGGAAATCCTACCTTAGCTGCATTTGAGCAAAAATTATCAGATTTAGAAGGCGGTGTAGGGGCTGTTGCGACAGCTTCTGGGCAGGCGGCCATTATGCTAGCAGTTTTAAATATTTGTAGTAGTGGAGATCACCTTCTTTGTTCTTCAACAGTTTACGGGGGAACATTTAATTTATTTGGAGTAAGTTTACGTAAGCTTGGCATTGATGTTACGTTCTTTAATCCCAATTTAACAGCAGATGAAATTGCGGCACTTGCTAACGATAAGACAAAACTCGTTTATGCAGAATCGCTAGGAAATCCAGCAATGAACGTTTTGAATTTCAAAGAACTTTCAGCGGCAGCAAAAGAATTAGAAGTACCTTTTATCGTTGACAATACATTAGCGACGCCTTATTTATGCCAGGCGTTTGAACATGGGGCAAACATTATCGTTCATTCAACGACGAAATATATCGATGGTCATGCAAGCTCTTTAGGCGGCATTGTTATTGACGGAGGAAACTTTGATTGGACAAATGGAAAATATCCTGAGCTTGTTGAACCTGATCCGAGTTATCACGGTGTGAGTTATGTTCAAAATTTTGGAGCAGCAGCTTATATTGTGAAAGCACGCGTTCAGTTATTAAGAGACTATGGAAACTGTATGAGCCCATTCAATGCATATATTAGCAATATTGGCCTGGAAACATTGCATTTACGAATGGAGCGTCATAGTGAAAATGCTCTCGCAGTTGCCAAGTGGCTTGCTAATCATGATCGTATTGAGTGGGTGAATTATCCGGGATTAGATAGTAATGAAAATTACTCGTTAGCACAAAAGTATTTGAAAAAAGGTGCTAGTGGAGTTTTAACTTTCGGTATTAAAGGCGGATTAGAAGCAGCAAAAGAATTTATCGCAAATGTAAAACTGGCAACTCTTGTAACGCATGTAGCTGATGCAAGAACGTGCGTCATACATCCTGCTAGTACGACGCACAGACAGTTAAGCGCAGAAAATCAGCGTTTAGCTGGCGTTACATCGGATTTAATCCGTTTATCGGTCGGTATAGAAGATGTTTCTGATATTATTGCAGATTTAGAAGTGGCGCTAGTCGGAGGCAAACAACATGCCGATCATAATTGATAAAGATTTACCAGCTCGCAAAGTATTGCAGAAGGAAAATATTTTTGTAATGACGAAGGAGCGAGCAGTAACACAAGATATACGTGCTTTGAAAATTGCCATATTAAATTTAATGCCTACAAAGCAAGAAACAGAGGCGCAATTACTGCGTCTAATTGGAAATACACCGCTGCAATTAGATGTTCATTTACTTCATATGGAATCGCATCTGTCTCGTAATGTAGCGCAGGACCATTTAACGAGCTTCTATAAAACATTCCGTGATATTGAGAATGAAAAATTTGATGGACTCATTATTACAGGAGCCCCAGTTGAAACTCTTTCTTTTGAAGAAGTAGATTATTGGGAAGAGCTTAGACGTATTATGGAGTACTCAAAAACGAATGTAACATCTACGCTTCATATTTGCTGGGGGGCACAAGCGGGTTTGTATTATCACTATGGTGTGCCGAAGTATCCTCTTGCGGAAAAAATGTTTGGTGTATTTGAACATGAGGTTCGTGAGCAACATGTGAAATTGTTACAAGGGTTTGATGAAGTATTTTTTGCTCCGCATTCTCGTCATACAGAAGTACGAGAGAGCGATATTGAAACCGTAAAAGAATTAACGTTATTAGCCAATTCTGAAGAAGCGGGTGTTCATCTTGTTATTGGGCAAGAGGGACGGCAAGTTTTCGCACTCGGACATAGTGAATATAGTTGTGATACGTTAAAGCAAGAATACGAACGTGACCGTCAAAAAGGATTAAATATTGATGTGCCAAGAAATTACTTTAAACATAATAATCCAGATGAGAAGCCGCTTGTTAGGTGGAGAAGTCATGGGAATTTATTATTCTCTAATTGGTTGAATTATTACGTGTATCAAGAAACCCCTTATGTCTTGTAAAGAAAGATTGTGTAACACGTGGTAGCGTTTTCCTTGTAAAGAATAACCTTTATTTTTCCGAATGTTCTAAATTCATTGTTTTTCAGATTTTTCGTCTATATAATTCATCTAAACACAATTTTGAGGGGTGGACAGTATTATGAAAGAAATTCAAGTGGGGTTATTAGGTCTTGGGACAGTTGGTAGCGGTGTAGTTCGTATTATTACAGATCATCAAGAACGACTTATACACCAAGTTGGTTGTTCAGTGAAAGTAACGAAAGTGTTAGTGCAAAACATTGAGAAGGAGAGGGAGGTCGAGGTATCTTCTACTCTATTAACACAAGATGTGAATGAAATTTTAGATAATCCTAATATTGATGTTGTCATCGAAGTAATGGGCGGCATTGATGATGCAAAAACATATATTTTACAAGCTTTACAAAGTGGGAAGCACGTTGTGACTGCAAATAAGGATTTAATGGCGTTACACGGAGCGGAATTATTAGCGGTAGCAAAGGATAATAAGGCGGATCTGTTTTATGAAGCAAGTGTAGCCGGAGGAATTCCGATTTTACGAAGCATCGTAGAAGGACTTTCTTCAGATCTTATTACGAAAGTAATGGGAATTGTAAATGGAACGACAAATTTTATTTTGACGAAAATGTCAGACGAAGGGAGAGCATATAACGACGTGTTAAAAGAAGCTCAGCAGCTTGGATTTGCAGAAGCAGATCCAACATCAGACGTAGAAGGTTTAGATGCAGCAAGGAAAATGACGATTTTGGCTACTCTCGGTTTCTCTACAAATGTAGAGCTTGGAGATGTGAAGGTAAAAGGAATTACTTCTATTACAGCAGAAGATATTGAATATAGTAAGAGCTTAGGCTATACAATTAAATTAATTGGTCTTGCAAAGCGAGATGGTGAAAAATTAGAGGTTACAGTTGAACCAACTTTACTTCCAAATGCACATCCTCTTGCGGCAGTACAAAATGAATATAACGCTGTGTATGTGTATGGTGAAGCGGTAGGAGAAACGATGTTTTATGGACCGGGAGCAGGAAGCTTACCGACAGCGACAGCTGTTGTTTCAGATCTAGTTGCTGTAATGCAAAATATTAGGTTAGGTGTAAACGGAAATAGTGCGGTATCTCCTCAGTATAAAAAAGTATTAAAAGAGCCAGATGAAATTGTTGTGAAAAAGTTTTTAAGACTGCATGTGAAAGATGAAATTGGTGTGTTCGCAAAAATCACGTCATTGTTCTCAGAGCGCGGTGTTAGCTTTGAAAAGATTATTCAAATGCCGCTTGAAGAGAAAGGGAAAGCAGAAATCGTAATTGTAACGCATCGTGCTTCTCTTGCAGATTACGATTACATTCTACATACATTGCAATCGTATGAAGAAATAGATTGTTTGAAAGCAAACTATCGGATTGAAGGAGATGCTAAGTAGTATCTCTTCTAATAAAATGAAAAAACCTATTAAGCGGCTTGCTTAATAGGTTTTTTTCTATTTAAAATTTGCGTACCAACTTGAATAAATGCTTGAATAATCCAACCTGTTGTAAAGGATAAGATAATTGTTCCAAAATAGATTGGCCCATCTAATAAGAAGCTTAATGTTAAAAATAAAAAAGCTAATGAAATTTCTGTTCTTCTAAATGTCCACTTCTTTTTCTCAGCAACAGTTAAAACGAAAGCCTCTTGAGGTGCTGCGCAAAGGTTTGTAGAGACATAAAGGCCGATTCCGGCTCCGATGAATAGATTTCCGCAAATAAGTGTTATATATTTTGGAAGAGAGCGGATAATGTCCATAATGGTCGTAATAGAACCAACCCAATCAACAAAAAGAGAAATAAGAATCATTGTGACAATTGTGCCGATTGTAATTTGTTTTTTGTCCCAAAAGAGTACGATAAGGGTAAAAATAAAGTTAATCATGAAAATCCAAAAACCAATACTTATGCCGAAATTTTGATATAGTGCAATAAAGAAGGAATCATAAGGGCTAAGTCCAAAGGAAGTAATTGTCGTCATCATATTAATACCGATGGCGAGAATGAGTAAACCGCCAATGAAAAATATATATTCTAATTTGAATCGAAGCATAATTGTATATCCTTTCAAAATGTATTTGCTAGGAAAGGATATATTGTGAAAAGCTTACCAGGTCAAGGGAGAATTTTTGTGAGAAGAGGAAAATGAGATGACGAATATAAGAAAAATTGCTGAACTCGCTGGGGTATCTGTTTCAACAGTTTCACGTGTACTTAATAATCATCCGTACGTAAATGAACAGAAACGAAAAGAAATTTTAGCAATTATAGAAGAATTAAATTATACGCAAAATGTAAATGCAATTCATTTAGTGAAAGGAAAAACAAATGTAATCGGTGTTTTATTGCCGCATGTAAATGATCAATATTATAGCGCTATTATTGAGGGAATATCAAAGGAAACGGCACAGGAAAATTATAATATGATGCTTTGTCAGACGAATTATAGTGAGGAAAGAGAATTAGAAATTCTGAATATGTTAAAAATGAAAAAGCTTGATGGGGTTATTATATGTTCCAGGGCAAATAGTAAGGAGAAGCTTGAAGAATATACAAAATTTGGTCCAATTGTTATGTGTGAAGAAATTGATTCAAAATACATTTCAAGTGTACATATTGATTACTATAAAGTTTTTTCGCGCGGTATGAAAAGCTTAATAGATACCGGCCATACACGCATTGGATATTGCATTGGAAGAAGTAATAGCATTAATAGTCAAAGAAGAAAACAGGCGTATGAGGATTCGCTTCAACAGATTGCCGTAAAACCGTTAGAAGCCTGGAAGTTTAAAGGCTGTTTTACAGTGGAAGATGGACGTAATGTAGTCAGGGAATGGGCTCGTATGTCTGTAAAACCGACGGCGTTTCTTGTATCCTGTAACCATATTGCTGCGGGAATGGTAACAGAAGCGAAAAAACAAGGAATTCGAATGCCAGAAGATATTACGATTATCGGATGTGATGATCAAGAAGTGGCAGATATATTAGGTATAACAACGATTTCGCATCCTAGTAAAAATGTTGGGATAAAAGCGTTTGAATTATTATATAAAAAGATTAATGAAGAGAAATTAGATGTGAAGCATATAGAGTTATTACCAGAGTTAGTGGATAGAGAAACAACTTAATGGAGAAGGTGTGAAAATCGCTTTTCAAAATTGCGTTTGGTATAATTATGGACAATCTATGAGGGCTAAAAGGGGTTTTGATATGAGATCAAAAGTAGTAAAAGTAATTCTACTCATTACAATTGCATCTTTCTGTTTATTTGCATATGGCTTTGTTTCAGGTGTAAATGATGTATTAAATCCGAAAGCTTCAAATTTAATAAAAAAGACTGATGTAGTGGCAAAAGAGAAAAAGAAAACGGGAACATTACAAATAGTTAGTTTAGGTGATTCATTAACACGTGGTGTTGGTGATAAAGAAGGAATTGGCTATATTGGGCGTATGAAAGAGGATTTACAAAAAGATTATAAGCAAAAGATTGCATTAACAAACTTAGCTGTTAGTGGTGCAAAAATGCCTGACTTATTAAAACAAATTGAGAGTAGTGGCGCTCAATATTCAATTAAGCAAGCAGATGTAATCGTTTTAACAATTGGAGGAAATGATTTATTTCCTGGCTGGGAATCGCTTGGAAAGATAGATTTAGAAACATACCGTCCTGATACAGCGACGTTCCAAAATGAAGCGAAGAAAATAATAGAAGAAATTCGTAAGTTAAATACAGATAGCCCTATTTTTTGGCTTGGTTTATACAATCCTTTTGAAGATGTAGAAGATTTAAAAGGTTCTTCAAACATCGTTGTAGATTGGAATGCATCTTTAGAGAAATTAGCGCTAAATGCTAAAAATGTATATATTACACCGACATTTGATCTATTCCAAAATCGTGGGAAAGAATTATTATACTCCGATCATTTTCATCCGAATGAAGTAGGGTATACATATATGGCAGACCGATTAGTTCAAAATGTTGCGAGTAAATTAAAACTAGAACAAGGAGGGATAAAATGACGACGATACTTTCCGTACGAGACGTGAAGAAGGTAATTGGAAAGAAGACAATTGTAGAGAATATTTCCTTCGATGTAAAACAAGGGGAAGTGTTTGGCTTCCTAGGGCCGAATGGTGCCGGAAAAACGACTACAATTCGAATGTTAGTTGGATTGATTAAAGAAACAGAAGGTACGATTTCTATCGGTGGTTATTCGATTAAGGAAAATTTCAGAGAAGCGATGCGTCAAATAGGGAGTATCGTTGAAAACCCAGAACTGTATACATATTTAACTGGATGGGAAAATTTAAAACAATTTGCCCGTATGCTAGGTGATATATCAGATGAACGTATTCTTGAAATTGCTCAGATGGTTCATTTGGACGAAAGAATTCACGACAAGGTAAAGACATACTCACTCGGTATGAAGCAGCGCCTTGGAATTGCCCAGGCACTTCTTGGAAATCCCAAATTGCTCATATTAGATGAGCCAACAAATGGTTTAGACCCAGCTGGAATTAGAGAACTTAGGGAATTTATACATAAGCTTGTGAAAGAAGAAAATATGAGTGTGTTTATTTCAAGTCACTTGCTAAGTGAAGTACAAATGATATGCGATCGTGTAGCTATTATTCATAAAGGAAAAATGATAACAGTTGCACCGATTGAAGAGTTAATTAAAACAGCAAGTGATCGTGTAGAATGGATTGTTACACCGATCTCTAAGGCGAAAAATATGCTTGAAGATGCTGAGGAAGTAAGGGAAGTAAGTATAGAAGGTGATCGATTACTATGCCGCATGGATATTGCATCTATAAGTAGTTGGAATAAACTCTTTGTAGAAAATGGGATAGATGTACATAGCGTTAAGGAACTGGTATTTACGCTAGAAGATTTATTTATTGAACTCACAAGGGGTGAGCAGCATGCGTGAATTTGCGAATTTAGTTTTAAATGAATCGGAGAAAATTTATCGTAAGAAACGTATTTTTGTTGTCATGCTTATTTTAGCAATTTTGATCCCACTTTTCGTGTATGCTCAGTATCGTGAAATAGAAACGACGCAAAAAAGACTCGGTACAACGGATTGGAAAGTTTCATTACAACAACAAATTGTTGATTCACAGAACCGTTTGAATAACTCTAGGTTGCCAGAAGAATGGCGTGATTGGCTAAAGGTAAGAGTGGAGCAACAACAATATTATTTAGATCATGATATTAACCCGATGGCGCCGGGCGCACCGACTTTTGTAAGAGCATTTATTGAGCAAGGAATTACATTATTTATTCCGCTTCTTGTAATGATTGTCGCTATTGATATTGTTTCAGGAGAACGAAGTGATGGGACGATGAAGATGTTACTTACACGGCCGATTCGGCGCTGGAAAATACTTCTTAGCAAGTACGTGACGATGTTATTTTTCATTTCACTCATACTGCTTCTTGTAGGTTTGTTTGCTTACGTATTATCTGGGCTTGTATTTGGATACTCTGGATGGAACTTGCCTGTTTTAACAGGATTCGTCATTGATAAGGAGACATTAAATACGAATTTTGTACATCTTATTCCGCAGTGGCAATACATCTTAATGGCGTATGGATTAGCTTGGTTTGTTGCTATCGTTGTCGGAACTATATCATTTATGGTCTCTGTTTTAATTCGTAATACACCAGCCGGTATGGGCGTTATGCTAGCCGCATTAATTGCAGGAGGCATTTTAAGCTCATTCGCAACATCTTGGGAAGGTGCGAAATATATTTTTAGTGTGAACTTAACGTTAACGGATTATTTATCAGGAAAATTACCTGCATTACAAGGTTTATCGATGGGATTTTCTTTAATGAATTTAACTGTTTGGGCAGTTGTTTCCCTTATTATTTCGTTTGTAGTATTTACAAGGCAGGATATGGTGAATTAATTGGACAGGAAGTGAAAGTATGGAAAACATTTTGCAGAATGATTGGGGACCATTACTGGGGCCAGAATTTGAGAAAGAATACTATCAAAATTTAGCTAACTTTTTAAAAGAAGAGTATGAGGAGCATGTGATTTATCCAAAGGTAGAAGCTATTTTTAACGCTCTTCAGTATACAAGCTATGAAAATACAAAGGTGGTCATTTTAGGACAGGATCCATATCATGGGCCGAATCAAGCGCATGGTTTAAGCTTTTCTGTACAACCTGGTATTAAAACACCACCGTCATTGTTAAATATGTATAAAGAACTTCGAGATGAATATGGTTATGAAATTCCGAATAACGGTTATTTAGTAAAGTGGGCGGAGCAAGGAGTTTTATTATTAAATACTGTGTTAACGGTTCGTCAAGGTGAGGCGAATTCTCATAAGGGAAAAGGATGGGAGCATTTCACAGATCGCGTAATCGAGTTATTAAATGATCGTGAAAAACCAGTTATCTTCATATTGTGGGGACGTCATGCACAGGCGAAGAAGAAGTTAATCACGAATACAAATCATCATATTATTGAGTCTGTACACCCAAGTCCATTATCGGCAAGACGAGGTTTCTTTGGTAGTAAACCGTACTCTAAAGTAAATACGATTTTAGCTAGTATGGGCGAAAGAGAAATTGATTGGGAAATTCCAAATTTATAAATAGAAAAGGTAGTTAACAGTCGTTAACTACCTTTTTATTATTGTTGTTCGTTCTTTAGTTTTGCATCTAGTACAAAAGTACCGAATGGGATAACTGATGAAACGAATGCCCCAAGTGCCCATAAAATTGATTTACGGTGTACGATTGTTACTTGAATTACTGCAAAGATGAATAGAATAAATAAAACGCCATGAGCCATGCCTGTAATTTTAACAGCTGTTGCAAATCCTGCGAAATATTTCAATGGCATTGCTACAAATAATAGTAGTAGGAAAGAAATCCCCTCAACGAGTCCAATTGCTCTTAATCGTCCGATTGGTGTAGATAACATGTAAAGTAGCCTCCTTTAACGTATGCTTGTTTATAGTAAATTTGTATTCTTTTTCAAAATAAAATAGTCTATTTTGTTTCATTATATACAAAAAGAAAGTTTACACTACGAGAATAGTGCAAAGTTCAAAATATAGTCACAAAAGCATGAGAATTTAAATAAAAACCTATTTGAAGTGTTTGACTTCAAATAGGTTTTATGAGTGAAAATATTAAACAAGTGCTTCCGTTTTTAAAACGAATTTCTCTACAACTTTTGCAACGCCATCATTCATATTTGTATCTGTTACATAGTTTGCAATTTTTTTAATATCATCTGGTGCGTTGCCCATTGCAACACCAAGACCGGAAAATTCAATCATTGCCTGATCGTTATAGCTATCGCCCATTGCGATAACTTCTTCGCGTTTAATACCAAGTTTTTGGATTAGTTGGTTTAGGCTTGTTCCTTTTGTAACACCATATTCAGTAAATTCTAAGAAGAATGGTTTTGAACGCATAACGCTTAATTGGCCTTCTAGTTGTTTTTGTAGTTTCTTTTCTACTTCAACAAGGCGTTCAGCTTCTTTGTTCATTAATACTTTTACTACAGGCTCTTTAACAGCAGCTTTAAAGTCATCTACTACAACAATTGGCATACCAGTAATATCGCCCTCAATTTCAGTATAAGGATTATTTTCTTCTGTTACGATATCATCGCCAATATAAGTATGAATCCATACGTCTTCAGTTTTACTAATTTCAAATAGGTTGTGAACGATTTCAGGAGATAGCGTACTACTAAAGATTTCTTCGTTTGTTTTACAGTTAATAATTTTTGCGCCATTAAAAGATAGAATGAAACTACCGTATTCTTCTAAACGAAGTTCTTTAGCTACATTGCGCATACCAAACGTTGGACGTCCAGAAGCCAGTACAACTTTAACCCCTTGCTCTTGTGCTGTCATTAAAGCCTCTTTCGTGCGAGGTGAAATAGTATGGTCATCACGTAATAAAGTATCATCTAAATCTAAAACAATCATTTTATAAGTCATATAGGAAATTCCTCTCTTTGTTGGAATAGAAATAAATTTTTATGAAGATATTGGGGAATATATATAGTAAGACATCGAACCTCTTTTCATGAAAATCAGAAAGGTTCTGCATTGTTAGTATAAATTATCATGAGCGTGTTGCCCATGATAATTTATCATTATCGTAACAACTCTAAAGGTAGAGTGCAATAATGGAAGTTTTCCAATTTACGATAGTTGCTTTTCGTTCGAACGAGAAAATAGTATTTCCAGCAAAATAGCCATTACGGATCCGAGAACGAGACCGTTACTTAAGAATGATGCTAAAAATGGTGGCAGCGTAGAAAATGCTTCTGCCGGAATGAACATAACTCCAACACCTGTAAAGATTGAAAGACCTGCTACTTTAAATAAACGTTCTTTATTTTGTACAGTGTCATATTCGCGAAAAGCGAGACCAATCATGCTTGCAAATACAGGGTAAATCGCAGCATACCCAACTGCAACGGGGATTGCTGCAAAGAATGAAGTAATCTTTGGGAATATACTAACAAGAATGATAAAGCTTGACCCTAACATAAATGGGAGGCGTTTATAAATATTTGTCGTTGCGATAAATCCTGCTGATCCAGAAATGGCAACAGGACCAATGGCTGAAAATAGGCCGCCTAGTAATTGATTTATTCCTGTTATAATGCCAGCTTGTTTGAAGCGATCTGGAGCGGCATCTTCTTCATACTTAGAAACAACCTTTTGTACAACGCGAATACTTGCTAACATATTTGTTAGAAGTAGTAGTGTGACGAAAACTACTGTAATTGCCATGTTCCATTCAATGCGAGGCATTCCGAAAACAAATAGAGATGGAAGACGAATTATATCTGTCACAGGTGTTACTGGATTAGATAATCCGAAGCATGCGAATAATATCCAGCCGAAGACGATACTGAAAAGAACGGAATATTGTCCAATAATAGGTAGCTTCATAATGAAAAAAGATAGTAAAATAACAACGAGTGAAAGAATAAATACGTTGGTCTGTACTTCTGTGTGTTGTCCATCAAGACCAAACATGCCTTTTAAGAAGGAGCCACTAAGTTGTGCGACGAGAAGGAATAAATATGTTCCAATTACTGTCGGTGTAAAGTAACGAACTAGTTTATCAATAAGTCCAAAAACACTAAGAATAATACAAATGATTCCACTTAATAGGAAAGCGTACTGGAGGACCTTAAGCGTTTCATTGCTTGATCCAAATAATACGACGCCTAAACTTGCATAAAGGGAGAAAATTCCCCACCAAAGGCCTGCAGGACCTTCTTGAATAGGAAGTTTATGCCCAAATATAGCTTGCAAGAGACCAGCAAATCCGAGAACAAATAATGTTCTTTGTACAAACGCGATGGCTTCAGCGCCATCAAGACCGTAACTAGTCGCGACACTAATTGGTACAATAAGACTTCCAGCTAAAATAAATAGTGCCCATTGCAAGGCAGAAAGAAATATCTTCATTATATCGACCTCTTTCATAGATTCCGTTTCTAGTATATACGTATTTCATTTCCTCTGGCAAAGATTGTAGATAGAGAAAAGAGTTGAAACATAATATGAGTGCACGTAAGCAATTATGGATAGCAGTTGTATGTATGACTTTTGTTGTAATTCTAGGAACGCTAGGATTTATGACAATTGAAGAGATTAGTTTATTTCAAGCATTTTGGATGACGATGATTACTGTGTTAACTGTTGGATATGGAGATGCGGTTCCTGTAACGCAGGCGGGAAAAGTTTTTGCTCTTCTTATTATACCTATTGGCGTCGGTATCGTTACGTATGCAATTGGGGTAGTAGCAGCTATGATTATTGAAGGGAATTTATTTCATGCAGTGCGGAGGAAGAAGATGGATAAACAAATAGCACAGTTAGAAAATCATATTATAGTGTGTGGATGTGGTAGAGTAGGGCTTCAAGTTGTATATGAATTGCAGGAAAAGAAAATTCGATTTGTAGTTGTGGATAAAGATGAAAGTATATTGGAGCAGGAAAAACTTTTATATGTACACGGGGATGCAACGGAAGATCAAGTATTACATAACGCTGGAATTTCGAAGGCAGCGGGTCTAGTTGCTATCGTAGCAAACGATGCTGAAAATGTATTTATTACATTAACAGCAAGAGGACTGAACGATGCAATTAAAATTGTAGCGAGAGCTGAAAAGCCAGAAACAGAAGAGAAATTACGACGCGCTGGTGCAAATAAGGTTATTAATCCATCTAGTATGGCAGGAATTCATATCGCAAAAGGTATTGCGAATCCGCTAACAGTTCATTATATTGATACAGTGTTATATGGAGTAGAACAGTCATTTGTCATTGAAGAAATTTTAGTTGGCAAAGATTCTATATTAATTGGTAAATCGTTATTAGAGAGCGATGTGAGAAATCAGTTTGATGTAACATTGGCTATTTTAAGGGATGGGAATATTATCCACAATCCAACAGGGCAGGAAAACTTGCAAGAACATGATATGATAATAGTATTTGGTTCAGTGGAGAAACTGGGGCAATTTGAGAAAGAACTACAAAGTAAGAGGTGACAAGGAATGCAAGTATCTAGCGATAAGGTTTTAAATAAAATGGCGAGTGAAATTGCAAAGGCAAAAAGTAGTGAAGGACAAAAATCAAAAGAGCATTTATTAGTTGTGCGTGCATTATGTGATTTATTATTAGATGAACAAGTTGAGCCTTCTACGTATAGAGAACCACAAGTTCAATCACAAATAATCGGATCTCAGCCTATAACAACAGTTCAACCGGTTATGCCAGTTTCTGGAGAGCCTGTGTATATAAAAGAAGAAGGTGCAAATGGTAATTCTTTATTTGATTTTTAAGGGTTAAATCGTTTGGATTATATGTGAAAATTGCTTATGATAAAAATAAAAAGGGGAATTAAGATGAAAATTTTCTTTTTACTAGGTTGTATTGCAGCGGGATTATCTGTTGCATTAGGGGCTTTTGGAGCACATGGTTTAGAAAATAAAATTTCTGCAAAAATGTTAGAAGTGTGGAAGACGGGCGTTACATATCAAATGTTTCATGCAGGTGGCTTATTTGTAGTCGCTCTATTAATGGACAAAATGCAATCATCACTTTTAAGCGCTGCGGGTTGGCTTATGGTAGCTGGGATTATTATGTTCTCAGGCAGTCTTTATGCATTAAGTACAACAGGTATTAAATTCTTTGGCCCAATTACACCTCTCGGTGGTGTAGCGTTTATTGTGGCGTGGATTTTAGTCGGAACTGCAGTTGTAAAAGGGTTATAAAAAACAAAAGCTGGCATTTGCCAGCTTTTTTTTATGGTCTTGGAGCATAAGTTGCTTGTTGGCCAGGTAAATACGTAATTTCTCCTGGGAATTCTACATAATCTAAGTAGATCATTAGTAGCAAATAGCGCTTTCCAGATTTCGGTTCACTAATTACGATATGATCACGGCCAGCTGCCTCGATGATCCCTGTATAAGATTGTGTACCAAGCGAACTACCACGTTCATAGGTCATTACAACTGTAGCCTGCTTACCTTTGTTTAAACGAAGGATGTTTTCAATATACGATTGCTCTAGTGGTAACATACCTTGAGAAACTGCCAATTGAGCCTGAGCAGCTTGTTGTTGCATCGCTTGCTGTTGTTGCTGTTGCTGCGCGGTCATTTGTTGCGGTTGTACATAAGTTCCAGATGGTTGATAAAAACCCGTTCCATAGTATGGATTTTGTTGCTGTGCCATTCAAAAATCCCTCCTCATTTTCATTCCTTAATATACGCTTGGACAATCCTCACCGGATGGTTGGAAGAAGCAGTGCTTTTTAAACCGTCCAGAGTTTTGCTGGTCATACCAAGTTGGTGGGCAAGGACCTTCAGGTCTGAAAAACCATAAAGCGAAATTTGCAGGCCAAAAACGTTGTCCTTGAATGGTCCGTCTTGCTAAGGCAATGTCTTGTTCGCGTGCTCGTTGATAAAAATACCCTTTTTGAGTAGCTTCAAAACCACCAGGATTTTGATAAACCATCTGACGTAAGTTCCGTACTTTTTTAAAATCTAAACAATTTCCTCGGACACGATTTACACCGACATTTCCAACCATTAGCATGCCTTGTTGGCCTTCTCCTTCAGCTTCAGCACGCATGAGTCTAGCTAATAACTTTACATCTTCTTCTGTATGTGCGATAACACCCATTATGTGTCACCTCTCTTTTTGGAATACCCTTTGGAAAGAGGTTTTTTCTAGATGAAGTGTGGAACAATTACTAGTTCATACGTATGAGAAAAAGGACTCGGATATGACAACCAAACGAAGTTTTACATTGAGAGAGGAAAATAAAAAAGCTAGCGTGTGCTAGCTTTTTATCATTAAAATATTTTGGATCATAAGTTTGAGAAGAAATCACCAACGGAACGCATTGTTAATACGAACCAATGTGCTTTTTCTACTTCTTCTGTCGTTTTTGCAGCAACTTTCATACTTTTATTTCCATCTAAAAATCCGTATTTATCAGTTGGTTCTAAAACGATGGAACCGACCTTTGCATCTTTCTTAATAGGAGCAACTAAATGTCCATCTTCAGCGAGTGACTTATCCGCTTCAGTAGAAATTTTGTAAGGTGCTTTGCTACCTTTTGCAGTAACTACTGTCACTTCTTTTTCTGGTACAGCTATTACGTAGTCTTCTTTTCCTTTTACTACAGAAATTTTGTTGTTTTTATCTACTTTTAATTTCTGTTTTTCGAAGTTATTAAATCCGTATTCAATTAATGCGCGAGATTCTGTGAAACGTTCGTCCATTGATTTCGTTTTAATAATAACTGAAATAAGGCGTAAATCACCGCGTTTTGCTGTAATAGTGAATCCATATCCAGCGGTATCAGAACTTCCTGTTTTTAAACCATCTGCTCCTTCATAGGAGAAAGCAGCACCTGGTAACATCCAGTTCCAATTTTCCATACGAATTGGTTTCGGATGATTATCTGGGAAGTTTCTAAATCTTTGTTTTGTATCCTCTAGCATTTCTGGATACTTTGTAATAATTGTTTTTGAAAGAATACCCATATCGCGAGCTGACATAGAGTTTTCTCCATTCGGATCAGTTCCTTCAGGATGTTTCCCTTTTAAATCAGCGTTATTCAACCCAGTAGCGTTTACAAATTTATATTTCTTTAACCCTAGTTTTTTCGCATGTTCATTTGCAATATTTAAGAAGTTCTTTTCACTGCCTGCAAGTAATTCTGCTAAAGCAATACTAGATCCATTCGCAGAGAAGATAACGATAGAATGATATAATTCTCTTACAGTATATTGGCGTCCCTTTTCGAAGGGTACGTTAGAGAATTCATTATTACGTGAAACTTCATAAGCGTAATCTGAAATGTTTACTTTCGTATCCCAAGTGATTTTTCCTTCTTTAATTGCTTCTAATACGGCATAAACAACAATTAATTTTGACATACTAGCGATAGCTAGTAATTCATCTGGATTTTGTTCATGCAGTATTTTTCCTGTATCTGCATCAAATAGAAGTGCAGCAGCTGCCTCTATATGTATTTTTTCTCCCGCATGGGATGTTGTTACTCCTAAGGAGGAAATTAACAATAGAAACAATAGTAAAATAGACAAGATTTTCTTCATATACATTATCACCTTCGCATCGTTATTAGCATATAGCTCGTACCAGCTTAGCATAAATTTGGATGTGAAAAGGTTACAATATTACAAGAAATTTGAAAAGAATTTGTCGATTTTTGTTCAAATTTGCAGAGAAAAGAAGTTTTTTGAGAAGAAATATAGAGGATAATAAAAAAAGGAACGAAATTCGTTCCTTTTTCATTATTATATGTGTAAAAATTTCTCTACTTTTTCGTCTGGTAAAATGTTCCCAACGAAGAATGTACCGAATTCACCGTAACGAGCACTTACTTCATCGAAGCGCATTTCATATATAAGCTTCTTAAATTGAAGAACATCGTCAGCGAATAATGTTACGCCCCACTCGAAATCGTCGAATCCGACTGATCCTGAAATTACTTGGCGTACTTTCCCTGCGTATTGGCGACCGATTTTACTGTGACTGTACATCATTTTTTTACGTTCTTCCATAGGAAGCATGTACCAGTTGTCATCACCTTGGCGACGCTTGTCCATTGGGTAGAAGCAAATATGATTTGCTTTTGGTAACTCAGGATATAAGCGAGCTAAGATTTGTGGGTTTTGGTATGGATCTTCATCAGCTGGAAGGTAGTTGCTTAGTTCAACAACAGATACGTAAGAATATGCAGGAACTAAATATTCAGCTAATGTTGTTTTATTTAATTCTGTTTCGATTTCATTTAACTCTTCCATTGTTGGACGTAAGATCATAAGCATAATATCTGCTTTTTGACCAACAACTGTATACATTGCATGACTGCCTTTTTTCGCAGTAGCTACTTCGTTCCATTTTTCAACGACATTTAAAAATTCAGACACTGCTTGTCCGCGTTCGTCACTAGATAATGTTTTCCATGCTGCCCAATCAATAGAACGTAAATCATGTAAACAATACCAGCCATCTAACGTTGTTGTTGCTTCACTCATTCTATTCACCTCAGTTAATGATATTTTACACGTTAACTATAGCATATATAGGGTTAAAAACATCTACATAAAGTTTCGGCGCATAAAATTGTCACATTTATATTTATTGGAAAACGGGAGAAAATAAGGCTTAAGTAGGCTTTATTTCTATGCTGAATTTTATGAAAATATAATCATTTTAATTTTATCTATTTTTTGGGAGCTATAAGTTTAAAATATAGAGGAAAAGCAGTATTCTTAAAGATAGAGTTTTTTAACATATGTAGGAGGGTTTATTCGTGAGCAACTTATTTACAACAGTAAAAGAAAAAGTTCAAGGAAAAGGCATTTCTATCGTACTTCCTGAAGGAACTGATGAAAGAATTTTAGGCGCTGCAGAGCGTTTAGCAAAAGAAGAGTTAGTAAAACCAATTTTAGTTGGTAATAAAGAAGAAATTAGCGCAAAAGCTGCTAGCATGAACTTAACATTAGCAGGCGTTGATATTTATGACCCAGCTACATACGAAGAAATGGATGCAATGGTAGCATCTTTCGTTGAACGCCGTAAAGGTAAAGCAACAGAAGAAGATGCTCGCAAAATCCTTAAAGACGAAAACTACTTCGGTACAATGCTTGTATACATGGGCAAAGCACAAGGTTTAGTAAGTGGTGCAGCTCACTCTACAGCTGATACAGTTCGTCCAGCACTTCAAATTATTAAAACAAAACCAGGCGTTACAAAAACTTCAGGCGTATTCATCATGGTACGTGAAGAAGAGAAGTATGTATTCGCTGATTGCGCAATTAACATTGCACCAAACAGCCAAGATTTAGCTGAAATTGGTATCGAAAGTGCGAAAACTGCTGAACTATTCGGCATTGACCCACGCGTTGCTATGTTAAGCTTCTCTACAAAAGGTTCTGCGAAATCTCCAGAAACAGAAAAAGTTGTAGAAGCAACTCGCATTGCGAAAGAAATGGCTCCTGAATTAACTTTAGATGGAGAATTCCAATTCGATGCTGCATTCGTACCATCTGTAGCTGAGAAGAAAGCTCCAGGTTCTACAATTAAAGGTGATGCTAACGTATTCGTATTCCCAAGCCTAGAAGCTGGTAATATCGGCTACAAAATCGCTCAACGCTTAGGTAACTTCGAAGCAGTAGGACCAATCTTACAAGGTTTAAACATGCCTGTAAATGACCTATCTCGTGGATGTAACGAAGAAGAAGTGTACAAGTTAGCTTTAATTACAGCAGCTCAAGCACTTTAATTCTATAACGAATTGAAATAAAGACCGTCGCTATAATAGCGACGGTCTTTATTTTTCTAAGCCAAGTGCTTTATTGTTACGATCAATAATACGTTGTAAATTCGTCTCATATAAAGGTATTTCATCTATTGTTAATTGAGATGGTGTTAGCTTTGGAGCGAATTGTTGCAATGTTTTTAAAAGGCGCATCATTAAATCTTGTACTGTAATTGTTTCGCCAAGTAATTCAGAGAGTGAGGCCATCGTACTCGGTACAATTTCAGGGTACGTAAATCGCGTTTCTTCTCCTTGAATTGCTACGTTGTAGAAATCACGAACGAGTGCGGCACGCTCAGAACCGCTTCCTGTCGCACATAAGTAAATTTGTACAGCAACGCCTCCGCGAATACGACGCTGAGAAATACCAGCAAATTTTTGATCGCGAATGCTCAAATCATAGCTACCAGGACAATAAGAACCAACAATCTCTTTTGCCTCGATAGTAACGTCGTAATCTTTTAACATTTCCTTAATTAAATGCCACATCGTATCGTATCCAAGATCAATATCGATACCTTTTTCTGTTTCTTGGAATAAAAGTGATACGTTTAAAACACCTTCATCAAGTACGACCGCAAGTCCACCGGAATTACGAACGATAACATTGAAGTTGTTTTCTTTTAAAAAGGAAATACCTTCTTCTAAATGTGGTAGGCGCGAATCTTGAATGCCAAGAACAATTGTATTGTGATGAACCCAAGAACGCATTGTTGCAGCTGATTTACCATTTCCGATACTTGTGCATAATGTGTCATCCATTGCGAATGACTGAAGTGCATGGAATGTTGGTCCTAAACTAGACTGATCTACAATACGCCACTCTGGCTGAGATAAAATTGAACGGGAACTGCTCATATAACTAACCCCTTATTTATAAAATGACAACCTCTATTATAGCAAAAAATGAAGAAAGGGGTTTTCTCGGATATAAAGTGAAAGAATAAAAAGGATGCATGCAATGCATCCTTTTTATTCTGCAATTTTTTCTAAGTTACCGTTTCGATCCATGCGGAAAGATGTTTGTGAGCGTTCCTCATCATCCATTACTGCTAATTTACGAGCACGGTTCATAATATTCATAAGTGTTTCGTAATCCTCTTGTACAGTATGAGATTGTTGTTCTAATTTTTCTAGTTTCTTTTCTAGTTCTTCATTTCGGAGTATTTGCGCTTTAATTTCTTGTTTCAATCTCGTATTCTCGTTTTCAAGAGCTGTTACCTTTATATTTGAAGATCGAACTGTTTGTAAAAAGTAAATAACATCTTGCATTGTTATTGAACTTTTTGAAGCGGGAACAGTCGGTTCTTGATATGGACTAGCTTCTTTATATTGGACAGCTGTTTCGTGTGGCACTAGTTCCTCGTAATCAGTTATTGATCCTGAGGCTGTTGGTGTATAAAGTAAACGTTTTTTCGCTTGTTCACCGCTCGCAGCACGCATTTTATCTTTACGATGTTTTTTTGCTAGTTGAAGAGCCTGCTCATAACTATAACGAACGACAGCGTTCCAGCGGAAACCACAAGCAGCGGATGTGCGGTTTAACTGATCTCCTACTTCTTCAAATGCATTTAATTGAGTACTTCCTTCTCGAACATGGCGAAGCACCGTTTCAGCAAGTAATAAATCGTCCTCGTCTGTCCAAGCATCTTGTCTTACTTTCATAGATTCAACTCCCTTTCTTTTTATGAACTTCCTATTTTTATAATGGGCAAAAAAATGAGCTTTTATACAAAGCTTTTAAAAATATAGTAGATTTCAATGAAGAGAAAAAATGTGGCTATGAATGATGAAAGCTTTTGAAGGAGAAAATATACAAAATAGGTAGCCTTATATAGGAATAGAGCTATGCCCGGAGACTTGCAACAAGCTTCAAAGAGCGGTAAAATACCATTTAGTGTTTATTTTTAAATGTACTTGTGAAAAGTTTAAAATAGAGGAAGTGTTATATAATGGGAAACGAATTTCGTGTGTGTGATGATTGTCAGGCAACGAACGTTAAAACGTTGATTCCGAAGTTAAAAAAAGTAGATTCATGTGCAACGATTGAGGTTGCATGTCAGTCTTACTGTGGCCCTGGTCGTAAAAAATCATTCGCGTTTGTAAATAATCGTCCAGTTGCGGCTCCAACAGAAGACGAATTAATTGTAAAAATTGAAGCAAAGTTAAATAAGTAAGAAAAAGAAGAGTGAACAGATTACTCTTCTTTTTTTATGTCCATAAGATAGCGTTTTGTATGAATTCGTATTTCAAAATAATGGTTGACAGTCTTTTGACGTGGTAGGTAGAATAGAAAGTGTCTGATTCTGAGAATCATTATCAGGAAAATATCAATTCATCTAATTTTTTTATTACTATTTGAGAATAAATTTCATTTTATTAAATATATGTTGTTGGTTAGGATGGTTGAGGGATGGAAGCGAGCGCAAGGAGTATAGAACAGCAAGATGTGAATGTTAAAGAGATTAAGAGCAGACCGCTCGTTGCCTCTATTATTTTAATAGCAGGCACAATTTTGTTAGCTTTAAGCATGGCAGTTTCTATTTCGTTTGGTGCTGCAGATATTAGTTTAAAGACTGTTTGGCAAGCTGTATTTCAGTTTGATGGGTCTATAACGCATCATAACGTAATTCAAGAACTTCGCATGCCTAGAGCAATAGGGGGCGTAGTTGCAGGTGCCTTTTTAGCAGTATCAGGAGCAATTATGCAAGGGATGACACGGAATCCGCTTGCATCACCATCGTTAATGGGGATTACAGATGGTGCTGTATTCGGGATTGCAATTATGTATGCATTCTTCCCTAATTCACCTTATTTAATGTTTGTTATTGCATCTTTTATTGGAGCTGCGTTTGGAGCGAGCATTGTATATGGTATTGGGTCTTCTTCACCAGGTGGATTAACGCCTGTGAAATTAGCTTTAGCTGGAGCTGCAATTAGTGCTTTATTAGGGGCAATTTCATCCGGAATTGCATTGTATTTCAATCTTGCCCAAGAGGTGAGTATGTGGAATGCAGGCGGCGTTGCTGGAGTGAAATGGCAAAGTATTAATATGTTAGTACCGATTGGTCTTGTTTGTCTCATTATAGCAATTATGATGTCGAGATATATTACCATTTTAAGCTTTGGTGAAGAAATTGCGATTGGGCTAGGTCAAAATACTACATTAATTAAATTCATTGGAACAGTACTTGTTCTTGTATTAACGGGTTCTGCGGTTTCTATGGCAGGATCAGTTGGATTTGTTGGTCTTGTAATTCCACATATGACTCGTTTCCTTGTAGGCTCAGATTATAGATGGGTTATTCCATGTTCTGCGGTCTTAGGTGGATTGTTAATTGAATGTGCAGATATGTTATCTCGCGTTATTAATCCACCATTTGAAACACCAATTGGAGCAATTACAGCGCTAATTGGTGTTCCATTCTTCCTCTACTTAGCACGTAACGAAGGGAGAGGAAAAATGTGAGGACGAGCGTCTTAACAAAAAAGAACGTTTCTATTTTAACGATTTTAGTAGGATTAATCGTTGCTGTATTTTTAGTAAGCTTAAATACAGGAACATTTAAAATACCTCCAATGGATGTATTAAAGTCATTGGTTGGATTAGGTGCAGAAGATCAATCTGTTATTTTATTTGAATTTCGTATGCCACGTATGGTTATTGCTATATTAGTTGGTTCTGCATTAGCTATGTCAGGAGCAATTTTGCAAGGGTTATCACGAAACCCACTGGCTGATCCAGGTATTATCGGCATTAACGCTGGAGCGGGATTAACAGTTGTTGTATTCGTCTACTTTTTCTTTGGAAAAGTTGGAACAGGTACACTTTTATCTGTATTTATCCTTCCATTCTTCGCGCTAGTTGGTGCGATATTGGCAGCGGTTATAATTTATTTACTAGCATGGAAAGACGGCGTTTCATCAACTCGATTAATTCTTGTTGGTATCGCTGTTGCAGCCGGATTTGGTGCTGTTAGTTTAATTTTTTCTATGAAGATGACATCTAACGACTTCCGTTTTGCAACGATTTGGTTGGCAGGAAGTTTATGGGGAACAGATTGGAAGTTTGTACTAAGTGTACTCCCATGGATGGTTATTTTCTTACCACTTGCCATTAGTAAAGCACACATATTAAATGTAATGAATTTAGGCGACTCTACAGCAGTTGGCCTTGGTGTAAACGTAGAAAAGGAAAGACGTAAATTATTATTTATTGCAGTTTGTTTAGCTGGTGCATCTGTTGCTGTTGCGGGCGGCATTGGTTTTATCGGTTTAATGGCTCCTCATTTAGCGAGACGCCTCGTTGGTGGTAAACATCAAATTATGTTACCAACGGCTGCATTAATAGGAACGTTCTTACTTTTATTTGCAGATGTAATTTCAAGAAGTGTGTTACCAACTTCAGAAATACCGGTCGGTCTTGTTATTTCTGTAATTGGCGCACCATATTTCATATATTTACTTATGAGGACAAAATAAAGGGAGGCTTTTTGTATGGCAACTTTAGCAGTTGATGCGGTATCTGTTGGCTATAATGAAGGGTTAATTATAGATGGATTAACAGTTGAAATTCCGGAAGGGCAAATTACAACGATTATTGGACCAAATGGTTGTGGGAAATCCACATTATTAAAAACGGCTTCTCGTATTTTGAAAGCAAAACGAGGTACTGTTTATCTTGATGGAAAAGCAATTGAGAAACAGCCAACGAAAGAAATCGCAAAGAAAATGGCGATTTTACCACAAACTGCAGAAGTGCCAACAGGCCTTACTGTATTTGAACTTGTTTCATATGGACGTTTTCCTCACCAAAAAGGATTTGGAACATTGAAAGAAGAGGATTATCGCTATATTCATTGGGCACTTGAAGTGACGGGGATGACAGAATTCGCAAATCGTCCAGCAGAAGCTTTATCAGGTGGGCAGCGTCAACGTGTATGGATTGCGATGGCTCTTGCACAAGGAACAGATTTACTTGTGTTAGATGAACCAACAACATACTTAGATATGGCTCATCAACTTGAGGTATTAAACTTACTGAAGAAGTTAAACAAAGAAGAAGGCAGAACGATTGTTATGGTTATTCACGATTTAAATCATGCTTCTCGTTTTTCTGATCATATGATTGCATTAAAAGCAGGTAAGTTAATGAAACAAGGAACGCCAGATGAAGTTATGACGAGTGAAACACTTCGTAACGTATTTGAGATTGAAGCACAAATCGTTCCATGTCCAGTAAACTGTAAACCGATTTGTTTAACATACGATTTAGCGATGATTAATAATCAATTGCGTAAAAAAGCATAAGTAGAACCCCCCCTCGTAAAGAGGGGGACTTCTAATGGACGTTGAGCTTCTTACTTACAAATGGGAAGTTGAACGCCCGTTAGAATGGGTCATTAACAACGGTTAATAAATATATATTAATTAATTGTTATTTCCGTTTCTTATAGTTCATTGTAACTTATAAGATAAATACAGCCAGAAGGAGTGGGAACATGAAGAATTTTAAAATGGCACTATTAGCAATGGTACTAGTTGTTACTTCTGTACTATTTGCAGCTTGCTCTAACAAAGAAGAAGAAAAGAAAGCAGATGCGAAGACTGAAGAGCGCACTGTACAACACGCAAAAGGGGAAATTAAAATCCCTGCAAATCCAAAGAAAATTGCTGACCTTAGTGGTTCAACAGAAGAATTATTAATTTTCGGTATGAAACCGATTATTACTGCAAATACAACACAAGAAAAAATTGATGGACATATTGCAAAGAAATTAGAAGGTGTGAAGCCAGTAGGTTCTGCTTGGGGCGATAAAATTAACATTGAAGCAGTAGCTGCCGCAAAACCAGATTTAATTATTGTAAACAATCGTCAAGAAAAGATTTATGATCAATTATCTAAAATTGCACCAACAGTTATGTTAAAAACTCCATTAGACCAATGGCGTCCAAAATTCGAAGAAGTAGGTCAAATCTTCGGTAAAGAGAAAGAAACAAAAGAATGGTTCAAACAGTATGATGAAAAAGCAAGTAAATTACATGACAAAATCATCGCTAAAACGGGTGATGCAACATTCATGAAAATGGCTGCATATCCAAACGCATTCCGCGTATACGGTGACTACGGTTACGGTAGCGTAATCTTTAATGACTTAAAGTTACCAGCAGTTAAAGGTACACCAACTGATAAACCGCTAGTACAAGTACAAAAAGAAGCTTTAATCGATTACAATCCAGATTACTTATTCGTATTTACAACTGGTGACGGTTCTCAGCGTCTAAAAGAATTCCAAGAAGAATCAATTTGGAAAAACATGAACGCTGTTAAAAACAATCACGTATTCACAATTAGCAATGAAGACCTAAACAAAGGATACTTCCCACTAGGTAAAGAAATGATCTTAGACGAAGTTGCTGAGTTTGTTTTAGGAAAATAATATATAAAGAAAAATCACTTTTACGTCGGTAAAAGTGATTTTTCTTTATATAACAGGAATTAATATAGTCTTTCATTTCTTTCTGTTTCTTATTTCGTTTATAATATAAAGTAAGAATGTAGTAAAGGAAGGAGGATGTCGGAAGGTGGTATATTTAAACGACAAACTCAGCGAAACAAAAGTGTTTAAAGACCCAGTACATAAATATGTGCACGTGCGTGATCGCGTTATTTGGGATTTAATCGGAACGAAAGAATTTCAACGCTTGCGCCGTATTAAGCAGCTTGGAACGACATTTTTTACATTTCACGGTGCAGAGCATAGTCGCTTTACTCATTCGTTAGGTGTATATGAAATTATTCGTCGTATGATTGATGATGTGTTTGATGGCAGACCGAACTGGAATGCTGAAGATAGATTATTATGTTTATGTGCGGCATTACTTCATGATGTCGGTCACGGCCCATTTTCTCACTCGTTTGAAAAAGTATTTTCGTTAGATCATGAGAAATTTACGCAAAAGATTATCGTTGGTGATACGGAAATTAATCGTGTGTTAAGCCGTGTTGATAAGGATTTTCCGCAAAAGGTAGCAGATGTCATTGCGAAAACATCTACTAATAAATTAGCGATTAGTATGATTTCAAGCCAAATTGATGCTGATCGTATGGATTATTTATTAAGAGATGCATATTTTACTGGTGTAAAGTATGGGAATTTTGACATGGAGCGCATACTGCGTGTCATGCGCCCATACGGTAATCAAGTTGTCATTAAAAATAGTGGTATGCATGCTGTAGAGCATTATATTATGAGCCGTTATCAAATGTATTGGCAAGTATATTTCCATCCGGTAACACGTAGTGCAGAAGTTATTTTAACGAAGATTTTACACCGAGCTAAATCACTGCATGAGAAGTATTATGCGTTTAAAAATCATCCTGTTCATTTCTATTCTTTATTTGAAGAAGAAGTAACAGTAGAGGATTATTTAAAGCTAGACGAGAACGTAATGTATTATTACTTCCAAGTGTGGCAAGACGAAGAAGATCAAATTTTAAGTGATTTATGCCGCCGCTTTATGAACAGAAATCTATTTAAATATGTAGAGTTTACTGATAAGCACGGTTTAGATAATTGGATGGAATTAAGTAGCTTATTTAAAAAGATTGGACTCGATCCAGAGTATTATTTAGTTGTTGATTCAACATCAGACTTACCGTATGACTTTTATCGTGCAGGAGAAGAAGAAGAACGTCTACCAATCTTACTTCTTATGCCGAATGGGGAACTTAGAGAGCTTTCGCGTGAATCGGATATTGTTGAGGCGATTACAGGCAAGAAGCGAACGGATCAAAAACTATTCTATCCGCATGATTTAATCTATGAAGATGGAAGAAGAGGAAAATATAAAGAGAGAATTATCGAGTTGTTAGAGGGAAAGAAATAAGAAGCAGCTAAGAGCTGCTTCTTATGAAAAAACTTGAGATTATTTGTCGCTTAAGCGTTTTCCGCCAACTGCATAATGGTTTTTAGACATTTCTTCGATGAAAACAACGATGTTTTCTTCAGGAGCACCAGTTGTTTCGCTTACTGCTGCTGTTACTTTCTCAGCAAGAGCTTTCTTTTGTTCTTCTGTGCGTCCTTCTAGCATTTTCACTGTTACGTATGGCATGTACAATCGCTCCTTTTATGTAAGTTACACTCTTATTATAGCGGATTATGGGGAAGAACAATCGAAAAAACAAATAATTTCTTTTTTGGACATATTGAAGAGGAGATGAATCATGGATCAGTTATTTAGATACCCGTTGCAACAAATTCCATTGGTAGCAATGGCGATTATTATTGCGCTATCTGTGCATGAATTTGCACATGCGTATGTTGCATATAAATTTGGAGACGATACAGCGAAAAAGCAAGGACGTTTAACGTTATCACCGATGGCTCATTTAGACCCTATCGGGATGATTGCTGTATTAATTCTTGGATTCGGTTGGGCAAGACCGGTGCCTGTTAACCCGTATAACTTTAAAAAACCGCGTCTTGCGGGAATATTAGTTTCTATTGCGGGACCGATAAGTAATCTTATCTTAAGTGCAATTGGTTTAATTATTTGGTATAGCTTAATAACGTTTGGTGTGTTAGATGCGATTCCACCTGCAGTAGCAGATACGCTGGGTCAATTCTTCCAGATTTTTATTATGCTTAATATTGTTTTACTTGTATTTAACTTATTACCAATCCCACCACTTGATGGTTATCGCGTTGTGGAAGATTTAGCACCAGCAAATATTCGTGCGAAAATGACACAGTATGAAAAGTATGGAGCAATTGCGTTATTAATTCTTGTTATTACACCGCTTAGTAATTACACAATTCAGCCTATTTTCAATGTTGTTATCCCATATGTATTAGTATTTTTACAAAGTATCATTGCGCCTATTTTCGGGCTTTTATAATCATTAAGCGAGGAGGAATTTACATATGACAGAGAAAAAGAAAAAAATTGGTTTTAATATCGTGAAGAATGACTCAACAGATGGCCATGGTGGTTTTGGTGTTGGGGCATTAAGCTTAGAAAATATTTCTCCTGTATTTGTTGATGTGTTAGAGAAAACTGCGTTCGTTGATATCGGTGCGATGCATGCGCGTAGTACAGTAGAAAAAGGTATTAAATTTTTAACAAATAAAGATGAAGTTCCAAACGGAAAACCATTTTGGCTTGTTTGGGTAACAATTGAAAGAACACCAAATGGTGCTTATTACGCAGGTGTAACTGCTTGTGAAATGACAGTTGACCGTGAAATTCGCCGCGGATATAAATCACTTCCGGAGCATGTAAACAAAATGGATAAATCATTAAAGCGCCACATCATGATTGATCATATGGATGAATCATCTAAGAAAGTACTTGGTACATTCTTAAAAGAGCATAATGAAGCAATTTGGAACGAGTCTAGTGAAGAATTGCGTCATGCATTATTAGGTGAATAAAAATAGCTGACGGATTTCCGTCAGCTATTTTTTTTTACCACGGGAGATATTTTTTCCACCAACCCGTCTTTTTCTTCTCTTCACTAACCTTTTCGAACTCTTCTTTATCATCAACGTGATCCATACAATACTCTGTTGGCTCTGTGCCCTTTGCGAAATACATTTTCACAGAAATGGGACAATTTTTTGTAGCGATCTTACCGTTTTCAGGGTTAACATCGACTGCAACAACATCTGTTGGTTGTTTGAACTCTTTTTTAGGCCGTCCATCCAATCCTTTTTCCATTGTATCGGTCCATATTTTTTTCGCGTATCCTTGTTCTGCTACATTTGAAATGGATTTAGGTTGATCGTATCCAATCCAAACCCCTGTTACAAGTTGCGGAGTAAATCCAATCATCCAACTATCTGTTTCAGTAGAACCAGATTTTCCGGCATACGTTCTTGATAGTTTGGATAACATCGATTGTCCGGTCACAGCGGCATAACTACTTAGTTTTTTATTAAACATACCTGTCATCATTTCTTCCATTACAAACGTTTTGCTCTTATCAAGAACTTGCTTACTCTCCAAATGAGCATCGTATAACATATTTCCTTCATGGTCCATAATGCGGCGAATAAACATCGGTTTTACGTCTTTTCCGCCGTTTGCGAACATGCTATAAGCATTTACCATTTCAATTGGTTTTACAGGTGATGTGCCGAGAGCAAGAGACGGAACATCTTTTAATGCGGTAGTAA
Organism: Bacillus nitratireducens; assembly: GCF_036320425.1. Taxonomy (NCBI): domain Bacteria; kingdom Bacillati; phylum Bacillota; class Bacilli; order Caryophanales; family Bacillaceae; genus Bacillus; species Bacillus nitratireducens. The sequence continues at coordinate 129,049 of NZ_JAUMJO010000005.1, forward strand.
TACCGAATTGCTTCGCTGTTTTTGTAAGAATGTCTTCGCCTAAAAATAAATTGGTCTTCACGGCATATACGTTATCTGAGACCGCAAGAGCCTGCGCCATTGTTACAAAATCGTCTGCATAATAGTCTTTATAGTTTTTCGGTTTATACTTTGAAACCCCGTCACCTAAAGTGAACACAGTATATTCGCTTTTTAAGCGCGTAGCAGGGGTAAATCCTCGTTCTAATGCCGCATAATATAGGAATGGCTTAAACGTAGAGCCAGGCTGGCGAGCGGCTTGTGTAGCTCTGTTAAATTGACTTGTATTATAATCAGTTCCACCAACAAGGGCAGCTACTTCACCCGTTTTTGGATTCATGGAGACGAGAGCAGTTTGTATGTTTGTTGTGTCAGGTATGTAATCTTTTACAGCTTGCTCTGCAACCGATTGTAATTTAGGGTCTAGCGTTGTATAAATACGCAAGCCACCCTTTTGTAAGGCTTGCTCATCTAATCCGATATCACGAAGAAGAGAAGCTTGTACAGCATCTTGGAAATAAGGTGCAATCTCTGCGACTTTTTTCGTATCTAATGAGGCGAAGGTCAGTGCTTCTTTTTTTGCTGAAGTTGCTTGTTGCTTCGTAATATAACCTTGTTCTACCATTTCATCTAATATGAGAGATTGACGTCCTTTAGCGCGATCCTCTTTTAAAAAGGGAGAGTAGACACTAGGTCCTTTCGGGATACCTGCGAGCATACTAGCTTCCGCTAATGTTAATTCTTTTGCTGTTTTATCGAAATATAGACGAGATGCAGCTTCGATTCCGTAAGCACCATGCCCGTAATAAATTGTATTTAAATATCCTTCTAAAATATGATTTTTATTATAGTTCACTTCAAGGCGGATTGTGTACATTGCTTCTAATAGTTTACGTTTCCACGTTTTATCATGATCCAAGTATAGGTTACGAGCATACTGTTGTGTAATCGTACTAGCACCTTGGACTTTTGCCATCGCTTTTAAGTCGGCAACAATGGCACCAGCAATACGCTTCATATCAAAGCCATGATGTTTGTAGAATCTTTGATCTTCGATAGATAGTGTCGCCTTTTTTACATAAGGAGAAATTTCATTGAGAGATACATTGTAGCGTTTTTGCATTTCGTTACTTTGTCCGATAACAGTGTCATCATTAGCGTAAAAGACACTCGTCTGGGGGACAGCAACAGGAGGAGGTCCCATAATTTTTGCAACTATAATAATAACAAAAAAGGAAAAAACGAAAAAAAGAACAGAAGAAAACATTACGGTGAAGAAAAGACGTTTATATTTTTTAAGTTTCGGATTCATAGTTTGATCCATCTTTTTTCAGCCCCTCATTCATACAAACATTATTGTATTAGTATTGAGGGTTTTCGGTTATTTTAAACAATGAAATTTCGAAAACAAAAAGCTCCTTTAATTAAGAAAGGAGCTCAAAGGCACGTGCTGGCCAATCAGTAATAATGACGTCTACACCGTAATCAATCATAGTTTGTAAATCTTTATCTTCATTAATTGTGTAAGGGCGGAAAACATACCCTTGTTTTTGTGCAAATTGAACAAATTCTTTTGTTAGTAATTGAAAGTTTGGGTGTAAACCAGTTGCTTCTCTATTTTTTGCCTCAGCAATTGGATCTGCAAGTGGTGTATCATATAAAATTGCTCTTGGAATTTCTGGAGCAATTTCTGCTAACAACGAAACGGAATCATGGTTAAATGATGAAAATACAATTTGATTGGATAGATGATATTCACGAACAAGGGCAACGACCTTTTCTTCAATATTTGGATAGTGAATAACATCTGTTTTTAATTCAATGTTAAGTTGTAAATTTGTTGTAGATAACCAAATGAATACTTCGCGTAACGTTGGAATTTTTGCTTCGTGGAAAGAAGGATCCTTATGGCTGCCAGCGTCTAAAGCTTGTAATTCTGCTACCGTTTTTTCAGAAACAAGACCTATGCCATTTGTTGTGCGATCTACTGTTTCATCGTGAATCACGACAAGTTCACCATCTTTTGATAGGTGGACATCAAGTTCAATCCCGTGAGCACCAATGCGTTCTGCTTCTTGGAAGGCAATCATCGTATTTTCTGGATGTGTTCCTTTGACCCCGCGGTGGGCGAAAATAAGTGGTTTATTCATACGGAAATCTCCTTATCATTTCTTTTCTTTTCTTTCATTATGAAACTGCTTTTGGAAAAATACAATTGAATAGGATAAACATTTACAAAAGTCTAACAGTTGCACAAAAGTTAACGTTAACGTAAAATGTAATAACCGAGTGAAGGGAGGAATAAACATGTATAAAATTGATGAAGTCACAAAGCAAGTTGGTTTAACAAAACGTACACTTCGTTATTATGAGGAAATTGGTTTAATTCATCCCCCAGAACGTAGTGAAGGGAACATTCGCCTGTATACAGATGAAGATATTGCAAGGATTAAAGGGATTGTAGAAGCAAAAGAAGTGCTAGGAATTACGCTTCAAGAAATGCAACATTTCTTATCGTTAAAAGAAAGAATGGAACAAAGAAGAAATAGCGAGAATCCTCGTGATCGCGAAGTGATTCAAGAAATTAAAGAGATGCTTGAAAAACAAGTGCAAACGCTAGACGAAAAAATGGAGCAAATGCAGCGTGTAAAGGCTGAACTCGAAGATAGCTTACATCGGGCAGTGACATTTTTAGAGAGTACAAAAGGAGAATGATCAAAATGGAGAGCAAACAAAAATTAGGGAGATTGATTACAGTGGTGGCTACCTTCCTTGCCTTTTCGGGTATAGGGGTAGTCGACCCAATCTTACCAAGTATTGCTGAACAAATTGGTGCATCGCATTGGCAAGTAGAGATGCTATTTACAGCATATATTTTAACTATGGCAATTATGATGTTACCAGCTGGAATATTTGCATCAAGATTTGGTGATAAACGAATGATGACGATTGGTCTTGCGATTGTGACTGTATTTGCGTTTATATGCGGTATATCGCAAACGATTGCTCAATTATCTCTTTTCCGCGCTGGGTGGGGATTAGGAAATGCGATGTTCTTTGCAACGGCGATGACATTATTAATTGTATTAAGTAAAGAAGTTCATGAAGCAGTAGGATTATATGAAGCAGCTATCGGTTTAGGGATGGCAGGTGGACCTTTATTAGGCGGGATATTAGGTGGACATTCTTGGCGTTACCCATTTTTTGCGACGAGTATTTTAATTTTCTTAGCATTTATTTTAGTTTTCTTTTTTGTAAAAGAACCGGAGCGAAAAGTGAAGCGTAAAGCGGCGGGCGTAGGAGAATTACTTAACCTGGTGAAGTATAAACCGTTTATGCAAGGTGCTATTTCGGGAATGTTATACTACTACGGATTTTTTGTCGTGTTAGCATATTCACCACTGATTATGCATTTATCTGCTATTCAATTGGGATTTGTATTTTGTGGATGGGGATTAGCATTAGCTTACGGATCAGCAATTTTAGCGCATAAGCTAGAAGGTAAATATGAACCAAAAACATTGTTAAAAGGTAGTTTACTCGTATTTGCGATTTTCTTAATTGCACTATTCTTCGTTAAAATCATGTGGTTACAAATCGTGTTAATCGTTCTATCAGGATTAGCATCAGGATTAAATAACGCGTTATTTACAAGTTATGTAATGGATATTTCACCTTATGAAAGATCTGTTACATCAGGTGTTTATAACTTCGTTCGTTGGTTAGGGGGCGCAATTGCTCCAATTTTATCAGGAATCATCGGCCATACAGTTTCACCACAAAGTCCGTTTTTAGTCGGTGGAATTGTTGTGTTAGTCGGTTGCGTAATGATTTTAATTCCAATCCGTAAACCGGCAGAAGTAGAGACAAAAGCCCTTTCTTAAGAAAGGGTTTTCTTTCCTATTACAGGGCAATCCCTTTTCACATATATGTTAGAACCCTCTGACTAAAATATATTTTCGGTATTTTTGTACTTTTAACTATACTTTTTGGATGTTTTGTTTTATTTTTGTTAGGGGACATTAATGATGTCCCTATTATAAATTTGCATTGAAAGGCGTGATTGTACGATGGAACTATGGTTCACTGAAAAACAAACAAAACATTTTGGGATTACGGCGCGTATTAACCGCACATTACATACGGAGCAAACAGAATTCCAAAAACTTGATATGGTTGAAACGGAAGAGTTCGGAAACATGCTTATTTTAGATGGCATGGTTATGACAACAGAAAAGGACGAGTTCGTTTATCATGAAATGGTAGCGCACGTACCTTTATTTACACATCCAAACCCTGAAAACGTATTAGTAGTAGGCGGTGGTGATGGTGGTGTTATTCGTGAAGTGTTAAAACACCCAAGCGTAAAGAAAGCAACTCTTGTTGAAATCGATGGAAAAGTAATTGAGTACTCTAAACAATACTTACCATCAATTGCAGGCGCATTAGACAATGAGCGTGTAGAAGTAAAAGTAGGAGACGGTTTCCTACACATCGCAGAAAGCGAAAATGAATATGACGTAATTATGGTAGATTCTACTGAGCCAGTAGGCCCAGCAGTAAACCTATTTACAAAAGGCTTCTACGCTGGAATTTCTAAAGCGTTAAAAGAAGATGGTATTTTCGTTGCTCAAACGGACAACCCTTGGTTTACACCAGAACTAATTACAACTGTGTTTAAAGACGTAAAAGAGATTTTCCCAATTACTCGTTTATACACAGCGAACATTCCAACTTACCCAAGTGGACTTTGGACATTCACAATTGGATCTAAAAAACATGATCCACTAGAAGTAAGTGAAGAGCGTTTCCACGAAATCGAAACGAAATACTACACAAAAGAATTACACAATGCAGCATTCGCATTACCGAAATTTGTTGGCGATTTAATTAAGTAAGAAATCGAGTTTGAACAAATAAAGTGTAAGTAGCTCGTTTAAGGTGTTTGTCCAAAAGACTTGAGCATGCTAGCTACTTACACTTCTGTAAAGAAAATCGTCTTCTTATCGTTAAAAAAGAAGACCCCGGTAAATCGAGAAAGAGGAGCAATGCGCTCCAAATTTGAGAAATAGTGAAAGGTTGGGATACCTTAAGTTCCACATAAGGAGGAAAAGAATATGCGTTTTGATGAAGCTTATTCAGGTAAAGTATTTATTAAAAGTCATCCAAGTTTTGAAGAGTCAGAGGCAGTTATTTACGGGATGCCTATGGATTGGACAGTAAGTTTCCGTCCAGGATCTCGCTTTGGCCCTGCACGTATTCGTGAAGTATCAATCGGTCTTGAAGAATATAGTCCGTATTTAGATCGTGAACTAGAAGAGGTAAAATATTTTGATGCGGGTGATATCCCATTACCATTCGGAAATGCACAACGCAGCTTAGACATGATTGAAGAGTATGTATCAAAACTTTTAGATGCCGGTAAGTTTCCACTAGGTCTCGGCGGTGAGCACTTAGTGTCTTGGCCAATTTTTAAGGCAATGGCAAAAAAATATCCGGATTTAGCAATCATCCATATGGATGCCCATACTGACTTACGTGAGTCATATGAGGGAGAGCCTTTATCCCACTCTACACCAATTCGTAAAGTGTGCGATTTAATTGGTCCGGAAAACGTATATTCTTTCGGTATTCGTTCTGGAATGAAGGAAGAATTCGAATGGGCAAAAGAAGTAGGTATGAACTTATACAAATTTGACGTATTAGAACCGTTAAAAGAAGTATTACCGAAACTTGCAGGACGCCCAGTCTATGTCACAATTGACATTGACGTATTAGACCCAGCTCACGCTCCTGGAACAGGAACGTTAGAGGCTGGAGGTATCACATCTAAAGAACTATTAGATTCCATCGTAGCAATTGCAAATTCAAATATAAATGTAGTTGGAGCAGATTTAGTAGAAGTAGCTCCAGTCTACGACCATAGTGATCAAACACCAGTTGCAGCAAGCAAATTCGTGCGGGAAATGCTGCTCGGCTGGGTGAAGTAAAAGTGGAAACGGCTCGCTCAGAATGTGAGGGGGATGGAGCTTCAGACGTAGAGGCGCTTTTTGCCTCGAAGGAAGAAGCGAAGCCACCGATCATTCTAGCCGTTGTAGCTGGATTAAAAGTAAAGACCTCCTAAGTCTAGGAGGCTTTTACTTTTGTCGTTATGTGCTGGTAAGTCGATATTCTTTGTCGAATCGCCGATAAAATTTTATTTACCAACATGCGACATTAAAAAGAGCTATTCTCAAACGATGAGAATAGCTCTTTTTTCTTATGCAACTTTCTCGTCCGAAGCAATTCCGCGAATTTCATCAGCAGAACGGATTGGATATTTACGGAATACAATTGATCCAATGTATCCAACAATAGTGGTAACGATTCCACATAATACGGCAGCAATCGTTACTTTTATTACATCATTAAATCCGAACAAGACGAGAAGTCCTGGAATTGGTGATGCTGTTCCTGGTGCATTATTAACGAGCTGGAATAGCGAAGTAATAATACCGGCCAGCGCACCGCCAACAAAGTTGGTCATATAGATAGGGATTGGGTTTGCTGAGACAACATCGGCTTGTGTTAACGGCTCGATTGCTACAGCGATTGTATCTTTCTTTGAACAAATTTTTAGTCGTTTAAAGAAAATAAAGTTCATTGGTGCAGAAGCCGCAACGGCAAGACTACCAATTGCCATTGGTAAACCTGTTAATCCAAGCATTGCAGTTAGTGCCATAGAACTTAATGGAGAGGTAGAAATAACAGTTATTAATCCACCAAGCATAATACCCATAATGATAGGACTTTCTGTAGTTGCAACTGAAATCATAGAACCGATTTTACCAAGTGTTGCGTTAACGAGTGGATCCATAAGCATGGCCATTCCGCGTGAAATTGGTGCAGCGATAAATAGGATTGCTAAAAACTCTACACCAGCTGGTAATTTCTTTTCGAGAAACTTCACGACAAAGGCACAAACGTATCCAGCGAAAAATCCTGGTAAAATACCGAATCCGCTAGTAGCGATACCGATTAAAACAGCGTATACGGGTGAGACACCGATTGCTAATGCGACTAAAATTGCCGCTGCGACACCGCTCATACTACCAGAAGCTTCTCCTACTGATTGTAAAAAGTCATTATGAAACATTTCTCCACCAATATAACGGTGAAATGCTTCAATAAGAAAACTTGCGATTGCTGCATTAGCTAAAGCGCCCATTGCTTTCATTCCGTAAGGCGCACGGTAACTGAAAAGTGTAAATAGACAAAGTACAACAAGTAATAGTGCTAAACCTTGCAAGATAGCCATTTGAAAACTGTCTCCTTTGATTTTTGTAATAAAAATTTGTATCATTCAATAATAATATAAAAGTTTGTTAAACGGAAAAATTTTTTATTGGGAAATTGCTGTAAGGTGAAAAACTCTTACAATAATGTAAGGAAAGTGTAAGGCATTTCGATAGAGTATAGTATGCGTTTTTTCGTATAATACAGGTATAGACATACGGTTAGTGAGAAAGCAGTGCAAACAGGAGGAGCATTTATGAAATTGGTAATTAAGGTTTTAGCTGTGTTCGCCATTATTTTAGGTGGAACAGCATATTATTTAAACACGAAAACAGAAGGTGTGCATGCTTTTGTAGACAACTTCTTTTCAAATAAAGAAATACAAGATTATTATGCTGTTATAGATAAAAGTGAGAAAAAAGACGATGAATATTTGTATACATTTAAAGGGTATACAGAAGATGGAAAGCTACAAGTTATTAAAAGAATGGTGAACCGTGAATTGCATACGGGTGCTTTTATAAAAATTTATGCAAAAGGTATGCAGGGAAAAGGATGGGCTGAAATCTCGAAAGAATCAATCCCGCAAAAAGCGTTGCAAAAAATAGAAAAACCATAAAAGGAGCGAATCGTTCGCTCCTTTTTTAGTGCGTTAAAATGGTGATAGTTGAATTCCCTTTATTAGAAATGATTTTTGCACGTCCGCCAATTGGGAAAGTAAAGATTGGAGTTGTATGTCCGAAATTTGAATTCGCAATAATAGGGATATGTGCAAGTTCAGGCTTTGAAGCAATCATTTCTTGAATGTCCTCTATCATACATTCTGCTCCTTTTTGCATTCTTCCTATAACGATGCCTTTTACGTATTCAAAATCAGTTTGCTGCATAAGAGAATGTAAATATCGATCGAAAGTTTTAAGTGTAGTTTTTCCCGTTAAACTATCTTCTTCAAGAAATAAAACTTTATTTCTTAAGCTTGGCATATATGGTGTACCTTGTAGTAAATTCAAAGTGCTCATATTTCCGCCGATAATATCCCCTGTAGCTTCTCCTTCTTGAATCGAAACATATCCTTCATTTTTAATAAATTCTCGATTTTCTTGGTCCATATACCAAGAATCATCGCTCCATGTTTCAGCCGGTAATATTTCAATAGGTTCATGAGAAGTTAAGCACTTTAAAAAGTAATCGGTCGTATAATCGACCCCTTTTTCCATTCCGAATGAAGAGAAGTGAGGACCTGAATATGTAACTAAGCCTGCTTTTGTGTAAAGTGCGTTATTTAAAGCGGTAATATCAGAATAGCCACAGAAAAACTTCGGATTTTCTCGAATTAAATCGTAATCGAGATGTTTTAATAAACCGTTAGAGTTGTATCCTCCAAGTGTCGTCAAAATTGCTTTTACATTAGGGTCTTTAAATGCCTCGTGGACGTCTTGAACGCGTGAATAAATAGAAGAGGAAGCAAATCGATCTATCTCATCAGCATATGTTGAGAATGTAACTTGAAAGCCCATGTCGGTTAATCTTTTTACAGCAAGCTTTCTGTTTTCGGTGGAGACAATACTTAAACTACAAGATGGTGAAATAACTCTAATTTCATCACCTTTTTTCAATTTTGTTGGTAGCACCAAATTCACCCCTTGAAATGAAAGAATATTTAGATTTAAAAAACATTTTATCATATGAAATAAAGTGAAGGTGAATTATTTTTTGAAAAGGAGTTTTCCTGATTTTTCAGCAGACAGACAGCGTCTTTTTTTGATATGATAGGAAAAGTGATTTATTATAAGTAGTATTTAATATCTATAACATTTGAAGGGTGTGCAAGACGTGAAGAAACAACTTGCAGGCTTGCCGGTACACGTTCATTTCGTAACAGAAATCCGTGAAGGGGCGAGGAAGGAAACCGTTGCTTTTGAAGCAAATGGTCAATACTATGTAAAAGGTCAAGGTACATATATAACATTCCAGGAGCCGAACGAACAAGGCGAAGTGAAAACAATTATTAAAATTCAAGATGAACAAGTTCTCATTATGCGTTCAGGTGCTATTTCTATGCGTCAGACGCATGTGAAAGGTGAATGGACAACTGGTACGTATACGAGTGAACTTGGTACGTTTGCGTTGCAAACGAAAACTGATAACGTTCTTTTTAAATGGTCGGATGAAAAGAAAAAAGGACAACTCTTCTTAACGTACGCATTGCTTCTAAGTGAACAAGAAGCTGGCAGATATACAATTACAATTAATTTGAAGGAGGCAAAATAATGAATTCTTTAGAACAAGTAAAAGGATTGATTAAAGAAGAAATTCAGGCTGCTGTATTAAAGGCAGAACTAGCGACAGAAGAACAAATTCCAAACGTTGTATTAGAATCTCCAAAAGATAAAACAAATGGTGACTTCTCTACAAATATGGCAATGCAACTTGCACGCGTTGCGAAAAAAGCACCTCGTATGATTGCAGAAGAATTAGTTGCAAACTTCGATAAAGCAAAAGCTTCTATTGAAAAAATTGAAATCGCAGGTCCTGGTTTCATTAACTTCTACATGGATAATAGCTACTTAACAGACTTAATCCCAACAATTGTTAACGCTGGCGAAGCTTACGGTGAAACGAATACTGGTAAAGGTGAAAAAGTACAAATTGAGTTCGTATCTGCGAACCCAACAGGTGACCTTCACTTAGGACATGCACGTGGTGCGGCAGTAGGTGACACTTTATGTAACGTATTAGCAAAAGCAGGGTACGATGTATCTCGTGAGTACTACATTAATGACGCTGGTAACCAAATTCATAACTTAGCCCTTTCTGTTGAAGCTCGTTACATGCAAGCTTTAGGTCTAGAGAAAGAAATGCCAGAAGACGGATACCATGGTGCGGACATCATTGGAATCGGTAAGCTTTTAGCTGAAGAATTTGGTAATCGTTATGCAAAAGCTGATGCAGAAGAAAGCTATGAGTTCTATCGTTCATACGGTTTAAAATATGAGTTAGCAAAACTTCAAAAAGACTTAGAAAGCTTCCGTGTTAAGTTCGATGTATGGTTCTCAGAAACATCATTATACAAAAACGGAAAAATCGATGCTGCACTTGCAGTATTAAAAGAGCGTGATGAGATCTTTGAAGAAGGCGGAGCAACTTGGTTCCGTTCAATGACTTACGGTGACGACAAAAACCGTGTGTTAATTAAAAATGACGGTTCTTACACATACTTAACGCCAGATATCGCTTACCATCGTGATAAATTAGAGCGTGGTTTCGATAAGCTAATCAACATTTGGGGTGCTGACCACCACGGTTACATTCCTCGTATGAAAGCTGCAATTCAAGCGCTAGGTTACGATAAAGAAACACTTGAAGTAGAAATCATCCAAATGGTACAACTGTACCAAAATGGTGAAAAAATGAAGATGAGTAAGCGTACAGGTAAAGCAGTTACACTTCGTGAGCTTATGGAAGAAGTAGGCGTGGACGCAATGCGTTACTTCTTCGCAATGCGTAGTGGTGATTCTCATTTAGACTTCGATATGGACTTAGCTGTATCAAAATCTAATGAAAACCCAGTATACTATGCACAATATGCTCATGCTCGCGTATGCAGTATCCTTCGTCAAGGTGAAGAGTTAGGATTAGCTACAGGCGGAGACGTGAATTACAAACTTGTTACTTCTGAGAAAGAAGTAGAGTTACTGAAAAAACTTGGTGAATTCCCAGCTGTAGTTGCGGATGCAGCGCAAAAACGTCTGCCACACCGCATTACAAGCTATGCATTTGAATTAGCAGCAGCATTACACAGCTTCTACAATGCAGAAAAAGTATTAAACCAAGATAACTTAGAATTAAGTAAAGCTCGTTACGAATTAATGAAAGCAGTACGCACTACACTTCAAAATGCATTAGCAATCGTAGGAGTATCTGCACCAGAAAAAATGTAATAAAGAAGAGCAGAAGCGGATCGTTTAGAAAAGTAGAAGCTTATAAAAAGGCAATCACAATAACATGTGGTTGCCTGTTTTGATTGAATGTATTAGAAAATGAAAGGATATCGCTTTGCAGTATGATAAAGATACGACAGTAACGTTTTCATATGAAACAGATGCGAAACGTGGCAACTTATGTTTTAGCTTGTATGAGGAACAAGGTGAAAAAATAAAGGAATTAAAAGAAGTATGTGAGTTTAAAAAAGGTGTTTTTACAGCCACTTTAAAAGAAAATAAAAAATATACATTTAATATAAGTGGTTTGAAAGTGAAAGATGGTTTTGTAAAAGTAGATTGGAAAGAAGAATAAAATGTAAAGAAGCCACCAAGTAATTGGTGGCTTTGATTTGTATTAAGCAGCTTTTTGACCTGTTTGAGTAACAGGTTTTTGAAGGGTGTTATAAACACCAGCTCCGATAACTTCTAATGCCATTTTCATACGTTCGGGTGAAATGTTCTCAAATACATTATCTTGAGGCGTGTGATATACCTTTTCGATATGATAGATTAATGGATTCCAACTATCGACACCCATCCAAATAAATAGTGCAGAAGGAATACCCACTTCAGCAAATGGTACGTGATCACTAGAGCCGAATTTTCCTTGAAGAACGAGATCACTATTTAATTGTTTACCTGCTTGTAAGGCAGCATCTGTTACAAGGTTCGTTGATCCATCAGGAGTCATTGCATATAAATTCTTTGCTTTATCATAATTTGTTGCAACCATGTCTGCGTTAAAGACACCTAAAATTCGATCGCGTTCTTTTTGGGACAGACTATTAACATAATAATCAGAGCCAAGTAAGCCAGTTTCTTCAGAACCAAAAGCAATAAAACGAATTTCTTTATCAGTTTCTACATTTTGAAAAGCACGAGCTAATTCTAATACTAATCCTGTACCAGAAGCATTATCATTTGCTCCAGGTGCTCCAACGACACTATCATAGTGTGAACTTACAACAACAGCTTTTTCATTACCTGTGCTATTTTTTGGTTTCTTTTTAGCGATGACATTTAGGGATGTTAAATTAGATTCATGTCTCGCTTTTAGGGAAAGCATTGTTGTCTCTTTTTTAGCAATTTCTTCTTTAAACGCATTTCCTTGAGCATAAGCAAGACCAAAGACGGGGATAGACTGCTTTTTAGTTAAGCGAGGATTGAAGGTTTGTCCGTAGTTTCCACGACCTCCAATTAAGCTGTATAAAAGCACACCTTTTGCCCCTTTACTAACAGCATTTTCAACTTGTTTATTATAATCTGCTACTGTTGCACCTCTTTCGAATAAAACAATTTTCCCGTTTACCTCATTTGGAATATCGTCCATCTTTGTACCACCTTGAACAAAGATAAGCGGAGCTGTAACAGCTTCTGTAGAAATCAGTGCATTTGGAGCAGCACCAGCTTGCCAATTACGCTTTGTGGATAATGGTGATTCGATAAATCCAACGTATTGATCCGGCACTTGAAAGGGCTGATATTCTACCTCATATCCCATTGATTTAAGCTTCATACCAACATAGCGAGAAGCCCATTCTTCTGATTTTGTACCACCTGGTCGGGGACCGATTGTTTCGGATAAGAAACGGATATGCTCGATGGCGCGGCTTGCATCAACTTGTTTTGTAATAGATGGAGTTTGTGTAATTTCTGACGTGGAATCAGCTTTTGCTTGTCCGATTGGAGCTAAGCTAACGGCGAGTGATACAGCAAGCAAGGAGCTTACTATTTTTTGTTTCAGTGATTTTCTCATTTTTTCCTCTCCCATTCTTCTATTCTCTCTGACTGACAAAAGAAGACGGATAACGACTATATTTTACCTTTATATGTATGAATTTTCAATAAATGTATGTTGAGAAATAAAAAACGCTATATGCACATTTGCATATTTTCAGCGGATATATGTATGCTATCATTTTAAATGAAGGATCGCTTTCAGTTTTGAAGGCACCTACATTGCATGAATCTAGTGTACCCAAACTTTAGATTATGTGGGGAAAAGAGATCTGTTATAGGGTTTCTTTTCTTTTGTTTGAATCATGTGATGATAACTATGTTTCCGCATTTCATAATTATCGTCAGTGATATATGTAAGGCATCCATATGAAAATACGAGGCTGTTCAAAGGTTTTCCGTACTTTTGGACAGCCTCACCCCGTTAAAAAGGTGATACTTTGATGTATCACCTTTTTATTTTTATAAGCTTTCTGCTTATGGGGATATTACATAATTAAAAACAGCCGCTTTGGTAGAAGGAATCTACAAAACGGCTATTTTTTATTATATTTCTGTTAAAATAATCGGTTCACCGCGTGTTACAACAACTGTATGTTCACATTGTGCAACAAGGCTTTTGTCAGGTGTAACGAATGTCCAACCATCGTCACCGCGCTCAATAATATGATCAGCTTTCATAGAAATGAATGGTTCTACAGCGATAACAAGACCATCCTTTAGAAGCGCATTATCCATTGGATCAAAATAGCTTAAAATGTGGTTGGGTGCTTCATGTAAGCTAAGACCAATACCGTGACCAGTTAAGTTTTGAATCACATTGTATCCATTTTTATGTGCAAAGTTTGAAACAGCACGACCAATTTGATTTTGTTTTGATCCAGCTTTTACTTTTTTCATTGCTTCCCAAAATGCATCTACTGCAGCTTGGCATAGCTTTTCTTTTTCTTCATCTTCTCCAAGAACAAATGAGATACCTGTATCTGCATAATAGCCGTCAAGTGCTGCCGATACGTCTACGTTTACTAAATCGCCTTCTTTTAATATACGATCGCCTGGAATACCGTGAGCAACTTCTTCGTTTACACTAATGCAAGTTACACCTGGGAATTTATATTCTTTTTCAGGCGCTGAAATAGCACCGTTCTCGTCTAATACTTTTTTACCAATTAAATCAAGCTCTTTCGTTGTCATACCTGGCTTCGCTTGTTTTTTCATTTCTTCGCGTGCAAGTGCAACGATGCGGCCGATTTTTCGTAAACCTTCTAAATCTTGTTCATTACGAATAATCATGAAAACCACTGTCCTTCCTCGAATATATGTCTTATCCGATTGTATCATGTTTGTTTTTGTACTGCTACTCGCGTGCGGTATGCGGGTTGATTCCTCTCATAGAGAATACATGACAATTGTCATATGGATGTCATGACGCATCATACTGTTTCCTAACTTTTCCAGAGCATACAATGTAAATATAAGAAACGGCGGGGGTGGAGAGATGGAAAAGATTATTGAAGTAAATGGTGTTTCTAAAACATTTAAACATAAAAAAGCAGTAAATAACGTTTCATTTCATGTGAATAAAGGGCAAATAGTAGCATTACTTGGCCCGAATGGTGCGGGGAAAACAACGACAATTTCAATGATGCTCGGGTTAAAAGATCCAACAGAAGGGAATATCTCTATATTTGGAAAGAGTCCGAAGCATAGAGATGTTCGCAATAGCCTCGGTGCGATGCTGCAAGAAGTAAGTGTGATTGATAGCATCACGGTAGAAGAGGCAATCGAGTTATTCCGTAGTTATTATACGAATCCTGTGGAGAAAGAAACATTACTGCAGTTGTCAAACTTAGAATCAGAACGAAAGCAAAGATGTGAGAAATTATCGGGCGGTCAAAAAAGAAGGTTAAATTTTGCACTGGCACTTGCAGGGAACCCAGACTTGTTATTTTTAGATGAACCAACTGTAGGGATGGACATTACATCTCGAAAAACGTTTTGGGAAACGATTCAAAAATTAGCAAGTGAAGGGAAAACGATTATTTTAACAACACATTATTTAGAAGAAGCGGATGCGTTAGCAGATCGAATTTTATTATTTGCGAACGGAAAGATTATCGCAGATGGCACACCGGATGAGATGAAAGCGACGATTTCTCGAAAAACAATCTCGTTTTATTCGAAAGAGAAAATTCCTAAGAGTTTACTAAAGGAATTACCGCATGTAACAGAAGTACAGTCAAATGAAGGGCGCTTCACTTTAACGACGGAAGATACAGATGCCACTTTACAAGCAATTTATCAGAGGAATCTACCTGTAACAGACGTTTCAGTTGAACGTGGGAGCCTCGATGAAGCATTTGAACAGTTTGTTGCAAATCAGAAGGAGGGAATCGCATGAGAGCATTATGGATGCAATGTAAAATAGAGGTTTTACGTACGTTCCGCAATAAATTATTCATCTTTTTCTCATTATTAATGCCAGTTATGTTTTATTACATCTTTACAAATGTTATTCAAGTCCCGCAAAACGGAGATGCATGGAAAGCACATTATTTAATTTCAATGGCGACGTTCAGTATTGTAGGGACTGCTCTTTTTAGTTTCGGTGTGAGACTTTCTCAGGAAAAAGGGCAAGGATGGACACATTTGTTAAAAATTACACCGCTTCCAGAGGGCGCATATTTAGCAGCTAAAATTATTGCTCAAACAGTAGTGAATGCTTTTTCAATTTTAGTTATTTTTATGGCAGGAATATTAATTAATAATGTTGAGTTAACGATAGGCCAATGGATTGGTGCAGGATTATGGTTATTACTAGGCGTGACACCATTTTTAGCCCTTGGAACAGTAATAGGTTCAATTAAGAAGGCGGATGCAGCTGCTGGCTTAGCGAATATTTTAAATATGAGTCTAGCTGTAATCGGTGGATTATGGATGCCAATTGAAGTATTCCCGAAAATTTTAAGATCTATCGGTGAATGGACACCAACATATCATTTCGGAAGTGGTGCATGGGATATTGTAGCTGGAAAGTCGATTGGTTGGGAAAATATCGCGGTACTAGGAGGTTATTTCCTTATATTTGTTGTAGTATCAATATATATAAGAAAAAGACAGGAAGCGGTATAAATGATAGAGAGTAAAAGGTTTGAAGTTTTTCCGAAACAGATGGGTTTCTTCCCGTATATGTGGCTAGTGTATTTATTATTTCCAATCTATAATTTAACGCAAGTATCAGGATGGAAGCTTGTAATAGGGATCGGTATGTTGATAGTCTTCACCGTCACATACCGCCAACTATATTTTGTTAACAAAACGTTCATTTTGTGGGCGTGTATCCAAATGGTGCTCACATTTTTATTTGCTTTATTTTATAATCCCTTTATGATATTGTTCGGATATTTTACGGCGAGTGCGATGGGGTTTGCGCCAAGTAAGAAGGCATTTCGTGTGTTGTTATGTTTATTAGTTGTAATGCTTGGAGCTTTTATATTTGTAAATGTTAATCAACTAACAATCCCGAGTTTAGTGAATATCATTCCGATGTTTATTTTAATGCTTCTTACGCCATTTGGAATGCGTAATTTTAATCAGAAAAAGATGTTGAAAAATCAACTAAACGAAGCAAACGAACAAATTAAAGACTTAGTAAAACGCGAGGAACGGCAGCGAATCGCAAGAGATCTTCATGATACGTTAGGGCATACGTTATCTCTTATTACTTTAAAAAGTCAGCTTGTGGAGAAATTGATTGTGAAGAATCCAGAACGCGCAAGTATAGAGGCGAAGGAGATTACACAAACATCTCGTACTGCTTTAAAACAACTGCGCGAGTTAATTTCTGATATGCGTATGATTACAGTGGAAGAAGAACTTGAGCAAATAAAAGCAATTTTACAAGCGGCTAATATTGAATTAGAAGTAAAACAAGCAGCTAATTCTAGTGCGTTATCACCAATTGAACAAAATATTTTAGGAATGTGTTTACGTGAGGCAGTTACGAATATCGTAAAGCATAGTAAGGCGACGGAGTGCATTGTATCTGTATTAGAATCGCAAGGTGAACTGATTTTGAAAGTAGAGGATAATGGCGTAGGTTTGGAAAATCAAAATCATGATGGAAACGGTATTCGCGGTATGAAGGAGCGGATCGCCCTTATTGATGGGTTTGTTGAACTAAATACGATAAATCCAGGGACACTATTAATAGTAAAAGTACCAGTTGTTATTAGAACAGGAAAAGATGAGGTGAGGGCATGATTCGAATTATTATTGCAGAAGATCAACGAATGCTTCGTGGTGCATTAGGAGCCCTACTTGATCTAGAAGATGATATTGAAGTAGTTGGGCAGGCTGCGAATGGGGAAGAGGCGTTAAAATTAATCGAATCGCTAAAGCCTGATATAAGTATTATGGATATTGAAATGCCGATTCAAAGTGGTTTAGATGTTGCTGAAGCGCTGAAGAAGGAAAAGTCACTTTGTAAAGTAATGATTTTAACAACATTTGCACGACCAGGTTATTTTGAACGGGCAATGAAAACTGGTGTTCACGGGTATTTATTAAAGGATAGCCCAAGCGAGGACTTGGCTTCAGCAATTCGAAATGTCATGAAAGGGAAGCGAGAAATTTCGCAGGAGCTAATGTTTGGCTTATGGCAGGAACAAAATCCGTTATCAGATCGTGAAAAAGAAGTGCTGGTACTTGCGAAAGAAGGAAAGACAACCAATGAAATTGCTAAGATGCTCTATCTTTCGCCTGGTACAGTGCGTAATTATATTTCGGAAGTATTAGCGAAACTGGAAGCGAAAAATAGAATTGAGGCAATTACAATTGCAGAAGAAAAGGGATGGATATGAAAGGAAGTTTACCTACGAGTGGTAAACTTCTTTTTTCTTATAAACAAGTATTTCAATAGAGAGTTTCGTCGCAGTCGCATCGCTCAGAATTTGAAGTATATCGCGTAATTTAGATTTTACTTCATTTTTCGACAAGAAGTTTGTTATAGTAAGATTAGGTTGTTGGTCTAAATTTTGGACAACTTTACCACTAACAGTTGTAATTACTCCATTTTTATCTACTTTTACAATAAGATCTTGGCCATATACTTTATAATTTTCGTAAGTTTGTGCAAGGCGAACTTCGGTTTGATTTTCTTTTGTTTCTTTATTTGTAGGTTGGGAATCTACATTCATTTCAGTTGTCACTCACTCTTGTTGAGCTTTAGCCTCATTTATCTCACCCTTTAAATACTTTTTCGCCATATATTTTTGTATCATTTTGAGGTTGTGTTAATTTTTAAATCGTTAAACTAGGCTGAGCAATTTCAACGTTTACTTCATTTCTATCTAGTTCTTGGGTGTGAATAGCTTCTGCTGATAAAGGATAAAGAAGACCGAATGTAACGAAAGCACGGGCAAATTTTCTATAATTCACCTATAAAATTACTAGTCTTATTATATTATGTGAGATGGATTGTATGAAAAATTTGCCGAATTTTATATATATTATGCATTATTTCATATCAAAAATTGTCGAATTCACATTATTGTAGTGGTATGACAACTCAAAAAATTAGATTGTTATAATGGGATGGTGAGTAAGTATGCACGCAGAAAAACTAGGAAGTGAAATTAAGAAAATTAGGGTGATGAGAGGATTAACACAAAAGCAGTTATCCGAGAACATATGTCATCAATCGGAAGTGAGTCGAATTGAATCGGGCGCGGTATACCCAAGTATGGATATATTGCAAGGTATTGCAGCGAAATTACAAGTTCCTATTATTCACTTTTATGAGGTACTTATTTATTCTGATATTGAAAGAAAAAAGTTATTTAAAGATAGAATTCAAATGTTGAGTAAGAAGAAACAATATGCTGAAATTTATAGCATTGTTTCAAATGAATTAAAAAAAGAAAAGTTTCATCCAGAATTTAATCAGTTTCTTCTTTGGTACTATTACTTATCTGCATATGTTTTACAGAAAATTAATTTTGAATATTGCATTTTAGAGTTAAAAAAAATTGTACATCAATCATACGGAGGGATAGATGTATTTCAAAATTTATATATTGAAAATTCTATTGCAAGTATTTGTGCAGAAAATAATCAATTAGATAGGGCAATAACTTCATTTCAAGCTATTTTAGAACGGTTAGAATCGCTACATAATAATGAGGCATTCACAGTTAAAGTTCGATACAATTATGCAAAAGCTTTATATTTGAGTGATCAGTTTGAAGAGGCATTGTATCAAGTAAATGAAGCGATTGAAGCTTCTCGGTATATGGGAAGTATGGAATTAATCGGTCAATTGTATTATCAAAAGGGCGAGTGTCTTGAGAAATTAGAGTATTCATCAGATGATATTAAAGAAGTGTATAAAAAAGCGTCTTTCTTCTTTGATTTATTAGATTTACATTCTTACAAAGAGACGTTATTAAAAAAAAAGAAGTATTTAAATTAAAATGATTTGGAATATGTATAGTGGTATATTTCGTAAGTTACATCTACAAAAAGTAATGGAATATCCAAAAAATGGGTATGCATAATTGCATAAGTTATGGATAAATTTTCATGATATATTAAAAGAAAACGATGTGGGTGATGGAATATGAAAAAACTACTTATTGGTAGTCTATTAACGTTAGCAATGGCATGGGGTATTTCATTAACAGATACAGCTTTAGAGAAAAGCCAAGTAATTTCTCATAATGATCAAGAGGTACAATTAGCTTCAGATTTGCCATTTGAACATTAAAAAAACAACCGTCTTACTTAGACGGTTGTTTTTTCGTGGAGTAACATCCAAACATCTTTACTAGAAACAGGCTTGCTAAAGAGGAATCCTTGAATATGGTCACAGTTTTGTTCGTGTAAAAACTTCCATTGTTCTTCTGTTTCTACACCTTCCGCAATAACCTCTAAATTTAATTCTTTCGATAGCTTAATAATGGAAGCGATAATCGCTTCTTCTAAAGGGCTATTTGTAATTCCACAAATAAACTCTCGGGCAATTTTTAATGTATTGATTGGATATTTCGTTAAATAAGCTAAAGAACTGTAACCAGTTCCAAAGTCATCGATTGAAATTTGAATACCGAGATTTTGAAGTTGCTCTAGTTTTGCAACTACAGATTGATTTTGATTAATGGCAATACTTTCTGTAATTTCAATATCCAGTGCTTCCGGTTTTAGTTCTGTTTCTTCTAAAACCTTTGAAATAGTTGGGATTAAATCTGCATGGTTAAATTGAACAACAGATAAATTTACACCAACCTTTAAGTGAGAAAATCCTTGGTTATGCCACTTTTTTGCTTCTAAGCAGGCGGTACGTAAAATCCAATTACCAAGTTCAATAATAAATCCTGTTTCCTCTGCTAGAGGAATAAATTGGGCAGGTGATACAATTCCGAGTTTTGGATGTTTCCAGCGAATTAATGCCTCAAAACCGATAATTTGTTTTGTTTTTGTATTTACTTGTGGTTGATACTCAAGGAAAAATTCATTTTGTTGCAAAGCCTTTGAAAGTTCACCTTCTAGGAAGTGTAGTTCATTTTGCGCAACACTCATTTCTTTTGAGAAGAAAATGAATCTATTTTTCCCATTAGCTTTTGCCCGGTACATAGCCATATCTGCATTTTTCATTAATTCGGTTACATCGGTTCCGTATTCCGGAAACATTGCAATTCCAATACTCGGTGTAACAGAAAGTTCTTCATCCTTAATGAAGTAAGGCTTATTTAAGATGGTTAAAATTTGTTCGGCTATAAAAGCAGCACTTTTTTCAGAGTACATATCGGGTAATAGGATCGTAAATTCATCTCCGCCTTGGCGGGCAACGATATCTTTTGAACGCAAACATCCACGTAATCTTTTTGCTACTTCAATTAATAATAAATCTCCGACATCATGACCGAGTCGATCGTTAATTTTTTTAAATCGATCTAAGTCGAGGAACATGACGGCAACGTCATTAGTGTTGTTTTGCGCTGTATTTAAAATCGTTTTTAAATCTTTTTCGAATTTTCGTCGATTCGGTAGTCCTGTAAGTGCATCATGGAAAGCCAAATGCTCTACTTGTTTTTGTTTTTCATATAAAGTTGTAATATCACGTGCTATACCAAACATCCCAACAACTTCTTTATTTATAAAAATAGGGATGAATGTAATGTGAAGATAATAATAATAGCCTTCTTTTTCTTTTGTTCGAATTTCTAGAGTTTGTGGCCTACCTTCTTTTGTACTTTGTAAAGATTTCTTCAATAATTCATGATCTTGTGGATCGATGAAGTGTAGAAGAGAATAGCTTGTTACTTCACAGTAATAGGCTGTAAATAAACTTTCACAAGCCTTATTAGATTGTTGAAAAATCCCGTTCATATTTAAAGAAAAAACAGCATCAGGATGATCTTCGAATAAAGACTTATAACGCTGTTCACTTTTTGATAGGGCAGATGCACCTTCTTCGACCTTTCCTTCTAGTTGTGTAGTCAACTGTTCGTACGTATCGATTAATACTTGATTATCTTTCCACATGTAAAGTTGTCGTAGGAATAATAAGATTAGTGATAATACTAGACCGATTAGCATGAACTTATCGTCCCAAGGCTGAATGACAATAAAGGAAAAAGTAATGATTATACTAAAATAAGGTAATATAAAGCGTACATAATCGAATCGATAATACTTCATTTTCGTTTCATGTTGCATTGGTTTATCCAAAATGTACAGTATGGACGATAAACCGATTAGTAAAATCGAAGCAGTGTGTATTAAATAAGAGACTTCAGAAGAAGTTTCCATTCCTTTGTTTAATTGGAACAGATGTATATATCCGTACACACGTATGATAGTAAAGCCGATAATTAATGAGATTCTACTAGAAGAATATTGTTCTCTCCTATATAGGCTAATAACGGCGTAAATTACTAATGATTGTGCGATAAAATACCCAATCAAAAGCCACGTGTCCGTCGTCAACATACGAAAGCTAGAAATATCTAAAATAAAGGTTAGGGTAAAATAAATATTCATAATAACAATGAAGATGCTATCGAATGAAAATTGAGCAAGACCTCTAATGGAGTAATGTTTTATAAACTTTATAGCAAAGCCAGAAAAAAGCAAAATATATTGTATGATGAAAAAAGGTAGTGCTTTATATGAGAATATGACTTGATCATAAATAGAAAGTGACTGAAGAAATAAAGTTATTTCCATAATTAGTCCACATATGCAAGTGCATAGTAGTAAAACCCAAAATAGTTTGTCACTGCTTTTCATCTTCTTAATTGCTTTATATAAGCAATAGCAAGAAAAGAGTGCCGCAAAGCAAAATAAGAAAAGAATTCCAATTTCTTTTATATTTAAATTCCTAGGGATAAGAAATATCCAAAGAGAAAATATAATTATATACATCATGACAAAGTGTACATATTTTTTTTGATTAATCATATTATGACTCCGTTTCAATAAAGTTGAATCACAGGTGGAAAATGCTAATTCCAATCATAGCATATAAAATAGGGTGTTTTTTACTATAAAAATTACTTTTTTTGAAAAAAATAGCGCAACATTACAATTTACCATTGCAATGTTGCGCTATTTATTCTTTTTATTCCTCTTATAGAGGATAGTTCACATATTAATTGTAGCATTGCTAAATCTTTCTGTTTACTTTCAATCATAATATCGAAATTATGATCAATTTTTTTTGTAATGTGTAAAAAAGGTTTAATAAAGTCTAAATCAATATAACCTGCGTGGGCCCTAAATTCTTTTTCTGATTTAGGAGAAGAAATATGAACTTTAGGAGGGACATTTGTATGTGACCAAGTTTTAAATATCATAGGAAGTAATTCTTCTAGCGGTTCATTACAAAGGTTCGCTATGTGATGATGATAATCGAACACGAAAGGGATTTTTTCTTTTTGGCAAATAGCCAAAGTTTCAGAAGTTGTATACGTTTTATCATCATTTTCAAGAGTCATTTGTTTTTTTATATGGTAAGGAAGTTTCTGTATGTTTTCATGAAAACGTTCGATTGCTTTCTCCTTATTTCCATACGCGCCACCTACATGGATATTAATGTAGGAAGAATCTGCAATTCCCATAGCATGTAACACGTTATAATGATAGGTCATATCTGTAATTGCATTAGTTGTAATATGTGGTTTGTCGCTTGTAAATAGTGTGAATTGATTTGGGTGAAAACTTACGCGTAAATTGTGTTCTTGAATTAATGCTCCTATCTTACGCCATAGTGGAGCGAATAGTTGAATGTAATCAAATTCAACTTCAGGGTGTGTTGCAAGCGGAACGATAGAAGACGATAAACGATATAATGGAATTTCGTGTGCAATATTGTAATGAAGGATGCGTATTGTATGTTCTAGATTTTGTAGTGTGACATTATATAATTTATCTTCACGCTCTTGTTTTTTTAGTTTTTTCCAGCTTGTAAATGTCATTGTTTTGGCAGGCGAACAGTCCCAGAGTGCCATTGCATGCGAGACATATCCAAACCGTATAATCATAAAGGATACACCTCTTTTATTCATCGACTTTCCTATAAGAAGAACGCAAGTATCGTTCCTATCCATTCTTTGCCCCTATCAATAAGGGAAAGCGGGTTGACATCGTCAAAGGAAAGTAATGACGTATTTTTTAGATCTTCATGGAATTTATTTTTAACTTCTTGTATGAAATGTTTATCGTATAAAAGGCAGTTGATTTCATGATTAATATATAAACTTCTCATATCAAAATTAGCAGTTCCGATATCACAAATATGATCGTCTACTATAATGATTTTTGCGTGAAAAAACCCTTGCTGAAAAGCGTAAATATTACAACCAGCCTGTATTAACTTTCGGCAATATGGGAATTTTGCTTCTCGAACGAGGGCGTGATCAGCCTTTTGTGGAACGAGAATAGTTATTTGAACCCCACGTTTTTGTGCGTTTAATAATGCGTTCATAATTTTTTTTCCAGGAATGAAATAGGGTGTACCGATAAAGATTTCTTTTTTCGCGCTTTCGATTAATTGTAAAAATGTATTTTGTAAATAGGCACCATCAGTAGGGATAAAACGATGTAGAACGGTCCCTGGTTGTTGCTTAGGAAAATAAAGAGATGAATCTAATAAATTTTGGCCTGTGTCGTCGAGCCAATCATGTAAAAATTGTTTTTGTAAATCTTGTATCCCTTCTCCTGTAAGACGTAAATGATAATCTCGCCATAATCCTAACTTTTGATTATGTCCTAAATATTCCTCGCCAATATTAAATCCACCAATATAGCCAATTTCCCCGTCAATAACTGTAATTTTTCTATGATTTCTTTGATTTGCAGAAAAGAAAGGAAAAGGAAATTTTACTTTGTGACAAAATGAAAAAGAGACACCATGCTTTTGTAGCGAGTAAATCGCTTCTTTTGATAAATAATGACTGCCAAACCGGTCGAGTAAAAGTCTTACTTCAATCCCTTCTTGTGCTTTATCGATAAGTAACTTTAAAAACTTACGACTTATCTCATCGTTTTTTACAATGAAAAATAAAACGTGTACATGGTGTTTCGCCTGTTTTATATCAGTAAAAAGGGCGTCATACAAATCTTTTCCGTATGTATAAAGGTGAAAATCACTTTGACGTAAAGGGAAAGAACGAGAACGTACACGCTTTAAATGAACAATTCTCCCATAAGAAAGATCGATTGTAATCCAGAGAGCGCTACCTATTAACAAGAGAGATAAGAAGAACATAAGTAAATTCCCTCCTTCACGGTCTTTTCACCATCAGTTTTTTATAAATCCGAATTTCACTTTACCCCGATTGGTGTGGGCTAATAGTCAGTAGGGAATAAAAAGCTCCCTACCGATTAAAGTTTCACTTTATAGTTTCACCCAAATAAACAGCTTTATTAAAAAATGTGTTGTTGTATAACAAAAAACTGTTGACTGAATGCTCACTCATTATATAATGGAAATAGGGGATACAATTCAGAAAATTATATATTTTCGAAGATTCTAAAAAAGAACGAGGGCTTACAAAGAGAGGGGTAGCATAAAAATGAATAGCTTACTAATCATTAATTGGCTGGCTGCCATTGCTGTTATTGCTTATGCGGGATATTTGTTTGTATATCTTATACGAACGAGGATGGCCTACATACAATTAGGAAAAAAGATTGAATTTGACCGTCGTTTTAAAGAGCGTTGGGATCTTCTTAAGGTCAATGTTTTCGGTCAGAAAAAGCTGCTGAAAGATAAAAAGAGCGGCATCATTCACGTTATGTTCTTTTACGGATTTATTCTTGTCCAATTTGGAGCAATTGACTTCGTTTGGAAAGGGCTCGCACCAGGATCACATCTTCCACTTGGACCACTATATCCTGCATTTACATTCTTCCAGGAAATTGTCACACTTGTTATTTTAATCGCAGTCTTTTGGGCTTTTCATAGACGCTATGTTGAAAAGCTTGTTCGTTTAAAACGTAATTTCAAATCAGGTCTTGTTCTTATCTTTATTGGTGGCTTAATGATCTCTGTGCTACTCGGTAACGGGATGGGAATTATATGGCACGGCGAGGAGCTTTCATGGAGTGAACCAATTGCTTCTGCAATCGCTTACGTTTTCTCAGGTATAAATGAAACCGTAGCCATTTCATTGTTCTATTTCTCTTGGTGGGTGCATCTATTAATTTTGTTAACGTTTTTAGTTTATGTACCACAATCAAAACATGCGCATTTAATTGCTGGACCAGTTAACGTATTTTTTGGTCGTCTTTCAAATCCAGGAAAACTTGAAAAAATAGATTTTGAAGATGAAACGCAAGAAACATTCGGTGTTGGTAAAATTGAAGACTTTAGACAAAATCAACTTATCGACTTATATTCTTGTGTCGAATGTGGTCGTTGTACAAATATGTGTCCAGCAACAGGAACAGGGAAAATGTTATCACCGATGGATTTAATTTTAAAACTTCGTGATCATTTAACTGATAAAGGAGCAGCGGTAACATCAAAAGCACCGTGGGTTCCAGTTGTTGCTTTTAATAATACACAAGGAAATCAGTTAGCGATGATGGCAGCTGGAAAAGGACAACAAGAATCAGCAGCTACAGCGTTGGCTTACGATCCGAGCTTAATCGGAGATGTTATTACAGAAGAAGAGATTTGGGCATGTACAACGTGCCGTAACTGTGAAGATCAGTGTCCAGTTATGAATGAACATGTTGATAAAATTATTGATTTACGCCGCTATCTCGTTTTAACAGAAGGGAAAATGGATGCAGAGGCGCAGCGTGCAATGACAAACATTGAGCGTCAAGGTAATCCGTGGGGACTGAACCGTAAAGAGCGTGAAACATGGCGTCAAGGTGATGATGAAGTAACAGTTCCAACTGTAAAAGAGAAATCAAAAGCTGGCGAAGAGTTTGAATACTTATTCTGGGTTGGATCAATGGGTTCGTATGACAACCGCAGTCAGAAGATTGCGATATCATTTGCGAAGCTAATGAACGAAGCAGGCATTTCATTCGCAATTCTTGGTAATAAGGAAAAGAACTCTGGTGATACACCGCGCCGCCTCGGAAACGAATTCGTATTCCAAGAGATGGCAACGAAAAACATTGAAGAATTTGAAAAAGCAGGAGTGAAGAAAATCGTTACGATTGACCCTCATGCTTATAACATTTTTAAAAATGAGTACCCGGACTTTGGCTTACAAGCAGAGGTCTATCATCATACAGAATTACTAGCCCAGTGGGTGAAGGAAGGACGTTTAAAACCTGTCCATTCTATTGAAGAAACAGTTACGTACCATGATTCCTGTTACTTAGGAAGATACAACGAAGTATATGAGGCACCGCGCGATATTCTAAAAGCAATTCCAGGTGTAAACCTTGTAGAAATGGCGCGTAACCGTGAAACGGGAATGTGCTGTGGTGCAGGTGGCGGCTTAATGTGGATGGAAGAAACGGCTGGTTCTCGTATTAACGTTGCTCGTACAGAACAAGCGTTGGCTGTACAACCGTCAATTATCGGCACAGGATGCCCATATTGCTTAACGATGATTAGTGACGGTACGAAAGCGAAAGAAGTTGAAGAAACAGTTCAAACTCTGGACGTAACAGAGATTTTAGAACGATCAGTTATCGGACAGAAGAAAGAAGCAATCTAGTTTGTGGGAATGCATACAACTTTAGAAAGAGGTGCAATTATTGCACCTCTTCTCAACGTAGGAATACCGAGCGAGCGCTCGGCGTTAAAAAAAGAAGTGGGGGAAAGAAACATGAGTAAAACAGTTATTTTAAGTGCTGCAAGAACACCGGTTGGAAAATTTGGAGGAACTTTAAAAGACGTGAAAGCAACAGAACTTGGAGGAATCGCAATTAAGGCAGCGCTGGAAAGGGCGAATGTTTCCGCGAATGATGTTGAAGAAGTTATATTTGGAACGGTTATCCAAGGAGGACAAGGACAAATTCCATCACGCCAAGCAGCAAGAGCCGCTGGCATTCCTTGGGAAGTGCAGACGGAAACAGTAAATAAAGTTTGTGCATCAGGGCTTCGCGCAGTTACTTTAGCGGATCAAATTATTCGTACTGGTGACCAATCACTGATTGTAGCTGGTGGAATGGAATCGATGAGTAACAGTCCTTACATTTTACGAGGAGCAAGATGGGGATACAGAATGGGTAACAACGAAGTTATCGATTTAAACGTTGCAGACGGTTTAACATGCGCATTTTCAGGTATACACATGGGTGTTTATGGTGGAGAAGTTGCAAAAGAAGACGGGATCTCTCGCGAAGCACAAGATGAATGGGCATATCGTAGCCATCAACGTGCGGTTTCAGCGCATAGAGAAGGACGTTTTGAAGAGGAAATCGTGCCAGTAACGATTCCGCAAAGAAAAGGCGATCCTATTGTCGTTGCAAAAGATGAGGCGCCACGCGCGGATACAACGATTGAAAAATTAGCGAAATTAAAACCTGTATTTGATAAGACGTCGGCAGTGACAGCGGGTAATGCTCCTGGACTAAATGATGGCGGTGCTGCGCTCGTATTAATGAGTGAAGACAGAGCGAAGCAAGAAGGAAGAAAGCCATTAGCGACAATTTTGGCACATACAGCAATTGCAGTGGAGTCTAAAGATTTCCCAAGAACGCCAGGTTATGCAATTAATGAATTGCTGAAAAAGACAGGTAAGACAATTGAAGATATCGATTTATTCGAGATTAATGAAGCATTTGCAGCGGTAGCAATTGCAAGTACAGAGATTGCAGGAATTGACCCAGACAAATTGAATGTAAATGGCGGTGCAGTGGCAATGGGACATCCGATTGGAGCAAGTGGCGCGCGTATTATCGTTACACTTATCCACGCACTGAAGCAGCGCGGCGGCGGAATTGGAATTGCTTCTATTTGTAGTGGTGGCGGTCAAGGTGACGCAATTATGATTGAAGTTCGTTAATTTACGTGTAGAGGATTTTGGTTTATTAACAACTTATATTAAGGGGGAAGAAAGAATGGGTGTACAAAAAATAGTTGTAATTGGTGCAGGACAAATGGGTTCAGGTATCGCACAAGTGTGTGCAATGGCAGGATATGATGTGAAAGTACAAGATTTAAAGCAAGAGCAATTAGATAGAGGGCTAGCTGTTATTACGAAAAATTTAGCTCGTCAAGTAGAAAAAGGTCGTATGAAGGAAGAAGAGAAAGAAGCGACTTTAAATCGTCTTACATGGACACTCGATTTAAATAGTGTAAAAGAAGCGGATCTTGTTATTGAAGCTGCTGTTGAGAAAATGGATATTAAAAAGAAAATTTTTGCGAATCTAGATGAAATCGCTCCAGAACACGCAATTTTAGCAACGAATACGTCATCGTTACCAATTACGGAAATTGCAGCGGTAACGAAACGTCCTGAGAAAGTAATCGGCATGCACTTTATGAATCCAGTTCCAGTTATGAAACTCGTTGAAATTATTCGTGGTTTGGCTACAGATGATGCAGTGTACGAAACGATTGAGGATATTACGAAAAAAATCGGGAAAGTGCCAGTTGAAGTAAATGATTTCCCAGGGTTTGTATCGAACCGTATTTTATTACCAATGATTAACGAAGCAATCTATACGTTATATGAAGGTGTAGCAACGAAAGAAGCGATTGATGAAGTAATGAAGCTCGGTATGAACCATCCGATGGGGCCACTTACATTAGCTGATTTTATCGGTTTAGATACGTGTTTATACATTATGGAAGTGTTGCATGAAGGATTAGGAGATAGTAAATATCGCCCATGTCCATTATTACGTAAGTATGTGAATGCAGGATGGTTAGGACGTAAAACGGGTCGTGGTTTCTACGTTTACGAATAAAGTCCTCCCTTTATTAAAGTAGTGGTCTTACCAGATTGTTAAAAAGATATATAGCAAACGGAGGCGAAGTACATGAATTTTCACTTTACTGAAGAGCAACAAATGATGAGGAAAATGGTTCGAGATTTTGCACAGAAAGAAATAGCTCCCTTTGTTCCTAGTATGGAACAAGGGGTGTTCCCGAAAGAGATTTTGCAAAAGATGGGTGAGCTTGGACTAATGGGTATTCCAGCGCCTGCAAAATATGGCGGGGCAGAAATGGATTTTATTTCTTACATTCTAGCAATTGAGGAAATTTCAAAGGTAAGTGCAACGGTTGGTGTAATTTTAGCTGTACATACGTCAGTTGGAATGAATCCGATTTTATACTTCGGAACAGAAGAACAGAAGCAGAAATATGTTTCTAAATTGGCGACTGGTGAGTATTTAGGCGCATTTGCTTTAACAGAACCAAATGCAGGATCAGATGCAGGTAGTTTGAAATCAAGAGCTGTAAAGAAAGACGATCATTACATTATTAATGGGTCGAAAGTATTTATTACGAATGGCGGCGAAGCAAGTACATACATTGTATTCGCTTCTACAAATCCAGAGGCGGGGAAAAGTGGTATTTCGGCATTTATTGTAGAGAAAGATACACCAGGCTTAATCATCGGAAAAGATGAGCATAAGATGGGGCTTCTTGGTTCTCGTACAGTACAACTTACGTTTGAAGATATGAAAGTGCCGGCCGAGAATTTACTTGGTGAAGAAGGACAAGGATTTAAGGCGGCAATGGCGAATTTAGATGTTGGACGAATTGGGATCGGAGCGCAGGCATTAGGAATCGCGGAAGCGGCACTTGCATGTGCGATTGATTATGCGAAAGAGCGCGAGCAATTCGGCAAGCCAATTGCGGCGCAGCAAGGAATCGGATTCAAACTTGCAGATATGGCGACTAGCGTAGAAGCAGCGCGATTACTTGTATATAGAGCGGCATCGCTAAGAGCGCAAGGATTACCATGCGGCAAGGAAGCTTCTATTGCGAAATTATTTGCTTCTAAGACTGCTGTTGAAGTTGCGATTGAAGCGGTGCAAGTATTTGGCGGTTACGGTTATACGAAAGATTATCCAGTAGAAAGATTTTTCCGTGATGCGAAGATCACGCAAATATATGAAGGAACGAGCGAAATACAAAAGCTTGTAATTAGTCGAGCTTTATAAAAAGACGAGGGGGAGACGGGGATGCATTTTAAATTATCAGAAGAACATGAAATGATAAGAAAAATGGTTCGGGATTTTGCAAGAAATGAAGTAGCACCGACGGCGGCAGAGCGTGATGAGGAAGAGCGATTTGATCGCGCTTTATTTGATCAAATGGCAGAGCTTGGTTTAACCGGCATTCCGTGGCCTGAAGAATACGGCGGAATTGGAAGCGATTACTTAACGTATGTAATTGCCATTGAAGAATTATCCCGCGTATGTGCTTCTACAGGTGTAACATTGTCTGCACATACTTCACTTGCTGGTTGGCCAATTTTTAGATTTGGAACGGAAGAACAAAAACAAAAGTTTTTACGACCGATGGCAGAGGGAACGAAAATTGGCGCATACGGTTTAACGGAGCCAAGTTCTGGTTCAGATGCTGGAGGAATGAGGACAACTGCGAAACGAGATGGAGACCATTACATTTTAAATGGATCGAAAATCTTTATTACAAATGGTGGCATTGCTGATATTTATGTTGTTTTTGCATTAACAGACCCTGAATCGAAGCAGCGCGGCACGAGTGCATTTATTGTGGAGAGCGATACGCCAGGATTTTCAGTTGGGAAGAAAGAGAGCAAGCTAGGGATTCGCTCTTCGCCGACTACTGAAATTATGTTTGAAGACTGCCGTATTCCTGTAGAGAACCTACTCGGGGAAGAGGGCCAAGGATTTAAAGTTGCGATGCAAACGTTAGATGGCGGCCGTAATGGTATTGCCGCGCAAGCAGTCGGTATTGCGCAAGGGGCTTTAGATGCTTCTGTAGAATATGCAAGAGAGCGTCATCAGTTTGGGAAGCCGATTGCGGCGCAACAAGGGATTGGCTTTAAACTTGCAGATATGGCAACGGATGTAGAGGCGGCGCGTCTTTTAACATATCAAGCGGCTTGGCTTGAATCTGAAGGGCTTCCGTACGGGAAAGAGTCAGCGATGTCAAAAGTATTTGCAGGTGATACAGCGATGAAGGTAACGACTGAAGCGGTACAAGTATTTGGTGGTTATGGTTATACGAAAGATTATCCAGTAGAGCGTTACATGCGCGATGCAAAGATTACACAGATATATGAGGGAACGCAAGAGATTCAAAGGCTTGTAATTTCTCGTATGTTAACGAAATAGGAACGAAAGCGTAGGTATTTTCCTACGCTTTTTCCTTCCAAAAATAATAGAGAGAGGTGAAGGGGATGGTTAAACATAATGTACATGCATCAGTGAAAGATGAAAAATTAGTTGCGTTAAGGCGTGAACAAATGATTAAAGGTGCGGTGCAACTGTTTAAGCAAAAAGGGTTCCCACGTACAACAACGAGAGAAATTGCGAAGGCGGCTGGGTTTAGTATTGGAACACTTTATGAGTACATTCGTACAAAAGATGATGTTTTATATTTAGTTTGTGATAGTATATATGAACATGTAAAAGAGCGGTTAGAGGAAGTAGTGTGTACAGAAAAGGGAAGTATAGAAAGTTTAAAGATAGCAATAACGAATTATTTTAAAGTGATGGATGAATTGCAAGAAGAAGTATTAATTATGTATCAAGAGGTACGTTTTTTACCGAAAGAATCACTCCCATATGTATTAGAAAAAGAGTTTCAAATGGTAGGAATGTTCGAGAATATTTTAGAACAGTGTACGGAAAATGGAACATTTGCATTAAATAAAAAAGAAATACAGCTTCTGGCACATAATATTTTCATACAAGGACAAATGTGGGGATTTAGACGTTGGGCCCTGCAAAAATTGTATACGCTTGAAGAATATACAGAAATGCAAATTAGGTATGTATTGCAAGGGGCGCATATGCTTCCGAAATAAGGAATGGACAAATTATAATTTTATTACCATATTAAAGTTTCCCGTTTTTTTTGTAGCATATTTGTGCGACTTTTGTTTATAATGAATAGTATGGATTTTTTTAAGCAGACCGTTATATATAAGGTTATATTTGAAGAAAGGAAGTGCCGCATAAGTGAATTTTAAGCAATATTCACCAGAAGAGCTAAAAGAATGTTCAATGATTGAAGTTGTACATAGCGTTTTAGGGGATAAAAGACAAGCAACGACATTCAACGAGTTGGTTCAAGAAATCGCTCAAGTGCTGGGACTATCTCAAGAGCAAGTTAATGCGAAACTCGCACAATTTTATACAGATTTAAACATCGATGGACGTTTCATTAATTTAGGAGAAAATCGTTGGGGGCTACGCAGCTGGTACCCATATGAGCAAATTGATGAAGAAATCTTACCTCAGCCAAAACCGAAGAAGAAACGTAAAGTTGAAGAGGACGGTTTTGACGACTACATCGAAGAAGATGAAGACGAATTCGGCGATGCAGAAGGAAATGCAGACGAAGATGACGATGTAGAAGATTTGGACAAGGTTCTTGAAGAAGAAGACGCAGATGACGAAGATGATGATCTTGATGATTTAGAAGAAGATGATGAAGACTTCGCAGAAGAAGAACTTGAGTACGATGAAGCTGAAGCTGAAGAAGAAGAGGAAGAGCTGTAGTTCTTGACTTTTCATTATCGTCCATGTAGAATCATTTTTGGGCTCTTTAAAACAGGACGATAATACTTTTAAAGTGTAAATATAAAAGAAAATTGCTCCCTACTTATTACTTTATGTGATGAGGGGAGCAATTTTCTTTTTTGTTTTTTGTTTAGAAAATAAAAAGAGTCTAACAATAAGATGGATACAGTGTTATCTACATACGTTGCGCTTTGCAACGGTGATTATATAACAGCAAAATAGGAGGGAGCTTTTTCATGACTAAGTATATTTTTGTAACAGGCGGTGTAGTATCGTCTTTAGGAAAAGGTATTACAGCAGCATCTCTTGGACGACTTTTAAAAAATCGTGGTTTAAACGTAACTATTCAAAAGTTTGATCCATACATTAACGTAGACCCAGGGACTATGAGCCCATACCAACACGGTGAGGTATTCGTAACAGATGATGGTGCAGAAACTGACTTAGACCTTGGTCACTATGAGCGTTTCATCGACATCAACTTAAACAAATACAGCAACGTAACAACAGGTAAAATTTACTCTTCAGTTCTTCAAAAAGAGCGTCGTGGTGAATACCTAGGAGGAACAGTTCAAGTTATTCCTCACATTACTAACGAAATTAAAGAGCGTGTATACCGTTCTGGTCGCGAAACAAACGCGGACGTTGTTATTACAGAAATTGGTGGAACTGTTGGTGATATTGAGTCTCTACCATTCTTAGAAGCAATTCGTCAAATTAAGAGCGACATCGGTCGTGACAATGTAATGTACATTCACTGTACGTTAATCCCGTACTTAAAAGCTGCGGGTGAAATGAAAACAAAACCAACGCAACATAGCGTTAAAGAGCTTCGTAGCTTAGGTATTCAACCAAATATTATCGTTGTTCGTACAGAACTACCTGTTTCTCAGGACATGAAAGATAAGCTTGCATTATTCTGTGACATCGATACAAAAGCAGTTATCGAAGCACGCGATGCAGATACTTTATATGCGGTTCCATTATCTCTTCAAGAGCAAAACATGGATCAAATCGTTTGCGATCACTTGAAATTAGACAATCCAGCTGCAGATATGACAGAGTGGACTGCGCTAGTTAATAAAGTACGTAACCTTTCTAAGAAAACAAAAATCGCTCTTGTTGGTAAATACGTAGAACTTCAAGATGCATACATTTCTGTTGTAGAAGCACTTCGTCATGCAGGTTATTCATTCGACACAGATGTAGAAGTAAAATGGGTAAATGCTGAGCACGTAACAGCAGAGAACGTGAAAGAATTAGTTGGCGATACAGATGGTATCCTTGTACCAGGTGGCTTTGGCGATCGTGGTGTAGAAGGTAAAATTGTTGCAATTCAATATGCTCGTGAAAACAAAGTTCCATTCTTAGGAATTTGCCTAGGTATGCAACTTGCATCAATCGAATTCGCACGTAACGTATTAGGATTAGAAGGAGCTAACTCTTCTGAAATTAATCCTGACACACCTTATGCAATCATCGACTTATTACCAGAACAAAAAGATGTAGAAGACTTAGGTGGTACACTTCGTCTTGGTCTATACCCATGTAAGCTTGCTGAAGAAACAAATGCTTACAATGCTTACAATGAGCCGGTTGTATATGAGCGTCATCGTCATCGTTATGAGTTCAACAATCAATTCCGTCCGGATATGGAAAAAGCAGGATTTGTATTCTCTGGTACAAGCCCAGACGGTCGTCTAGTTGAAATCATTGAATTAAAAGACCACCCTTGGTTCGTGGCAGCACAGTTCCATCCAGAACTTGTATCTCGTCCAAACCGTCCACAACCATTGTTCCATGACTTCGTAAGTGCTTCTATTACGAATAAAGAGAGCAAGTAATAAAAAAAGCGCCTGAAATAGGGCGCTTTTTTTATTATTCGTTTAACATTTCATCAATTGTAAATTTAATTCCGTGATAAGCAAATAAAGCTACAATTAAACTTGGGAAACCATAGCGGTTACCTTCATCATCTGGAATAAGGCCTTTTAACAGCTTTGTATCGATATGTACATCTGTATATTGTTCTAGTGATTCTGTACCTTCTTGAATAGCAGAGATGCCGACAATCGAGTGTCCATCTGCTTGAAGTTTTTTTGCCATTGCTACAACTTCTTCATCTGTTGAAAAACGGCTAATAAGAAGTACACGATCTGCAGAAGTTACTTCTACTTCTGTACCATTTTCAAATAATCGTTTTGCTTGCTTCATTGGTTCAGCACCAAATAGTGCTTCAGCAACAACGCCCTCCATTTCATTTGTACCATGTAAATAAATGAAACCATCGCCAACTAGTGCTTGAGCAAGTAGACGAGCGCTATCTTCTATATTCATTTCCTCTTTTTGAGAAACTCTGGAGAAATAACCACTTAATTGAGTTGAAAAAATTTTTAACATAATGTTACTCCCTTCGTACGTGTTTGCCGGCTTTCATTATAATTTATTTTTTTAGAAAGGTGAAATCGTAGGTAGCATAACAAAATAGGAAACGGTAAAATAAGAAAGAATAGGAAGGAATTTGCCAAAGAATAGCGAAAATAAATCGATAAGATATAAGAAGCTGTAAATCTTGTATTTACACAGAAAGGTTGGGAGTTATGGAAGGGAAAATTTTAATCGTTGATGATCAATATGGCATTCGTGTGTTATTACATGAAGTGTTCCAAAAAGAAGGTTATCAGACGTTCCAAGCAGCGAATGGATTTCAAGCTTTAGATATCGTGAAAAAAGATAATCCAGATTTAGTAGTGTTAGATATGAAAATCCCAGGTATGGATGGTATAGAGATTTTAAAACATGTAAAAGAAATTGATGAGAGTATTAAAGTGATTTTAATGACTGCTTATGGAGAATTGGATATGATTCAAGAAGCGAAAGATTTAGGAGCTTTAATGCACTTTGCTAAACCGTTTGATATTGATGAGATTCGTCAAGCAGTGAGAGATCAGCTTGCTGTAGAGGCGTAAAAAATGAATTTTTTATAAAAAATATGGAAAAAAGCGTTTACATGGACTATTGAGCAGGTGAATACAGTTGAGTTTTTGAGTACAAGTTGTTATCCTATTGAGTGTAGAAAAAAGTCCGGTATGTAAATATACATAATTTACCTTATCCTGGTCATACTACCAGCGATAAGAATTTATCGGATACAAAAAACGTTTTTTAGGAGGATTCACCATGCCTTTAGTTTCTATGAAAGAAATGCTAAACACAGCACTAGAAGGAAAATACGCAGTTGGTCAATTCAACATGAACAACTTAGAGTGGACTCAAGCTATCTTAGCTGCTGCGGAAGAAGAAAAATCTCCTGTAATCCTAGGTGTATCTGAGGGTGCAGCTCGTCATATGACTGGTTTCAAAACAGTTGTAGCTATGGTTAAAGCTTTAATCGAAGAAATGAACATCACTGTTCCTGTAGCGATTCACCTTGACCATGGTTCAAGCTTCGAAAAATGTAAAGAAGCAATCGATGCAGGTTTCACATCTGTAATGATCGACGCTTCTCACCACCCATTCGAAGAAAACGTTGAAACTACTAAAAAAGTGGTAGAATACGCACACGCTCGTAACGTATCTGTTGAGGCTGAGCTTGGAACAGTTGGCGGACAAGAAGACGATATCATCGCTGAAGGCGTAATTTACGCTGATCCAGCAGAGTGTAAGCACCTTGTTGAAGCAACAGGTATCGATTGCCTAGCTCCAGCTTTAGGTTCTGTACACGGTCCTTACAAAGGTGAGCCTAACTTAGGATTCGCTGAAATGGAACAAGTTCGTGACTTCACTGGCGTACCTTTAGTATTACACGGTGGTACTGGTATCCCAACTGCTGATATCGTAAAAGCTATTTCTTTAGGTACTTCAAAAATTAACGTAAACACTGAGAACCAAATTGAGTTTACAAAAGCTGTTCGTGAAGCATTAAGCAAAGACCAAGAAGTTTACGATCCTCGTAAATATATTGGACCTGGCCGCGACGCTATCAAAGCAACTGTTGCTGGTAAAATGCGTGAGTTCGGTTCTAACGGTAAAGCGTAAGAATAAAATTCCGTTTTGGAAACCGTCTAGTCTTTTAGACGGTTTCCTTTCGTTGTATAATGAAAGCGTGAACAAGTCTAAAGATTTTATAAAGTGAATTTTTAGTTTGCTAATATAGAAAATAATGTGCATAGTCCTATTAATAAATGTGATAAGTATCTGAATTGAGAAATTTGATTCGATGAATAGTTAATCTTCATCTATTTGTATAGCGGGGGAGCTACAGGTGATGGTTTTCTACTTATTGAGTTTTAGGGTGGAAAGAGTGATTGAGATTCTTAAGGGGAACCTTCTACTTCTTTTTATAAAGCAGTAGAAGATAAATACATTCACGAGAAGGGAGCTCAATATGGAAAAGTTGCTAATTGAAGGCGGAAGAGCTTTAAATGGAACAATTCGTGTGAGTGGTGCAAAGAATAGTGCTGTTGCATTAATTCCAGCGACAATTTTAGCAGATACTCCAGTAACTATCGGTGGCGTTCCTAATATTTCGGACGTGAAAATGTTAGGAGACTTACTAGAGGAAATTGGAGGGAAAGTAACTTATGGGCAGGAAGAAGAGATGGTAGTCGATCCTTCTAACATGGTTGCGATGCCTTTACCAAATGGAAAAGTGAAAAAATTGCGCGCCTCTTATTATTTAATGGGTGCAATGCTTGGCCGTTTTAAAAAAGCTGTTATTGGGCTTCCAGGTGGATGTCATTTAGGGCCACGACCGATTGATCAGCATATTAAAGGGTTTGAAGCACTAGGTGCACATGTTACAAATGAACAAGGTGCTATTTATTTAAGAGCAGATGAGCTACGTGGGGCACGTATTTATTTAGATGTTGTTAGTGTAGGAGCTACAATCAATATTATGCTAGCGGCTGTACGAGCGAAAGGTAGAACTGTTATTGAAAATGCAGCGAAAGAACCAGAGATTATTGATGTAGCCACATTATTAACAAGTATGGGAGCGCGCATTAAAGGTGCTGGTACAGATGTAATCCGAATTGATGGTGTGGACTCCCTGCATGGTTGTCACCATACTATCATTCCAGATCGTATTGAAGCTGGTACGTATATGATTTTAGGAGCTGCATCAGGAGGAGAAGTAACAGTTGATAATGTTATTCCTCAGCATTTAGAGTCAGTAACTGCGAAGCTAAGAGAAGCTGGTGTCCAAGTTGAAACGAACGATGACCAAATTACAGTGAACGGTAATAGAAGGTTAAAAGTAGTTGATATAAAAACGCTTGTATATCCGGGTTTCCCAACAGATTTACAACAGCCGTTTACGACGCTTTTAACAAAGGCGCACGGGACGGGAGTTGTCACGGATACAATTTACGGAGCACGTTTCAAACATATTGATGAATTGCGTCGTATGAATGCGCAAATTAAAGTAGAAGGTCGTTCGGCAATTGTAACTGGTCCTGTTTTATTGCAAGGTGCAAAAGTGAAGGCGAGTGACTTACGAGCTGGGGCTTCCCTTGTTATTGCAGGGTTAATGGCGGATGGAATTACAGAAGTAACCGGACTTGAGCATATTGATCGAGGCTATGAAAATATAGTAGACAAGCTTAGAGGGCTTGGTGCAAACATTTGGCGAGAACAAATGACAAAGCAAGAGATTGAAGAAATGAAGAACGCTTAAAGTGATGATACTTCCGCAAGTGGGGGAGCGAAGAATCACCACTTGCGGAAGTACACTTTATGGAAAAACACGGTTCACAAAATACGGCAGAAATATAAAGACTTAAAGGAGAGGGATTATCGTGGAAAGAAGTTTATCTATGGAGTTAGTACGTGTAACAGAGGCTGCAGCATTATCATCAGCGCGTTGGATGGGGCGCGGGAAAAAAGATGAGGCAGACGGTGCAGCAACATCAGCTATGCGTGATGTATTTGATACAGTTCCGATGAAAGGTACAGTTGTAATTGGCGAAGGTGAAATGGATGAAGCACCAATGCTGTATATCGGAGAGAAATTAGGTACAGGATATGGCCCACGCGTAGACGTTGCAGTTGATCCTTTAGAGGGGACGAACATCGTAGCAGCTGGCGGATGGAATGCACTTGCTGTTATTGCAATTGCAGATCATGGTAATTTGTTACATGCTCCTGACATGTACATGGATAAAATTGCGGTTGGCCCAGAAGCAGTTGGGGCAGTTGATATTAACGCACCTATTATCGATAACCTACGTGCCGTTGCGAAAGCGAAGAATAAAGATATTGAAGATGTTGTAGCGACAGTTTTAAATCGTCCACGTCATCAAGCGATTATCGAAGAAATTCGTAAGGCCGGTGCTCGTATTAAGTTAATTAACGATGGAGATGTAGCTGGAGCAATCAATACAGCATTTGACCGTACAGGTGTAGATATTTTATTCGGTTCTGGTGGGGCTCCTGAAGGTGTACTAGCTGCGGTTGCGCTAAAATGCTTAGGTGGAGAAATTCAAGGAAAGCTCTTACCACAAGACGAAGCTGAATTAGCACGTTGTAAAAAAATGGGCATTGAAGATATAAATCGCATCCTTCGTATGGAAGACTTAGTAAAAGGTGACGATGCAATCTTTGCTGCAACAGGTGTAACAGACGGAGAACTATTACGCGGCGTTCAATTTAAAGGTAGTGTAGGAACAACACACTCCCTTGTTATGCGTGCGAAGTCAGGTACAGTACGCTTCGTAGACGGACGTCATAGCTTAAATAAAAAACCGAATTTGGTTATTAAATAAAAAGTGCAAGCGGCTCGTTCAGAATCGCAGGACACTTCCAGCTCTCGACCTTGAAGCGTTTTTTGCTTCGAGTGAGAGAGTGAAATGACCGGAGATTCTAGCCGCTGGAACTGGATTAAATAAAAAGCGTAAGCAGCTCGTTCAGAATGGGAAGGGGAAGAAGTGAAGCCACCGACTATTCTAGCTGCTGAAGCTGGATTAAGTAAAAGCAGAAATGCCTTATTTATTCTGCCTTAAAATCAGGTGAATAGAAAAAAGTAAGAAATATAAAAGGCGAAGACAAATTTTCTTGTCTTCGCTTCTTGTATTTGTGTTTCAACGTATTGATTAAAACTAGATAAAAGGGTTACAATAGTGAATATTATCCTACTTGAACTTATTGCCTTTCATTATTATTTATTTGCCTTCCGTATTTTTTCCCTTTACCCATGTGAAAAGAGAATAAAGTTAAAGTGTGGTGTCTGAATGAATTTGTCAATTGCAGCATTAGAAAACATGAAATTAAAAGAGTTATACGAGCTTGCGAAAGAATTTAAGATTTCGTATTACAGCAAGTTAACGAAAAAAGAGCTGATTTTCGCCATCTTAAAAGCTCGAGCAGAAAAAGAAGGTTTCTTTTTCATGGAAGGCGTATTAGAAATTATTCAATCAGAAGGATTTGGATTCCTACGTCCTATCAACTACTCTCCAAGCTCAGAAGATATTTATATCTCGGCTTCGCAAATTCGTCGTTTCGATTTACGTAATGGAGATAAGGTTTCTGGTAAAGTACGACCTCCGAAAGAAAATGAACGCTATTTTGGATTATTACAAGTTGAAGCTGTAAACGGAGATGATCCAGACTCAGCAAAAGAGCGTGTGCATTTCCCTGCATTAACACCGTTATACCCAGATCGCCAAATGAAATTGGAAACGGAAACGAAAAAGCTACCGACACGCATCATGGATTTAATCGCACCAGTTGGATTTGGACAACGTGGTTTAATTGTCGCGCCTCCAAAGGCTGGTAAAACAAGTCTGTTAAAAGAAATTGCGCATAGTGTTACAACAAATCATCCGGAAGCAGAATTAATTGTACTTTTAATTGATGAGCGTCCAGAGGAAGTAACAGATATTGAACGTTCTGTTAAAGGTGATGTTGTAAGTTCTACTTTTGATGAAGTACCAGAAAATCATATTAAAGTAGCTGAGCTTGTATTAGAGCGTGCAATGCGTCTTGTAGAGCATAAAAAAGACGTTGTCATTTTAATGGATAGTATTACCCGTTTAGCGCGTGCTTACAACCTTGTTATTCCGCCAAGTGGTAGAACTCTATCAGGTGGTATTGATCCAGCTGCTTTTCATAGACCGAAGCGTTTCTTTGGGGCTGCGCGTAATATCGAAGAGGGCGGTAGCTTAACGATTTTAGCAACAGCACTTGTTGATACAGGATCCCGTATGGATGATGTAATTTATGAGGAGTTTAAAGGAACTGGAAACATGGAACTTCACTTAGATCGCTCATTAGCTGAGCGCCGTATCTTCCCAGCGATTGATATTCGTCGCTCCGGTACGCGTAAAGAAGACCTATTAATTCCGAAAGAACATTTAGACAAGCTGTGGGGTATTCGTAAAACAATGCGTGATACGCCAGACTTTGTTGAAGGCTTCTTACGTAAACTTCGTCAAACAAAGACAAATGAAGAGTTTTTACAAAACATTGTTGCAGACTCAAAAAGGTATGTAACAACTAAGTAAAGGGAAAAGATTGGGACTCGCTTATTTCGTAGTAAGCGAGTTTTTTATGTTTTTTAAGGGAATATTAGAGAGAGTAATATATGGGAAAAATTTGTTTTTTGAGATGGAAATCATATTTTGTGTTAGAGTTGGGCGAGTCACCTCCACTTTCAAGGTAATATCCAGCTCCAGCGGCAAGAATGGTCGGTGGCTTCGCATCTTCCTACGAGGCAAAAAGCGCCTCTACGTCAGAAGCTCCATCCTCCTCCCATTCTAAGCGAGCCGCTTGTGCTTTTAATTTTTAAAAAGACAAAAACAGGTAGTTGCAAAATGGAGTTAGCCTTGTTATAATTTCATCATATGTGTTTCATCAATATAGTTGTGTAAGCAGCTGAAGATGAAAAACTCTGTTTCGAAAATGATTCAGGGCGGAAGGAGATGAAAAGAATGAAAGCAGGAATCCATCCAAATTACAATAAAGTTGTATTTATGGACACGAACACAGGCTTCAAATTCTTAAGCGGGTCTACTAAAGGCTCTAGC
Organism: Bacillus nitratireducens; assembly: GCF_036320425.1. Taxonomy (NCBI): domain Bacteria; kingdom Bacillati; phylum Bacillota; class Bacilli; order Caryophanales; family Bacillaceae; genus Bacillus; species Bacillus nitratireducens. The sequence continues at coordinate 171,251 of NZ_JAUMJO010000005.1, forward strand.
GAAACTGTTGAGTGGGAAGATGGTAACACTTATCCATTACTAAAAATTGAGATCAGTTCTGATTCTCACCCATTCTACACTGGACGTCAGAAGTTTGCTACTGCAGACGGACGTGTTGACCGCTTCAATAAGAAATACGGCATCAAGTAATAAAGAACATAAAACAGGCAAGTGTATGTATTCGCTTGTCTGTTTTTTTTGCAAAAATATTAAACCTTTACCCTACTTTGGATTAGGAAAGTAGATGAAAGGAGAGCTCAATGTACTTAATGAATCAAAATGGTTGGATTGAAGTGATTTGCGGGAGTATGTTTTCTGGAAAATCAGAAGAGCTCATCCGCCGTATACGCCGTACGCAATTTGCGAAACAAAATGCGATTGTATTTAAACCATGTATTGATAATCGTTATAGTGAAGAAGATGTTGTATCACATAATGGATTAAAGGTTAAAGCAGTTCCTGTTTCAGCTTCAAAAGATATATTTAACCATGTAACAGAAGAAATGGATGTTATTGCAATCGATGAGGTACAATTTTTTGATGGGGACATTGTGGAAGTGGTGCAAGTATTGGCAAATCGTGGCTATCGTGTCATTGTAGCTGGATTAGACCAAGATTTCCGAGGTCTACCATTTGGACAAGTTCCTCAGCTGATGGCGATTGCTGAACATGTAACTAAATTGCAGGCAGTTTGTTCTGCATGTGGGTCTCCTGCAAGTCGTACGCAACGTTTAATCGATGGAGAACCAGCGGTATTTGATGATCCAATTATTTTAGTTGGGGCTTCAGAGTCGTATGAACCACGTTGTCGTCATTGTCATGCAGTACCTACAAAACAAAGATAAATGAAACTCGCTATGTAGAGCGGGTTTTTTTCGAAAATAGATGAAGATTGGTGGCCAGCTCTTCGCACAGCTAAGAACCTTAGCCAGTCAGAGCTGAGAGAGCCGCTTGTGCGTTTAAATATTATCTAGTTCCGGTGGCGAGCTCTTCGTGTCTAAGAACCTCCCGCACTAAAGGTAAAAAGCACCTTTTGCGCGAGAGAACCTTAGCCAGTCAGAGCTGAGAGAGCCGCCTCCACTTTTAAATATAATTTGCGTTTTTTTGATTAAGTACCATATACTATTTGTATTAGATACTAGGATGTAGAGGTGAATGGTGTGTTAGATCGTTTGCAAGCTGTAGAAGATCGTTATGAGAAGTTAAATGAATTGTTAAGTGACCCAGAGGTTATTAGCGATACAAATAAGCTTCGTGAGTATTCAAAAGAACAATCTGATATGCAGGAAACGGTAGAGGTGTACCGTGAGTATAAAGATGTTCGTGAGCAATTACGAGATGCAAAAGCAATGTTAGAAGATAAGTTAGACGCTGAGATGCGTGAAATGGTTAAGGAAGAAGTTTCTGAATTAGAAGGACAAGAGAAAACATTATCAGAACGTCTGAAAATTTTACTTGTTCCAAAAGACCCTAATGATGATAAAAACGTTATCGTTGAGGTTCGTGGTGCTGCTGGTGGTGACGAGGCAGCTTTATTTGCTGGTGATTTATATCGTATGTATAGCCGTTATGCTGAGGTGCAAGGTTGGAAAACTGAAATTATCGAAGCTAGCTATACAGAATTAGGTGGATATAAAGAGATTATCTTTATGATCAACGGTAAAGGTGCTTTCGCGAAACTGAAATTCGAGAATGGTGCTCACCGTGTACAACGTGTTCCTGAAACGGAATCTGGTGGACGTATTCATACATCTACAGCAACGGTAGCTGTGTTACCAGAGGCGGAAGAAGTAGAAATTAATATTCATGAAAAAGATGTTCGTGTTGATACGTTCGCTTCTAGTGGTCCTGGTGGACAAAGCGTTAATACAACGATGTCAGCGGTACGTTTAACGCATTTACCGACTGGTGTAGTTGTATCTTGTCAGGATGAGAAATCACAGATTAAGAATAAAGAAAAAGCAATGAAAGTATTACGTGCACGTGTTTATGATAAATTCAGACAAGAAGCACAAGCTGAGTACGATCAAAACCGTAAACAAGCTGTTGGTACGGGAGACCGTTCAGAGCGTATTCGTACGTATAACTTCCCGCAAAACCGTGTTACTGACCATCGAATCGGTTTAACGATTCAAAAGCTAGATCAAATCCTACAAGGTAAGTTAGATGATTTCATCAATGCCTTAGTGATGGAAGATCAGGCGCAAAAGATGGAGGCAGCTGAGTAATGCGTGTCTATGAAGCCCTGAAATGGGCTTCTTCTTTTTTACAAGAAAATGGACGAGATGAGAATGCGGGAGAAATTGTCCTTTGTCATGTATTAAAGACGAACAGAACAGGAATGCTCATGAATATGCGTGAAGAAATAACTGCGGAACAAGAGACAAGCTTTACGGAGTTTATCCACAAGCATGTAGAAGGTATTCCTATTCAATATATGATGGGTTATGAAATGTTTTATGGACGATCGTTCTTTGTGAATGAAGAAGTATTAATACCAAGGCCAGAAACAGAGGAACTTATAGTTGGAGTCCTAGAGAGAATTGAGCGCCATTTCGGTAATGAGGAGCTTCATGTAGCGGATATTGGCACAGGTAGTGGAGCGATTTCTATTACGCTCGCTTTAGAAAATAAAAATCTTCATGTGTATACGGTAGATATTGCACAGGAGTCGATTGAAGTTGCAAAAGAAAATGCAAAGGCTTTAGGAGCGGAAGTAACTTTCTATCACGGTGATTTACTGTCGCCGTTTTATGAAACTGGCCAGAAGTTAGATGTTGTTGTTTCAAATCCTCCGTATATACCGGAGGAAGATTGGCGTGGTCTTTCTACTGTTGTGAAAGAGCATGAGCCGAAAAGGGCGCTTGTTGGCGGTGAAGATGGACTAGATTTCTATCGTCGTTTTATGGAGGAATTGCCGAACGTATTAAAGAAAAAGGCGATTGTGGCGTTTGAAATTGGTGTAGGGCAAGGTGAAGATGTAAAAGCATTATTACAGCAAACTTTCCCTCACGCTCACGTTGAAGTTGTCTTTGATATTAATGGAAAAGATCGCATGGTATTTGCAGAGATGGAGTAAGGTTAAAACCTTACTCTATTTTTTTTGAAAAAATTTATATAGATTTTGAATTTAATAGTTTAGAAAGAAATAACTCTGTCCACACTGTTTCTAGAGGGGACGGTGGAGGAAATGAAAAAACAAGTTATTGCTTATCTTCTTCTATTATTAATTGGTGCACAGTTACTTGTGCAGTTTGGATATATGAAAGCTGATGCGAAAGGGCCTTCTGTTATTCCGAAAGAGGCCGTTCGATTACGAATTTTAGCAAATAGTGATTCAGATAAAGATCAGGCGTTAAAGCGTAAAGTACGCGATGAAGTAAAAGCGCAAATTGATGGATGGGTAGCTGATTTAACGTCATTTGAAGAAGCTCGAAAAGTAATTCAAAATCATATTCCTGAAATTGAAAAGACAGTGGCGAATACGCTGAAAAGGGAAGGAAGTAAAGAGACTTTTCAAGTGAAATTCGGTAAAAATGTGAAGTTTCCTACAAAGGTATATGGGAATTTTATTTATCCAGCAGGAGAATATGAAGCGGTACTTATTACAATTGGAAAAGGTGAAGGTGCAAACTGGTGGTGTGTACTATTTCCACCGATGTGTTTCTTAGATTTTTCGAGTGGTACAGCTGTAAGGAAAGAAGAACATGTTGTGAAAGCTGAATCTCCTGAAGAAGAGCAGGTGAAACAATCAGATGAGGAAGTAATGGATGTACCGGAGAAGAAAGAGGATAAGGTGGAAGAAAAGAAAGTAGTAAAGCCGGAAAAAGCTGAAAAAGTAACAGCACCTGAAAAGAAAGTAGTGAAAAATGAAACGCAAGTAGAAGAACAGTCTGTAAAAAAAGTAGAAACAAAACCTGTGGAAAAAGTGGAGAAATCTGTGGAGCAAAAACAAGAAAAGCAAAATGAGTATGTAAAAGTAGAAGAGGAAGAAGGAAAACCAGAGGTTAAATTATTTATCGTCGAAGCTTTTACATCTTTATTCTCTAAATAGTACTATTAGTAAATCCCTCCTCATATATAAAAATGAGGAGGGATTTACTATGAAGAACGTGTATTTTGCTACGAAAGCAGATGTAGAAAGATTGCATTCTTTTTTCGGACAAGCTAATAAAAAAGATGATAAAATAAATGAGTTGTACGCACAATTTATGGTTTTGGAAGAGGCGGGAGAAATACGAGCTGTAATTGGATATGAACAAAGTGAAGAAGATGCACTTATTCGTTCTTGTTTATTCACACCTAATGTGGATAAGCAGACTTTCTTATATTTTTTTGAAATGTTTTTGCAGTATATGAAAGAAAAAAATATTCGACAATTGTACTTACTCACAAATCATCCACAATCTGCGACAATCTTTCAATTTTTTGACTTTGTCATTATAGAGAAAGAGAAAGTTCCAGAGGGAATTCGACAGTTAGAACACTTTTGTAAAAATATAAAAGAGCCAAATGCAATAATACTAAATTGTCAGCTATTCACAAAGTTATCCACGGATTAACAAGGTTTATCCACATTTTGTGGATAAACCTTGTTTGTCTTTTGGATAAATCTCATAGTAAACTAAAAATAGACAAGTATTTCATGGTAGAAAAGGACGTGGGAAAAAATGCATACAAATATGTGGGTTGTGGATAATGTTGTGGAAAGAAAAAAATATTATCCACAATTAAAAGAAGCAGCGAGATTATTAAGAGAAAATGAAGCGGTGGCCTTCCCGACAGAAACGGTATATGGGTTAGGAGCAAACGCAATGGACGATGAAGCGATAGCGAAAATTTTTGCAGCGAAAGGGAGACCGAGTGATAATCCACTGATTGTCCACATAGGAACAAAATCTCAGTTAGATGGTATTGTAAGAGAAATTCCACCGGTTGCAGAAAAGTTAATGGAGCATTTTTGGCCAGGGCCATTAACAATCATTTTACCGAGGAAAGAAGGGATTTCAGAGAGGGTTACGGCGGGACTTAATACAGTCGGAGTAAGGATGCCAGATCATCCAGTAGCGCTCGCTCTTATTGAAGAAGCAAACGTGCCTGTTGCAGCACCGAGTGCGAATCGTTCTGGACGCCCAAGTCCAACATTAGCTTCGCATGTGTATGAAGATTTAAACGGGAAAATTGCTGGTATCGTTGATGGCGGGGCGACAGGAGTAGGTGTTGAATCAACTGTAATTGATTGTACGAGCGAAGTTCCGACGATTTTACGTCCTGGTGGGATTACGAAGGAACAATTGGAAGCAGTAATAGGAAATGTTTCTTTAGATCCAGCTTTAAAGGATGAGAAAGAAAAACCGAAATCGCCTGGAATGAAATATACACATTATGCACCGAAAGCACCACTTAGTATTGTTGAAGGATCCCGTGAGTTTATTCAGCGTATTGTGGATGAGAAAAAGAAAGAAGGATTTAAAGTAGGTGTATTAACGACCGAAGAGTATCAACATGTATATAGTGCTGATGTTGTATTATCTTGTGGTATGCGAAATGATTTAGCTAGCGTTGCGACTAAATTATATGATGTGCTTAGAACGTTTGATGCAAGTGAAGTAGATGTTATCTTTAGTGAATCATTCCCGAATGAAGGAATAGGGAATGCAATTATGAATCGTTTAACAAAAGCAGCGGGACATCATATTATCACTGAATGATAATGTACCTTTAGCAAACAGAATATTTCTCCTCGGATAAGCATATTGTGAAGTAGCACGTCCGAGGGGGGACATGAATGACGCTTGAACAGCTAATACCTTTAATAATTATGGCATTCGCCCTAGGGATGGATGCATTTTCAGTGAGCCTCGGTATGGGGATGGTAACATTAAAGTTAAGACAAATCCTTTATATTGGTATGACGATAGGGATATTTCATATTATTATGCCGTTTATCGGAATGGTACTAGGACGTTTTTTATCAGAGAGGTATGGGGATGTCGCGAATTTTGCGGGAGCTATTTTATTAATTGGATTAGGGTTCTATATTGTATATTCGTCTATTTTAGAAGGTGAAGAGACTAGAACTGCTCCAATTGGAATCAGTTTATTTGTATTTGCATTTGGTGTCAGTATAGATAGTTTTTCAGTAGGTCTTAGCCTTGGGATTTACGGAGCTGAGACAATTATTACGATATTACTGTTCGGACTAATAAGTATGTTACTGGCGTGGATGGGTTTATTGCTCGGTAGGCATGCCAAAAATATGCTTGGTACATACGGTGAAATAGTAGGTGGTATTATTCTTGTTGGGTTTGGATTATATCTCCTTTTCCCTATATAATTTTTATGAGGGTGAAAAATGTGAATAGGCTACTGAAATGGTATAGCGTATTTATAACCTTTTTCCAAGATGGTTACGTAGGTTCATCATTTTGCAAATTGCAGTTCTAGATGGGGTTAAGTTGATTCGTGAATGGTAAGGAAATTCTTTTCTGTATACTTGAACACAATACGCTGCAAATATAGAAAGGGTGGTACAAATGACGAGATTAAAGCAAGTTTTTGGTATTATTATTAGTTTTTTTGTTTTTTGGTTTAGTATGCTCGGTGTACAAATGTTTGCCGAGTTTTTAGATATTGAGTCATTAAAATTTGTTGCAGGAAAATCGGAGACGGCGCGTACGTTTTATTCACCGTATCCATTTTTAATTGTTTTCCTTATTACATTGCTTTCCTTATATTTCTTTGTAATAAAGCTTGGTAAATCTAAAAAAGAGAAATTACCTGCATTAGAGGAGAAGAAGGAAGAATTACAGTGAAAAAATCCCCCGCTTTTAGCGGGGGATTTTATGTTTGAGTGATGAAGCTGAGCGAGCCGCTTGCGCTTTTAAAGTGGCCTTACTAATTCAAATTGTTCTCCTAGTTTTGCGTAGTTGTGTCCTGCTAGACGGCTTACTGGTTTTAGTCCTTCTGCGTGAATGCGACCGTTTTCGTATAAGTGTTCTGCGACGTGGAAGCGAACGACGCGGCCAATTAGTAGGTCGCAAGCGGGTGCGTCTTCAGTTCCGCCGAGCGGGATAGCACGTTCTAATACACATTCCATTCGAATGTTTGCTTCTTTCACCCCTGGTACTGAAATGACATCACTGGCGATTGGGGTTAGTTTTGCTAGTTCAATTTCACTCTCATTTGGCGGGAGGTTAGCTGCTGTTTCGTTAATTGCTGCTACATATGATTCGTCAGAAATATGTACGACAAATTCGCCCTTTTCAATTGCATTTCGGGAAGTGTCCTTTGGTTTTCCTTCTTTTCGTTGTACAGAAACCGAGATAAGTGGTGGATTGGCTGCGACGATATTGAAGTAGCTATATGGTGCGCCGTTTAATACGCCATCTTTCGTTATAGAAGTGACAAAAGCGACGGGACGAGGAATAATACTTCCTGTTAATAATTTATAGTTTTCTTTTTCTGTCTGTTCATTTGGATTAATTGATAACATAATTGCAATCCCCTTTCTTAATATGACGACTTATTGTTTGTTTACAAGATACTAGTGGGAAACTCCTGCTGAAAAAATATTTTTTTGACGTTTTTTGTATTGCTACGTAAAAAAGGCCTACTTCAAATTTTACTGAAGTAAGCCTTTTTTGAATAGGTATCTCAAATTCGAGATAAATGATTAAAGTAAAACGTAAGCGCCAGGGCCAATTAAAGCTACACCAACAGCAACAGCAATTAACATTAAATTGTACTCAAATCCGTTTTGTGTGATCCAGTAACCATTTTTTCCGTGAACAGTGAAGATTGCCATTAACATTGTTCCAACGATAAATAATGAACCAATTGTAATGAAAATACCTGATGCAAATAAGAAACCACCTAATAATTCAGTTGCGCCAGCCATAAATGCCATGAATACACCAGGGCGTAACCCGATTGATTCCATCCAGCCACCTGTTCCTTTTAAGCCATAACCGCCGAACCAACCGAATAATTTTTGAGCACCATGACCCATGAATGTAATACCTATAATAAGGCGAATAATAAGAAGACCGATATCCATCATTTAAAAAAACCTCCTAAAAGTTATTAACTTATCTTATGTAAGTAATGATAAAATAGTTACTTACTTTAGTCAAGTGTATTTCAACAAAAATTTGAAAGAAATTTTACAAATTAACAACAAAAAACAAAATGTAGTAAAGACCTCTAGACAAGTAATTGAAAAAAGGAGAAAATATAAGTAGAAGTTAACTTCTTATTGTTATTCAGACAATCAGAATTGACTGGAATTTTGTGAGGCGCTACAATAAGAGTCTAGTAGTAATGGCATAATTTATTTCGAAAGCGTTTTTACAGTATAACATTCGAAGTATGAAGTCTTACGTGTATTTCGATCTTGAATAGAGATTGCCCTATAAACTTTTAGGTAAATTATAAGGAGGACTATCCTATGTTTAAAAAATTATTCGGTTTTGGTTCAAAAACAAATGAAGAAACAATCGTAGCTCCATTAACTGGAGCAGTGAAAAATATTGAAGAAGTACCAGATCCAGTATTCGCTGGTCGTATGATGGGTGACGGTGTTGCAATCGATCCTACTGAAGGTGTAGTTGTATCTCCAGTTGATGGTGAAATCGTACAATTATTCCACACGAAACATGCTATTGGAATTAAAGCGAAAAACGGTACAGAAATTTTAATCCACGTCGGATTAGAAACTGTAAAAATGGAAGGTGAAGGTTTCGAAGCTCACGTTTCTGAAGGACAAGCTGTAAAAGCTGGAGATAAATTAATCTCATTCGACTTAGAATTAATTCGTGAAAAAGCGAAAAGCACAATTACTCCAATCGTTATTACAAACACAGATGCAGCTGAGTCTATTAAGACAACTGTAGGTGTAACAGCTACAAAAGGTTCAACAGAAGTAATGAAAGTTACAATGAAATAATTATTGTATGAAAGGAATCTGTTTCGTATGAAATGGATTCCTTATTTTGTTTTGTAGTGTGTTCATCATGTATGGTAAAATACTTTGGGCACTTGGAAATAGGGTTTCACATATATGTGGATAAGGCGCATTTTTCTTAGAAAAAATATAAGAGAAATGCGCCTTTCGTATATTCACATTTCTTTTTTTCTATTCTAATGTACGCTATGATAAAGTGAAACTTTAATCAGTCGAGGGGGCTGTTCATCCCCCGCTGATTATTAGCCTTCACCAATCGGGGATAAATGGTAGGAAACAGAAAAAAAGGGGTGGGTTTAGATGAAACGAGTGTTATTTGTTTGCACTGGAAATACATGCCGTAGTCCGATGGCTGAGGCTTTACTTCGTCATTACGGAGAAGGTAAATTTGAAGTGCAATCTGCTGGTGTTTTCGCCTATCCTGGAAGTGATGCGTCGGTACATGCAAAGGAAGCTTTAGCTGAAAAAGGAATTGCAATCGATCATGCCGCGCAGCAGGTAAATGAAACTTTGGTTGATTGGGCGGATATTGTAGTAACAATGACGGAGAACCATAAGCAAATTGTACTTGGGCATTATCCGAGTGTTGAAAAGAAATTGGATACATTACATGGATTAACTGAGGGTATAAGTAAGGATATTTCAGATCCATTTGGCGGATCGCTTTCTATTTATAAAGAAACGCTAGAAGAGATGGAAAAACTTGTACAAACTTTCCTGAAAAAACATTCAGAAGGTTGATGTTTCGTGTATAATACGATATTGGAGATCACTTCATCCCATTAAGGAAGCGAGTGTGAAATGAAGATAATTGATTGAAACTTTGGAGGGGTAAAAATGAAAGTAGTAGTAGCATCTGATCACGGCGGTATGAATATCCGTAAAGAACTTGTAAGTTTATTAGAAGAATTAAATATTGAATATATTGATTTAGGTTGTGAATGTGAAGCTGGTTCTGTTGATTACCCTGATTTTGCGTTTCCAGCAGCAGAAATGGTCGCAAATGGGGAAGTAGATCGTGGTATTTTAGTTTGCGGGACAGGCATTGGTATGTCAATCGCGGCAAACAAAGTAAACGGTATTCGTTGTGCGTTAGTTCATGATACTTTCAGTGCGAAAGCAACGAGAGAGCATAATGACACTAACATGCTAGCGATGGGCGAGCGTGTAATTGGGGCTGGTCTAGCGCGTGATATCGCAAAAATTTGGTTAACAACTGACTATGAAGGTGGCCGTCACGAAAACCGCGTAGGGAAAATTAAAACGTACGAAACAAAGTAATAGATTCTAACTATAAGTAGTATGAAATATAATTTGGTGAACCAACCTGTGAAAGGAAGAGGCGTAATGACAGAAATCGTAAAGGTAAGAGAACAGCTACAAATTTCGCTTTCTGATTTCCAAGAACAAGCAGCGCTGCAAAGTGGCCAAATTTTTGTAGTGGGGTGTAGCACGAGCGAAGTGCTAGGTGAAAGAATTGGAACGTCAGGAACGATGGAAGTGGCAGAGGCGATTTTTTCTGAATTAAAGCAATTTCAAGAGCGAACAGGTATTGAATTGGCGTTTCAATGTTGCGAGCATTTAAATCGTGCTTTAGTAGTTGAGAGAGATGTAGCGATGAAATATCAATTTGAAATTGTAACAGTTACGCCTGTTAGATCAGCAGGTGGTGCATTAGCGACGTATGCGTATCACAATTTTAAAGATCCGGTAGTAATTGAGTTTATTAAAGCAGATGCAGGAATGGATATCGGCGATACATTTATCGGTATGCATTTAAAACATGTAGCTGTTCCGGTTCGCACAAGTGTGAAGGAAATAGGAAGTGCGCATGTAACGATGGCGAAAACACGCGGAAAACTAATAGGTGGAGCACGTGCTGTTTATGCGGCAAATGAAGAAGTTATTCCTTGCCGTTAAACGTGAAAAATTATAAAGTCGCATAATAGCTTTATATCGAAAGATAAAAGGTATGTAGTCTGACCTTATAATAGAAGAAAGAAAAGACCGATTTCGGTCTTTTTTTTTCTTTTATGATATAGAAAGTCATGTTAGAATGTAGTTGAAAACATGAAGGTTCGAAAGAATTACAACCTGAATTTTCGTTTTTTCTGAATAAATGAGAAAAAACTATTGGGAATCGATGTAATTCGTTCAGAAAAGGGGGATTTTGGTGGATCATTTAAAACGTCAAGATGAAAAGGTATTTGCTGCAATTGAGGCAGAACTAGGAAGACAGCGTTCAAAGATTGAGTTAATTGCTTCGGAAAACTTCGTAAGTGAAGCGGTAATGGAAGCGCAAGGTTCTGTTTTAACGAATAAGTATGCTGAAGGATATCCTGGAAAACGTTACTATGGTGGCTGTGAGCACGTAGACGTAGTTGAAGATATCGCACGTGATCGCGCGAAAGAAATTTTTGGTGCAGAGCATGTAAATGTTCAACCACATTCTGGTGCACAAGCGAACATGGCAGTATACTTCACAATTTTAGAGCAAGGCGATACAGTACTTGGTATGAATTTATCTCATGGTGGTCACTTAACACACGGAAGCCCTGTTAACTTCAGTGGAGTACAATATAATTTCGTAGAATATGGCGTGGATGCTGAATCTCACCGTATTAATTACGATGATGTATTAGCAAAAGCGAAAGAACATAAACCAAAATTAATCGTTGCAGGTGCAAGTGCATATCCTCGTGTTATCGATTTCAAACGATTCCGTGAGATTGCAGATGAAGTGGGTGCATACTTTATGGTTGATATGGCACATATCGCTGGTTTAGTAGCTGCTGGCTTACATCCAAACCCAGTACCGCATGCACATTTCGTTACAACGACAACACATAAAACATTACGTGGTCCACGTGGTGGTATGATTTTATGTGAAGAGCAATTTGCAAAACAAATTGATAAATCAATCTTCCCTGGTATCCAAGGTGGTCCACTTATGCACGTAATTGCTGCAAAAGCTGTTGCATTTGGTGAGACACTACAAGATGAGTTTAAAACATATGCACAAAATATCATTAATAATGCGAACCGCTTAGCTGAAGGTCTTCAAAAAGAAGGACTTACACTTGTTTCTGGCGGAACAGACAATCATTTAATCTTGATTGATGTTCGTAACTTAGAAATTACAGGTAAAGTAGCAGAGCACGTATTAGATGAAGTTGGTATTACAGTGAACAAAAATACAATTCCATTTGAAACAGCAAGCCCATTTGTAACAAGCGGCGTACGTATCGGTACGGCAGCTGTAACATCTCGTGGTTTCGGCTTAGAAGAAATGGATGAAATTGCATCACTTATTGCTTATACATTAAAAAATCATGAGAATGAATCTGCATTAGAAGAAGCAAGTAAGCGTGTAGAAGCGTTAACGAGCAAATTCCCAATGTATACAAATCTATAATAGATTGAAAAAGACTGCTAAAACGTAATTGTTTTAGTAGTCTTTTTTTTGGACATATATTGTTTTTAAAGTATGTATACAAATGATGAATAAATTTTGGCGATATAATGAAGGATACACCTCCCATAATTGGTAAAGATACTAGATAGATTCATCACAAAATCATGATTTTGCCAAATTTGCCCTTGAATATTAGTAGCGTTTTCTTTACAATCGTAAATAGTGTAAAAAAGCGTGTAAACGCATGAATATCATCTAAAGGAGAGATTCACATGGGAAAACTGTATGTATTTGATCACCCGTTAATTCAACATAAGATTACATATATTCGCGATAAGAATACAGGTACGAAAGATTTTCGTGAATTAGTGGACGAAGTAGCAAGCTTAATGGCTTTCGAAATTACTCGCGACCTTCCACTTAAAGACATTGAAATTGAAACGCCTGTAAGCAAAGCGACAACAAAAGTGATCGCTGGTAAAAAACTTGGTTTAATTCCGATTTTACGTGCAGGTTTAGGAATGGTTGATGGAATTCTGAAATTAATTCCAGCAGCAAAAGTAGGACACGTTGGTTTATACCGTGACCCTGAAACATTGCAACCGGTAGAATACTATGTGAAACTTCCAACGGATGTAGAAGAGCGTGACTTTATCGTACTAGATCCAATGCTAGCAACAGGTGGTTCTGCAGCTGAAGCAATTAATTCTCTGAAAAAGCGCGGTGCAAAGCAAATTAAATTAATGTGTATCGTAGCTGCTCCAGAAGGAGTAAAAGTAGTACAAGAAGAGCATCCTGATGTTGATATTTATGTAGCAGCATTAGATGAGAAGCTAAATGACCATGGTTATGTAGTTCCAGGTCTTGGTGATGCTGGTGACCGTTTATTCGGAACGAAGTAAGACAACAGACGAGAGGGGAGTCCCCTCTCGTCTTTTTTTCGCCCTGAGCGTGCGGGGGAGGGGGAGATAAATATACAGGGTGTATACAACATATGTTGTATACACATCACATATAATATAGAAGTCTTACGTCTTGGGAACACTATATTATGGAAGGAAAGCGCTATATCTTAAAAATATAATAGTGACAAACTTGTGAACATTTTCTTCTATTATAAAGAGAAAACTGTTAGAAATTGCATATCTCTAACCAGTATTTAGAAGGGGAACGTTTTCATTTTTGGGAGGAAATGACTAATACTCAAATTTTTTGATTTTTTACGATTTCTCGTTGACACTGTTAATACCCTATTGTATGCTAACAACGGGGATAGATGGTAGGGCTTTCAGTGACAAAAATACATCTATTCCGTGACGAAAATGTAAACTTTTTATTTTGTATAGAATTTATGCAGAAAAATGAGTTATTATTAACACATCGTGAATGAGGGTTACATATTGGAGGGATGAATCCTTGCAAAAAAACGATCGCAGCCATATAAAAGCATATGCTTTAATGTCAGGAATTCTTGCTCAGTTAGTCGGTTCTATTCTTATTGGAATCTTTGGTGGGCAATGGATTGATAATAAGGTTGGAACGTTTCCATTGTTTCTTATTATAGGGTTATTACTCGGTTTAGGAACAGGGATATACGCAATGATTCGACTCATTCGACATTACTATTCGGGAGAGCAATGATGATAGACGTACATGGACTTGTCCAAAGACAAAAGAAATATATGTACTACTTGCTTGCGCTTCTAGTGCTAGGATGGGGATTTACCCCTTACAAGGATGTATTTCTTGGGCTGATTATCGGAACGATTTTCAGTTTTCTTAGTTTGCGCATCATTGCACGTAGAACAGACAAGCTATTAGATCGTGTAACAAATGGAGAAAACGTGAAGTTTAAGGCGACAGCGGTAAGTACATATTCAAGATTTGCCACGATTGGGTTATTAATTTTATTTGCAGCCAAATATCAAGAGTTAATTGCGATGTGGGGCCTAGGTGTAGGATTGCTGACAGGATACCTTGTCATGATCATAGATTTTCTTTATTTAGAGTATAAGAGCAGGGAAGAGAGGTGAATTACTAGTGGAACACGGTAAATTAGTTGAATTTCTAGGTTTAACGTTCGATTTGTCATCAGTTATGATGGTTACTGTAGCAGCAGTTATTGTTTTCTTAATCGCAGTTATAGGAACTCGCGGCTTAGCTCTTCGCCCAACAGGAATGCAAAATTTCATGGAATGGGTGTTTGACTTCGTGAAAGGGATTATCAATAGTACGATGGACTGGAAAACAGGTGGACGTTTCTTAACGCTTGGCGTTACGCTTATCATGTTTATCATCGTATCGAACTTCCTTGGTTTACCATTCATGTATTCAACAGTTGAGGCTGGCGAACATATTGCATGGTGGAGATCACCAACGTCTGATCCAGCAGTTACATTAACATTAGCCGTGATGGTAGTTACCCTCACCCATTATTATGGAATTAAGATGAAGGGTACGAAAGAATACGTTAAAGGTTATTTCCAACCAATGAAATTCTTATTCCCATTAAAGGTTATTGAGGAGTTTGCTAACACATTAACGTTAGGTCTTCGTTTATTCGGTAACATTTATGCAGGTGAGATCTTATTAGGATTACTTGCTAAGTTAGGCGGGGCATCATTCCTTGGAGCATTAGGTGCGCTTGTACCAATGTTAGCATGGATGGGATTCAGCGTATTCGTTGGATCAATCCAGTCATTTATTTTCGTTATGTTAACGATGGTTTATATGGCTCATAAAGTAAGTCATGACCATTAATATAATTTAAGTAAGAAAAAATTTATTTTTTTATAATACAAAGGAGGACAAATTAAATGAGTTTAGGTGTAATCGCAGCTGCAATTGCAATTGGTTTATCAGCATTAGGTGCAGGTATTGGTAACGGTCTTATCGTATCACGTACAATCGAAGGTGTTGCTCGTCAACCAGAATTAAAAGGCGCACTTCAAACAATTATGTTCATCGGGGTTGCTTTAGTTGAGGCACTTCCAATCATCGGTGTAGTTATTGCTTTCATCGTAATGAACAAATAAGGGAGACTCCCCTTACATAGATGGCGAAGAGTGTTTTTCCGAACTTTCTTCGCCATTGCTTTATGAATGAAACGTATGTCTTTTTTTTTCATATGATCAATTTAGATATTTTGAAGGGAGTGAATCCTTGTGCCAACTTTATTATTAGGGGCTGCCATTCCATTTGGAACGATTGCTTATACATTGTTCATTTTCTTACTTCTATTAGTAATGCTACGCAAATTTGCGTGGGGTCCTTTAATGGGAATTATGAAAGAACGTGAAGAGCATGTTACTAATGAAATCGACGCTGCAGAAAGAAGTAACGCTGAAGCGAAGAAGTTAGTAGAAGAACAACGTGAAATGTTAAAACAATCGCGTGTTGAAGCACAAGAGTTAATCGAAAGAGCGAAGAAACAAGCTGTAGATCAAAAAGATGTTATTGTTGCTGCTGCGAAAGAAGAAGCGGAATCAATTAAAGCATCTGCTGTACAAGAAATTCAACGCGAAAAAGAGCAAGCGATTGCTGCTTTACAAGAACAAGTCGCTTCTTTATCTGTTCAAATTGCTTCTAAAGTAATTGAAAAAGAGTTAAAAGAAGAAGATCAAGTGAAGTTAATTCGCGATTATATTAAAGAAGTAGGAGAAGTGCGATGAGCAATGGGATTGTAGCAAAACGTTATGCTGTCGCTCTTTTTAAAATTGCAAAAGAAAAACACGTATTAGAAATGTTTGAAGAGGAATTACGCCTTGTACAAAACGTTTATGTAAAGAACGGAGAACTACATAGCTTTTTAACGCAACCGAACATTTCAAAAGAGCAGAAGAAAACGTTTCTTGCAAACGTATTCGGATCTGTTTCTGAGTCTATTTTAAATACGTTATATATTTTAATTGATAACAAGCGCATTGATATCTTACCTGAAATTGCAGATGAATATGTTGTTCTTGCTAATGAAGAACGTAACGTAGCGGATGCAACTGTATATTCTATTCGTCTTCTATCTGAAGAAGAGAAGCTTAACGTTGCAGAAGCATTTGCAAAGAGAACAGGAAAAGATGCAATTCGCGTGAAAAATGTTGTAGATGAAGATTTACTAGGCGGAATTAAAGTACGTATTGGAAATCGCATTTATGACGGAAGTTTACAAGGAAAATTAGCACGTATTCAACGTGAATTAATGAAGAATAGATAGGGGTGAAGCACATGAGCATCAGAGCTGAAGAAATTAGCGCACTGATAAAGCAACAAATCGAGAACTATCAGTCTGAAATCGAAGTTAGTGATGTTGGTACAGTTATCCAAGTCGGTGACGGTATCGCGCGTGCTCATGGTCTTGATAACGTTATGGCTGGTGAACTTGTAGAGTTCTCTAACGGCGTTATGGGGCTAGCACAAAACTTAGAAGAAAACAACGTAGGTATCATTATCTTAGGACCTTACACAGAAATCCGTGAAGGTGACGAAGTTCGTCGTACTGGTCGCATCATGCAAGTACCAGTAGGAAAAGAACTAATCGGTCGTGTTGTAAACCCATTAGGTCAACCAGTTGATGGTTTAGGCCCAATCAATACAACAAACACTCGTCCAATCGAAAGTCCAGCACCAGGTGTAATGGATCGTAAATCTGTTCATGAGCCACTTCAAACAGGTATTAAAGCGATCGATGCTCTTGTACCAATTGGCCGTGGTCAACGTGAGTTAATCATTGGTGACCGCCAAACAGGTAAAACAGCAGTTGCACTTGATACAATCATTAACCAAAAAGATGAAGATATGATTTGTATCTATGTAGCTATCGGACAAAAAGAATCAACTGTACGTAACGTAGTAGAAACACTACGTAAGCACGGTGCATTAGATTACACAATCGTTGTAACTGCATCAGCTTCTCAACCAGCTCCATTATTATACTTAGCTGCTTATGCTGGTGTAACAATGGGTGAAGAGTTCATGTACAATGGTAAACACGTATTAGTAGTATATGATGACTTATCAAAACAAGCAGCGGCTTACCGTGAGCTTTCATTACTATTACGTCGTCCTCCAGGTCGTGAAGCATATCCAGGGGATGTATTCTACCTACATTCTCGCTTATTAGAGCGTGCAGCAAAATTAAGTGATGCAAGAGGCGGCGGTTCTTTAACTGCACTACCTTTCATCGAAACACAAGCAGGGGACGTATCAGCTTACATCCCAACAAACGTAATCTCGATTACGGATGGACAAATCTTCTTACAATCTGACCTATTCTTCTCTGGCGTACGTCCAGCGATCGATGCGGGTACTTCTGTGTCTCGTGTAGGTGGATCTGCTCAGATTAAAGCGATGAGTAAAGTATCAGGTACACTTCGTCTTGACCTTGCATCTTACCGTGAGTTAGAAGCGTTCGCTCAGTTCGGTTCTGACCTTGATAAAGCAACACAAGCGAAACTAAACCGTGGTGCTCGTACAGTTGAGGTATTAAAACAAGGATTACACAAACCGTTACGTGTAGAGAAACAAGTTATCATTCTTTACGCTTTAACACGTGGATTCCTAGATGATATCCCAGTAGTAGATATCACTCGTTTCGAAGAAGAATTCCATGCTTGGTTAGATTCAAATGCAACTGACTTATTAGAAGAAATCCGCACAACTAAGAAACTTGCGGATGACGACAAATTCGCAGCAGCAATTAATGGATTTAAAAAAGTATTCGTAGCTTCTGAATAATAATAAAAAGTGAAGCCGACTGTGGCTTAGCTAGATCATATAAAGGCATCTCAGCTTTTGAGATTGCTGACGGTTATGTAAAGGAAAAGAGTAGGTGCACCTATTCTTTTCCTTCAATCATGAGCAAGAATATCTTGCAACCTAGATTAGGAAGAGGATTCTTACTAATCGTGCCAACTTCCGGAAAAAAGGTGGTGAAAACCTGTGGCATCTTTACGCGATATAAAAGCGAAGATTACCTCGACAAAGAAAACGAGTCAAATTACGAAAGCGATGGAGATGGTATCTGCATCTAAGTTAAACCGTGCAGAGCAAAATGCTAAATCTTTCGTTCCGTATATGGAAAAGATTCAAGAAGTAGTAGCGAGCATTGCGCAAGGAAGTAAAGGAATTAATCATCCAATGCTAAATGCGCGTCCTGTAAAGCGTACAGGATACATCGTTATTACATCTGATCGCGGACTAGCAGGTGGTTATAACAGTAACGTATTACGTACAGTAAGTAACGTAATTCGTGAACGTCATAATATGGATTCAAACCAATATTCAATTATTGTACTTGGACGACTAGGACGTGATTATTTAAAACGTCGCGGCTTTAACATCATTGATGAAGTAGTTGGATTATCTGACCACCCATCATTTACTGATATTAAAGATCTTGCTTCTCGAGCAATTGCGATGTTCGCAGATGGTGCTTATGATGAGCTGTATATTTACTACAACCATTACGTAAGTAAAATTTCACAAGAAGTAACGGAAAATAAAATTTTACCGCTTACTGATGTGGCGTCTGACAAACCGACGACAGCTTATGAATTCGAACCTTCTGAAGAAGAAATTTTAAAAGTATTATTGCCACAATACGCAGAAAGCTTAGTGTACGGTGCATTACTAGACGGTAAAGCAAGTGAGCACGCAGCGCGTATGACAGCAATGAAGAGTGCTACAGACAACGCAATGGAAGTTATCGATTCACTTACACTTTCATTCAACCGTGCGCGTCAGGCAGCGATTACGCAAGAAATTACGGAAATCGTTGGTGGAGCAGCAGCGTTAGAATAGTAATAAAAAGCGTAGGCGGCTCTTTTAGGAGAGTCGCGTAAGCTATAAACTAATAAAAATTAAAAGCCGACTTCTCTTAGAAAGCTGGCTAATTAAAAGAAAGCTAGGAGGGAACCCGATGAATAAAGGGCGCGTTACGCAAATCATGGGTCCGGTTGTAGACGTTAAGTTTGATGGCGGAAAGCTACCAGAAATCTACAACGCCCTTACGGTAAAACAAAGCAACGAAAACGGAGCAGGCATTAACTTAACATTTGAAGTTGCACTTCATTTAGGTGATGACACAGTTCGTACAGTTGCAATGTCTTCCACAGATGGACTTGTTCGTGGCACAGAAGTAGAAGATACTGGTAAAGCAATCTCTGTACCAGTTGGTGATGCAACACTTGGTCGTGTATTCAACGTATTAGGTGATGCAATTGACTTAGATGGTGATGTTCCTGCGGATGTACGTCGTGATCCAATTCACCGTCAAGCACCTGCATTCGAAGAACTATCTACTAAAGTAGAAATTCTTGAAACTGGTATTAAAGTAGTAGACTTACTTGCTCCTTACATTAAGGGTGGTAAGATCGGTCTATTCGGTGGTGCCGGTGTAGGTAAAACAGTATTAATTCAGGAATTAATTAACAACATTGCACAAGAACACGGTGGTATCTCTGTATTCGCTGGTGTAGGTGAGCGTACTCGTGAGGGTAACGACTTATACCATGAAATGAGCGATTCTGGCGTAATTAAGAAAACTGCGATGGTATTCGGACAAATGAACGAGCCACCTGGAGCACGTCAACGTGTTGCATTAACAGGTTTAACAATGGCTGAACATTTCCGTGATGAGCAAGGACAAGACGTACTATTGTTCATCGATAACATCTTCCGTTTCACGCAAGCAGGTTCTGAAGTATCTGCCCTTCTTGGTCGTATGCCATCTGCGGTAGGTTACCAACCAACACTTGCAACAGAAATGGGTCAATTACAAGAGCGTATTACATCTACAAATAAAGGATCTATCACGTCTATCCAAGCGGTATATGTACCAGCCGATGACTATACGGATCCAGCACCAGCTACAACGTTCGCTCACTTAGATGCAACAACAAACTTAGAGCGTCGTTTAACACAAATGGGTATTTACCCAGCCGTAGATCCATTAGCATCTACATCTCGTGCACTTTCTCCAGAAATCGTAGGAGAAGAGCATTATGAAGTAGCTCGTCAAGTACAGCAAACTTTACAGCGTTATAAAGAGCTTCAAGATATCATCGCTATCTTAGGTATGGATGAGTTATCTGAAGAAGATAAGTTAGTTGTACATCGTGCTCGTCGTATTCAATTCTTCTTATCTCAAAACTTCCACGTAGCTGAGCAGTTTACAGGTCAAAAAGGTTCTTACGTACCTGTAAAAAATACAGTTAGTGGTTTCAAAGAAATTCTAGAAGGAAAATATGATGACCTTCCAGAAGATGCATTCCGTCTTGTAGGTGGCATTGAAGAAGTTATTGAAAATGCGAAGAAAATGATGGCGTAAGGCCTTAGGAGGGACGAAGTATGAAGACATTTCCAGTCAGTATTGTAACTCCTGATGGACCGGTTTACGAAAAAGAAGTAGAAATGGTAAGTGTAAAAGCAGAGAGTGGGGAAATGGGGATCTTACCAGGTCACATTCCAACTGTTGCACCATTAAAAATTAGTGCAGTTCGTCTGAAACATGGTGGACACACTGATTATGTAGCAGTAAGCGGTGGCTTTATCGAAGTTCGTCCAGATAAAGTAACTGTATTATCATCATCTGCTGAAGAAGCAAACCATATCGATATCCATCGTGCAAATGAGTCGAAGCGTCGCGCTGAGCAACGTATGCAAGATAAACAAGCTCATGTTGACTTTAGACGTGCAGAAATGGCACTACAACGTGCTGTGAACCGTTTAAACGTTTCTGATATGAAGTAAAAAAACCGTAAAGGCTTCGCCTTTACGGTTTTTTTTTATAAATGATGGTTCATGAATAATTTTACAAAAATGGTATAATTACATTGGTGTTTGTATAAGTAGAGAATGTACAACAATTTATATTTCATAAAGGAGATGAATCAATGATCGGTGAAATGAAACGAGAAGCATTGTACTCTTTAAAGGGAAATTGGGGACTAGGTGTTGGATCAACGATTTTATATTTTATTTTAAGTTATGTTGTTGCAATGGCTGCAATGCTTATACTTTTAATTCCAGGAATTATTATATTTTTCTTATTTGCTGGTTTAACAGGCTCACTTGAAGAGGAAACAATATCAATCGGGGCAGGTATTACATTTGGGATTTTTTATTGTATAATGATCATTTTGAGTAATGCATCTTACGGTATTACATCGTACGGTTATACGAATGTGTTGCTGCAAATTAGTAAACGAGACGGTGCAAAAGTAGATCACTTATTCGAAGGATTTCGTGGTTTTAAAAGAATGATGAAAACAATGTGGGCAATGCTTGCGATTTTGTTATATACAGGTACATGGATTCCGATGTTGTTACTAGGTTTATTTGCGTTTTTTGGTGAAGAAGGGAATACGTCGTTTGCAATTGCTTTCTTCGTATTATTAGCTATTTCAATTGTCGGCATGATTGTGATGTATTTTTCTTATGCGATGACGTATTATGTGATGATTGAAAATCCAGATTATAGCGTTTCACAGGCGATGAAAGAAAGTAAGAACCTTATGAAGGGGCATAAACTAGATTTATTTCTTTTATGGCTTAGCTTCATAGGATGGGCTACCTTAGCGATTTTTACTCTTGGAATAGGATTTCTTTGGCTTAGTCCATATGTAGGTACAACGACAGCGCATTTTTATCGCTATATTGCAAAAGGTGAATTGCAGTAGGAATATGCTATACTAATAGAATTGTTACGTATAGGAGGCTAGGTATGATTAGTGATTTAAAAGGAGAAGCGCTGGACTCACTAGAAGGAAAATGGGGATTAGCTGTCGGGGCAACACTACTTATTTCAATTCTTATTTCAGCTTTTAGTTTTAGTATTGATTTCGTTTTCTCTCAGGTTTGGGATTGGAAAGAAGTAAATAGCTCACTTACAGTAGACGTTATTACAATATTGGTGGTAGGTCCATTAACGATAGGTGGTTATTATTTAGCGCTACATTTAATTCGTGAAAAAGAAGCGCGTATTGGGCATATATTCAGATGGTTTACAGAAGGAAGTAAGTTTATAAAGTCATTTTTATTATATATAGTAGTAAACATTTATATTTTCTTATGGTGCTTACTATTTATTATTCCAGGTATTATTAAATCATTTTCTTATGCGATGACGTACTTTATAATAAATGATCATCCGGAGTATTCCATAAATCAAGCTATTACAGAAAGCCGTCGTATGATGGATGGACATAAAATGGAGTATTTCATTTTATGTTTAAGTTTTATTGGTTGGTTTATATTGAGTTGTATTACATTAGGGATTGGATTTTTATGGTTAATTCCATATTTTTATACTACGTCAGCAGCTTTTTACGAAGAGATTGCAGAAGAATATTACGAGAAAAAAATTCCGACACTATAAAGTGAAACTTTAATCAGTGGGGAGGGGTTATCCCCCACTGATTATTAGTTGAACCAATCGGGCATTTACGGGCAGTTGATCTCCCACCTAGCTTCTTTGCTCCAGCCTAATTTTGAGGTGGGAATCTTACTGCCCGTTAATGCGGGGTAAAGTGAAACTTTAATCAGTGGGGGCCATTCCCCGCAAATAGCGGGATAAAAACACCCAGTGTGAACTATTGGTTCATACTGGGTGTTTTTTGTAGAAATCTTATAAATTCTTTACTTGTTAGAGGTTTACTGAAATAGTAACCTTGCATGTATTTACAGTTATTTTTTTTCAAAAATTTAAGCTGTTTTTCTGTTTCAATTCCTTCAGCAACGACGGAGAGATTTAAAGTATTTGCAAGAGAAAGGATAGTGGAAACGATGGCTCTTTCTTCAGGTCGATGATCGGCTAATTGTGTAAATTCTTTTGGTACTTTTAATGTATCGATAGGGAAAATTGATAAATAAGCAAGAGAAGAATAACCGGTACCGAAGTCATCAATGGACGTTTGGATACCATATTCTTTTAATTGCTTTAGTCTAGATAATGTTTCTTTTTCATCAATCATCGCAATTCGTTCTGTTAGTTCAAATGTTACATCTTTCGGGTCAATCTCAACGTCCTTTAGTATTCTTGAAATATTTTCGATTAATTGATTTTGTTGAAATTCTCTCGCTGATAAATTGACACTCATTTTTAAGTTTGTGTATCCAAAACTTTGCCATATTTTTAGTTGACGACAAGATTCTCTTAACACCCAATGTCCAAGAGGAACGACTTGTGGTGTCTCTTCTACAATTGGAATGAACTCGCATGGTGAAATGTCACCTAATAGTGGATGCTTCCAACGTATTAATGCTTCAGCACCGATAATTTTATTTGTTGTCGTATCAATTTGTGGTTGATAGACGAGATAAAATTCGTTGTTTACTAAAGCGAGTGGCAAATCTTTTTCGATTCGAGCTTTTCGTTCCATTTTCTTATATAGTTCTTTCGTGTAAAGAGAGCTACGATTTTTCCCTTTATTTTTTGCTTCGTACATGGCCATATCGGCATGTTGCAAAATAGACAGTGGGTCTTCACCTGCTTCAGGGTATATGGCAATCCCGATACTCGGTGAGATGTGTAAATGTTGATTTTCGATTTCGAATGGTTCGTTCATAGCTACTACAATCATATCAGCTATCATTTTTACATCTGTTCTTTTTTTATAATTTTCGATAAGGATTGTGAACTCATCCCCAGCTAGTCGAGCAAGTTTCATATTCTGTGTCGATATTCGTTCGAGCCTTTTTGCTACTGCAATTAATAGGAGATCCCCTACTCGGTGACCGAGGGTATCATTAATAACTTTAAAGCGATCTAGGTCAATAAACATAACAGCAAAAGGTCTTTTCGATACTTTTGCTCGTGAAATCGCTTTTTCTAAATGTTGATGAAATGAACGGCGATTTGCAAGCTCCGTTAAAGTATCATGATATGCTAGGAAGTTAATTTGTTCTTGTTGTTGTTTACTTTCCGTAATATCTTTAATCATTAAATAGACCCCAGAAATATGCTCCTTTAAAAAGATGGGAACAGCCGTAACATGCAAATAGTAAATATCTCTATTTTTATGATATGCCCGTATTTCTAAAGAAATAGAGTTCCCTTTTTTTACGTGATGAAAGGCAGTAATGATTTCTTCCAAATCTTCTTCATACATAAGTGAATAGTATGGTTGGTTTAATAATTCATTCGTTTGATAACCGAGTAAAGTAGTTCCGGCGTTGTTCACATTTAGAAAATTACCATACAAATCTAATGTGAAAATTGGATCTGGATGATGCTCGTATAAAGATTTAAACATTTGTTGGTTATGATATAACTCATTTTTTTGTTCTACTAAATCTTCTGTACGTAGTTCAATTTGTTTCTCGAGTTCCAAGTTGAATTGCATTTGTGCTAGCAATAATATTTTATTTTGTCTTCGGACTAACATATGGCGTATGAGAACGAAGGCGAAAGTTACCATCAGTCCAATTACTACGATAGGTGCAAAAACATTTTCGACCAATATAAAAACAATAAGCATCACTACAGAAATATACGGTAATGATAATCGGATTGATTCACCCAATCGAGGTGTTAGTAATACTTGTTCTTGTTTTTCAGGTTCTTTTGTGTGAAGTATACAAGCGATTGCTACCAATACTAAAGTTACTTGATAGAATGGAGCAACTGTGAACATAGAGTACTCAGGCTGGAAGTATTTTATATAAGAATAAATAGCATCCGTAGTAGCATACAAAATTAAAGCACTGCCAAGAAGAGCACCAACTTGTTTTGGTAGTAAGAATAATGGTCTAAATAAAAGATTGATTCCTATTAAAAGAAAGAGTAAATCAGTCATTGGATACGTGAGTTGAACAAACATGTCGATATATGATGTTGTGAAAATATGAATGGTTCTTTCGATAAGCAAATAGTAGCTTAAAGTAAATTGAGCTGTAACAATAATACAAATATCACATATCGTAGAAAGCTGTTCCAATAAGTTTCGGCCATAAATAATTTCATATAGAAAGGCAAATGCAAAGCTAATTAAAAATAATAAGTAAAAAAAGTTGGATGGATCAACGAATGTATAGTAGTCATGCAGAATTAAGCGTTGATAAGCAACTACTATATCACCGATAAAATAAGAGAAGAATCCGATAGTTAATGGTATCCAAAACAAACGAGATAACCCTTGTTTTACATTTGAAAAATAAAATATATAACTGCAAATTGTAATATCAATTAATATGGTACTGATTCCAGTTAATATTTGAAATGGGAGTGCGTACTCATATAAAAAGGACATTGATACGTAATGAATAGCTATATACAACAATGAAATGCTTATAAG
This sequence comes from Bacillus nitratireducens, assembly GCF_036320425.1. Lineage (NCBI taxonomy): Bacteria > Bacillati > Bacillota > Bacilli > Caryophanales > Bacillaceae > Bacillus > Bacillus nitratireducens. The sequence goes on from NZ_JAUMJO010000005.1 coordinate 196,920, forward strand.
AATACTTATGTGTGCTTGTTTTGTCATTTATATCACCCGCTGTATATACATAAGAACCACCTTTTTGTAGTTTATGTTTTTTTAGGATTTCTTGAAAAATATATAGAATTTCTATATTTATTTTACACATTTATAATGAGTTGTAAAAATAGATTTGTTTAGCAAGCATTAATTGTTGTTTCTGTTCCCAATATATCGACATAGGAATTTGAAGTTTGCTATAATGATTAAAATAGTTGCATTATTTAGAAAAATTTAAAAATAATAAATGATGCAAGTAAGACATATTGTTTACTATGTGAACTTGTTCTTAATTCAGGGGGGAGGGTTTCACAATGGCAAGTGTATATGAAAATAGTTATATGATTGTTTTGATTTTCTTGCTATTAGGTATATTGCTGCCGGTAGTGGCTCTTACATTAGGGAAAATGCTGCGTCCAAATAAACCAAGTGCAGCGAAAGCGACGACGTATGAGAGTGGAATTGAGCCTTTTCATGATGCGAATATTCGATTTCATGCTCGTTATTATATTTTCGCTTTATTGTTCGTCATCTTTGATGTAGAAACTTTATTTTTATATCCATGGGCTGTTGCATATGACAAGCTGGGTTTATTTGCACTGATTGAAATGCTCATTTTTGTTGTGATGTTGTTGGTTGGATTAGCGTATGCTTGGAAAAAGAAGGTGTTACAATGGTTATAAATTTTGAGGAATTACACCCACAGGAGCGAGCGGAATTAGAAAGGAATATCTTTTTTTCTACACTGGAACAGCTCAAGGGATGGGCGCGGAGCAACTCTTTATGGCCGATGACATTTGGACTGGCATGCTGTGCGATTGAAATGATGGGAGTAGGTTCATCACATTACGATTTAGATCGATTTGGCTCATTTTTTCGGACTTCACCAAGACAATCGGATGTCATGATTGTGTCAGGGACGGTAACGAAGAAAATGGCGCCTATTGTTCGACGCTTATATGATCAAATGCCTGAACCAAAGTGGGTAATTGCGATGGGATCTTGTGCAACAGCCGGTGGTCCGTATGTGAATTCGTATGCAGTTGTGAAAGGCGTAGATCAAATTGTACCAGTTGATGTATATATTCCTGGATGCCCACCAAACCCTGCTGCTTTAATTTATGGAATTAATAAATTAAAAGAAAAAATTCGTTACGAGGCGAAGACAGGGAAGCAGGTGACGAATAAATGAGTGATCCAAATAAAGACTTAGAAAGTATGAAGAGAGAAGCAGCTCGTCATGCGAAAGAGGAAGCGCGAAAACGTCTTGCCGCGAAACATGAGACGGAAATGTCTAAACTTGAAGGAGAACATCGAGAAAAAGAGAAAGCGCTACCAAAAGATAAAGAAGTTAATGTAGAAGAAGCAAAACGTCTCGCCGCAGCAGCTGCAAAAGCGAAAGCAGCGGCATTAGCGAAGCAAAAGCGAGAAGGAACAGAAGAAGTAACGGATGAAGCAAAAGCAAAAGCGAAGGCAAAGGCTGTAGCAGCTGCAAAGGCAAAAGCGTCGGCACTAGCGAAGCAAAAGCGAGAAGGAACAGAAGAAATACCGGATGAAGCAAAAGCAAAAGCAAAAGCGAAAGCAGCGGCACTAGCGAAGCAAAAGCGAGAAGGAACAGAAGAAGTAACGGACGAAGAAAAAGCAAAAGTGAAGGCAAAGGCTGTAGCAGCTGCAAAGGCAAAAGCAGCGGCGCTAGCAAAAGCAAAATCTTCGCAAGGTGATGGGAATTCTGGAGATGAAAAAGCAAAGGCTATTGCAGCCGCAAAAGCGAAAGCCGCTGCTGCGGCAAGAGCAAAGGGAGCTGTAAATAAGGTAGAAGATGAACCGCAGCAAGAAGAACCATCAGTTAACCAACCATATTTAAATCAGTATGTGGAGGTTGTTAAGGAGAAGTTAGGGGAATATGCATTAGTAGATTCCTATATTAATAAGCTTTCAAAAGATGTCCCAACTCTTGTGGTGGAGCCTTCAAAATATTATGAAGTGATGGAGTTAATGCGATTGCATGAGGGACTTGCTTTTGATTATATGTCAGAGCTACATGCGACGGATTTTGTGACACATATGGAAGTATATGTCCATTTATTTTCATATGGAAAGAAACAGTCAGTAGCAGTGAAGGTAAAGCTGGATAGGGAAGCGCCGCAAGTAGAATCGGTGACGCCGCTTTGGAAAGGGGCAGATTGGCCGGAGCGTGAAGCGTATGATTTGCTAGGTATTGTATTTAAAGGTCATCCTAATTTATCTCGCATTTTAATGCCGGATGATTGGGTAGGGTATCCACTTAGGAAAGATTATGAACCGTATGATGTGGAGGTGTAGCTTGTGATCCGTACGGAAGAGATGCTCTTAAATGTTGGACCGCAGCACCCGAGTACACATGGTGTGTTTCGGCTTGTAATTAAGATTGACGGGGAAATTATTAAAGAGGCTACACCAGTTATCGGGTATTTGCATCGCGGAACAGAAAAGATTGCTGAGAGCTTGCAGTATACGCAAATTATCCCGTATACAGATCGAATGGACTATTTATCAGCGATGACGAATAATTACGTCATTTGTCACGCTGTAGAGACGATGATGGATCTTGAGATTCCGGAGCGTGCTGAATACTTACGTGTGCTTGCGATGGAGCTGGGAAGGGTTGCAAGTCATCTCGTCTGGTGGGGGACGAACCTGCTTGATATAGGAGCGGTTAGTCCATTTTTATACGCGTTTCGTGAACGGGAAATGATTATAAATTTATTAAATGAATTGTGTGGTGCAAGGCTTACTTTCAACTATATGAGAGTCGGCGGCGTGAAGTGGGATGCGCCAGACGGCTGGATTGAAAAGGTGAAAGAGTTTGTTCCGTATATGAGGGAGCAGTTGGAAGGGTATCACGACCTTGTTAGCGGAAATGAAATTTTTTTAAATCGTGTGAAAGGCGTTGGCGTATATAGCGCGGAAGAGGCAATCTCGTATTCTTTAAGTGGCGCAAATTTGCGGTGCGCGGGAGTAAACTGGGATCTTCGCAAAGATGAACCGTATTCTATTTATGATCGTTTTGACTTTGATATTCCTGTTGGGAGCACGGGAGATGCTTGGGACCGCTACGTTTGCCGGATGAAGGAAATTGAGGAGTCATTAAAAATTATTGAGCAAGCAGCTGAGCAGTTCCCAAAAGATGGAGCCGTGCTGGCAAAAGTGCCGAAAATTATTAAAGCGCCTAAGGGAGAAGCGTTTGTCCGTATAGAGTCACCGCGGGGAGAGATTGGTTGCTATATTGCTAGTGATGGAAAGAAAGAACCGTACCGTTTGAAATTTCGAAGACCGTCTTTTTATAATTTGCAAATCTTACCGAAGTTATTGAAAGGTGAGAACATCGCCAATTTAATTACGATTTTAGGTGGGGTTGATATTGTACTTGGGGAGGTTGATGGCTAATGATTGAGACGCTCTTACAATCACCTTCAAGCTGGACGAATTTCTTCATTTTTTTCGGATTAGCGGTGCTTCTATTATTTGCAGTCCTGGGCTTCGTTACATACGGTATTTTGGCAGAACGGAAAGTGATGGGATTTATGCAAGGGCGGATTGGACCAAACCAAGTTGGGGGCCGGTTCGGTTTACTACAAACGGTAGCTGATGTTTTGAAATTATTATTAAAAGAAGATAGTATTCCGAAAGCTGCAGATAAACCGTTGTTTATATTAGCGCCTGTTATTGCATTCGCACCAGCATTTATGGTGCTTGCGGTTATCCCGTTTACTGATAAATTTCAGTTCGCGGATATTGGTGTAGGATTGCTGTATTACATTGCTGTTTCTGGGATTACGACGATTGGCGTTGTAACTGGGGGATGGGCATCAAATAATAAATACTCCCTTTTAGGGGGGATGCGCGCAGCGGCGCAAATGATTTCTTATGAGATTCCACTTGTGATGAGTGTAATTGGTGTCGTTTTGTTAGCAGGCAGCCTTAATTTAAATGAGATTGTAGCGGCGCAGGAGAAGGTATGGTACATTTTCGCACAGCCGATCGGTTTCGTCGTTTTCTTAATTGCGGCAGTTGCAGAGTTAAATAGGACACCGTTTGATTTACCCGAAGCGGAGTCAGAACTTGTGTCTGGATACCATACAGAATACTCAGGGTTTCGCTGGGCGTTTTTCATGCTTTCAGAGTATGTGTATTTCTTTGGGATGGCATCTTTAACTACAGTACTCTTTTTAGGAGGTTGGAATCCAGTTATGTTCCTTGGATTTATTCCAGGAGCCGTATGGTTTGCTTTGAAATTCAGCAGTGTGGTCTTTCTGTTAATTTGGTTCCGCGTTACGTTCCCGCGTATAAGAGGTGACCAGTTAATGGAGTTTGGCTGGAAAGTATTATTACCAATCGCACTTGCAAATATTTTCTTAACGGCATTGATTAAGGAGCTATTCTTCTAATCTATGAAGGGGGTGCCAGTAAGAGATGAAAGGACTATTTAAAGGGTTAAAATATACGCTTAGTAATTTGAGTAAGAAAAAGGTGACGTATGATTATCCAAATCAACCGTTACCATTACCAGACCGCTTTCGAGGTATTCAAAAGTTTTATCCAGAGAAATGTATTGTTTGTAATCAGTGTTCTAACATTTGTCCGACAGATTGCATTCAATTAACGGGAAAAAAACATCCTGATCCTACGAAAAAAGGAAAAATTATCGACACGTATGATATAAATTTTGAAATTTGTATTCTTTGCGATTTATGTACAGAAGTTTGTCCGACAGAGGCAATTGTAATGACGAATAACTTCGAACTCGCAGAGTATTCACGTGATGATTTATTTAAAAATTTGCAGTGGCTCGACGAAAACGACGAGAACGTCAGGAAGGAGAATAAGGCATGAATGGCGAGTTTGTAGCATTCTTTATCCTATCCTTGTCTGCGATTATCGGCGGAGTGCTTATGCTGAACTTAACGAAAGTAATGCATATGATGCTGGCTCTTGTACTTACATTTCTTAGCATTGCAGGCTTGTACTTTCTTTTATCGGCCGAATTTATCGGAGTTGCACAAATTTTACTTTACTCTGGTGCAATCACTATTATTATGATTTTTGGCATTATGTTAACGAAACATAACGCGGAAAATGAATCGCGCCTTACTCTTCGAAAATGGATTATCTTCTTTGCGGTTGTAGCATTTGGAGCAGTTATGTATTTCGCTGTTAATAGTATCGATTTTTCAGATCAAAGCACACAAGGAAGTTTACCTCTCCATGAAAATAACACACTTCAAATCGGTACACTTCTCTATTCAAAATATATTATTCCATTCGAATTAACCTCAGTTATTTTACTTGTAGCACTTGTAGGAGCGATTATCCTTGCGAAGAAGGATGAGGGAGAGGAGGATTCCCATGAGTAGCGTTCCGGCTTCTGCGTATTTAACACTTGCGATTATTTTGTTTTGCATCGGCTTATTTGGAGCTTTAACAAAGCGAAATACAGTAATTGTATTAGTTTGTATCGAATTAATGCTTAACGCGGCCAATTTAAATTTAGTAGCGTTTAGTAAATTAGGCTTGTTTCCGAATTTAACAGGACAAATTTTTTCGCTGTTTACGATGTCTGTAGCGGCAGCGGAGGCAGCGGTAGGTCTTGCAATTTTGATTGCTTTGTACCGTAATCGCCCGACAGTTCATGTAGATGAGATGGATACGCTCAAAGGATAGCAGATAGCATTGTGACCGAAAAGGGGGAAGGAAACAATGATCGATTATGCATGGCTCATACCGCTTTTCCCGCTTGTTTCGTTTTTGTTACTTATTGTGTTCGGGAAGAAAATTAGAGAGGGAAGTAGTGTACTAGGTATTTTCTTTACCTTTCTCTCTTTTATATCCGCGGTAGTGGTACTAATAGAACGGTTTTCATCCGAGGCAGTGAAGCATAAGTGGGTATGGCTTAGGGTAGGAGATATAGATATATCATTTGGTTTTGAAGTTACCGCATTAGGAGCTTTAATGTTGTTTATCGTTACGCTTGTGAGTTTTCTTGTACATGTGTACTCAAAAGGTTATATGAAAGGCGACGCCAGATTACCAACCTTTTATGCATATTTAGGGCTCTTTACATTTGCGATGCTTGGGCTTGTTATATCGACGAATTTATTACAGCTTTATATATTTTGGGAGTTAGTCGGCCTTGGTTCGTTTTTACTTATCGGTTTTTATTTCTTTAAAGAAGAAGCGAAGGCTGCTGCGAAAAAGGCTTTTATTATGACACGCATTGGGGATGTTGGGCTATTTATTGGGATGATTTTAATTTTTTGGCACGCAGGTAGTTTTGAATATGACGCGATTTTTAAAGCGATTCATACGGGCGACCTCTCTCCTTCTATGATTACAATAACGGCGATATTAATTTTTATCGGTGCAATGGGGAAATCGGGTCAGTTTCCGCTTCATACATGGTTGCCAGATGCAATGGAAGGACCGACGCCTGTTTCGGCGCTTATTCACGCGGCAACGATGGTTGCAGCCGGCGTATATTTAGTAGCGACGATGTTCCCACTATTTTCAGCAAGTGTGGTAGCGATGCAAACTGTTGCAATCGTTGGGGCTTTCACCGCAATCTTTGCGGCCTCTATTGGTCTTGTACAAACGGATATTAAGAGGGTTCTTGCTTATTCTACAGTTAGTCAGCTCGGGTATATGATGCTTGCGCTAGGCTCTGCTGGTTATGTAGCTGGTGTCTTTCACTTAACGACACACGCCTTCTTTAAAGCATTACTGTTCTTGGCGGCAGGAAGTGTAATTCATGCAGTCCATACGCAAAACATTAATAAAATGGGCGGTTTACAGAAAAAGATGAAAGTAACCGGTGCACTATTTTTAATAGGTACACTTGCAATTAGTGGTGTTCCTCTTCTTTCCGGATTTTTTAGTAAAGATGAAATTTTAGCGGCGGCTTGGATGAATGGCAATTACTTTCTATTCGTTTTAGCAGTAATTGCTTCATTTCTAACAGCATTTTATATGTTCCGTCTATACTTTCTTGTCTTTACGGGAGAAACGAAGACGGAGGAAGAAGTGCATGAATCACCTCGCACAATGACGTATCCGATGATTGTCCTTGGTGTTCTTGCGGTAGTGGCAGGCTATATAAATACACCGTGGTTCGGAACGTTTCTTGGGGATTGGCTTACGAAAGATGTAGGATTCAAAGTGCAGGAAGTACATGGACCTGTTTGGATTATGATTGTTGCGACGCTCGTTTCATTTGCGGGAATTGCCCTCGCATATTTCATATATGGTAAGAAATCTATCTCTAGAGATTGGGCAGGCGGAGAAGAGACGCCTCTTTATAACCTTTTGAAAGAAAAATATTATGTGGATGAACTTTACAATGTTACGGTGCTTCCTATTACGAAAGGAATCGCTCATGTGCTTCGCTTATTTGAAGTATACGTTGTAGAAGGAATTGCAGTTTTAATTGCGGGATTGGTTAAAGGTATGAGTGGCCTAGGATCCCGGTTTCAAAACGGGAATGTACAAGTGTACGGAACTGTAACGGCCGTTTCGCTCGCAGTGCTCATAATTATTTTGTTATATACGGGAGGGGATTTACGATGAATGGATTGCTATTAACGTTCTTCATTTTCTCCCCGCTTTTAGGGATTCTCTTGCTTGTGTTAACGCCGAAAAAAGAATCGCGTACAGTGCGAGCGCTTGGTTTATTTGGGACGGCGCTTCCATTTGGTATCGCTATCGTCCTCGCTTGTACATATGTTTCAGGAAAGAGTTTATCGATATTTGATGAGAAAGTGAAATGGATTAAATTTGGGGATTTTGCAGCGGTAGATAAAAGATGGTTTTCCATTTATTACGAGATTGGTATTGATGGTTTATCGCTTGTAATGATGGCGCTGACAGCCCTACTAGCGGTGCTTGCAGCAATTGCGGCATTTTCCATTAAAAGAAATTTAAAAGCATTCTACATGCTATTACTCATGCTAGAAATAGGGATGCTAGGTGTCTTCGCTGCTCAAAATTTAATGCTGTTCTTCATCTTCTTTGAAATTACGTTGCCACCAATGTTTTTATTAATTGGCAAGTGGGGGAAATTGTCGAGTGAAAAGGCTGCATACAGTTATTTAATATATAACGGTATCGGATCAGCTATTTTACTTATCGTTTTCTCGGTTTTATTTGCGAAAACAGGTACAACAAATATTACGGAGCTTAAAGAAATATTAACAAGTGTAGGTGCTGGGGGAGGAACGGCTGTCTCAAGTAGCTTACAGGTCGGCTTGTTTCTTGCCATAATGATTGCCTTTGCGATTAAGCTTCCTGTTTTCCCTTTGCATCGCTGGATGGTCAATGTACACATAGAAGCGCATCCTGCTGTAGTTATGCTTCATGCGGGAGTTTTACTGAAAATTGGAGCGTACGGTATTATTCGCTTCGGGAAAGGATTATTTCCAGAACATTTTCGTGATTTTGCAACGCTAATTGCGATTTTAGGAGTCATTAATTTATTGTACGGGGCCTTTCTAGCACTCATCCAAACGGACTTTAGAAAGGTGCTTGCTTACTCTAGTATTTCGCATATGGGCATTGTATTAATGGGGCTTGCGGCGTTAAATGCACCAGGTATACAAGGGGCACTGTTCCAGGTTGTGTCTCACGGTTTAATTGCGGCATTGCTCTTCTTCTTACTTGGCATGATTGAAGAGCGTTTTGGGACTTCAGATATTACAGCGCTTGGTGGACTTGCAAAAAGTGTTCCTGTGCTTAGCGGCTTCTTCCTAGCGGGAGGTATGGCATCGCTTGGGATGCCAGGGATGTCTGGATTTATTAGCGAATTCCTTGCCTTTCTCGGTTTATTCCAAGGGCGACCTGTTATCGCTGCCGTAGGTGTACTTGGAATTATTTTAACCGCTGTATACGTATTAAGAGCGACACTTCAAGTGACATTTGGTAACAAAGAATGGGAAGCGAAATCTGATATACACGGATGGGAGTACGTTCCTGTTATATTACTTATCGTTTGTATTATCGCAATTGGAGTAATGCCAGAACTACTAGGGGATCCGCTTCAAAATACGTTGAAAACATTGGGGGTGAAGTAGGATGGATATGAATACGTTACTTAGCTTGTCGTGGCATCTGATGGTGCCGGAATTCATTATTCTTGGGGCAGCCATCCTTCTTTCCATATGTGATTTGTTTTTTAAGCTGAACCATAGGCACGCTGCGATTGGTGCAATCGCAGCCGTCGTATTAGCGGCCGTGTCATTAATTACGCTATATAGTGAACCGGCGGGAGATATTTTAAATGGATCGTTTGTGTTAGATGGATTTTCAAAAGGGTTTAAAACATTGTTATTAATCGGGGCAGCTCTCGTCTTATGTATGGCAATGAGCGATGATGAAAAGGATCCTATTCAAGATAAGGGAGAATATTATTACTTAATGTTAATGGCGCTTCTTGGAGCGATGTTCATGGCTTCGAGCGTTGATTTCATCACACTATTCGTCGGTTTAGAATTGCTGTCGCTTTCTTCCTACATTCTTGTAGGAATTCGAAAAAGAAACCGCGCATCGAATGAGGCGGCAATGAAATACGTCATTAACGGAGGAATTGGAACAGCAATTACGCTCTTTGGAATGAGTTATTTATACGGTATTACAGGATCGACCAACATAGTGGAAATGCAACAGGCATTTACGCAAGGATTGGCCGGGGGTATTCAATTATTGTTAGCTCTCGCATTTCTACTTTTACTTGTTGGACTCTCATTCAAAATTGCAACAGTTCCATTTCATATGTGGGCACCGGATGTGTATGAGGGAGCGGCTACACCTGTCACTGCTTTTCTCGGAACGATTTCTAAAATTGCTGGTTTTCTACTCATTACGCGTTTGTTTCTTATGGTGTTTGCAGGCGTGGTAATCCAAGGGGACGCACAATCTTTGTACGGGCGTATGAGTATATACATTGCTGTGCTAGCTAGTATTACGATGATTATTGGGAATGTAGTAGCATTAAAGCAATACAACGTAAAACGTCTATTTGCCTATTCAGGTATCGCGCATGCTGGGTATTTGCTCGTGCCTCTTGTGGCGCTATCACAGTTCACGATGGATAGTATGTGGTTTTATATGCTTGCATATATGCTTATGAATATAGGAGCATTTGCAATCATCCACGGATTAATCTTACAAAATGATAAGGAAAATATGACGATTTTTACAGGATTATACAAGCGATCTCCATTTACAGCTATAGTGATGACAATCTTTATTTTATCGTTAGCTGGAATACCGGGGACAGCTGGTTTCATCGGGAAAATTAACATCTTTTTAGGGGCACTCCATGTTGAACCTGCTCATTACGTATTAGCTTCTATTATGATGGGGACAACAGTTGTTTCATTCGTATATTACTTTCGGATATTACAGCAAATGTTTTTCCGCACTGGAGAGACAGAAGAGAGGCTTCGTTTACCGTTAAATATAAAGATTGTCATGAGTTTTTGTGCAATTTCGATTGTAATACTAGGGATTATGCCGATGATTGGTTACAATTTCTTTTATGAATATTTTCCATTAATGAAGGATTTCTTCTTCTTGGGGAACGTGGTACAATAGTGAAAATAAAGGGTGTAGAGTCCGTACTCTGCGCTTTTTATTTTGGAGTAATAGCAAACAGAAACGTATATAAGTATATGTTTTTGAGAGGAAATTACGATTTGAAATGTAAGAAGCCTATTCGCGTTTGAAAAGTGTGGCTCCTACTTATTATGGTATCGTTTTTACATTTTGCGTAAGTAGTAGCCAAGTAAAAAGGGGTCGATTTTTTGGCACAACTTTTAGGGCAACAAGCACTGATTGCCATTGTTTCGCATTTATTGTTTATTACTATTACGTGGTGGGCCTTGCAAGGTATTCACATTGAGCGTTTAATGAAGTCTGGGAAAGTGATACAGACGAGAGTATTACTCATCCTAGTTACGATTGCGATTGGGACATCTGTCAGTAACTTTTTCCTTGATTATTTAGGCTATTCAAAGAGTTTAACGTATTTAGTAAAGTAAGTGTATAGAACCTCATATCTCCGTTAACAATGGGGATAGGAGGGGATGAAATTGAAGCTTAAAGCCATTCTTATCGTTGCCTTGAGTGTTGTTTTATTTTTGGTTGGATATAGAGAGATGAAACCTATAAGCGATGAACAGAAGATGGAGAGCATGATCGCAACTTTAGAGAAGAATGATGCAAAAGTAGAGCGGTGGTCATGGTTAGCGCGAGAAACAAAAACAATTTCTAATATACATACGTTTCAAAAATTGTTAAACGATGTGAAGGAAAAGGCAAATATCGAAAGTTGGGAATTAGAACAATCTCCAGATGGATATAAAGCTACATCCTATAAAAAATCTTCTTCATATGAAGAACGAGTAGTAGTAACTTGGACTAAGGAAAATACTAAAGAAAACACTTTCATTATATTTGAGGTAAGCGGGGCGAAATGGGACCCGAAGTACGTTCAGAAAATGAATAAAATTTTTAACGGAAAACCTACAATTTATACTTGTGTTCAAGGTGTATTGAATGATAAGATTGAAGGTGTTTTGCAAAATAAAACCAATCAGGTTTTGAAAGATCTTTCAGCAAGAGCGATCGAACAGACAGAAGAAAGAGCATTTGTGTCAGTCTCCGCATATAATAAAAAGTGGAATGACGCTCTTTCGATAAATAGAGAGAAAATAAATGTGCAAATAGCAATACGTTCTACAGACAACAAAGATACAATTGTGGTTGGCACACCGATCATAACTTCTGAGTATTGAGTGAATAGATACTGAAAAAAGGACACGGAGGGGAATAATTTGGAAAAGATCATCGTCCGTGGCGGAAAGCGGTTGAACGGCACAGTGCGTGTTGAGGGCGCAAAAAATGCTGTATTACCTATAATCGCTGCAGCCCTATTAGCGAGTGATGGAAAGAATGTACTATCTGAAGTACCAGTTTTGTCTGATGTATACACAATTAACGAGGTATTACGTCATTTAAATGCTGAAGTCGTATTTGAAAATAACCAAGTAACAATCGATTCTTCTAAAGAATTAAACATTGAAGCACCATTTGAGTATGTACGTAAAATGCGTGCATCTGTCCAAGTAATGGGCCCATTATTAGCACGTAACGGTCGTGCTCGTATTGCACTTCCTGGTGGATGTGCAATTGGTTCACGTCCAATCGACCAACATTTAAAAGGCTTCGAAGCAATGGGAGCAAAAGTAAAAGTTGGTAACGGTTTTGTTGAGGCGTACGTAGAGGGAGAACTAAAAGGAGCTAAAATTTATTTAGACTTCCCAAGCGTAGGCGCGACAGAAAACATTATGTCTGCAGCGACATTAGCAAAAGGGACAACAGTCCTTGAAAACGCAGCGAAAGAACCAGAAATCGTTGACTTAGCTAACTTCTTAAATGCGATGGGAGCGAAAGTACGCGGAGCTGGAACTGGAACGATTCGTATCGAAGGCGTTGATAAATTATATGGTGCAAACCACCCTATTATTCCTGACCGTATTGAAGCAGGAACATTCATGGTTGCAGCAGCAATTACTGGTGGAGACGTCTTAATTGAAAATGCTGTACCTGAACATTTACGCTCAATTACAGCGAAAATGGAAGAAATGGGTGTTAAAATTATTGAGGAAAATGAAGGTATACGTGTTATCGGCCCAGATAAGTTAAAAGCGGTTGATATTAAAACTATGCCTCACCCAGGTTTCCCAACAGACATGCAATCACAAATGATGGCATTATTATTACAAGCTGAAGGAACAAGCATGATTACTGAAACGGTATTCGAAAACCGCTTTATGCACGTTGAAGAATTCCGTCGTATGAATGCTGATATTAAAATTGAAGGTCGTTCTGTAATTATGAACGGTCCAAACAGCTTACAAGGTGCTGAAGTAGGCGCGACTGATTTACGTGCAGCAGCAGCATTAATTTTAGCTGGTTTAGTATCAGAAGGTTATACTCGTGTAACAGAGTTAAAACATCTTGACCGTGGCTATGTAAACTTCCATAAGAAATTAGCTGCATTAGGTGCAACTATTGAACGTGTAAACGAAAAAGTAGAAGAAGTGAAAGAACAAGAAGTTTCTGATCTTCACGCTTAATTGAAATAGTCTCTATGTCTTTTGACATAGGGGCTATTTTTTTTACTATTACTGTTATAGTCAAGAAATTCTATACTTATGCACGTCTCAGTAAAAATATTTAGAAAATTTTTGTTTTATTTCGCTATTTGTGATCAGTACAACTTCACCTCATTAAAGTTTCACTTTATATCGATACCCCCAAGTATGTTCTAAAAGATTCCATAGTTCCATAAGAATGAAAGGAAGCCAACTTTATATTGGGGGAATAGGATGAAATTTTCAAAGCCACTTTTCATTACGGTAGCGCTTTTAATAGCGCTCGTCATCATTGTACCTGCTGCTCTTGTCATTCCGTTTGCGAAAGCAAAAGTAGGGGAAGAAGCAGCTTCTAAAACTCCTCCAGCGATAGAAAGCATACCAGCTCCAGGGAAAGTGGATACAGCGGTTCAGGTTGCTGTATATCGCGATCGACAGAAGAAGGTAGACACATTACCTATGGAGGAGTATGTGACCGGTGTAGTAGCTTCTGAGATGAATGCCAGCTTTGAAATAGAGGCGCTAAAGGCGCAGGCATTAGCAGCGAGAACATTTGTAGTCCAGCGTATGCTAAGCGGAGGTAAGAAAAACAATGCGGACGTGACAGATACGGTGAAAGATCAAGTGTATAAAAGCAAAGAAGAATTGAAGAAACAATGGGGTAATAACTACGAAAATAATTTGAAGAAAATCGAGGAAGCCGTTTCGAAAACCGCAGGACAAGTTTTAACATATGATGGAAAACCAATTTCAGCTTCTTTCTTCTCAACGAGTAATGGCCGGACAGAAAATGCAGCTGATTATTGGGGGAATGATTATCCGTACCTGAAAAGCGTAGATAGTCCGTGGGATCAAGCATCTCCAAAATTTACGAGCGAGCAAACATTTACAGTAGCTGACTTTCAAAAACGTCTCGGTGTGAAAGTACTAGCGGACGGAAAAGTCGGCGATATTAAAGACCTTACAGAAGGCAAACGAGTAAAAGATGTAGCGTTTCAAGGAAAAACATTAACAGGAAAAGAAGTACGTGAAAAATTAGATTTACGCTCGTCTGACTTCACGTGGAAACAACAGGGGGATAAAATCGTCGTTACAACGAAAGGATTCGGTCATGGCGTTGGCATGAGCCAATACGGAGCGAATGGCATGGCAGCGGAAGGTAAGAAATATACAGATATCGTCGCTCATTATTATAAAGGCGTTGAAATAAAGACGATGAATGATTATGAAGGAAAATTGATGGTGAAGAAGTAGGGTGAAAAAGAGGCCGTCCCAAATGGTAGTTGGGACGGTTTTCTTTTGTTGGTAGGTAGGTTATTTTTTTCGTATTTTGCAGTTAAGTCGATGTTCCTTGTCGAAACGTCGATATAATTCAATTTGCGTTGATATAAATTCGATTAGCATTGCAATCGTAACAAAGAAGAAAATAGCTTTAGTCAGAAGTTCAATTTCGGAACGTCCTTTTTGTCATTATTTGTAGAAATAAATGGAAGTTACCCTACATACTGCGTGTTATAATACAGTTATGTGAATATATAAAATATAACAACAGGGGGTAATGAAAAATGATGATGGATGTACCACTTCTCATTCCGTCCATGATGGAACGAGCGGAGAAATATTTTTCGAAAAAGGAAGTTGTTTCACGGACTGCATCGCGTATTCATACATTAACATACGGAGAAATTGCAAAGCGGACGAGAAGGCTTGCTAGTGTATTAACGAAAATGGGAATTGAACAAGGGGATAAAGTAGGGACAATTGCTTGGAACCATCATAGGCATTTGGAAGCATACTTTGCGATTCCAGGAATCGGAGCGGTGCTACATACGATTAATTTAAGGCTTTCCGCTGATCACATTTCATATATTATTAATCATGCAGAAGATAAAATCATTCTTGTCGATGAAGATATGGTACCTATATTAGAGAGTATTCAACACGAAATCCCGCATATAAAAGCCTTTATTATTATGACAGACGATCATAAACTACCTCACACAACACTATCACCAGCATATCATTATGATCAATTACTCGAAGAAGGCGATGAGACATTTCCGTTTGTAAAAGATTTAGATGAAAAAGAACCAGCCGGTATGTGCTACACATCAGCTACAACAGGAAAACCGAAAGGTGTAGTTTACACACACCGTAGTATTGCGCTCCATAGTTATACACTTGGACTTGCAGATGGCGGGAACATATCAGAAGTAGACACTTGTATGCCTGTCGTTCCAATGTTCCATGTTAATGCATGGGGATTACCGTTTGCGAGTACATGGTTTGGGACAAAACTCGTATTACCAGGACCGCATTTCACACCAAAAATTTTAGCGGAGTTAATTGAAAGTGAGAAAGTAACAATTACAGCTGGCGTGCCGACAATTTGGATTGGCTTATTACAAGAACTTGAGAAGCATCCATATGATATTAGTAGCGTAAAAACGATATGGTCAGGTGGATCAGCAGCTCCGCAAAGTATGATTCGTACGTATGAAGAGAAATATGAAATTGCATTTAGACAAATATATGGAATGACAGAAACGAGTCCTGCTGTTGTAATTAATTGTCCGAAATCATATCAACGTGATTTACCGAAAGAAGAATATTATAACTTGCGCTCTCGCCAAGGATATTTATTCCCTGGGCTAGAAATGAAAGTGATTGGACAAGACGGTGAAATTAAGTGGGACGGGGAAGAAATGGGAGAACTTTGCCTAAGAGGCCCATGGATCGCTGGTAGCTATTATAAAGATGAGCGTACAGAGGAATCGATGAAAGATGGTTGGCTCCATACAGGCGATATCGTTACAGTTGATTCGGAAGGATTTATTAAAATTGCTGATCGCACGAAAGACTTAATTAAAAGCGGCGGTGAGTGGATCCCTTCAGTAGATTTAGAAAATGCTTTAATGTCACACGATAGCGTATTAGAAGCATCTGTCGTGGCAGTTCCACATGAAAAATGGCAAGAACGTCCTGTTGCTTGCGTCGTATTAAAAGAAGGACAAGCAGTAGAAAGAGAAGAGCTGTATTCTTTGCTAGAAGCCGAATTCCCGAAATGGTGGATGCCAGATGATATTTTATTCGTAAATGAAATTCCGAAAACATCTGTAGGGAAATTTCTAAAAAGAGCACTTCGTGATCAGCTCAAGACTTATATGGTGGAGCAGAAATAGAGAAGAAGGCTATCCTGATGGATAGCCTTCTTTGTTGATACAGTATAAAAACATTGTATTAAATATCATAATTTTCCATTAATTGTTTGGTATAATAGGATAAAAAAACACTTGGGGGATACAGAATGGCGTTATTGGAGTTGAAACAATTAGGGAAGACGAACCAGTTACCGGCAGTTGAATTGAAGGTTGAAAAAGGACAATGTGTTGTTTTGCAGTGTAATAATCATACAGCTAAAGTGTTGCACCGGATTATTATCGGAGAAGAAGAGGCTTCTTCGGGCAGTGTGTTATTTGAAGAGGAGCCGATTGGAAAGAAAGTATATTCCCGCATCGGTTTTTGTTTTTTGAAAGATGAAGCATACGACCGTTTGAAGGTGAAGGAGTACTTCAAGTTTATATTAGGGCTTTATGAATCACATATGAGTATGGAAGAAGTAGTACAATATGTCGGTCTCCTAGATAAGTTGAACGTTAAAATAGAAAAATTGTCATTTTCAGAGAAACGCCGTCTTCATCTTGGGCGAGTTATGATTCATAATCCGGATTTAGTTATTTTAGAAGAGCCAGAGCAAAATGTAGATACAGAGAGTACGATTATTATTCGAAAAGCGATTATGAAAATGAAAGAACAAGGAAAGGCAATCTTCATTACGTCCTCCTTTTTATCAGATGCACTTTCGCTGACAGAAGATGTATACATATTAAACAACGATGGTGTGAAAAAGGTAGAAATAGAGCAAGAAGAAGCTGAAGAAGTCGATGAAGAAAAAGTAGTTCAAATGATTCCGCAAATGAAACTTGAAAGAATCCCAGCGAAAGTGAACGATAAAATCATTTTACTGGATCCGATGGAGATTCATTTCATTGAAACGCAAAACGGAGTGACACATATTCATGTGCGCGAAGGAGATTTCGTATGCGCATTAACATTAAGTGAACTAGAAGTGAGATTAACAGGATTCGGATTCTTTAGATGTCATCGCTCGTACCTCGTCAATTTACAAAGAGTACGAGAAGTGATTACTTGGACACGCAATAGTTTTAGTTTAATTTTGGATGACGAAAGAAAAAGTTCAATCCCGCTTTCAAAAGGACGAATGGATGAGTTAAAAGGTGTAATTGGGCTATGAAAATACTCCAATAAGCTCAAAATACGATTCATTCACCGGTAAAAATACTCCTTTTACCGGTATTTTACTGCGTAAACCCTTTGTTTTTCATATGATTGAGTCAAGAAAAGCGAAACAAACAAACGAAAAGCGCTAAGGCGACTTTCATCTATAAAAAGAAAAACAAAGGGGATGACGAAATGACATTGGCAATTGAAATGAAAGATGTAATGAAAAGTTTCGATGGAAAAACGGCCCTTCGAAATGTAAATATTGAGGTGAAGCAAGGAGAAATCTTTGGATTCCTCGGACCGAGTGGATCTGGGAAAACGACAACAGTAAAAATATTAACATCTCAATTGCTTCATAGCGTTGGAACTGTAAGAGTATTAGGTAAAGACATTACAGGACCAAGCAGCATCGATTACAAACGAATCGGTATTTTAACAGACAATAGCGGCGTATATGAAAGACTTAGCATTTATGATAACTTACTACTATTTTGTGACCTATACGATTGTAAAAAAGAACGAATTGATGAAGTGCTAGCGCAAGTGAACTTATTAGATGATAAAAAAACACAGGTGAAAAAATTATCAAAGGGAATGAAGCAGCGCGTCACATTAGCAAGAGCAATTCTTCATAAACCAGATATCCTTTTCTTAGATGAACCAACATCTGCACTTGATCCAGTAAACGTACAAAACATTCATAAAATCTTAAAAGACTTAAATAAAGAAGGAACAACGATTTTCTTAACAACGCACAACATGGACGAAGCAGAAACACTTTGTAACCGCATTGCCTTTCTGTGCGGCGGAGAAATAGTAGCGCTTGATACACCGGAAAATCTTCGCTTGCAATACGCGAAAGATCAAATACAAGTTGTGTTAACAGATAAGAAGAAAGAAATTGTGAAAAAAGATGAATTAGGAGCAAAACGTATTTCAGAATGGATGAAAAAAGGAGAATTACTATCTATTCATTCACATGAACCAACGTTAGGCGATATCTTTATTGAAGTTACTGGGAGGGGACTATAATGACATTTTCAATGAGACGATTTTCAGCAATTTTTCGGAAAGAGGTACAGGATTTTAAAACGAATTCACAAACTTTAATTATGTTGGTAATGCCACTTGTCTTTTCGGTATTATTTAGTCGCTCAGATAATATGAGAGAAATTGGAGCAAGTACGTTAACTGCGATGGCGCTAGTTATGGTTGGAGGCTTTGTACAGGCGATGCTTATCGCTGAAGAAAAGGAAAAAAATACGCTTCGAGTTCTTATGCTATCACCAGCATCATCTATTGAAGTATTAATTGGTAAAAGTTCATTAACAGGTATGATTACAGTTGCAATTTGTTTTATTAATCTACTTATTTTAGGTAAATTAGAAGGTAATTTTGCATTATTATTACTTATCTTCGTTCTTGGAATGCTAATATTTAACCTCATTGGTACTTGTATTGGATTATTAGCTCAAAATGTTCCGCAAACATCAACAATTGGATTACCAATATTAATGACATTTCTTTTCGGTGATTTAATTGGAATGTTTGTGAAGAATGAAGTCGTTACAAAAATAATCGATTATTTACCAACTCGTCATATCGGTCTTGCGGTTAGTAGTGTTATAAAAGGTGAAGGTTTTAGTGCAATTACTAGTAATTTATTGAACATAACTATTTGGTTAGTTGCAGTACTTGTTATTACGCTCTTCATTTATAGAAAGAAACAAATGGACTAAAAACTGAGCTGAAACGCTCAGTTTTTTCCTTTTTCTATCATTTCCTCGGAAATTTTGCAATTCCTATACATATTTTTACAGATTTTGTCGAAAAGTAATTAGTTATAGGTTGTATAGGATGATTGAATATTGTTCAAAATGATTGCTGAGGTGATGATGGAATGCGAGGAAGAAATAATAAAAAGTCGCAAAAAGTAGTACATTTATTTCAAAGAAGATGGGTGTTTCCGGCACTATATATTGCTTGTGCAGCGGTAATCTTAATGGTTGCGCTATGGTTCCAAGGAGCTAATCCGAAGAAAGCTCCGAACCAAGATCAAGCAACACCGTATACACAAACGGAAGATCCAGCAGTACCAGTAACAAAGTCTTCAGAAGTAGTGAAAATGCCAGCTGCAGCAAATGCAGAAGTAGTAGTACAGAAGAAATTCTATGAAGATGCAGCATCAGAGGCGGAACAAGAAAAAGCACTTGTCTTTTATAACAACACATATTCTCCTAATAAAGGAATCGACATTGCTGCGAAGAACGGAAAAGAATTTGATGTGACAGCTGCTTTAAGTGGTACAGTAACGAAAGCTGAAAAAGATTCACTTCTTGGTTATGTTGTAACAGTAGATAGTGGAAATGGTGTAGCAGCATCTTATCAAAGCTTAGGCAGTGTGAAAGTAGAAAAAGGTGCAAGAGTTGCGCAAGGTGAAGTGTTAGGAAAATCAGGTCTAAGTGCAATGAATAAAGATGCAGGTTCTTACGTTCACTTTGAAGTACGTAAAGACAATGTGGCTGTGAACCCTGAGCGTTATTTAAATAAATCAGTAGCAGAAATTAAAGCTGATGCAGGTGCTGCAAAGGCGACAAATGCTTCTGGTAAAAAAGCTGATGACAAATCTCAAAAAGAAGAAAAGTCAACAAGCACGAAACCAGAAAGTAAAACAGAAGATAAATCTCAAAAAGAAGAGAAATCAACGAGCGGTTCGACTAGTGACAAAGAGACGAACAGCAAGCAAGATGAGAAATCTCAAAAAGAAGAAAAATCAACGAATGGTTCTACAGAATCATCTAACGATTCTTCTTCTTCACAAGAATAATAAAGTGAAAAAATCAGTTCTCACTAGAGAGCTGATTTTTTTATTTTTATATAAAAATAATTAATTTCGAGAAAAAAGTTGCAATAACAAGGAAAAATGACGAGATTCTCGAATATATATTACAAAAGGGAGGGGATACTGTGTCATTTTTATCTGTTCTGTCGATTGCTATTATATTATTGTTTGTTTTATTCGCTTTATATTATTATATTGCCGGTAAGAAGGAAGTTCCCCACCATCAGTTGTTGAAAGAAGATTGTGACCGAGAAGAGTGACACCTTTTATAAAAAGGTGTCATTTTTTTGCCATAATTGTCATCTTTAACGCATTTCTCACAAAAAAACGTAATTTTTCTTAACTTAGTCCGCAAAAATAGTGAACATGTAGCATATATCAGTAGTGCGAGCAATACAATGGTATAAACCAAAGCAAAGAGAGTGTTTGAGGTGAGAAATCGTGAATCATTTCATTATAAATCCAAGAATGTTTAACGCTTACAAACAGCACTCACATTTACTTCTTAGTCGTATGCAGCGAGTCTCATTTCACACTTCTCACATCCAATTTAGGGAGGCGAGTGGTGTGCACGATTACATCAAAGAGAGAACTATCAAGATTGGCAAGTATATCGTGGAGACAAGAAAGACAGTGCGTGTAATTGCAAAGGAGTTTGGGGTATCAAAGAGTACAGTCCATAAAGACTTAACAGAACGTTTGCCAGAAATTAATCCAGAGCTCGCAAATGAAGTGAAAGAAATTCTTGATTATCATAAGTCTATTCGTCATTTAAGAGGGGGAGAAGCAACAAAGCAGAAGTATCGTAAAGAAGATACAGAAAAGCCTGTACGCCAATAAATATAAGAGAGCAAACATTCCTTGCAAATTCGGTAATATTTTTCAGAAGAATTCTTTTTGCGAATATTACGTTTCTGTTAAATTTATGATAAAATCAGAAATTAGGTGTAAAAGAATTCGGGTGTAACCTGATTTTGAATATCGAGGAGGAAAAGACGGGAATGTTTGCACGAGATATCGGAATTGACCTAGGTACGGCTAATGTATTAATTCATGTTAAAGGTAAGGGTATTGTATTAAATGAGCCATCTGTTGTGGCAATTGATCGTAATAGTGGGAAAGTATTAGCAGTAGGTGAAGAAGCAAGAAGTATGGTGGGACGTACGCCTGGTAATATTGTAGCAATTCGTCCACTTAAAGATGGTGTAATCGCAGATTTCGAAATTACAGAAGCAATGTTAAAGTATTTCATTAACAAATTGGACGTAAAGAGCTTCTTTTCAAAACCTCGCATTTTAATTTGTTGTCCAACAAATATCACATCTGTAGAGCAAAAAGCAATTCGTGAAGCTGCTGAACGTTCAGGTGGGAAAACAGTATTTTTAGAAGAAGAACCAAAAGTAGCCGCAGTTGGTGCTGGTATGGAAATCTTCCAACCAAGCGGAAACATGGTTGTTGATATTGGTGGAGGTACAACAGATATTGCCGTACTTTCTATGGGTGATATTGTTACCTCTTCCTCTATCAAAATGGCTGGCGATAAGTTTGATATGGAGATCTTAAACTATATTAAACGTAAGTATAAGCTATTAATCGGAGAACGTACTTCGGAAGACATTAAAATTAAAGTTGGTACAGTATTCCCAGGTGCACGTAGTGAAGAACTTGAAATTCGCGGACGTGACATGGTAACAGGTTTACCACGTACAATTACAGTGTGCTCTGAAGAAATTACAGAAGCACTACAAGAAGAAGCGGCTATCATTGTACAAGCTGCAAAAGGCGTACTAGAGCGCACACCACCAGAACTATCTGCGGACATTATTGACCGTGGTGTTATTCTAACAGGCGGTGGAGCTTTATTACACGGTATCGACATGCTTCTAGCAGAAGAGTTAAAATTACCAGTATTAATTGCTGAAAACCCAATGCAATGTGTTGCGGTTGGTACAGGTATTATGTTAGAGAACATTGATAAATTACCAAGTCGTGCGTTGCGATAAGGTTTGAATGATTTAAAAAGTGCGAAGGAAATATTTCTTTCGCACTTTTTTTTGTAAATAAAAGAAAGTAAGAGGAGGTTTGTAATACCAGATAAGAAGGCGCCTTCTTAAACAAGATATGACAATAGTTGTTAGGTTATTGTCATAGTTTGTAAATGAAAATTATGTTATAATCATTCGTGTGAATTTCGTGTGAACTTAATGTAAAATCTATGTAAATTTGTTTTGCATTTACATAGGGGAATTTGAGTCCTTCTTATCGTACATAGGTGCAAGGGACACTCTAATTTGAATATATTTCTAAAGTGAATAATTATAAAATAAGAACATTTCACAGGGGGCGCGATTATGAAAAAGGTTATTACATATGGGACTTTCGATTTATTGCACTGGGGACATATTAACTTATTGAAGAGAGCGAAAGATTTGGGCGATTATTTAATTGTTGCTGTTTCTTCAGATGAATTTAACAAATTAAAAAATAAAAAATCTTATCATAGCTATGAGAATCGTAAAATGATTCTAGAAGCGGTTCGTTATGTGGATGAGGTGATTCCTGAGCATAATTGGGAGCAGAAAGTAAAAGATGTTGTTAATCATGACGTAGATATTTTTGTTATGGGTGATGATTGGGGAGGAGAATTTGATTTTTTGAAAGAATACTGTGAGGTTGTTTATTTACCAAGAACAGTTGGGATTTCTACTACTAAAATTAAACAGGAGCTAGTGTTAGTTGCTAGATAGTGTATTATGTTTCGAGAACTGATTGTAACAGTATATCTAATTGTGTTCAAAATCCTATTCAACATAGCAAAAGTATTTCCTCTTAAAAATAAGGTAACCTTTATTATGTCTTATGGGGAAAATCTTATCTTTATTTATGAAGAAATGCAGAAACAACATGTAAATTGTGAAGTTGTTTTTTTGTATAAATCAACTTGTAAGTATGAAGTGAAAAGTTATCCGGATGTAAAATCATTCGCATTTGAAACAAAAAGTATAGTACAAACTATACAAGCAGCGTATCATTTAGCGACATCTCAACATGTTATTATCGATAATTATTTTGGATCGTTGTCAACGATCCGGTTTAAAAGCGGGGTACAATGTATCCAAATTTGGCATGCGGCGGGTGCCATTAAAAAATTCGGATTATTGGCCCCTTCTTTTAAAAGGCGAAGTAAATACGCACAAAAAAGGTTTTTAAAGGTTTACAACAATTTTCATAAAGTTGTAGTAGGCTCTGATGCTTTGGCAAATATCTATATGGATGCCTTTGGAATAGAAGAGGAAAATATATTAAAAACGGGCATCCCTCGTACAGATGTTTTTTTTAATAAAAATCATCAAAAGCATATTGTTAATAGTCTCCTATGTGGTCTTCCTGATCTACAAAGGAAAAAGGTCATTTTATATGCTCCAACTTTTAGAGATAAAGAACTGGAAGATTTTGATTTACATTTAAATATTGATGCAATGTATGAGGCTTTAAAAGATGAATATATTCTTGTGATCAAACTACATCCAGCTATTAGAAATAATCTGGAATATAAGGAATCGTATAAAGATTTCTTATACGACTATTCTCTATACCCGAATATAAATGATTTGTTTTTAGTAACAGATATTTTAATAACAGATTATTCTTCTGTCCCTTTTGAATTTTGTTTGTTAAATAAACCAATGATATTTTTTGCATATGATCTAAAGAAATATGTGAAGAAAAGAGGAATCATTGGAGACTTTATTGCTGATGTCCCTGGACCTGTTGTGTATAACTCAGCTGAAATTATTGAGACAGTGCGAAACTATTCGTTTGATAGTAATAAGTTGAAGCAATTCAATGCACGTTGGAATCAATATTCGGATGGGAATTCAAGTAAGAAGTTGGTCAATTGCTTATTTGATCAAAAAGAGGTTGAGCTTTAAGTTAGGTTGTAAGGTAAATGGGCTAAGTGAGATCCAAGGAAAATACTTAGCTTCTTTTCGTGGGTGTTTAATTTTTCTTACTGTCTTTGAATCAGGGCATTGAATGTGAGAATGTAAATGGTTATCATGATAATTTATAAAATGGCTAATTGTAGTTAGAAGGTGCATGAATAATATGAATCTAATCAAAAAAATAAAAAATCATCGAATAGTAAAGGTTGCTTGTAAAACGATATTTGTACTATGCAGTCACTTACCTGCTCAAAAGAAATTAGTTGTTTTTGAAAGTTTTTCTGGCAAACAGTATAGTTGTAATCCACGTGCGATATACGAGTATATGGAACAGCAACATTTAGGATTCCAAATGGTGTGGAGTGTGAATAAAAACTATATAGAGCAGTTTAAAGAGGCGAATATTCCATATGTTAGGCGCTTTTCAATCCGTTGGTTTATTTTAATGGCACGTGCGCAATATTGGGTTACAAATAGTCGGATGCCATTGTGGCTTCCAAAGCCTAAGCATACTACTTATGTACAAACTTGGCACGGCACACCACTAAAAAAATTAGCTATGGATATGAAAGAAGTTCATATGCCAGGTACAACTACAGAAAAATATAAGGAAAACTTTAAGAGAGAAGCACAAAATTGGGATTATTTATTGTCACCGAATGCGTATTCAACAAAGATTTTCCGAAGTGCATTTCAATTTAAAAAAGATGTAGTTGAAGTTGGATATCCTAGAAATGACTTTTTATATGTAAACAATAATTGTAAGAAGATTGAAGAGCTGAAGAAAAAAAACGGTTTACCTGTAGATAAAAAAATTATTTTATATGCTCCAACGTGGCGAGATGATCAATTTTATAGCCAAGGGCGTTATAAATTAGACTTACAACTGGATTTAAGCCTTTTACAGCAAAAGTTAAGTTCTGATTATATCATTGTGTTAAGGATGCATTATTTAGTAGCAGAACAGTTTGATTTAGCTTCGTATAAAGGGTTTGTTTATGACTTTTCCCATCATATCGATATTAATGAATTGTACGTATTATCAGATGTGCTAATTACAGATTATTCTTCCGTCTTTTTTGATTATGCAAATTTGAAAAGACCTATTATTTTTTATACATATGATATTGATTTATATCGTGATAAGCTAAGAGGCTTTTATTTTGATTTAGAAAAGGAAGCTCCTGGACCAGTTGTTTCAATAACTGAAGGTGTATTGGAAGAGATTATGAAGTTCACAAGGGATGGATTGGGCGAATTTGAAAAAAAATATGATACTTTCTATAACAACTACTGTTATTTGGAAGATGGTCTTGCATCTAAACGTGTAGTAGAGAAAGTGTTTTTTGGAGAGGCACAATAAAATGAATGCAATGATTATGGTATTAAAAGAACAGATAAATAGTCTCTATTTAATTAAACGCCTATCTATTTATCAAGTTAAAAGTACAAATAAAGATAACTATCTAGGCATCGTTTGGGAAATGTTAAACCCTCTAATCCAAATGGGCATTTATTGGTTTGTTTTTGGAACCGCAATAAGAGGTGGTTCAGGGGTAAATGGTGTTCCATTTATATATTGGTTGATTTCTGGCATATCGGTATGGTTCTTTATTAATCCTGCAACTATGCAAGCTTCTAAATCTATTTATACAAGGCTAAATATGATCTCAAGGATGAGTTTTCCAATGAGTGTTATTCCTAGTTATGTAATTATGTCTAACTTTTATCAACATCTAGTATTAATAGGCATTGTTACCTTTATATTTTTAGTATCGGGTCAAGGGATTTCAATCTATTATATTCAATTGATCTATTATATGTTTGCCACAGTTATGCTTGTTTTTGCATTTTCTTTAATCACTTCTACTTTATCTACGATCGTACGTGATGTACAAATGATAGTGCAATCTTTAATGCGGATGCTACTCTATTTAACTCCCATTTTATGGACCCCTGAGAAGTTACCGCTTGTTTTACAAAAGATTATGCAGCTGAATCCATTATGCTACATAGTCCAAGGCTATCGAAATGCTTTTTTAGGAACGGGTTGGTTTTATGAAGATATAATGTATACACTGTATTTCTGGGGAATTGTGTTCTTTATGCTATTGATGGGTACAGCAGTACATGTGAAATTTAGAAAACATTTTGTAGACTATCTATAATGAGGATTGTAAAAAATGAACTATTCAGTGAAGTTTCATAATGTAACAAAAAAATATAAAATGCATAGTAAAAGTTCTGATAAGTTAAAGGATATTATATATCCGGGCGGGTTTGGTGAAGATTTCTACGCGTTAAGAAATTTAAGTTTTGAAGCCCAAAAAGGTGATGTAATTGGTATTATTGGTGTAAATGGATCTGGTAAATCAACAATGTCTAATTTAATTGCTGGTATTACACCACCTACGGCAGGAACTATTGATATAAAGGGTAAAATATCACTTATTGCTATAGCTGCCGGACTTAATAACCAATTAACAGGCCGAGAAAATATTGAATTGAAATGTTTGATGATGGGGCTAAGTAAGGATGAGATTCAAACATTAACACCAGGAATTATCGAGTTTGCCGATATTGGTAAGTTTATTGATATGCCTGTAAAAAAATATTCTAGCGGTATGAAATCTCGCCTTGGTTTTGCAATTTCTGTGAATATTAATCCAGATGTTTTAGTTATTGATGAAGCCTTGTCTGTAGGTGACCAAACATTTACAGATAAGTGTTTAAAACGAATGAATGAATTTAAAGAACAAGGGAAAACGATCTTTTTTGTGAGTCATTCATTAGGACAAGTAAAGCAATTTTGTACAAAAGCGTTATGGATTGAATATGGTGAAATTAAGGATTATGGGCTTATGCAAGACGTAATGCCTAAATACGAACAGTTTTTAAAAGAATACCGTGCTATGGGTAAAGAGGAGCAACAAAAATTTAAAGAAGAAGCACAGAGAAAACAAGCCGGTCAGGAAATGAAGCAGGAGGACGCTAAGGCTTTAGATATTGCACATACTAGATTAAATCCAAGGAAACGGAAGAAAAAATATATGATTCCATTGGCAGGATTGGTCTTATGTATCGGAGCTGGGAGTACTGCTTATTTGAAGAAGGATCTGTTTGTCCAGCCTCCTCAGGCGGAAGCTGAAAGTAAAAAGAAACAAGTGTCTAATGAAAAGAGAAAAAATCCATTGGCGGATTTAGATATTCGATATGTGAAAATGGCAAAGGCAAAGATCAGAAGTATGCCAAATCTAAATGGTAAACAAGTAGCTATGATGGAATTTGGTACACCGTTTGTGGTAAAGACACAGCAAAAAGATGAAAAAAACGATATAAACTGGTTGGAAATTGTATATGAAGATGGAACAGAAGGATGGATTAGTGAGGGTGTGTCAAGTACGATTCCTTTTAGCTCAGCTTTACAGTATGAGGTTATCTCCAACAAGTTAAAGGGGCTATCGGGCTCAAATCAAAACTTTGAAAGTGGTATATCCTTATTAGGAAAAAATCAACAAGATGTACAAGGTGTGATAGGGAAGCCAAAAAACACCGAAGAACTATTAGAGGGTACATTAAATAGTTATGAAAATATCAATGTTCTATATAACCATCAGTTCACTGTAAAACAGGTTACAATACAGAATATGTCTATCCCTAAGGTGGCGATGTTAGAGAAGTTAGGTCAAGCGCAGTTAGTAAGTGAAGACGGAGCATCATTTATATACCGCTCTGATAAATATGATTTTAAATTTTCATCCGCAGATGGTATAACTGTTGATCAAATATCTATATTTTTACATGCTAATTAAATTGATGAAGTGTTTACATGATTACGGTGGGATTAAAACCTTCGTATATCGCTCATAGTTGAGTTATAACATACAAATTTCTTGAAAATCATATATACAACTATATGATTTTGATTCGTTGAAGTGCTAAAGAAAGAGTGAAGCGAATGGTCAAATCCTCCGGAAAGTTAATTTCTAAAATACGAATAACGTCATTTAAGAAGAAAAAAGGAAAATGGCAGTTTGCTATTAGAGTAAAATGCAGAGATAAATGTACGGTCGAGGCTATAACTTTAAAAAAAAGGAACGGAGATAAAGTTTATCAACTCCCGTATCAGGAAAGTAGCGTAAATGAATTTGAAAAAAAGGTTATCTTTGAAATAGAGCTGGGTCAACTTGAGCTAGGCCCGTTTTTTTGGGATTTTTATGTACATTTGAAATCCGATGAACTTAAAAGTTATCGAATTAAACATCCCAGCTATATTGTTAATAGAAAGCTAAACAATCGATTACAGCGTGACCATGGTGAAGATGGATATGTAGTATATCCATATGTGACTATTAAAGGTGGACTCAGCTTACATTATCGAAGGAAGGGAACCTATGATCAGTTAAAATATGCTTTGAAAGAAAAGCTGGCATTAATCATATATTATACATTTAAATGGCATTGGGATCGAAAAGGCATTGTATTAGTATATGAGAAATTTGGCCATACCGCACAAGATAATTCTTATTATTTCTTTAAGTATTGCTATGATCATAAGCAAATTCCCAATCTATATTATGTGATTAACAAAAAGTCTAATGACTATAAGATGCTTGATCAATATGAGGATAAAGTTATCGACTTTATGAGCATCAAGTATATGATTTATCTCCTTGCTAGTACACTTATGATATCTTCTGAGTCAAAGGCACATTGTTATATATGGAAAGAAAACAGGGGAACGTTAAAGAAAGTTATTCATACTAAAAAGCACGTTTTTCTACAACATGGTGTGCTAGGTTTGAAAAAGGTGGATTCAATTTTTAAAAAAGGTAGTCCGAATGGAACGGATTTATTTTGTGTATCTTCGGAATATGAAAAAGAAATTGTAAAACAATTTTTTAATTATACAGAAGATGAAATCATTGTGAGTGGATTAGCAAGGTGGGATTATTTGCAAGATAAGAGTGGGGAGCAAAAACAAATTCTATTGCTACCGACATGGCGAGAGTGGCTAGATGAGGTATCCGAGGAAGGGTTTTTAGATAGTCAATTTTATAGGCAATATGAAAGGCTGCTAAATGATACAACCCTCGTTGAGCAACTAGAGAAAAATAACGTTATTTTAAAATTTTGTATGCATCCAAGAATTCATAGTTCTATTCGTTATTTTGAGTGTAATACTTCAAATGTACAATTTGTAAAATACAAAGATATAAAAATTAATGAGTTGATAATGGAATCTTCACTGCTTATAACAGATTATTCTAGTGTTTCTTGGGATATGTATTATTTAAAAAAACCAATTATTTTCTTTCAGTTCGATCATATAATGAATGGTTATTTAAACGTAGAACATGAATTATTTGGAGATAGATGTGTGCACGTGGATGAACTAGTTCAACTCTTAACTTTCTATATGCATAATGGATTTAAGGAGAAAGAAAGGTATAAATTGCTTAGAAATCACTTATTCTCATATATCGATCAAAATAATTCAAAGAGAATTGTCCTGGAGATCCTTGCAAAGAGAGAGCAACTGAAAAACTAAATCCGCCCTTTTTTAGTTAGAATTGTTTCGTTATATTGTTAATTAAATAAATAAGTATACTATGTTCTGTTTATCTTAATATATTAATTCCTCTCTTACTAATGATAGTAGTTAGGATAATTTTTTATATAAGTTATAAAAAATAAATTGTAAATAGAGGAATGGACACAAAGTAGTCGGATAGTGGATTTAACTGTTAACAGCTGAAAGGTGAGATTGAATTGAAAGTAAAAGTGTTATTGGAAGAAATGAAAATTACGCAAAATAAAAGCATCGAACTTGAAATCTCTATACAAACAGATGGAAATGTGCAAGATATTTATGAGAGAGTAAAGGGATTATTTATTCATAAAGGAAATTCTAAAAAACAGTTATCACTATCTAGTATGAAAATCCATAAAGATAGAATTATATGTGTTCTACCAATTTCGGGACTTTCCGAAATAATGAATAATGGAAAATTAAAAGTTTATTTACAACTAGATAAAGACATTGTTGTTCTTCATGTATATAACAATTTGGGGAAGGAATTCATTATATGTCCTGATAACACAATTTTTCAAGTGAATGCGATTAATTCAGTTGAACAGTGTGTTGAATTTAGTAGAAAAGACTCTGTAGGTATTGTTGTCTCTGCAAATGAAATTTTTGAAAATGAAGAAAAAGATTTTGTAATACTGGGGGATTTCTCCCCGAAGTCTAAACGTAGAGAGGTTTATTTAAAAGAGTTCTTTTTGAAAAATGGCCTTACAAAAGAAGTGAAAAACTTAACAGGTTTAAAAGTGAATGACAGTACAAATGAATATCAAGTAACGCTGAATTTAAAGGGAAATCCTTTATATGAAGGTAACTGGGAATTGTATTGCGAAGGGGAGCTTAATGGCAAGTCTGTATTAATAAAGGTTGAAAATAAACAAGAAAAAAAAGTAGTTGGACATTATTTTCGTTATAATGATCAATTGTATTATCACGTGTTTTCTCGTAATAATAAACAGGAATTAATTCTTAAAATTGAAAAAAACGAAGAGAGAATGGTTTCTACTAAAATTAAAACTGTAAATTTAGGACAGAACAAGCTCACTATCGAAGGATTCGTGCAATTTAATTGTATGGTGGATGCGGAAAATCAGATGGTAGAGTTATTGTTTATCCATCGAGATACGAAAAAACATCAATCACATCCTATTAGGATAATAAACCATTCTTTTACAAAGACAATAGCGTTTGAAGAAGGTGATTTCTTTGAAGAAAAGGGAATTTGGGATGTGTTCTTAAGTTTTAAAGTGAGCGGGGTTAAAGATAGAGTTCCATTAAATCTAGATTCTATCCTAGAAGCTAAAATGGACTTTGTAGTTATACCTAAAACAATTTATTCCCGATCCGGTACTATAAAAAGAATTCGACCATATGTTACTTTAGATAATAATTTGGCAGTATTGATTAGAGATGAAGGAGTATACTGTGATGTTATTAGAGTTGATTATGAAGCGAGTAAGCTAATCGTAAAAGGCTTTGTAAGCATTCCGGATGTTAACTATGTTTTAAAAGATGTGTATCTTCATGAGGAATCTATGGATTTAAAAATCAATTGTATAAATGAATTTTCAGAAGGAGACGGAGGCTATTATTTTAATAGCTCATATGATTGGGATTCATTTGATATTGAAACAATTGGTGAAGTAAACTTACAGTTTATGATTTATATTGAGGGTAATGGAAATAATATTGTGTTTAAATTCATATCCAATTTAGATGATATAAAGAATAAAGCAAAGGCAATTATTTATCCTTCATTAAACCGGAATGTTAATGGGCATCCGATACAAATTCAGCCCTATTATACAAATCAAAATGAATTATCAGTGTCTGTACAGAATTCTTTACAATCCTATTGTACTGAAATGGATGTAAATAAGGATAATATAAAACTCAAAATTTATTCAACGGTAGAAAAACAGCTTGAATTGCAAGATGCAAGGTTAGTTTTTAAGGAAAAGAAAACTGGTCAAACTGTAACACAGAAAGGTAAATTAAATAATCTTAATGAGTATCTATTTTATATTAATTCATCATTTATGAAAGTAAATGAGCTTCATGATGCAGGGAAATGGGATGTGTACTTTGCTGCGAATGTTAATAATAATACTGTGGAAACAATGGTACTTTGTGAGGATATAAATATTATCAATAAAAACTCCACTTTTAAAGAAAATGCGATAAAAATGGAAAGTGGTTTATATTGTTCTACGTTCTTTAATAAAAAGGATAAGATAATGTCACTTGAAATAAGGAGCTTAAAGGCACATGAAAGAAAAAAAGAAAAAATAAAATTCTTAATGGCCAGAGGAGTTGCTAAAGTATGGAGTAAATTTCGAAAGAAACCAGTATGGCTTATTGGGGAAAATTTGGGGGAAGTTGCGCAAGATAATGGATTTGCTTTTTTTGAGTCTTGTGTTAAGAATAAAACCTCAGAAAATTACTATTATGTGAGTACAACCAATAATAAAAATATGGCCAACCTAGAACCGTATAAAGAAAAGGTTCTGCGGTATGATAGTTTTAAACACCTTGTTCTATATCATTTAAGTGAATATCTTATCGTAAGTCATGGCATTAGGGATGTTATTCCAAGCATTGTCCATCCTAAGATGGGAAGTAATCCAAAGAAAGTAATTTACCTACAACATGGTATTATTGCAATGAAAAAATTGCAGTTTAATAGAAAGTCTTATAATGGAATGATTAAAAAATTCGTTGTTTCCTCTACACATGAACAAAATATTATGATAAACGAAATGAATTTTAAAAAGGATCAAGTGATGGTTACCGGATTAGCTAGATTTGATTCTTTAGTAGATAAAAGTAAAAGTCGAAAAACTCGAGAGATTCTTCTTATGCCTACATGGAGAGATTGGATTATTGATTCAAAAAAAGAATTTTTAGCATCAGATTTTTATGTGCATTATAGTCAATTATTAAAAGATAAGAGGTTGCATAATCTATTAGAGGAAAATGATTTAGTATTAAAATTCTTTCCACATATCGAAATACAAAAAAAATATAAAGAAGAATTTTCATCTTTAAATAAGAGAATACAAATTGTTAAATTAGGCGAAGAAAGCGTAAAAGAATTGATGCAAAGTAGTTCCTTAATGATTACCGATTATTCAAGTGTTGTGTTTGATTTTAATTATTTGGAAAAACCATCGATTTTCTATCATTTTGATGTCAATGATTATTTGAAACATAGAGGATCTTATGTAGATTTGAGCAGGGAGTTAGTTGGAGATATAGCATATACAAAAGATGAAGTAATAAAATATATTAATGAGTATGTTCAAAAAGATTTTAAATATAAACCTAAGTACCTCATTAAGTCTAAAAAATATTATGCGCGTCATGATAAAAAGAACTTTGAACGAATTTATAAAGAAATCAAGAAAATATCAAATGAAAAATAAAGAAATAGTGAGGTATATAAGGATGAAAATTACCTTTCTTGTATATAATATTTATGGAATGGGGGGAACTGTAAGAACAGTTGTGAATACTGCTAACTATTTTGCCTCTCAAAATTATGATGTGGAGATTGTCAGTGTTAGAAGAACGAGTGCAAAACCGATGTTCGATATTAATAAAAAAGTAAAGCTTAATCCTATCTTTGATGCTAGAAGAGGAAAATTATTTGGGAGAAACACACCTCTTTACCAGAAAGTAATAAAAAAGATCTTATTGAAAATGCCTAGTTATTTCATAGATAAAAGCGAAGATTTATATCATATGTTTAATCTCTTTGTCGATTTTAAGATTATTGCGGCTCTAAAGAAAATTAATGAGGGTATCTTAATTACAACAATACCATCATTTAATATCTTAGCAACTAGATTTGTAAGTAATAATGTAATTAAGATTGGTCAAGAACATAAGTATTTCGGTGGTCATGAAAAGTGTTTACAAAATAAAATTGAAAAATATTATGGGAAATTAGATGCTTTAACATGTTTAACAGATTCAGAAATTAGCGACTATCAATCACTATTAAAGGGAACTGGGGTAACGTTATATAAAGTAGAAAATGCTACAGCAGTTCCTAAAGAAATAGCTGCACTAGATAAAAAAGTAGTGATTGCTGCGGGTAGATATGTACCTCAGAAAGGTTTTGACCTTTTAGTCCCTGCGTTTTCTAAAGTTATAGAGAAATATCCGGATTGGAAGCTGAAAATATTTGGTTCGGGAGAAGATGAACAACTTCTTCGACAGCAGATTTTTGATTATAAAGCCTATAATAATATTTTCTTAATGCCAAAAACGAATGATATTATTGGTGAGATGCTTAATTCATCAATTTATGTTTTAAGCTCCAGATACGAACCTTTTGGAATGGTTATAATTGAGGCCATGTCAGTAGGAGTCCCTTGTGTAAGTTTTGCTTGTACAGGGCCTGTCGAAATAATTAAAAATAAAGAAGATGGATTGCTTGTAGAAGAAGGAAATATTGATGAACTTGCTAATTCATTAATGACCTTAATGGAATTTGAAGAATTAAGAAAGGAATATGGTCGTAGGGCTAAAAAGAATGTTGAAAGATATACTTTTAACGTTGTTGGTGATAAGTGGGAAAATATTTTAGAAGAACAAGTACAAAAAAAGTTAAAATAGAATAAGAAGGTATTGTCAGAGATATCGATATAATATTTCATTGATTTTGTATTAGTAATATCTTTAGTTATAGAATAATAATGTGGGAAATATGAGTAGGCAAAAATCATAAAATTAAAACAGAGGATAGATAATTTATTTTTACATAGTAGTGTAATTAAATTATTAATTCTTTTTATAGTGGTTAAATTTTATAGTTTATATAAATATGTTTTAGATTACTAGGAGGAATATCATTGAAAAAAGTAAGAAAAGCTATTATTCCAGCAGCTGGATTAGGGACTCGCTTCCTACCAGCAACAAAAGCAATGCCAAAAGAAATGTTACCAATTGTGGATAAACCAACAATTCAATATATCGTGGAAGAGGCAATTGCGTCTGGAATTGAAGATATTATTATCGTAACAGGAAAAGGAAAACGTGCAATTGAAGATCATTTCGATCATTCCTTTGAATTAGAACAAAACTTACTATCAAAAGGAAAGTATGAAACTCTTGAAAAAGTACAAGAGTCTTCAAAGATCAATATTCATTATATTCGCCAAAAAGAGCCTAAAGGTTTAGGACATGCTGTTTGGTGTGCTCGTAAATTTATTGGAAATGAGCCATTTGCGGTACTACTTGGTGATGATATTGTTCAAGCGGATACGCCGTGCTTACGCCAATTAATGAATCAATATGAGAATACACAATCATCAGTAATTGGTGTTCAAACTGTTCCAGAGAATGAAACGCATCGCTATGGTATTATTGATCCGCTAGAGCAAAAGGATCGCAGTTATCAAGTGAGTAAATTTGTTGAAAAACCTGCTAAAGGAACAGCACCATCTAACTTAGCGATTATGGGGCGTTACGTGTTAACTCCAGAGATCTTTATGTTCTTAGAAGATCAACAAACAGGGGCAGGCGGAGAAATTCAGTTAACAGATGCGATTCAGCGTTTAAATGAAATTCAACGTGTATTTGCATATGATTTCGAAGGAAAACGCTATGATGTCGGAGAAAAACTAGGGTTTATTCAAACAACAATTGAAATGGCACTGCAACACGAAGAGTTAAAAAAAGAGCTATTAGATTATATGAAAAAGTTAGTGGAAAGCGAAATGGTTTGTAACTAAGCTTTAACGATACAAAAAAGACTACATTAGAAATGAAGTCTTTTTTTGTAGAAAAGGATGCTAAAATTTTTATGGATCAGAATCAATATGTTGGTTAAACAGTTAAGGTAAATCTGTTTTTGGAATTAGCTTTTTAATAATATTTCTTTTTTTCAGTCGTCAAACTTGTAGGATATTGTTTAATTCAGTTTTAAATAGTTTTTATAATATATCAATATTTGAATAAAATAATTCACTTGAAATAATTATTTATGAAGTTATTTTTGAATTTATATAAGGATAATTGAATTAAATATACTAAGGTAATTGTTGGATTTGATGTATAAATTTATATTGACGGGTTCATTATCAAGAACTAAAATGAATATTAAATGAGTATATTAAGATTAAAGAAACAAGGAGTGAAATTTCCGAATGAAATTTATACTCAGAAAATTCATTCTACTTATGATTTAGTAAATTATGTTCGATATAATCAGAATTAACTTAGGTTATACGATTTGATTTACCAGCGATTAGCTTTTTTATTAGTTAAATAGACAGTAATGGAGGGGAAACATGGAAAAGGAAATAAACTTAAAAAATTTATTTAATGTTATAAAAAGAAAATTTTGGATTATTGCAGTAATTACGATATTAGCGGCATGTATTGGTGGTATATATAGCATTTTCATGAAAACGCCTTTATATGCGTCTTCTGCAAGAATCCTCATTCCAGCTAATGCTGATGCTATAGCTACACTTAAAGTGATGATAAAGGAACCTATTGTTTTAGAGAAAGTGGCCCAGCAATTAAATTCGCAAAAATCAGCAGATGCATTGAATGGACAGGTTAGTGTTGGAAAGATTGAAGAGTCACAGGTTTTTGTTATTACGGCTGTAGATACTAATCCAGCCCAGGCAGTCAAAATTGCCAATGCTACAGCAAATGTTTATAAAGAAGAAGCCAATGCTATCCTAAATTTTTCGAATGTCCGCATCTTAACAGAAGCAAAAGTACAAGAGCATCCTTTACCGATAAACTTGAATCATGCAAAAGCGATTGAGATGGCCTTGGCTGCCGGTCTTATACTGAGTATCGGAGTAGTCTTTGTATTGGATTCTCTTGATGAAACAATTAAATCGGAACGTAACATTGAAAAATTATTACCGGTTCCCGTTTTAGGAAGTGTTTCTCAAATGAAGAAAAATAATATAGTAGATAAAACAAGTAAGAGAGAAAGTGTAATAGTGGAGGGGAAAACATTTGATTCATAATAAAAAGCAAAGCCGTATCCTTGATAATAGTCATTTAATTGCTCATATCGCTCCGAAATCGAAGATGGCTGAGGAATATCGAACAATTCGTACTAACCTTCAATTTGCAATTGGCACGGACAAAACAAGAACTATAATTATTACTTCTCCTGGATATGGAGAAGGTAAAACCACCACTGTGGCAAATTTGGCGGTTTCTATGGCTCAGCGAGATGAAAAAGTCTTAGTTGTTGATGCGGATTTGCGAACTCCGGAACTACATGCGATTTTTGGAATGGAAAATAAATCTGGATTAACAAATGTTTTGGAGGGAAAAGCAGCATTAGAAAAAGTGGTAATGCAGACAGAAATCAGAAATGTACATATATTGACAAGTGGTCCCGAAATTAATAATCCAGCTGAGATGCTTAGTTTACCATCTATGCAAAATTTAATTAGCAAAGCAATAGAGCAGTATGACATTATTTTATTTGATTCTCCGCCCCTTCTTGAGGTTATAGATACAAATATACTAGCTAGTCAATGTGATGGGGTATTATTGGTGTTAAGTTGCTATCAAACTGCTAGTGAAGCAGTTGTTGAAGCGAATAGGGCCTTAGATTTAACAAAAGGAAAGCTTGTAGGGGCTATTCTAAATAAAAAAGTATAAGGGATTTATTAGAATTGATTATACATAAAATAATAATACAGCGCTTTCCTAATGGGTGACGTAAGGATGAGAAGCTTTTCATATATTTTATAGTAGAGAATGAAAGACTACCTATAAAAAATTATAGGGTACGGTGATGTCTCCTTACCACTATCAATGGAGACACTCGATCATACTGTGGGTTGAAGAACCTTAGACGTTAGTCGTCAAGAGTGTGGTGTGAGGGAGGGTTGGATGCCCAAATTTATTTGAAGTTCTTGTCTAGAAAGTCTTTCTAAAGGATTTTGTAGATAGGAACTTTGTATTAGTTGGTTATTGATTATTTTCCTTGTCTATATGTTTAGCTAGACATATTCAATATATAAATCTTTTAATTCTAAGATAACAATTATGAGGATTTCCTTTTATTATATATAAAAAATTTAGAGAGGGGGGCCTATTATGACGTATCGCCAGAGATTATCCTTATTAATTTTAATTGATTCCTTAATCGTATTAACTACGGTTTTCTTTAGTCGCTTCTTAGTAAGTGCTGATTTCAATGTCATAACATTTCCCATCGTAGTGAGTGCAATGACGCTGCTATTTAGCCATCATATTTTTTCTTTTATTTATAAGCTTTATAAAAAAGCATGGGAGTATGCAAGTGTAGGAGAATTGCTAATTATTTTAAAAGCAATCACACTTTCTGTTATCACAACAGCAGTAGTACAACAAATATTGGTTCAAGATATTTATTTCCGTCTTCTTGTTGTAACGTGGATGATTCATATTTTACTGATTGGAGGATCACGTTTTCTATGGCGGATGTTCAGAGATGCTTATATTCAAAAAGGGGAGGACAAAAAAAGAACACTAATTATTGGTGCGGGTTCTGCAGGTACAATGGTTGTAAGGCAACTTTTGAATAGTAATGATACTGAATTACTGCCTGTGGCATTTATAGATGATAATATAAAGAAACAAGGGTTGGATATTCTTGGAATACCGGTAATTGGAGGAATTGACCGTATTGAATTTGCTGTTCAGCAATTAGATATCGATAGCATCATAATAGCAATTCCTTCACTTAGCAAGAAAGCATTAAATATGATTTTTCAAGAATGTTCCAAGACAAAAATAAAAACACAAATTCTTCCAATGCTAGAGGATTTAGTGACTGGAAAAGTTTCAGTGAATGAATTTCGTGATGTCCAAGTAGACGATTTATTAGGACGTGATCCTGTTGAATTGGATATTGAAAGTATTTCAGAATTTATTACTAATAAAATTATTTTAGTAACTGGTGCTGGTGGTTCAATTGGATCTGAAATTTGTCGTCAAATTGCAAAATTCAACCCAAAACAATTGATTTTATTAGGTCATGGTGAAAATAGTATTTATTCTATCGAAATGGAATTGAAAGAGCTATACGGTGACACAGATATTGTCGTTACCACAGAAATTGCTGATGTACAGGATGATCTGAAAATGATGTCAGTAATGAGTCAATATCAGCCTCAAGTTGTTTATCATGCCGCTGCACATAAGCATGTACCATTGATGGAACGTAACCCCGAAGAAGCTATCAAAAACAATTTAATTGGGACAACAAACGTGGCAAAAGCGGCAAGCTGGAATGGGGTCGAGACGTTTGTAATGATCTCTACAGATAAAGCTGTGAATCCGACAAGTGTAATGGGAGCAACAAAAAGGCTTGCTGAAATGGTAATTCAAAACTTGGACAAAACAAGTAATACAAAGTTTGTGGCTGTAAGATTTGGTAATGTATTAGGAAGCCGCGGTAGTGTTATACCGTTGTTTAAAAAACAAATTAAGCAAGGTGGTCCAGTTACGGTTACACATCCAGATATGATTCGTTACTTTATGACAATTCCAGAGGCGTCCAAGCTTGTAATACAGGCTGGTGCATTAGCTAAAGGTGGAGAA
Source organism: Bacillus nitratireducens (assembly GCF_036320425.1). Lineage (NCBI taxonomy): Bacteria > Bacillati > Bacillota > Bacilli > Caryophanales > Bacillaceae > Bacillus > Bacillus nitratireducens. Next base: position 236,379 of record NZ_JAUMJO010000005.1, read on the forward strand.
ATATTTGTGTTAGATATGGGAGATCCTGTGAAAATAGTAGATCTTGCGAAAAATTTAATTACATTATCAGGAAATTCGCTAGAAGAAATACAAATAGAGTTCACTGGAATAAGACCTGGAGAGAAGCTCTTTGAAGAACTATTGAAAAAAGAAGAAATACATGAACAACAAATTCATCCTAAAATTTATATAGGTAAAACATCGAACCTTTGTATAAACGAAATTGAAGCAGTTCTCCAAACTTATAAGAATCTCGAGAAGACGGAATTAAGAAAACGTGTATTGACATTGGCAAATAGTCATATAACTCCACAAAATATGATGTAAATATGGATTTTGATCTGCATATATATGCTTAGAATTATGTTTTACTATGTAGAGAAATGAGAATGAAGTATGCACAGGTGGTTAGTTACAATATAACAATTGTAGGGTGATATATATATGGAAAATAAAGTATTATTTTGTGCGACGGTAGACTTTCACTTTAAAGCATTTCATTTGCCGTATATGAAATGGTTTAAAGAACAAGGCTGGGAAGTCCATGTTGCTGCTGCTGGCAACATGGAACTTCCATATGTGGATAAGAAGTATGACATTTCTATTCAAAGGTCACCTTTGCAATTTAAGAATATTAAGGCTTATAAAGAGCTGAAAGATATTATTGATGAAAATCAATATAAAATTATTCATTGCCATACCCCGATGGGGGGAGCCGTTGCACGTTTGGCAGCAAGAAAGTCTAGAAAGCATGGAACAAAAGTTTTATATACTGCGCATGGATTTCATTTTTGTAAAGGTGCCCCGCTTGCAAATTGGCTGTTATATTATCCAATTGAAAAAATGCTAGCAAATTATACAGATTGCCTCATTACAATTAACCAAGAAGATTATAACTTGGCTGTTCAGCGAAAGTTTAAAGTACCTAAAATTGAACAAATTCATGGGGTGGGAGTGGACACAGAATATTTTAAACCAGTTAGTGAGGCTCAAAAGAATTGTCTAAGGATTGAGATGGGTTATAAACCGGATGATTTTTTAATGTTTTATGCGGCTGAGTTTAATAAAAATAAAAATCAGCAGTTTTTGATTCGTTCATTGGCCTTAATAAAAGATCATGTTCCCAATGCGAGGCTTCTATTGGCTGGGAATGGTCCTTTGATAAATGATTGCAAAAATTTAGCTGAAAAAATGGGCGTATTTGAAATGATAGATTTCCTTGGTTATAGGAATGATATTGCAAAAATTTTACCTATTTGTGATATTTCTGTTGCATCCAGTCTACGTGAGGGGTTACCAGTTAATATTATGGAAGCGATGGCTTGCGGGTTGCCTGTTATAGCTAGTGAGAACAGGGGCCATAAAGAGTTAATTCAAAATGGTGTAAATGGTTGGACAGTAGGTCGTGAAGACATACAGACAATGGCAGAAAAGATAAAATATCTTGCTGAAAATAGTAGCTTACAAGGCATATTCGGAGAGTCTGGTCGTGAGATTATTAAAAATAATTATGCCGTCAATAAAGTATTAGAAGAAAAGAGCTATATTTACACCATGTTTATGAGTGGAACGGAGGCATTAGATTGGATTGTCCATTAAGAATCTTACATGTTGTAGTCAATATGAACCGTGGTGGTGCAGAAACCCTTATTATGAACTTGTACCGGAATATAGATCGAAATAAAGTGCAGTTTGATTTTCTTACTTGTAAGGAAGGTGTTTTTGATACAGAAATATCAGAATTAGGTGGGAAAGTGCACAGGATTCCATATATTACTGATGGTGGTCATAACGAATACATAAAGTCTTTAGATAATTTTTTTGAATCTCATCAAGAATATAAGGTTGTACACTCACACATGGATAAGATGAGTGGATTTGTGTTACGTGCAGCTAAGAAAGCCGGTATACCAGTTCGTATCGCACATAGTCACAATACTAGCAGTGAAGGTGGAGTTGCTGCGAAAGTATATAAGTGGTATGCAGGGAAGTATATATTACGAAGTGCGACACATCTTCTAGCATGCTCGGATGCAGCATCTCGCTGGTTATTTGCAGGTAAAACAGATACCGCCACGATTTTAAAAAATGGAATTGAGCCTGAAAAGTTTTCATTTTCCCCCGAAATTAGAAAACAGATAAGAGAGGGACTAAATCTTACAGTTGATAACTTTGTAGTAGGGCATGTAGGAAGGTTTGCGCATCAAAAAAATCATGGATTCCTTATAGAAGTGTTTGCTCAGTTAGTTAAACTTAGAAGAGATTCTGTTCTTGTTTTGGTGGGGGATGGTCCGTTACGGTTAAAGATCGAACAAAAAGTGGAAGAATTAAATTTAGGGGCTAATGTAAAGTTTCTTGGCATAAGGAGCGATATCGACCATTTACTTCAAGCTTTTGATGTATTTGCATTCCCATCCATTCATGAAGGATTGCCTGTTACTCTTATAGAAGCGCAAGGAGCTGGGTTATCTTGTGTAATCTCGGATGCGATAACTAAAGAAGTAGACATGGGAGCAGGTCTAGTGAGTTTTGAAAGCATAAATACCTCCCCTGAAATATGGGCGCAGGATATATTGGATGTCAATAAACGTATGCAAGATGTAGAAGGATATATCAAGAAAGAAGGATATGATATAAGTGAATCGGCTACTTGGCTTGAGAATTTTTATCTTCAAGCGCTTTAATTAATAGTAACTTCTATATTTTAAATAATGTCTAAAGGATTAAAAAGGAGCACAATGATGTCAAGAGTTTCATGTTGTCTTAGGCTAGGAGAAGTTCCGCTGCATCTCTATAATATAACTGCAGGTTTTGTTCTACTTGCTCAACAAGGAGTAATAGACTTGAGGATAGAGAAACTTAGTAAGAATCATCAAGATCAATTACCTTATAATATGATGGAAGTTATAATCAACGGGAAAACTCGAGTGTTATATGATGTTAATGATGGTTATGATAATTTGCTTAAGAAAAATCAGGATTATGTTGAGTTTATGAATGTGTTGTTAGAAAAATACGACTTTTACTTTAAGCGAAGTTTTAATAGTTTTTATAATTCAAAGTTAAGGCATAAGGAAAAAATTTATCCTCTTGGATTAAATTATATGGTTACAATACCTGGAAATATTGCGCATTCACCGATGCCTCAAGATCCACTTAGGGAGAAAATTAAGAAAATAATACGGAAGGTTCCGTTGTCTCAATATTACAATGGTTTATATCGTATTAATTCTTTTGAAGATATACCTCATAAAGAAATAAATTCAAAAATTCTTTTTATGGCTAGGCTATGGGATGTAAATGGAGATTATGAAGGGCAAATTTCTTCGAATAAAAAGGAAGAACGTGCATATATTAATGATTTTCGAGCAACATGCATTAGACTTTGTCGAAAAGAGTTTGGAGATAAATTTTATGGAGGAGTAGCACCATCAGAATTTGCATATAAAAATTATGCAGATATTGTTATAGAAGACGGAAAAGCTACTGAACGGAATAATTACCTAAGAAAGGTAAAAGAATCAGCAATTTGTATTGCAACTATGGGATTACATCAATCTATTGGCTGGAAATTTGCAGAGTATGTTGCAGCAAGTAAGGCTATAGTAACAGAAGAATTACATTATGAAGTCCCAGGTGATTTTCGTGATGGTCAAAATTATCTTGTTTTTAAAACACCAGAAGAATGTATAAATCAAATATATACTCTATCAAATGATGAAAATTATAGATATCAAATGATGATTAACAATTATAGATATTACCATGAATATGTAAGACCTGATAGATTAGTATTAAATAGTATATTAACAATATTAGGGGATGAATTTTAATAGATTAGATGATTGATGGAGAGATGTAAATTGAAACCTACTCTTACAATTTTTACACCTACATTTAACCGTGCTTACACGCTGCATTTATGTTATGAAAGTTTAAAGCGACAGACAAGTAAGGATTTTGTTTGGTTAATTATTGATGATGGATCTACAGATGAAACAAGAGAGTTAATAGAAAATTGGATTTCCCAAGGCAGTATCTCAATTCAGTATCATTATCAAGAGAATCAGGGAATGCACGGAGCACATAATACTGCTTACGAATTAATTGATACGGAACTTAATGTTTGTATTGATTCTGATGATTATATGGCGGATGATGCCGTTGAAAATATCACTCGTTTTTGGAAGGAGTATGGAAGTAATGATTACGCTGGCATAATAGGGTTAGACGCTAATTCAAATGGAAAAGTTATTGGAACGATGATGCCGGAACATGTGAAGGCATCTAAACTGACAGATTTGCATGCGAAATATAAAGTCACAGGTGATAAAAAGTTAGTTTATCGATCAGAGTTAACACGAAAAACTCCACCATATCCAATATTTCCGGGCGAAAAGTACTGTCCTTTAAGTTATAAATATATTCTTATTGATCAAGAGCATCCGTTACTCATCATGAATAAAGTTCTTTGTCATGTTGAGTATTTAGCAGATGGATCTAGCATGAACATTATTAAGCAATACAGAAAAAATCCCCAAGGGTTCTCATTCTTTAGAAAAGTTGCTATGAAATATGCTCCTACATTAAAAGAAAAATTTCGAGAATCTATACATTATGTATCTAGCAACTTGATGATCAAAAACTATAAATTTCTCATTGAGTCCCCATGTAAATTTATTACTTTGGTGGCTACACCTTTTGGGATTATGCTTCATTTTTATATTCAAAAGACAAGTAAAGCTACTGTTTTGAAAAATAAATAGTAGGTCTTTAATTAACTGTGTATTTTATTGTCATATGTATTTAGATTGTAAGAGAAATATAGGACTGATAGGTTATATTATTGAATTATTTGGTTAAAGAATAGCAAAGAGTTTTATATTTACAATCTATAATATGAAAGGAATTTAAAAATGTTTATATTTTGGGTTACGCTGGCCTTAGTTTATATTCTTTCTTTTTTAGCAAGATATTTTTCTACTCCTGTAATAATGGGACCACACATTGTTCAATCAAAGCCAAATAAGCTGTTAGTATTTTTAACAATAGTTATTCTTGTAATGGTGTCTGGTCTCCGTAATAATATCGGGGATACTTTTTTTTATATGTATTCTTATAAAAAAGATACGTTTGATTGGGAACATATAAAAGAAGGAAAAGATATGGGTTTTAATGTGCTTCAGATGATTTTAAAACAGTTCTCTAATGACCCTCAAATATTGATTTTTGTAACGGCACTAATAACAAATGTACTTATTGTATTGGTTTTATATAAATATACAAGAATGTTCGAATTAAGTTTATATGTATATATAACAGGTGGAATGTATTTAATATCAATGAATGGGATAAGGCAATTTCTTGCAGCAGCAATTATTTTTGCTGCAACAAAATATATATTTGAAGGTAACTGGAAAAAGTATATTCTAATTATTCTATTTGCATCAACAATACATCAAACTGCACTTATCCTTATTCCAATATATTTTATGATTAGGAGAAAAGCATGGTCATGGGAAACGTATGTAACCCTTTTTTGCTCTGTATTCATAGTTATAGGGTTTAATCAATTTTTAGATACGTTATTCTCAGTCATAGGAGATAGTCAGTATGGAGATTACAAGAACTTTTCTGAGGGCGGAGCAAATATACTTAGAGTTGGAGTTAATATTCCTCCAATTATTATTGCTTACATTGGAAGAGAGAAACTTAGGGAAATATTTCCTAAAAGCGACTATGTAGTAAATATGTCTATATTAGGACTTGTATTCATGATAATTTCAACACAAAATTGGATTTTTGCAAGATTTTCTATATATTTTGGGTTATACCAATTAATTTTAATTTCATGGATTATAAAATTATTTACTGATAAAGACCAAAAACTAGTTTATTATGCAATATTAATATTTTATTTTATTTTCTATGCATACGAGAATGTAATAACATTAAACATTATTTATAAAAGTAATTTTTTAAATTTCTAAGTTTTTTAAGGTGAAATATGTTAATGACTAGTTGATCAATGAAATATGGAGATTTAGGTGTATAGGTATATTATTCTATATAGTTTAGAAAGGGGATACTGAGTTGGCATTTACAGAAAAGATTCCACGCATCATTCACTATTGTTGGTTTGGTAAAGGGGAAAAACCCATAATAGTAAAAAAATGTATAGATAGCTGGAAAGAGAATTTAGCTGGTTATGAAATAATTGAGTGGAATGAAGATAATTTTGATATAAATTGTAATTTATATGTCAAGGAAGCCTATGAATACAAAAAATTTGCATTTGTAAGTGATTATGTAAGAGTATACGCTCTTTATAAATTTGGAGGAATTTACTTAGATACGGATGTGGAGGTATTCAAATCTTTTGATGATATGCTACATCATGATTCATTTTGGGGATTTGAACAAGAGAACTATATAGCTACAAGTACAATAGGAGCCACTAAAGGAAATGTGTTAATAAGAATGTTTCTAGATTCATACGAAGAAAAAAGTTTTATTAAAGAGGATGGAAAGTATGACAGTTTAACCAATGTGGCCATTATAAGCGAGATACTAAAAAATAAAGGATTACAGTTGAATGGAAAATATCAAGAAATAAGTGGGATAGGGGCCTTCTATCCTCAAACATATTTTTCTCCATATGATTATATTAACTGTAGAAAATTTATTACTCCAAATACATATGCAATGCATCATTTTTATAAAAGTTGGTTACCACCTAAAGCAAGATTGAAGAGTGGTTTAAAACTGTTAGCATCTAAGGTTATAGGTGGAGAAAATATAGCGCGGATAAGAAAATTTGTTACAAAAAATTAGGGGGCATATATGAAGGATATACTGGTGGCCTCATTTGATATGGAAGTTGGAGGAGTAGAAAGAAGCCTTATAAGTATGCTTGAGGGTTTTGATTACAAAAAATACGCTGTTGATTTAATGCTGTATAGACATCAAGGGGATTTTATGGAATTAGTTTGTAACAAGGTAAATTTATTAGACGAAGTTCCACAATACACCACCTTTAGGAAGTCAATTGGAGAAACTTTAAAGGATAAAGAGTATGGCATTGGATTTTCTAGAATTTTATCTAAGATAAATACTCGTTTTACAGGAAAAGCTAAAGGAATAGTAGAGACAGGATATTATCAAATGCAATTAATGTGGAAATATGCTACTCCATTTTTACCTAAACTAGATAAAGAATATGACGTTGCGATTAGCTATTTATGGCCGCATTATTTTGTAGCAGATAAGGTCAAGGCTAAGAAAAAAATAGCATGGATTCATACAGATTATTCCATAATTGAGACAGATATAGAGATGGATTTAAAAGTATGGAATAAATTTGATTATATTGTAGCTGTATCAGAAGCATGCAAAAATTCATTTTTAAAAAAATATAGTTCATTAAAAAATAAGGTTATAGTGATGGAAAATATAACCTCCCCGCAGTTTATTAGAGATATGGCGAATGAAGAAATAGATACCCCTATGCTTCTTGATAACCGTTTTAAAGTTATAACTGTGGCTAGGCTATCTCATGCAAAAGGAATCGATAATGCTGTTAGGGCTTTAAGGATATTGAAAGATAAAGGCTATGAGAATATAGCCTGGTATGTAGTTGGATATGGTGGAGACGAAACAATGATTAAAAATCTAATAAGGGATTTGAAATTAGAAAATAGCTTTGTGTTGCTAGGAAAGCAAATTAATCCATATCCATATATAAAAGAAGCTGATTTATATGTCCAACCATCTAGATATGAGGGAAAAGCTGTTACAGTAGGAGAGGCTCAGATACTTGCAAAACCAGTCCTAATTACAAATTATACAACCGCAAACAGTCAAGTGAAAAATGGGGTTGACGGATATATTACGGAATTATCCGTTGAAGGAATAGCAGATGGAATAGAAAAATTATATAGGGATGCTACCGTAAGAAAGCAGTTAGTTAACAATTGTAGTAATACTGATTATAGTAATAAGTATGAATTAAATAAGTTGTATGAAATTATGGAGGCTTAAAAGTTTATTAAGTGTATTGGTACAACTACAAAAATTTTTAAAAATGAAAGTATAAGAGATTCGAAGCAAAGGAGTGATTTGCTCGTGAATAGAAATGTCAGTGTAATTATACCGGTTTATAATGCTGGTAAATATATTACTCGGTGTATAGAATCACTGTTAAATCAGGTGCTTCATAACTGTGAATTTATCTTTATCAATGATGGTTCAACGGACAATAGTGTAGAGATTATTGAAAAGTATAGGGCACTAGATGACAGGATTATACTTATAAATCAAAAAAATCAGGGTGTGAGTATTGCAAGGAATCAAGGGATTCTTATAGCTAATGGTGAATATATTGGGTTTGTTGATGCTGATGATTATGTAGAAGCGGATATGTATGAAAATCTGTATAATTCAGCAAAACAAAGCAATTGTGATGTAATTATATCAAATTTAAGAAGTGAGATTGAAGGGCATAAGGTAACAATTCAATATCCATTTCCAACTAATATTGTTCTAGAAAAAGAATATATAAATAAAGAGATATTATCCTATTTTCTTAAAAGCGATAATTTAAATACTGCTGTAAACAAAATTTATAAAAATAGCATAATAACGAAAAATAATGTGAAGTTTCCAGAGAAGGTTGCATTAGGAGAAGATGGAATGTTTAATATTCAATTTTTCAGTAATGCAACTAATATGAAATATATAGATTATACGGGGTATTATTATAGGGATGTAGCGGGTAGCGCAACCCGGGATATCTCAAAAAAAGATTATTTCAAGCGAGCTGTAGAAGTATATAATATGGAACTACCGAAAATTTATATCGAAAAGGTCGATAAGGCAAAGATACGTGAATTGAAATCAAGAAAGTTTATAAATAGTGTAATTTCCTACGTATATATTTATTTTGAACCGTCTAAGGAAATACGGTTTAGTGAGAGATATGAGTACGTAAAAAATATGATATGCAATAAATATGTTAGAGAGGCATTGCCACTATATTGTGAAGTAACTTATAGCAAACTTGGTAGATATGAGAAATTTTTGATAAATATGATTAAAAGAAGATCTACTGTGGGGTTATACTTTGCAGTCTCTTACAGCAGGCTTAGAAATAAATAAAACTGGAGGAATTTAGTGTGAAGTTTATGATGTTTGCCCATGGGGGCAGTTTGAATAGAGGGTGCGAAGCAATAGTTCGAGCTTCTACAAATATTATCAAAGAAAAAATAGATGGAGCAAAAGTATGTTTGGCATCAGATAGACCTGAAACAGATAAGGTAATCAATAAGTTAGATTATATATATGATGGCTCTAGCCGCAGTCTGAAAAAATATTCATATGATTGGTTATTGTCCTCAGTTAAAGTAAAACTCTTTAACGATGAGTCTTATGCGTTAGGGAAAATTCATCATAACATAATAAAGCATATAAAAAGTTCCGATGTATGTTTATCTATCGGAGGGGATAATTATTGCTATGGAGAGCAACCTGGGTGGTATGAGATTGATAGAAGAGTAAAAATGCAGGGGAAAAAGCTAGTACTATGGGGATGTTCTATAGGAGAAGAGGATATGTCTGAAAGAAAGTTGGAAGATCTAAAGCTCTTTGACTTAATATTAGCACGCGAAAGTCTGACCTATAATATGTTAAAAAAACAAGGATTAAATAATGTTCAATTGTGTGCTGATGCTGCATTTACAATGGAAAAAGAAGAATTGGAGTTGCCTAATGGATGGCAGGAAGGAAATACAATGGGTCTTAATTTTAGCCCGCTTGTATGGAATAGAAATGAGAATTCTCAAGTTGCGGTAAGAGAGTTAATTAATCATATATTAAATACTACAGATATGACGATTGCTCTCACACCTCACGTTATTGAAGATGGGAACAATGATTACGAAGTTCTCTACAAATATTACAAAGAATTTAAGGACACAGGCAGAGTGATTCTGTTACCAGATAACTTAAATGCAATACAGTATAAGGGGTATATAGCTAGAATGCGTTTCTTTATAGGAGCTCGAACGCATGCAACTATAGCTGCTTACTCTAGTTTTATTCCGACTATGGTATTGGGATATAGTGTAAAATCCAAAGGGATATCTAAAGATATATTTGGGGAAGAAAAATTAGTTTTAGATATAGAGGAGATATCTGATAGTAATAAATTAAAAGCAAGATTTGATGAGATGGTACGAGAGGAAGAGGAGATAAGGCAAAAGCTACGACAATCTATACCTAATATAAAGAAAATGTCTTACAAAGCAGTAGAATATTTGAAAGAATTGTCTAAGTAATTTGGGGTACATTATGAAAAAAAAACTACTATTTGTTATGCCTAGTTTATCTGCTGGTGGTGGAGAAAAAAGCTTGATAAATTTACTATCTCAGATAGATTACAGTTTATATGATGTAGATTTATTTTTGTTTAATAAAACAGGAATATTCATAAATTCGATACCAAGGGAGGTAAATATATTAGATCTGCCAAGTGATTATAAAATATTTGCATCTAGCCTTAAAAATTCAATAATGGGCTTTTTAAAGAATGGACAAATTGATTTAGCATATTCAAGATTGATGTTCACTATTAAAAATAGATTGATAAAGGAAGCTGCAATTTCAGAACAGTATACATGGGAATATCAAAGTAAGTCATTTGAAGTGTTAGAAAAAGAGTATGATGCAGCGATAGGCTATCTTGAAAAGTCTTCAATATACTTCGTAGTTGATAAGGTCAATGCCAAAAAAAAGGCTGGATGGATACATACAAACTACTCGAATTCAGGTATGGATTGCCAGTTCGATAACTCATATTTTGAACAACTAGATAATCTAATAACGGTTTCAGAAGAGTGTGCAAAATCGTTACAAGAAAATTTTCCACAACTAAAAAATAAAGTTACGATTATATATAATATAGTAGCTCCTGGCGTTATATATGATTTATCTAAAGAAGATATAGAAGATGACAGTTTGTTTGATAGACATTATACCAATATTATTACTGTCGCCAGATTAAGTCATGAAAAGGGTTTAGATTTAGCGGTGAAATCTTGCAAGTTACTTCTTGAAAAAGGATACAAGATAAATTGGTACGTATTAGGGGATGGAAATGAAAAAGATGCATTAGAACGTTTAATAGAAGATCATCATCTATCAAACCATTTTACAATTTTGGGGGTTCGAGAAAATCCCTATCCTTATATACGAAAAGCAGATATATATGTGCAACCATCTAGGTATGAAGGTAAGTCTATAGCAATTGATGAAGCAAAAATATTGCATAAACCGATAGTGGTGACCAACTTTGAAACTGCAAAAGATCAAATAAATCATGGAATAAACGGAATTATTGCTGAGATGTCTGAAGAAGGAATAGCAACTGAAATTGAAAGGCTTATCAAAGATATAGAATTAAGGGAAAGAATCGTAAATAATTTATCTACAGAAAAGTTAGGAACCGAAAAAGAAATAAATAAGCTCTACGGAATTCTTTAAAAGGTGATTATTATGAAAAAAGACGTATTATTTGTTATCAATAATTTGAACTGCGGTGGGGCTGAGAAGTCATTAATCTCTCTGTTGAATACGATGGATTACTCTCGCTATAATGTGGATTTATTTTTATTTAAGCATGAAGGTTTATTCCTTAATAAAATCCCTAAACAAGTGAATGTATTGGAAGAACCTCCTGAGTATCAGTTGTTTGATATGCCGATAAAAGCAGCTATCATGAAATGCTTGCGACAAGGAAGACTAGATATAGCCTTATCAAGGGTTTGTGCAGGTTACATATTTAAAAGTGAAAAAAACAAGGCTCGTTGTGAACAGAGAGTATGGCGATATCTATCAAAATCTTTACAGAATATAAGTAAAAAGTATGATGTAGCGATTGGGTACTTAGAAAAGAACCCAGTTTACTTTTGTATAGACAAAGTAAATGCGAATAAGAAAATTGGTTTTATACACACTGATTATGACAAATTAGGAATGGATCCTAACATTGATATGGGTTATTTTCGTTCATTGGATCATATAGTGACGGTGTCTGAAGAATGTGCCAATGTTTTAAAACAAAGATTTTCTATATATAACGACAAAATAGGTGTTATTCATAACATCGTATCTCCAAGTACGATAAATAAAATGTCACAGGAAAAGGTAGATTTAGAGCGTAAAGGGGTAAAGCTTGTTTCTGTAGGAAGGTTAAGTCATGAAAAGGGATTTGATTTGGCTATAGAAGCATGTAAGAATCTGGTTGGAGATGGATATGAAATAAAGTGGTATATCATTGGAGAAGGGGAAGGGCGAGGTAAGTTAGAAAAAATGATAGAAGAAAATCAACTTCAAGATCATTTTTTACTGTTAGGACTGAAAGAAAATCCCTATCCGTATATAAGAGAAGCAGATATATATGTACAACCATCCAGGTTCGAAGGAAAATCTATCGCAATAGACGAAGCAAAAATACTGCATAAACCAATAGTGTTAACAAATTTCAGTACAGCTAAAGACCAAATTAAAAATGAAGAAAATGGGCTGATTATAGACATGGATGCTCACTCACTTTCGGAGGGAATTAAGAAATTAATACATAATGAAGAATTAAGAAATAAGTTAATAAAGAACTTATCAGATGAAGAGCTAGGAACCGAGTCGGAGATAAAAAAATTATATACATTATTTAAGTAGTATAGAAAGGACATAATTATATGGTTATACAGGCAGCGTGCTTTGTGTTACTTGCCGTAATTGCAATTATTGTAGTGATTGATTTCATTCCTATAGGAAAGAATTGGTTGGGAAGAATAAAAATAGGAAGATATACGGATAAAAGCTTATGGAATCAGTCAATCACTCATATAGGTGTTAAGTGGCTAAATAAAACACCAAAGATTAAGGTAACTGATAACACAAGATTAATAGCAATTGATATGTTGAAAGGAAATTATACGAAAAGCGCTATACAGCATTGGCAAGAAGCATCTTTAATATTAGGGTTGTCTGAATACCTGAAATATAATGATGACAGAGCAGTAAAACATGAAATGACAAAGTTTTTGAACTCCAAATTTGATTCTAACGGTCAGTGGGTACACAAACCTCAGTATGTAGATGGAGCAATACTTGCTTATGCTATTATGAAGCTGGATTTTGAGGAGATAGATAAATATAAAAAAGCTTTGGATGCTACCTGGGAAATGATACAAGAGCATATAGGTGAGGATGGTACGATAGAATATAGAAAGTTTATGAAGGGGTATCGATACGTAGATACTATTGGTTTCATATGTCCATTCTTAGTGACTTACGGCATTAGGTATAACAAAAGTGAGTGTATAGATTTGGCTGTAAAGCAGATTAAAGAATATGAAACATATGGAATGTTAAACTTAAGTCATATACCATGTCATGCTTATAGATTAGAAGATAAAGTTCCTCTAGGTTTATATGGCTGGGGAAGAGGTCTTGGATGGTTTGCTATAGGTCTTATAGATACGTGGAATGAATTACCAGAAAACAACGGCTATAAATCTGTATTAGAAGAAAGTGTACGTGAATTTGCAAAAGCTACGATGAAATTTCAACAACAAGGCAATTGGAATTGGACTGTAACCAGGAACGAATGCGGACCAGATTCCTCCGCTACATCCACACTGGGGTGGTTTATGTTGAATGCAGCAAAGATAGAAGATATTTCAAAGGAATGTTTGGAAAGTGCAGATAAAGCTATCGGTTATTTGATGGGAGTGACAAGAAGAAACGGAGCGGTCGACTTCTCTCAAGGTGATACGAAGGATATAGGTGTATATTCTACGTTATTTGATATATTGCCATTCACACAAGGGTTTTGTATTAGATTAATTAATTTACGTAATAATTATAAAATGTAGTCATCCTTATAAGGATGACTACATTTTAATAGTTAGATTAATAAATTTTATTTTAGAACAGAGGGAAGAATTATGACGAGACGTTATAAAGAATTGGATTCCCTTCGGGGTATCGCTGCAATCATTGTTCTATTAGGACACTTCTTAGCATTATTTCCGATATTAGGTAAAAAGGTAATGTATTCAACATTTGGGGCCTATTTTTCTATATTATGGCAAGGCCATTCGGCTGTTATTATATTTTTTGTGTTAAGTGGATTTGTTCTATCCTTGCCTTTTTATAAAGGGACGGAATTTAATTATTTAAAGTATCTTATTAAAAGAGTTTGTAGGATTTACATTCCTTATATTGTGATTCTTTTTATTGCAATAGGAATTAAATTGGGGGTTCATTCTAAAATTGGTACCATTCCTGGTTTGGTACAATGGGGTTCATGGAACATAGAAGTTTCTTTTAATAGAGTAATGGATCATATTTTATTCTTGAGAGAATTTAATTCTGATGCGTTTATTATGGTGATTTGGTCATTAGTTCACGAGATGCGAATTTCCATAGTGTTTCCTTTAATTATTTTTCTTTTACTTAGAGTAAACTGGAAATTAAGTATGGGGATAGCGATGTTTTTATCAGTTATTGGTTATTTATTAATGAAGAACATTCCAAGCGAATTTAATATGCCAGTATCCACCAATTACTTTATCACATTACATTATAGCTCAATGTTTATTATTGGTGCACTACTAGCCAAAAACAGAGAATATTTAGTGAGTAAAATTATTAATTCAAAAGTAAAATATATATTATTACCTTTAGGTCTTTTATTTTTTAGCTATCCACGTATCCCATTTATGTTACTTTCCAAACTAATTGGTGAAATTGATTATGATTTGTATCTTATTATCATCGATTGGTATATATGTTTTGGTGCAGTTTTAATTATTCTATCCGCTCTAAGTTCAAAACTATTTTCTAAATTATTACTGATTAAACCAGTACAATTTATAGGGGAAATATCATATAGTCTTTATTTAGTACATCCAATTGTTCTATTAACAACAGTTCATATTTTCTATGGAAAGATATCAGTGCCTTTAATTTTATTAATTTCTTTCTTATTTACTATGGTTGTGTCGGTCTTATGTTATAAATTTATTGAAATTCCATCAATAAAAATAGGCCGGAAACTTGCCACTAAAAATTCTAGAGGCGATGTTTCGTTGAAAAAAAAGGCTAGTTGAAAAATTGGAAAATAATAAGAATAAATATTATGTAAGATGTGAATAGAGGGATAAGAGTAATTTTCTTAAGAAAAAGAGGAAAGATAATCTAATGCTCTATCGAGAAAAGTATTAGAAAGGAGCTTGGTATGGTGCAAATAAAAATAAAAAGTATGTTAGTTTTTATTTGGAATAAATTGATCGATATCAAAATTCAGAGTTTGAATCGATTAACTATCATAAAAGATCGATTCACGAAGTGCTTTTTCAAGCCCCCTAGAATTCAATCTATAGATGAAACTTTAAAAAAAATTATTCATGATAAAGCTTCCGTAGCCAGGTATGGTGATGGTGAATTTAAATTAATTCATAATCTAGATATAACATTTCAACGGGCTGATCATTTGTTATCAAAAAGATTAAAAGAAATATTGCTAAGTGAAGATGAGAAGTTCTTAGTTTGTTTACCGGATGTTTTTCAAGATTTATCAAAATATGCAGATGAACCAAAAGATTATTGGAGTCTTCATACTGCAAAATATAGATTAAAGTGGTATAAAGACTTGAAGAAGGGAAAAACTTATTATAATTCCTTTATATCGAGATTCTATTATCCTTTTCGAGATAAGTCAAAATGTAACGAATGGTTTATATTATTAAAATTAATATGGAAAGATAGGGATATAGTTTTAATAGAAGGCAGTAAGAGTAGATTAGGTATTGGAAATGATCTGTTTGACAATGCTAAATCAATTGAAAGGATTTTAGTACCAGAGGAGCACGCATTCTTACATTACAATAAAATCTTAACAGCAGCAAAAAAAAATAATAAATCTAAATTGATTCTATTAGCAATAGGGCCTACTGCTACTATTTTAGCATATGATTTGTATAAAGAGGGATATCAAGCAATTGATATAGGGCATGTGGATATTGAATACGAATGGTTTTTAAGACAAGCAAAAACTAAAATCAAAATTGAAAATAAGTACGTATGTGAAGCAGGTGCTGGACAAAATGTGGGCGATATTCAAGATGAGAAATATTTAAGCGAAATTAAAGCTGTAATAAGATAGGCATGAGGGTTTAACTTATGTAAGTAATGTAGAGGTGAAAGGATTGCATGAATTAATAAGTGTTATTGTTCCCATATATAATGTGGAAAAATGGTTAGCTAGATGTATTGAAAGTGTTTTAAAACAGCCTTTCGTCGATATTGAATTAGTTCTAGTCAATGATGGTTCAACAGATAAATGTGGTGAAATATGTGAAGAATATTTAGAAAAGGATAATAGAATTAAAGTAATCTATAAAGAAAATGGAGGAGTGAGTAGCGCAAGGAATGCAGGGATCGAGGCTGCTACAGGGAAGTATATAGTGTTTATAGATCCCGATGACGAGGTAAGCGAAAACTATTTTACTATGTTATATGGTATTGCGGAAGATAAAAAGTGTGATGCTGTAATATGCGGATACAAAACTGTTCCAAATGATAATAGTATTATTCCTAACTTCAAATTAGATACTGTTATGAACGGGAGAGATTTTGTACTGAGCTCTCCAAATGTTCATTCCAAGAATGATCTATGCTTTGCATGGAGGTATATATACAATTTAAGCATTATAAAAGAAAAAAACATCAGATTTAATGAACAAGTGTTTATTGGAGAAGATGTTATTTTTAATTTAGAGTTTTTATTGCACTCACAAAGGGTATGTGCAGTCTCAGAAGTTCTTTATTTTTATACTATTAATAATCCAAATAGCTTAATGAGGGTTCCGTATAAACCAAATTTAGAGAACAGTTTAGTTTTACAATATCAAATGAGAAGACAACTTTCACAAGAATTTGGTTTACTACACGATAAGAAATTTAAAAAAGATATGGCTAATTATTATATAAATCACATATATAGACTCTTGATTAATAATTTAAAAAGCGACCCTAATGTGGATGTTAATAATGCTTTTCGTAGAATAGTGAATTATGAAATGTTCTCAGATAGTGTAAAAGGAATTGGCTTTTCATATCGATGCAATAACTTTAAGGAGTATATATATTATTTAGCAATAAAGTTTAAAGTGTATCCTTTAATAGTTGCAGCATATAAAAGAGAAATCAGGTAATGCTCTTGGGTTGAAAGTGTTTTCATACTTTCTGAAGTGGGAGGAAAAATGAGAGTTAAAAATTCAATAATTAATATATCAGCCGGTATAGGTAGTCAAGTTATTATTACGTTACTAAGTTTTGCTTCCAGAACCATATTTATTACTTATTTAGGTGTTGAGTATCTGGGGGTAAATGGATTATTTACCAATATATTAGGAATGTTATCTTTAGCTGAAGCAGGAATAGGATCTGCTATCATATATAATCTATATAAACCAGTGGCAGAAAATAATCAGGATAGAATCAATATGCTTATGAATTTTTATAGAAAGGCATATATGGCAATAGCTTTAATAGTATTGTTACTAGGATTACTTTTGTTACCTTTTCTTGGATATATCGCTAAAGATGCAAAGGTAGACAATATTCATTTTATTTATATTATATTTTTAATTAATACAGCTTCATCTTATCTATTTTCTTATAAAACCTCATTTTTAAATGTTTGTCAAAAGGGATATATTGTTACAGGGATTTATTCTATCTCATCTATTATATCTACTTGCATTAAAATAGGAATTTTATACTTTACGCATAGTTATATTTTATATCTAATAATCGATATTATTATAACAATCAGTACCTCTGCGTTCTTGGCTATATTGGTAGATAAGATGTACCCATTTTTAAAAAATAAAGCAGCAAGCAAATTAGATAGTGAAACCAAAAGTAATATTGTTAAAAATGTAAAGGCTTTAGTGCTACATAATATAGGAGGATATATTGTCTTTGGTACTGATAACATGTTAATTGCGTCTTTTGTCAGTGTTACAGCTGTTGGATTGTATTCAAATTATTATATGTTAATTAACATTTGTAGAACCTTTATAAATCAAATATTTGATAATATTAATCATAGTGTAGGGAATTTGGTTGCAAAAGAAAGCGATGAAAAAATTTATAGCATATTTAAGATTACTATGCTTTGTAATTTTTGGATATACTCATTTTTTTCCATATTTTTATATATTATAATGCAACCCTTTATTACTTTATGGATTGGTTCGAAATTTATTATGGATATAAGTGTATTAATTATATTAATGATAAACTTTTATGTATCAGGAATGAGACGTTCTATATCTATGGTCAAAACAACATCAGGGATTTTTCATGAAGATAGGTATGCGCCCTTTTTAGAGGCTGCCGTGAATCTGGTGGCTTCTATTGTCTTGGTGCAATATATGGGCATAACAGGTGTTTTTATTGGAACACTTATAAGTACACTAGTGGTTCCATTTTGGATTGCTCCTTATTTAGTATATAAGAAAGTATTCCGTAAACCGGTTAGGGATTATTTTTTAAAATATACTTACTATGTGATGATAGGGCTAGGAGCTTGTGTTATCACAAGTTTAATATGTAGTCTTATTCCGTATAATGGATTACTAGAATTAATATTAAGAGGGATGATTTGTTTAATAATTCCAAATGCTATTTATGTATTTGTTTTTTATAAGACAGATGAATTTAAGTATTTATTTGGAGTTGTTAAAAGTATAATGGGGAACCTGAGGGTGAAAATTCAGTCAAATAAAAAGGGAACTTTTTAATTTGAAATCTACATTTCTATAATCTCGTTACTAACCCAATCCATCGGACACGATAAAGCCATTAACGAATCAACTTTACTAATTCATTAGGCACAAAATTGTAATGCTTTAAAGTAAGAGCAAGTAAATAAAAGGAAAGTATTAAGAGTCTTTTAGAAATGAAACACCACTATGTTCTGTTGAATATGGTGGTGTTCTTATTACTGAGTATTTTAATTAAATATTTTGCATGACATGTCCTTAAATAAAAAAGTAAATCAATTCGTTATTTTTCAACTATGAATGGGACTGCTTTTTATGAAGATAGAAGTTTTAGGCAGTTATGGAGTAGAGGTTAATACATAAACCAAATTAGGAGTATGATTATATATGAAAAGACTTTTTGATTTGTTTGTTTCTTTGTCATTATTGGTGTTTCTTTTACCGCCTATTATAATAGTGGCCGTTTTAGTTAGAATTAAGTTGGGTTCCCCTATCATATTTAAGCAGCAACGCCCAGGATTGCATGGTGTCCCTTTTTTTCTTTATAAGTTTAGAACTATGACTGACGAGAAGGATAGTGAGGGGAATGCGTTGCCTGATGATGTAAGGTTTACCCGTTTCGGAGGGTTTCTGAGAAAATATAGTTTAGATGAATTGCCACAGTTGTTTAATGTTATAAAAGGGGACTTAAGTTTGGTAGGTCCAAGACCATTATTGATGGAGTATTTGGAACTATACACAGAAGAGCAGGCCAAGCGACATAATGTCAGACCAGGGATTACGGGATGGGCCCAAGTAAATGGCAGAAATGCGATTTCTTGGGAGGAAAAATTTGATTTTGATGTATGGTATGCAAAAAAACGGACTTTTTGGCTTGATATGAAAATTTTGTTGTTAACGGTAAAGAAAGTATTTAAGTCAGAAGGAATCAATCAGGTTGGGCATGTAACTGTGGAAAAATTTAATGGTACAAAGAATTCTTGAGGAGGTGAGATGGATGCGAATAATTATGATTGGGGCAGGTGGTCATAGTAAAGTAATCCGAGATATTATCCTATCGTATGGAAATTATGAAATCATTGCGCAATTAGATGATGTGTATAAAGAGTTAAAAATTGAGGATGGTGTCTATTTTGGACCTATTTCTGCAGCTGTAAAGTTAATGGATGAGCATGTAGATACAAAGTTCGTGATAGCTATAGGGAATAACAGAACAAGAAAGATAATTATGGAGCGGTTAGAGATTCCCAGTCATCGCTATGCGACGCTTATACATAAACAATCTATTGTTAGTTTAAGTGCAAAGATTGGAGCTGGTACGGTTGTGATGCCAGGTGCAATTGTTAATGCAGATGTTGAAATTGGGAATCACGTTATTGTCAATTCAGGCGCTATTATTGAACATGATAATAAGGTAAATGATTTTTCACATATTTCCCCCAATGCAGTGCTTACAGGATCCGTTACTGTAGGAACAGGAGTACATATAGGAGCAGGAGTTAATGTGATTCCAAATATTACAATTGGCGATTGGTCCGTTATCGGTGCCGGAGCAACAGTGATCCGTGACATTGTAGCGAATTGTAAGGCAGTTGGTATTCCAGCTAGAGTAATAAACAAAGAATTATAGGAGAGTGTTTAAAGTGGTATACTCACAGGAAAAAACAAGAATCTATCTCTCCGCTCCACATATGAGCGGTAATGAACAAAAATATATAGGGGAAGCATTTGATATGAATTGGATTGCTCCACTTGGTCCAAATGTAGATGCGTTTGAAAGTGAACTTTCATCCCATGTTGGAGTTCTTGATGCGGCTGCAGTTAGTTCAGGAACCTCTGCTATCCATTTGGCACTTCGCTTACTGGATGTAAATGATGGAGATACGGTGTTTTGTTCAAGTCTTACTTTTATAGCGAGCGCAAATCCAATTTTATATTTAGGGGCTAAACCAGTATTTATTGATTCTGAGCTTGAAACGTGGAATATGTCGCCACAAGCTTTAGAACGTGCATTACGTGATGCAAATGAGAAAGGAATACTTCCGAAAGCTGTCATTGTTGTAAATTTATATGGACAAAGCGCTAAAATGGATGAAATTCTTTCGTTATGTAATGAATATGATATCCCAGTGATAGAAGATGCAGCAGAATCGCTCGGTTCTTCCTATAAAGGTAAAGCAAGCGGGACATTCGGAAAATTTGGTATTTATTCGTTCAACGGCAATAAAATCATTACAACTTCAGGTGGAGGCATGCTTGTTTCAAATGATGTCGAAGCATTGAGAAAAGCAAGATTTTTAGCTACTCAAGCAAGAGATCCGGCTCCACACTACCAACATAGTGAGGTTGGATATAATTATCGTATGAGTAATATTTTAGCAGGTGTAGGTAGAGCACAGCTGCAGGTCTTACAAGAGAGAGTACATGCAAGAAGACGAATATTTGATAGATATTATCAAGAATTATCTCATATTCCAGGGATACAGTTTATGCCTGAGTTAGAGGATACTTATTCAAACCGGTGGCTTACAGTTCTTACTGTAGATGAAGAAAAAACAGGAGTACCGATTCAGGCATTACTGAAACAACTGGAAAATGAAAACATTGAGGCGCGTTCTGTTTGGAAGCCTCTTCATATGCAACCTTTATTTGAAGATGTAATGTATTACCCGCATAGTGAGAGTGAGGATGTTTCTAGAAAATTATTTGAAACAGGCGTATGCCTTCCGTCTGGATCAGGTATGACAGAAAAAGATCAGACAAGAGTTATTACATGTATTAAGAATATATTGATGGTAAGTGCTGGCATGTAAAGATAAAAATAGAAACAGGTTTAATT
This sequence comes from Bacillus nitratireducens, assembly GCF_036320425.1. Classification (NCBI taxonomy): domain Bacteria; kingdom Bacillati; phylum Bacillota; class Bacilli; order Caryophanales; family Bacillaceae; genus Bacillus; species Bacillus nitratireducens. The sequence continues at coordinate 258,075 of NZ_JAUMJO010000005.1, forward strand.
AAGAAAGGTGTTAATGAACTAGGAGGATTTAATATCTCATTCAGTGCTGTTTTTGTGAAATCTCATTTTACTGAAAAAAATTTTCTTTGAATGAAAGTCACGGCAATCCCTATAAAGAGTGAAATAGTAAGCGTACATAATCTTATGGTAAATGCGAATGGTATTTTTTATTAGTGGTAAACGCATATTATATCATCCCCTTTGTGAAAATGGTATAAATATAAAAAGGTTATTCTCCTGTTTCGATTAAAGAAGCAGGAGAATAAAGTAATAGAGAACATAACACGTGAAAAATCAACTTTAATTAGTGGGTTAATAATAAATTATATAAAATATCATAGCACAGAAATTTTTAAAATATAAAAAGATGAAAATTCTCCTGTTTATTTGTAAGATATAACGTTTATCCTGCTATTTATGAGTATTAAGAGCACTACCTTAAGATTTTAGGGAAACTAAGAAAATAGATGGAATGTTCGTAAAATCTCGATTGATGAAATTAATAGTCGGTAGGGATGTAAAGCCTCCTACCGATTAAAGTTGTACTGTATTATTTGTTCTTACAGTTACTAAAAAAGATACATAAATATTCACTTTATTGAGTATATAGATACTTGACAATGCAATGGTGAAATGGTAATCTGAGTTTATATTCTTTATAAAGAATATAAACGTTTTATTGATATATTAAATTCAGTGATTTTTATTTATATAAAATTCAGATGGTAATATTTTGATTCGAATTAAGAAAATCACACCTTTGTTCTTTTTTGAGAAAATTAAAATGCAAGGGTTTACAATAGGATAGGTAGCCTGAAAGCTTGAATACTTCAACTGAAAAAGATTTAAGGCTATAAAATTGGGTTTTAAAATCTGTTATGCGTAAACGAGGTAGTTCGAGGAAAGGGTTTTCTAGTATATTAATAACATTTTTTTGATATATCTAGTAATTTGCTTATCCATCGGGTTTTCCCTTAATTGTCTCGTAGTGGGAGGAAAAAATGAGTGCAATAACCGGAATTTATCATTTAAATGGAGAACCGATACCGCCTGAACATAGGATTGGAATCATGAAAGATTTATCTCGTTATCCAGGTGACAATACCGATATATGGCACAAGGAAAATATTTTTTTTGGCTCCCATGCAAAATGGATAACATCTGAATCTATTAATGAACAATTACCCTACTATGATTATGAAACACAGTTGGTTATAACTGCTGATGCTATTATTGATAATCGCAATGAATTATTCGATAGATTGCAAGTAGACAAGGTACATAGAAGAGAGATGCCTGATAGTAAGTTGATTTTACTCGCTTATCAAAAGTGGGGAGAGCATGTACCAAAGTATCTAATTGGTGATTTTGCTTTTATGATTTGGGATGAGAGAAAGCAATTGCTCTTTGGTGCACGTGATTTTTCAGGAAGTCGGACTTTTTACTTTTACCGCAATCAAAATCAATTTGCTTTTTGTACTAGCATAAAACCGCTGTTTTCTTTACCGTACGTTGGGAAGGAATTGAATGAGCAATGGTTAGCTGAATATTTAGCGATACCTAATATGCTTGATACAATAGATGCATTTTCAACAGTGCATAAAAATATAGAGCAAGTCCCGCCTTCTCATACTATCTCCGTAGTTAAGGGAAGAGTTAGTATTGCGAAATACGACACGTTATTTGTAGAGGAGCAGTTGCAACTCAAATCAAATGAAGATTATGAAGAGGCGTTCAGGGACGTATTTGAAAGCGCAGTAACATCAAGGTTACGTACTCATCGTAATGTTGGTTCTCATTTAAGTGGGGGATTAGATTCAGGAGCTGTTGCTAGCTTTGCTGCGAGAGCCCTGCAAAAAGAGAACAAAAAATTATATACATTCAGCTCGGTACCTGCGGAAGGGTTTACTGATTGGACTCGTGGTCATACGATTGCTGATGAAAAGCCATTTATTCAAACTACAGTACAACATGTAGGGAATATTAAAGGGAATTATTTGAATTTTTCGGGAGAAAATTCTTTCTCAGAAATTGATGATTGGCTTGAGATTATGGAGATGCCATATAAATTTTTCGAAAATTCCGTCTGGGTGAAAGGAATTTATGAAAAAGCCCAACAACAAGGGATTGGGGTGCTCTTAAATGGAGCGAGAGGAAATTTCACAATCTCTTGGGGGCCAGCTTTAGATTATTATGCGATTTTACTTAAAAAGTTCAGCTGGTTGCAACTTTATCGTGAAATTGATTTGTACGGTAAGAACGTTGGGGTCAAAAAATCGAGAATACTGAAAGTTGTAGGGGAGAAAGCATTTCCATCGATAAAAAACATGTTTTCCTCAGAACAGCAATACGAACTGCCAACGTTAGTTAGTCCAGAACTTGCAAAACGTACTGATGTATTTAGAAAGCTTGAAGAACATGGTGTGAAAGTAACAGGGGCCTCTATCCCAAATATATACGAAATAAGGCAGAAACATTTTGAACAGCTAAACTTGTGGAATACAACGGGTACAAGTGGAACAAAGCTCTCCTTGCGTTATGGTTTACAAGGGCATGATCCAACGAATGACTTACGGGTAATTCGATTCTGTTTATCGTTACCACTCGAACAATTTGTTCAAAATGGCTTAAATCGTGCACTTGTCCGGAGGTCCACAAAAGGATTTCTTCCTGACAAAGTAAGGTTAAATCAGCGTGTACGGGGAATACAGGCAGCTGATGTGGTTCATCGCATGATTCCTTCATGGAAAATGTTTATCGAGGAACTTCAGCAGCTTAGTAAAGACCCAGTGGCCTCTAACTTTTTTAATATGGAGATTATTAAGAGCGCGATTTTGAAAATTCAAGGAGAACCACGAGTAGAATACGTGTTTGATCCAGATTTTAGAATTTTAATGCGTAGTCTTATTGTCTATCGATTTATCAAAAAATATATTTGAAAGGGGGTGAAATTATGAAACAAGAATGGCAATCACCAGTATTAGAAGTACTTGATATCAACATGACAATGGCTGGACCTGGAAAGAGACTTGTTGACCAAGTTTTTGAAGATGAGGATGAGCAAGGCGCTCTTCACCACAGCTAATGCACTAATATTTAAATGAGATTTATATGCTTTACAGCCCTTATATAGTTTAATTACGGTATAAGGGTTTTTTTTAATCAATTTTTCAACTATTTGGAGTGAGAAAGATGATACATACTGTAAAGAAAGAGATTTACAAAGCCTTCGGATTAGCCCTATTAAGTGAGATTCCCCTGCCGGAATTGCCTCAAGTAAGTAATTACGAAAATGAAGTAGACGTAAAAATAGAAACTGCAGATTTGTCCCAATTATGGGGAGAGTTATCTTCTCCGAAGTCAGTGTTTGTAGTTGAAGAAGAATTAATTATGTTTCAAATCCCCGAAACTGCTACGTTTTGTATTAAAAATGGAGAAAAAATCATTGTTTCACCTATGAAAGGGTCTGATCAAGATAAGATTCGGCTTTATATTCTTGGGACTTGTATGGGGGCATTGTTGATGCAGAGAAAAATACTCCCTCTGCATGGAAGTGTAATAGCCATCAATGGAAAGGCGTATGCTTTTGTAGGAAGATCAGGAGCTGGAAAATCAACTCTTGCATCAGCCCTTTTAAGCAAAGGCTATAAGCTTTTAAGCGATGATGTAATTGCTGTGTCTCTTTCTGAGGATAATATTCCTTTTGTTACACCATCTTACCCGCAACAAAAGTTATGGAAAGAGAGTCTTGATCAGTTTGGAATGGAGACAGCGAATTATCAGCCATTATTTGAAAGAGAAACTAAATATGCTGTCCCCGTTACAGCTAACTTTTTCGAGGAACCATTACCATTGGCAGGTGTATTCGAATTAGTGAAAGTAGAAAATGGGGATGTTGAACTTCAGCAGATTGAAGGACTGGAGAGACTACGCACATTGCTACGTCATACATATAGGAATTCATTAATCCCACGATTGGGGATGATGGAATGGCATTTTATGCATTCAACAAATATCGTAAACAAAATAGATATGTGTCAATTGAGACGTCCTATTTCAAAGTTTACGGCACATGATTTAGTATCCAAAATTCTAGAGTCTTTAAAAGAGGAGGAAAAATAATGAATAGTAAACAAACAATTTCATTACACAGTTTTGTTGTACAAGGTCAGGAAAATGTAGTGAGCGATATGGATGGGGAGAAAGTGATGATGAGCATCCATAATGGGAAATACTATAACTTAGGAGGTATAGGTGGTGAAATTTGGAGTTTAATTAATGAATTAATATCTGTCAATCAAGTGATCGATATATTATTGTCTCGATATATGATTGAAGAGGCAGAATGTAAGGAACAAGTACTCTCTTTCTTAAATCATTTGTATGCAGAAGGGTTAATCTCGGTTGATGAAAAACTTTGATTTTTAATTGAACGTTCCAGATTTAATAGATTAGGAGTAGGATCGATGAATATCATAAATAAAGCCAAAGCTTTCTTGTCGTTCGATATGGGAACAAAATTATTACTTATAGAAGCTTTCTTTTATTTAGGCTGGGCTCGTATTCTGAAAAGTATACCGTTTTCTAAAGCTGCTCCTATATTAGGAATTCATATGGCAGAAACGTCTTTAAGCTATGATGAATCGGAAAAGATTACGTTAAGGGAAATTTCTCAAGCAGTGCATATGATGAGCCGTTATACATTTTGGGAAAGCCAGTGTCTCGTTAAAGCTATCGCTGCAATGAAAATGTTGGAGAAGCGTCAAATTGAAAGTACCCTTTACTTAGGGACCGCGAAAGATGAGACGGGAAATATGATTGCCCATGCGTGGTTACGTAGCGGGCCCTTTTATATTACTGGCGTAGAAGAAATGAAGAGATTTACCGTTGTTGGTAAATTTGCAAAAAGGATAGGGTAAAAAAATCTTGAAGGAGAATGAGATGTATACCGGTTGTAATCTTGATTTGAGTCATTTACCTAAAGAACTAAAATTGTTACTTGAAATTATAAAGAAGGAAGATAAAGAGATACAAGAAATCCCGGGAGACTGGTTCATAAATATTGATTGGAACAAATTTTTGAAACTGGCGCTGCATCATCGCATGTACGCGTTCATTTACCCAAAAATGAAATCTATTGATAAACAGTTAGTTCCATCAAATGTTGTGCAAGTATTAAGTACATATTTTAAAAGGAATACATTCCATATGCTTCATTTAAGTGGAGAAATGGGAAAAGTAAGTAAATTATTTGCTGAAAACCAACTTCAACTTCTATTTTTGAAGGGCCCTATTCTTGGCGCAGACCTATATGGAGATGTTTCCCTTCGAACATCAGGGGATCTGGATGCCCTTGTTCCTATAGATGATCTTGGAAAAGTGAACGAATTACTTGTAAAGAATGGTTATGTCAAAGAGGATGATTTTCCGACGGTTATGAATGAATGGAAGTGGAGACGCCACCATACAACTTACATGCATCCGATAAGTAAGGTGAAATTAGAGATTCATTGGCGACTACACCCAGGACCGGGAAAGGAACCACACTTCGATGAGTTATGGGGGCGAAAGAGGACAAGTCCTGTCACAAATTATCCTGTCTATTTTTTAGGTAGAGAGGATTTGTTTATGTTTCTTGTGACTCATGGAACTAGGCATGGTTGGTCCAGGCTTCGATGGTTAACGGACATTGACCGTATGGTAAGGCAAGAAATAGATTGGGAAGAACTCATTGTTATGTTGGAAATATATGGATGCAAACAACTGGTAGGTCAGGCGCTTATTTTATCTTCTGAGCTTTTAGATACTCTTATAATAGCGGAAGAGGCAAAAGTATTAATGTCAGGGAGAAAGGTAACGCAATTAGCGCAGCTTGCTATATATTACTTGGAAAATATGATTAACTTGCATACAGATCCTGTCCCAGAAGAAGTTTCAAAATATCATGAGCGATATTTATATTTGTTAAAGACAAGCTCTCAAAAGCTACTGTTTCACCTTAGTTGGTTGTATCCTTATCCTCAGGATGTGGAAACTTTACCACTGCCAAAACAACTGCATGTTTTATATTTCCCTTTGCGGCCGGTTTTATGGATTTGGAGGGAAATGAGGTACCGTAAGGAGAAGTGAAAATGAGAAATATTTTATATTTTACAAAGCGGTTATACTCTTTTACTGGAAACATTCTCATTGTTAATCTCATGGGAATGGTATTGGTCAGTCTTGTAGAAGGAATCGGCATTTTATTATTAATTCCTATGATAAGTATTAGCGGTATTGCGAAGATGAATGAACAGACAAGTCCTCTTTCAGGGGTTCTTGGATTCCTAGGTGAGATTCCAACTACTTTAGGATTACCACTTGTATTAGGAATATATATTATATTGGTCGTGGGACAAGCGCTTTTGCAAAGGAATATAACAGTTCGTAATGCGAAAATCCAGATACGTTTTATTAATCATTTGAGATTGGAAACTTATCGTGGATTGTTGCAGGCCAACTGGAGTTTCTTTGTGAAAAAGAGAAAATCAGATCTTATCAATTCTTTGACAACGGAATTAGGGCGTGTTAGCGCAGGCACTAATTTATTTTTACAGTTGCTCACTTCTTTAATGTTTACATTTATACAGATTGGTTTCGCTTTTTGGTTAGCGGCAGATATAACAATTTTTGTACTATGTTGCGCTGTGGTACTTGCCTTTCTTTCACGAAGATTTATTAAAAAATCAAAAAGATTAGGTGGTCGAACCTCAGAGAATTCAAAAGCGTATCTTGCAGGTATAACTGATCATTTTAATGGAATTAAGGATATTAAGAGCAATACACTAGAACGATCTCGTTATATGTGGTTACGTAATTGGGTAGAAGATGTGGAACGTGAACAGTTTGCATATATTAAGGTGAGAAATAATTCTCAACTCTTTTATAAAATTGCATCAGCTGTTTTCATTGCCATTCTTATCTTTCTATCTGTTCAGCTGTTTCAGACGAAAACGGAGCAATTATTATTAATTATTCTTATATTTTCTCGTTTGTGGCCACGATTTGCAGGTATACAATCAAACATGGAACAAATTGCAGCGAATCTTCCCGCTTTTAAAGATTTGCTGCAATTACAGGAAGAGTGTAAGAAAAGTATAGAATTGCAAGATATAGAGCAGAATTATGATTGTATAAATCCTATGCAGATAGAACAATCTATTGAGTGTCAAAATATCTCTTTCCGCTACAATAAAGAAAATGCTGTGTACTCACTTAAAGATATTAATTTGCGTATTCCTGCAAATTGTATGACAGCTATCTCAGGGCGTTCCGGTGCTGGAAAGAGTACATTAATTGATATCATAATGGGACTTATGCAGCCGGAGAGCGGTCAGTTATTAATAGATAACAAACCGTTGACAAGTAAGGACCTATTATCATTGAGGAAATCTATTAGCTATGTTCCTCAAGATCCATTTCTATTCAATGCCAGTATAAGAGACAATTTGAGAATGGTTGAACCAAATGCAAGTGAGGAGCAGCTTTGGGAAGCTTTGGAATTTTCTGCTTCCGCTGAGTTTGTTAGCAGGCTCTCGCAAGGATTGGATACACTGATTGGCGATAGGGGAGTCAAACTTTCAGGGGGAGAACGACAACGTCTTGTTCTGGCTAGAGCGATACTTCGAAAGCCTTCTATTTTAGTGTTAGATGAGGCAACAAGTGCGTTAGATGCTGAAAATGAAGCGAAAATACAAGAAGCATTGGAAAGATTGAAAGGGAGCATGACAATTATTGTCATTGCACATAGACTATCTACTATACGTAAAGCTGACCAAGTAATTGTAATGGATCAAGGACAAATTATTCAACACGGTAGTTTCGCACAACTGGCAAAAGATGAAAGTGGTTTATTTAGTAGTCTACTTGGACAACAGGCTAAGGTAAACATTTAAATATGACTAGTCACAATTATTTTTTATAAATTTAAGGAATACACTGCCTTTATTTCTTTCGGGCCGGTAACACAATTTGATTATTTATGGTTCGGGGGATAATTGGTATTTGTGTACTGGTCTTTTTATGGAAATATGAGCTTAATTTAATTGTGTGACCAGTAAAAAAATTAGAAATACTTTTTGTGGATTATTAATATACCGTCTATATACATGTATAAATATCCGTGTTATAATTTAACATGGAACCTGATTTTATTTATACCATATAACAAAAAGCAGCGAGACCCCTTGTCTTTAGGACTAGAGGTCTCGCTGCTTTTTGTATATAAAGGTTTATTAGTGTAGTTGTGATAATATATTTTGAAGCACCTTGTAGACATTTTTATGGTCAGTGATTAATGAGAGGTAATGCCTAATGAATTGTTGGTATTTTGAATTGCTACTAATTTTATATAAGTAATTAAGAAGGGAAACGATTTGAGGAGATGAAAGAGAGATAGTGAAGAATATTATATAAGTATTTCTTTTTAGTTCATTTGAGTTTTTCTCTTAAATACTCCGGAATGCCTTATTTAATAGATAAACAAGGAAAAGCGACAATTTCTTATTAGTTATACTTTATTCTTATGTATTGTTAAAAAGATTTAAAAGAATTCATATGTAATATTGGATATTTCTGTAAAATATAAATGTGTCTTTTGTGATGATATTTTATAGGGTTTTTATTAAAGGCTAATCCACGAAGATTTATTTTTTTATAAAGCATAGTGTTCTGGATTACGAATCTTAATTTCTAGATATGCTATTTAAGATAATATAAGAAAAATGAAGAAATTTGTAGAAATTTGTAGAAAATTAAGGGGATAATGGTAAAAAGGAGTAAATATTAAATTTTTCTTTCTTATTTTTGTCCTTTATAATGAGCTATGAATACGACATACGAGGGAAATGATGTATATTTCCTCTCCCTAACTTTGATATACACCTTTTTCCAACCTCCGTGTTAATTGCTATTATTTTGTTATGCCGATTAGCGAAGGGAAAAGGGTGTATCTTTTTTGTATGAATAGTCCTAATAGATATTTTGGTTAGAAAGCATTTCTTGTTTTTCGTGACAAAAACAATGGAGAATGGGATAATAAGGACAGTGCGTTGGTGGTATGACCAATTTGGTATATAAGGAGAGAATGATATGCTAGATATTCAACAGATTAAAGAAATTATTCCACATCGTTATCCATTTCTACTAGTCGATCAAATTTTAGAAGTAGAAGAAGGAAAGCGTGCGGTTGGGATTAAAAATGTAACGGCAAATGAGGAATACTTTAATGGACACTTTCCAGATTATCCTGTGATGCCAGGTGTTCTAATTGTAGAAGCATTAGCGCAGGTGGGTGCTGTTGCGGTACTGAAGAAGGAAGAAAATCGCGGTCGCCTTGCATTCTTTGCTGGCATTGATAACTGCCGCTTCAAACGTCAAGTTCGCCCAGGTGATCAACTTCGCCTAGAAGTCGAAATGACACGTGTCCGTGGACCGATTGGAAAAGGAAAAGCAGTAGCAACTGTAAATGGTGAAATCGCTTGTGAAGCTGAAATCACATTTGCAATTGGTGATAAGAAAGAATAAAGATTTGTTAACATAACTTTACGTTGGAAGATGAATGAAGAGAGTATGGTCATTCATCTTTTTTATTGTTATTGAAGCGAATTATGAAGAAATGGACGAAAGGTAAGAGGATTTGTCGATAGGTAAGTTCTCTTACTTTTAAACAAACGTTTGATTAAAAAAATTGGGGACTTTCGAAAAAAAGTTTATCAACTAAAGTCTGAAAAAGATATCGAAAGATTAAGAAAAAATAAAATAAAAATCAACAATGTTAATATTTTTATAAACAGGATAGTATAAATGCACAGATCAATCAATGATATATTCACTAGTAATACTAATAATAACCATATATCGACAGTATATAGCAAATGAAAATCTACACATTAAAAACTGTGTCGAAATTCGTCAGATTCGGTAGTATAGTATTTGTCAATTTCTCCAACAATTTTCTCAACCATTCTTGCTATGCTAATATAAGTTCTGTAATATATTAAATAGTTATCTATCACTAAACAACTTTAGGACTAGATAACAGATGTTTGTTGTAAGATTAAAATCCAACAATTTATTTTTTTTAGAAGTTTTTATGACAAATTATTGAAAGCTGGAGGAAGGCATGGAAGAAACAATAAGTTTGAAAGAGTTATTTGCTATTTTAAGGAAACGATTAGTTATGATCCTTGTAATTACGATTGGTGCAGCACTTGTAAGTGCGATCGTAAGTTTTTACTTTATAACGCCGATTTATCAGACTTCGACGCAAATTCTTGTTAATCAAAAGAAGCAAGAAGGTGTTTTTCAACCTGGTGAAGTACAAACAAGTCTTCAATTAACAAATACATATAAAGTTATTGTGAAAAGCCCAGTTATTTTAGATCAAGTGAAAGAAAAGTTAAAGCTTAACATGTCAACTGGGGCTTTAAATAGCAAAATTAACGTCGCAAACGAGAAAGATTCACAAGTGATCGCTGTTACTGTACAAGATAAAGATGCAAAGCTAGCTCGTGATATCGCAAACACAACAGCGGAAGTATTCAAGAGTGAAATTGCAAAAATCATGAGTGTTGATAACGTAACAATCTTATCAAAAGCAGAAGTAACAGAAGGACAGTCACCAATTAAACCCAATAAGATGCTGAACGTAGCAATTGCATTTGTTGTTGGATTAATGGCTTCTGTTGGAATTACATTCTTACTAGAGTACTTAGATAACACGATGAAAAAAGAAGAAGATATTGAAAAACAACTTGGTGTACCAGTTCTTGGCGTCGTTTCTCATATGGAGGAAGATGGCACAAAGAGCGGTAGTTTATCAGCAACGAAGAGAGTAGGGGGTCATACAATTGGTTCTTAAGAAAAAAATATTACGTGCTCGCCGTCAGCTGATTGCATATGAACAACCAAAATCATCTGTGTCAGAGCAATACCGAAATATACGAACAAATATTGAATTTGCATCTGTTGATAAGAAGATTCGTTCTCTTATCGTAACATCTGCGAATCAAAGTGAAGGAAAGACAACAACGGCTGCTAATATTGCAATTGTTTTCGCACAACAAGGTAAGAAAGTATTACTTATCGATGCAGACTTACGTAAACCAGCATTACATCAAATGATGCAAGTGGATAATATATTTGGCTTAACAAGTGTATTAACACGTAGTAATACACTAGAAAAATGTGTGACACAAACGAAAATCGGTAATTTAACATTTTTACCATGTGGTCCAATCCCACCAAATCCAGCGGAATTACTGGGTGCAAGCTCGATGAAAGATTTACTTTCAGAAGCTTTTGGCACGTATGACCTTGTCATTTTTGACACATCACCAATCTTACCAGTTACAGATGCACACATTATGGCAAATCAATGTGATGCTTCTGTACTTGTTATTCGAAGTGGTGTAACAGAAAAAGAGGCGGCACTTAAAGCAAAACAATCATTAGATAGCGCAAAAGGTACATTACTTGGCGTTATCTTAAACGATAAAGAACAAAATGGATCCGAATATTACTATTACGGTTCTAACTAAATACAAAAGAAGGAAAGGTGAACATTCATCTTTTCTTCTTATATTCAGTATGTGAAGAATATGTGGAGAGAGGATGAAATAGAATGATTGATTTACATTGTCATATCTTGCCTAATGTCGATGATGGAGCACAATCAATCGAAGACAGCATTGCAATGGCAAAGGCAGCATGCGAAGAAGGAATTCATACAATCGTTGCTACTCCTCATCACCAAAATGGGGTTTATATGAATCTAGCAGAAAGCATTCTTCATCAGGTAAAGCAGTTAAATGAAAGATTAAAAGAAGAGGATATCAATTTAACCATTTTACCTGGTCAAGAAATCAGGTTGTACGGAGAGTTATTAGAAGACTATGATTCGGGGCGTATTGTTACATTGAATCGTACGGATAAATATATATTAATTGAATTTCCAACAAACCATGTCCCGCGCTATGCGGAAAAAATGTTATATGAATTACGTGTGAAAGGGATCACGCCGGTTATTGTTCATCCAGAACGGAATATGGAAATTATTGAACGCCCCGATGTGTTGTATAAGCTCGTCAATCAAGGGGCACTAACACAAATTACCGCAGGAAGCGTCACAGGAAAGTTCGGAAAGAAAATCAAGAAGTTTTCATTGCAACTTATTGAGCATCATTTAACACATGTCATATCATCAGATGCTCATAACACAACAACGCGCTCCTTTCACTTGCAAGCTGCGTATGAAACAGTAGAGAAAACATTTGGGAGTTCTACATTGTACGACTTCAAGGAAAATACATATGAACTAATAAGTGGAAAAATGATTTATCGAGAAGAGCCCGAGAAAATAAGACAAAGAAAAATATTCGGTCTCTTTTAAAGAGAAAACCACTTGGTGATGCCTCCTAACCGTTATCAATGGGGGCACTCGGTCGTGCTGTGGGTAGAGTAAATTTCTACCTTAGACGCGTTTGTTGTCAAAAGCATGGTGTGAGGCTGGGTTAGATGCCCATAATTCATTTATGATAGAAACTCTACCTATGGAGTTATAAATATGACTCTATAGGTAGGTTTTTTTATTATTGTTATATACATATGTATATATAAAATTTGGGGGTATTGATTTGAAAAAAGTAAGGAAGGCAATTATTCCAGCTGCTGGACTGGGAACAAGATTTTTACCAGCGACGAAAGCGATGCCGAAAGAAATGTTACCTATCGTTGATAAACCGACGATTCAGTACATTGTAGAAGAAGCAATTGAATCTGGCATTGAAGATATTATTATTGTAACTGGAAAAGGAAAACGTGCAATTGAAGATCATTTTGATCATTCTTTTGAACTGGAACAAAACCTTTTAGAAAAAGGTAAATATGAAATGCTTGAAAAAGTACAAGCATCTTCAAAGATTAATATTCATTACATAAGACAAAAAGAACCAAAAGGATTAGGTCACGCAGTATGGTGTGCTCGTAAATTTATTGGGAATGAGCCATTTGCAGTATTACTTGGTGATGATATCGTACAAGCTGATACGCCATGTTTACGTCAGTTGATGAATGAGTACGAGGCAACACATTCGTCTGTAATTGGTGTGCAAACAGTACCGGAAAATGAAACGCATCGTTATGGAATTATTGATCCAATCACGCAAAATGGTCGTCAATATCAGGTGCGCCGATTTGTTGAAAAACCAGCACAGGGAACAGCACCATCTAATTTAGCAATTATGGGGCGTTACGTATTGACATCAGAAATCTTCATGTTCCTTGAAGACCAACAAACAGGTGCAGGTGGAGAAATTCAATTAACAGATGCGATTCAACGTTTAAATGAAATTCAACATGTGTTTGCATATGATTTTGAAGGTACTCGATATGATGTTGGGGAAAAATTCGGATTTATTAAAACAACGATTGAGATGGCACTTCAAAACGAAGAATTGAAATTAGACTTGATGAAGTATATAAAAGAACTTGTAAAAAAAGAAGAGGTACATTCATAAGAGAATGTCCTTTTTTATTATCAATAAGATGCGAATTATATAAAGAAGGGAACAGGTATATTGAGTTATCGAAAACGGCTCTCATTATTAATTTTATTAGATTCATTTATTGTATTAACCGCCGTATATTTAAGTTATTGGTTCATACATCCGAATGTATTAAATAAAATCCCTGCGACAGTAATTATTAGCTCTATTACATTATTGTGTAGTCATCATATTTTTGCGGCTATTTATAAGCTTTATAACAAGGCGTGGGAATATGCAAGTGTTGGAGAATTAATACAAATATTTAAAGCAATTACACTTTCTATTATTGTAACAGCAATTGTTCAACAAATTATAAATCATGATATTTATGTTCGAATTTTAGCAATCGCATGGATGTTACATTTATTATTAATTGGTGGTTCTCGCTTTGTATGGCGTATGTTTCGCGATACATATATTACGAAAGCTACAGATAAAACACGAACATTGATTATCGGTGCTGGTTCAGCGGGAACTATGGTAGTAAGACAATTGCAACATAATAAAGAAGCGGATCTATATCCAATTGCGTTTGTTGATGATGATAGAAATAAACAAAAATTGGAGATTTATAATGTGCCGGTTGTTGGTACAACAAATCATATTCAAGAGATTGTGGAAGATAATGATATAGAGCATATCATTATTGCTATTCCATCTTTAAATAGAAATCAAATAAACGAAATTTTTGAGAAGTGTACAAAAACGAAAGCAAAAACGCAAATTGTACCAATGCTTGAAGATCTTTTAGATGGCAAAGTTTCTGTTAATGAATTTCGAGATGTACAAGTGGAAGATTTATTAGGTAGGGAGCCAATTCAATTAGATGACGCGGGCATCGGGGAAAAGATTGCAGGTAAAACGATTTTAGTAACGGGTGCGGGCGGATCAATTGGATCAGAAATTTGTCGTCAAGTGATGAAGTATAATCCTGCAAAAATTGTTCTTTTAGGACATGGTGAAAATAGCATTTATACTATTGAAATGGAAATGCGAGTTACTTATAAAGATGCAGTGGAAATTACGACAGAAATTGCTGATATTCAAGATCGACATAAAATCTTTGAAATAATGAACAAGCATCAACCATATATCGTATATCATGCAGCTGCACATAAGCATGTACCTTTAATGGAACGTAATCCTGAAGAGGCTGTAAAAAATAATATTTTTGGTACGAAAAATGTAGCAGAAGCGGCTGATACATTTAAAGTAAATACGTTCGTAATGGTTTCTACAGATAAAGCGGTAAATCCGACGAATGTAATGGGAGCTACAAAACGATTTGCGGAAATGATTGTCCAACATATGGCATCCATTAGTACTGGTACACGTTTTGTTGCAGTTAGATTCGGTAATGTTCTTGGAAGTAGAGGAAGTGTAATCCCATTATTCAAGAAACAAATTCAAAAAGGTGGACCTGTAACAGTTACTCACCCTGATATGATTCGTTACTTTATGACAATACCAGAAGCTTCAAGATTAGTTATTCAGGCTGGAACGCTAGCTAGGGGTGGAGAATTGTTCGTACTAGATATGGGGGATCCAGTAAGGATTGTTGATTTAGCTAAAAATTTAATTACTCTTTCAGGGTATTCTATTGAAGAAATTGGAATTGAATTTACTGGATTAAGACCAGGCGAAAAAATGTATGAAGAGTTATTAAATGAAGGTGAAATTCATCCGGAGCAAATATTCCCTAAAATTCATATAGGAAAAGCTGTTCTAATGGATCAAGAGATTTTAAGACAGTTTATGAATGATTTTGAGGAAATTAGTAACGAGGAAATAAGAGAACGATTATTAGATATTGCAAATAATAAAATTAATCTTAAAAATTAATTTAGGGGAAGGAAGTTTTTTAAATGAGAGATAGAATATTTCTTTCATCACCACATATGAGTGATGAAGGTTATGAAATGCAGTATGTTAAGGAAGCATTTGATACAAATTGGATTGCACCACTTGGGGAAAATGTGAATGGATTTGAAAGAGAACTAGCAACGAAAGTTGGCTCTAAAGCAGCCGCAGCGCTATCTTCTGGGACAGCTGCAATTCATCTGGCTCTAAAAGCAGCTGGAGTAGGGGAGGAAGATGTTGTTTTTTGCCAAACGCTTACATTCTCAGCTACTGCAAACCCTATTATCTATCAAAATGCTACGCCTGTTTTTATAGATAGCGATTATGAAACTTGGAATATGTGCCCTAAAGCATTAGAAGAGGCTTTTAAAAAATATCCAGATGTAAAGGCAGTTATAGTAGTTCACCTTTATGGGCTTTCTGCAGATATGGATAAGATTGTTGAACTTTGTAAGAAATATGATGTTGCTTTAATTGAAGATGCAGCAGAGTCTTTAGGGACTTACTATAAAGGTAAGCATACTGGTATTTTTGGAGATTATGGTATTTTCTCTTTTAACGGTAACAAAATCATCACTACCTCTGGTGGCGGAATGCTTGTTTCTGATAATGAAGAACGAATTTCAAAAGCAAGATTTTGGGCCACTCAAAGTAGAGATCAAGCAAGACATTATCAACATAGTGAATTAGGTTTTAACTATCGTATGAGTAATGTAGTTGCTGGCATTGGTAGAGGACAACTTAAGGTATTAGATCAAAGGGTTCAAAAGAAAAGATACATATTCGATTTTTATAAGAGAGAATTAGAAAATCTTGAAGGTATTGAATTTATGCCTAGTAATGAATGGAATGAACCAAACTATTGGCTAAGTTGCATGACTTTAAATGGTGAAATTCGACCAATTGATGTTATGGTAGCTCTTGAAAAAGAAAATATTGAATCTAGACCAGTTTGGAAGCCAATGCACATGCAGCCGTTCTTTGGGAAATATGATTTTGTTGGTACAGATGTATCAGAGAAACTTTTTGAGAATGGTGTTTGTTTACCAAGCGATACGAAGATGATAGACGCAGATTTAGAAAGAGTTGTGAAAATTATTAAAGGGTTGTGGTTAGCGTAATGAGGAATTCTAGAGGTGGCATCTATAGAAGACTTATAAAAAGACCGATGGATTTTATACTGTCTGTAATTGCTATTATAGTGCTTAGTCCAGTATTTCTTATAGTTGCTTTTCTTGTAAAAATAAAATTAGGTAGCCCAGTGTTGTTTAAGCAAGAGCGACCGGGATTACATGGGAACATTTTTAAAATGTATAAATTTAGAACAATGACTGATGAAAAAAACGAAGATGGTGAATTGTTACCTGATAGTGTAAGACTTACTAAGTTCGGTAAATTTTTACGCTCAACATCACTTGATGAGTTGCCAGGCTTGTTTAATATTTTTAAAGGTAATATGTCAATTATAGGACCTAGGCCTTTATTAGTTCAATATTTACCGTTATATAACGAACATCAAAAACGACGTCATGAAGTTAGACCAGGATTATCGGGATTAGCGCAAGTTAATGGTAGGAACGCTATTAGATGGGAAGAAAAGTTTAATTATGATGTAGAGTATGTTGAGAGTGTAAGTTTCATTACAGATTGGAAAATCATTCTTTTAACGATTAAGAAAGTTTTTATTAGAGAAGGAATTAATTCAGAAACTGCTGCTACAATGGAGCCATTTAAAAGGAATGGAAAAGGAAGTATAAAGTTATGAAAGAAAAACTTCTTATAATAGGAGCTAGTGGCCACGGAAAAGTCATAGCTGATATCGCACTGAAAATGAATAAATGGCAGAGTATTTCCTTTTTAGATGATAACGAAACTCTAAAATCTTCAATGGGAATAGAAATTATTGATAAATCAGCAAGTATCTCAAAGTATATAGATGATTACGATTTTTTTGTTGGAATTGGTAATAATGTCATACGAGAGAAGATTCAGAGGCAACTTGAGACCGAAGGGGCGAGCATTCCGGTATTGATCCATCCGAGTGCAATTATCGGAGAACAAGTTTATTTGGAAGCAGGAACTGTAGTTATGGCAGGAGCTGTGATTAATTGCTGTACTAAGATCGGGAAAGGATGCATTATTAATACTACTTCTACGGTGGATCATGACAATATAATTGAGGATTATGTTCATATATCACCGGGGGCACATTTGGCGGGTACGGTCAATATTGGGCGAGGTACTTGGTTGGGAATTGGTAGTATTATAAGTAATAATATTAATGTTACTGGTGGTTGTAGAATTGGTGCAGGAACTGTTGTTGTTAAGGATATAACTGAATTAGGAACTTATGTTGGGGTTCCATCTAGGAGATTATAGAATGAAAAAGGTTTTAATATTAGCAAATAACGATGTCGGTTTATATAAATTTAGAAAAGAGCTTATGCAAGAATTAGTGAAAGAATATAAAGTTTATATTTCACTCCCAGATGGTGAATTTATACATCAATTAAAGGAAATAGGATGTGAGTTCATTAATACACCAATCAGTAGAAGGGGTACTAATCCAATAACCGACGTAAAATTATTTATGAACTATAAAAAGATTATTAAAGAGGTAAAACCTGATGTGGTGTTAACCTACACAATAAAGCCTAACGTATATGGCGGTCTAGCTTGTAGGATGGCAGGTATTCCTTATGTATGTAATATTACTGGTCTTGGAACAGCGGTAGAAAATGATGGGATATTACAGAAAGTCACTTTATTTCTATATAAAAATGCCCTAAAAGACGCGACATGTGTATTCTTTCAAAATGAATCAAATAAAACCTTTTTTAGTACAAAAAAGGTTGTTAAGGGGAAATCAAGATTAATACCAGGATCTGGTGTTAATCTTAATTATTATCCCATACTGGAATATCCATTGGATAAAGAGGTTAATTTTTTATTTATTGCTCGTGTAATGAGGGAAAAAGGTATTGATCAATATTTAGATGCTGCTAAATACATAAGAGAGAAATACCCAAATACTATATTTCATATTTTAGGATTTTGTGAAGGTGAATATGAAGAAAAATTAAAGATAATGCAGGAAAAAGGGATAATTCAGTATCATGGAATGCAAAGTGATATAAGAGAGTTCCATAAAATTTCTCATTGTACTATTCATCCTACATATTATCCAGAAGGTATGTCTAATGTATTACTCGAAAGTGCTGCTTGTGGAAGGCCTATTATTACCACTGATAGAAGTGGCTGTCGGGAAATTGTGGAACATGGAGAAAATGGTTTAATTGTCAAACAAAAGAATAGTCAGGACTTAATAGAAAAAATAGAGCGCTTTTTAAGTATGGATTGGCAGGATAAAAAGAACATGGGCTTAGCGGGTAGAAAGAAAGTTGAAAAGGAATTTGATAGAAATATTGTTCTGAATGCTTATCTAGACGTAATAAACAGTGTACAGAAATAATTATAAGTAAGAGGGTTATATGATATTATGATTAATTCTAAGTCTATGTTACTTAAGGTTATATCGGTTTTTATGGGATCAGCATTTTTTATGGCATCACAATTTTTAATAATAATAATATTGGCGAGACTAGGTAATGCTGAAGTTGTAGGAGAGTTTGGGTTAATGCTAGCGATTACAGGTCCTGTATACATGTTTTTTACGATGCAAATTAGAAATAAAGTTACTAGTGAAGAAAGTAACTCATCTGCGTATATTGAAATTGTAATTTTAAATGTAATATTAGCAACTATAATATCCTTAGGTATTTGTTTTATTACAAAAGCTAGTTCTGACGTAACACAATTAGTATTTATCTACTTGTTAGCAAAAAATGTTCAATTAGTTTCCGAATTAGTTTATGGTATTTTGCAACAACAAGAAAAACTTCATGAAGTAGGATTTTCAAATTTTATAAAAGGTATTTCATCAACTTTTTTGTTTTTTATTTTTTATTATTTCACAAGAGATATTTTATTGGCCACTCTTAGTATAGGATTATCATGGTTAGTAACGCTTTTAATATATGATATTTCTAAAATTAATATGAATAAGAAGAGAAATATTAAAGATTACTTGAAATTACCTGATGATATGAAAAAGGTTAGTTATTTATATAGGGCTCTGTTACCTTTGGGAATTATCTCACTTCTATATTCATTAAATACAAATATAACTAGATATTTTATTACTTATTATACTGATACAGAACAATTAGGTTATTTTACAGCCCTCTCGTATCTAATGATAGCGGGAAATACCCTCGTTGGGGCGATAGGGCAGTCGTTTTGCAATAAATTATCTCGTTATAGTGATCGGGAGTCAAAAAGTGATTTTAATAAATTATTTAATAAACTAGTTGTCTTTGGCTTGATGTTAGGCCTGGTAAGTACATTATTGACCTTTTATCTTGGAGAGTTCTTATTGTATATTCTTTTTGGATCAGATTATATCGAATATTCTTCGCTTTTAACTCTTTTAATGGCAGCGACTATTTTTAGATATCCTGCTGAGTTTATGGGATACGCAACTATTGCTACTAAAACTTATAAGAATGAGTTACCTCAACTTATTTTCATGTTAATTGCAACATGTATTTGTGCATTTTTGTTAATCCCGATATGGGGATTATACGGTGCTGCTGTTACATTACTTGTAGGCTCTTGTATTACTGCGATTGGAAGATTTGTAATAATTTTAAGAGTGAATAAAGAAAGTGAAAGGAAAGTAAGTTATGAAACACAGTAAAATGAGAAATAGTGGGAATGTAATTTCATTTCCACTATTAATTAATGTATTACTCGTAGCTCTACTTGTAATACTTAGTTCAATATCACTTTTGTTTTTTAGCACCAATGAAGTAGTTACTTTAATCCCGATTGCAATTACAGCTTTATTTATCATTCGAAGAATAATATTAATAATTTTTCATAAGGTACCCACTTTGGATATTTGGGCTATTTTTACGTATACTTCGATACTAATTTTTATCTATTCTCCATTGTACCATCTAATAACGCATCAGCCGATTGCGAATAATTTACCATCTGATTTTACAAACCTAATAGCTATTATTGCTTGGACTTCATTACCGGTGATACCATTGTTTTATTTTGGGAGCTATATTAGAAAAAATATTAAATGGAGAATAAAAAAAGAAGCTTTTAAGAATGAAGAAATAAAAGTACCTAATATTTCTTTCATCGCATTTGTTTATATACTGGTTGGTTTTAGTGCAAATATGATTATAGAGTCAGGGATAGGCTTAGGTGTATTAACGGGTACCCTTTATGTTTTAAATGATTTTTTTAGTGTAGGGTTAATATTTTTATATTTTAACTGGGCTAGTAAAGTTGCTAAGAAAGATAAAAACGTAAAGTTTCTGGGGCTAATATATTTACTAGTTATTGTGGTCTTAATTTCTTTATTTAACTTAGATAGAGGTAGCAGGTTCTTCATTCTAGTTTATGCATTTTGGGGATTATATATCTATGTAAATTATTTAAATAAAAAATTTAATATTACAAAGTTAATAGTAATTACAATTATATTAATACCATTACTTACACAATATAAGTTATTCAAGTATGCGGAATATAATGCCGATTATTTGGTAGATAGTAATTACCGAAAGTCTATTCAAAACCAATATGAACAATTGACACCTGGTTACACAATTGCTACAGATTTAGGGCGCTATTACATTTGGATGTTATATTATAAGGAATTGCAACCCAATGGTAATATTGATTACCAGCATGGAAAGACTTATGTTGATGCTGCTTTAACTATGTTACCTAGTTGGATTGTACCTAATAAGCCCCCGGGTATGATTGCTTTGTCTCATGATGCAGAATCTGGTAGAGGATTTTATGAACAATATAGGCCTACTACAGCAAAAATAGGAGGATTCTGGGCAGAAAGTTATGTGAACTTTGGATTTTTAGGGATATGGACTTTAGCAATTATATTTGGCTATTTCCTAGAAGTTATAAATGAAGTAATAAATAGAAATAAATTTGGGAGTATTACACCGGTTGTAGCAGGTTTGTTAGTTACATTTGGTGCGGAATTTTTACTGCACGATTCAAGGTTAATATTATGGCATGTTGCAAAGGATTTGTTTTTAATCTTTCCATTAATAATATATATGAAATTTAAGAAAAAGAGGTTTAATACATGAAAATAATTTTTGCTATAAGTTCACAATACTATGAAAGTGAAGATGGGGTTTGGACAACGACATCATATAATAATACGATGTGGGATGAATATCTTAAAAGTTTTGATGAAATTTTTGTCTTAGCTCCATTAAAAAAAGTAAATGAGCTTCCAACTGGATGTAAAAGAGCTGATAATAAGAATGTCAAGTTTATTGACTCATCTGCTATTAAGAAAAAGGATGCAATTGGTATAATAAAGGTGAGAAATAAGATTAATTTATTAGTTAAATCATTAGATGGTGGGATATTGCATAGCCCATCATTTGAAGCGGAGTTAGCGTTTAGTGCTTTAAAAAAATATAAAAAGCCTTATGTTGTTGAAAGTAGAGGCGAGCAATCAATGCACGAAGGCTTTTTAAAAGCTAGAGGTATTCCTTTTGCCAAGTTTGTAAAGCAAATTTTTCTAAAAATGCATATGAGGCATCTTGAAGGGGCATACGGATGTATTTATGTTTCTGATACTTTAAAAGAAAGATATGCGCCAAAAAATATAATTAAAGCAGCAGTAATAAGTGATTTAAGATTACCAGATTCCTTTATTAAAACACCAAGGGTTTGGGAGCAAACTTCAGAACCTTTTAAAATAATTAATGTAGGTAATTTAAGTCCTTATAAGGATCAAAGAACTTTAATAAAGGCGCTTCATTTTATTATAAAAAACTTTAATTATAATATTCAATTAAATATGGTGGGGAAGGGTCCCCTTGAATCAGAATTAAAACAGTTTGTAAAAGAGTTGGAACTAGAACAATATGTAAAATTCCATGGTTTTGTACCATGGGGGGAGGAACTTTTTAGTTTATATGATCAAAATGATTTATTTGTTCTATCTTCTCTTACAGAAGGTATGCCAAGGGTAGTACTTGAATCGTTAGCAAGGGGATTACCGGTAGTATCAACAGAGGTTTCTGGATCAATTGAAATTTTGCCTAAAGAGTGTATAGCTCCTGTTGGTGACTATAAGACATTAGCTCAAGCAATTAGAAGATTAATGGAATCTCCTTCTTTACTAAGTGAACTTTCTAATTTAGGAATTAATGAGATTAAGAATTATAGAGAGGACATTTTAAAAGAGAAAAAAATAAACTACTTTAATGAATTTAAAGAAGCTTTTAAGGTGGATGGAGATTGATGAAAGAGCCATTGGTTAGTATTATAATACCAAGTTATAATCCAGGACGATTAATAGAATTTGCGGTGAAAAGTGTAGAAAACCAAACATATACAAACAAAGAAATTATCATTATAGATGATGGTTCAACGGATGGGACGCTAGAGTGGTTAGAAAATAATAAGGAAAGATTTAAATATGTTACTCAAAAAAATAGTGGAGCTTCTAGTGCAAGAAATAAAGGTGTAAATATTGCTACCGGAGATTTTATTGCTTTTCTTGATGCTGATGATATTTGGTTTCCTAATAAACTTGAAAAACAAATGGGAATTTTTAAAGAGGAACAGGATATTTCTTTTGTATTTTCAAACGGCTTAATAATACATGATGATATTGAAGTAGATAGTATAATTTTGGAGAATCATGAAAAAGTATTTGATTTATACACTTTACCGCCAAAAATAATAGATTTTGATTGGAATTTTCGTATTCATTCAGTGCCTACTAGTAGCCTTATTGTAAGGAAAGATGATTTTATTAAGGTGGGTGGATTTCCTACCTTAATTCAGGGAGAAGATTTTGCCTTAATACAATTATTATTGGCTTATAATAAAGGTTATGCTTTTAAGGAACCTTTAATGTGTTATAGGAGACATCAGAATAATACAAGTTCGTCTATACAAAAGGTATCTATGAAAAAAAGGATGGGAAAAATTTTAAATAAGGATTTGGCAAGAATTATATTGTTCAATATTTTAAAAGAAAATAATCATCCAATACCAAAAATTATTAATAAATATAGGGTTTATCCAGTCCCTTGTAGAATGCTTGCTTTGTTTATTTGGAGATTTAGGTATGGTGCAAACAAAAATAAAGTAAAACGGGATATTATTAATTATTTAACGGGAAGGGCTTGAAAAAGTTGAGAGGAAGAGAAAAAGCAAAGAAGTTCCAATTTTTTTTAAGAATAGTGATAGGAATTTGGAGTTTGTTTCCAAGGAAAGTATTGTATTCTTTATTAGTGTTAAATCGAAACTTGCCAGGATATTTAGGATTAGGCATAAGATATACTATATTTAAGGTTTTATGTAAATCTTGTGGGGAGAATGTTTTAATTGGACCTGGAGTATATTTCTTTAAGCTAGAAAATTTAGTAGTAGGAGATAATGTTAGTTTTCACCCTTTATGTTATATTGACGCTACTGGTGGAGTAGAAATACAAAAAGATGTTTCGATTGCACATAATTGTACGATTGTTTCCTTTGAACATGATTATACATCTGGAACTATATACAGAGATAATCCAGTAATCTCTAATCCCATTAGTATAGGCTCTAATGTTTGGTTAGGGGCAGGGGTAAGGGTTTTATCAGGAACGATTATTGAAAATAATGTTGTTATTGGTGCTGGTTCGATTGTTAAGGGAAAGATCAATAAAGATTCATTATATGTTGGGGTACCAGCTAAAAAGATAAAAGAGATTTAGTTTTATTTTAGTGGGATACTAAATTATGAGATTTTATTTATGAAGTACCCCTATTTATTTTTTATGAAATAAATATTGGGGCAATAATATAAAATAGTATAATGCTTGACGCTTCTATATTATTGAGGAATATAGAATTGTTAATTAACATATGAAGAGGAAGGTAAATATGTACAAGATAGCGGTAGCAGGAACAGGTTATGTTGGTCTAGTGGCAGGTGTATGTTTTGCTGAAGTTGGGCATCAAGTAACTTGTGTTGATATTGATGAAAAGAAAGTAGATTTAATGAAATCAGGTGTTTCACCAATCTATGAAGCTGGTTTAGAGGAATTAATGCAAAAAAATTATGCTGCTGGCAGAATTAATTATACAACTAATTATAAATCAGTATATAAAGATGCAGATGCGATTTTTATTGGTGTAGGAACTCCAGAACAAGCTGACGGTTCTGCAAATCTTTCATATATTGCAACTGTTGCAAAGCAAATTGCTGAAAGTATAGAAAAAGATTGCCTTGTTGTTGTAAAGTCAACTGTTCCGATTGGAACGAACGATAAAGTAGAGCAGTTTATTCAGGACTTTTTAGTTAATGATGTGAAAGTAGAAGTTGCATCGAATCCAGAATTTTTAGCTCAAGGTTCTGCTGTTCATGATACGTTATATGCAGAAAGAATTGTCATTGGTACAGAAAGTAAATGGGCTGAAGGAGTATTAATGAATCTTTATAAACCGTTTCATTTACCTATCGTTTCAGTAAATAGACGATCAGCTGAAATGATTAAATACGCTTCTAATGATTTTCTTGCCCTCAAAATTTCTTATATGAATGATATTGCAAATCTTTGTGAATTAGTTGGTGCGGATATCCAAGATGTTGCAAAAGGTATGAGTTTTGATGAGCGTATTGGAAGTAAGTTTTTAAATGCGGGCATCGGTTTTGGGGGATCATGTTTCCCTAAAGATACAAAAGCATTAGAATATTTAGCGAGACAACATGGTTACGAATTAAGAACAGTAAAGGCTACAATTGATGTGAATAAAGATCAAAAGACTTTATTATATAAAAAAGCTAGCCAAAGGTTAATTACTTTTAGTGGTTTAAAAGTAGCGGTACTAGGACTGACGTTTAAACCTGGAACAGATGATTTAAGAGAAGCTGCGTCTCTTGAAAATATCCCTTTACTATTAGAACAAGGTGCAGATATTTATGCGTTTGATCCAGTAGGTGCAAGCAACTTTGCTAAGGTATATCCAGACGGTAAAAATAAAAATGGTAATATTACATATGTTGCTAATGTTGAACAAGCTTTAGAAGGTGCAAACGTCTGCTTTATTTTTACAGAATGGGGAGAAGTGAAAGAATTAGCTCCAGAAAATTATAAGAAGTTAATGAGAACGCCCCTAGTATATGATGGAAGAAATATTTATGATGTTTCAGCGATGCAAGAAGCTGGGATAGAGTATCATTCTATCGGAAGAAAAGCTACAAGTAGAGAATGTATGAGGGAGTCGGATTATATTGAATTACAAGCCTCTAGATAATAGTAAAGTATACCTTGTTACTGGAGCGGCAGGTTTTGTTGGATATTCCTTATCTAAGAAATTATTAGAACAAGGTTGCCAAGTAATAGGTATCGATAATATAAATGATTATTATGATGTAAATCTTAAATATGCTCGTTTAGAGCAACTGAAACCGTATGAGAAATTTACTTTTATTAAAGGTGATATTTCTGATAAGGATATGATTACTAAGCTTTTTGAAGAGTACAAACCAAATATTGTAGTGAATTTGGCTGCGCAAGCTGGTGTGAGATATTCAATTGAAAATCCGGATGTATACATTCAAAGTAATGTTATTGGTTTCTATAATATTCTTGAAGCATGTAGACATTTCCCGGTTGATCATCTTGTATATGCATCATCTAGTTCTGTTTATGGAGCAAATAAAAAGGTTCCTTTCGAGGAAACAGATTTTGTAGATAATCCAGTATCACTTTATGCATCTACTAAGAAATCAAATGAACTAATGGCTCATACGTATAGTCACTTGTATAAAATTCCTGCTACTGGGCTTCGCTTCTTTACGGTGTATGGTCCAATGGGACGTCCAGATATGGCTTACTTTGGTTTTACTGATAAGTATTTTGCTGGTGATTCAATCAAAATATTTAATAATGGTGATTTTGAAAATGATCTATATCGTGATTTTACTTATATAGATGATATTGTTGAGGGGATCCAACGTCTTTTAAGTAATCCACCTAAAGGCGATGTTGAACATAAAGTATTCAATATTGGAAATAATAATCCTGAAAAACTAATGGTATTTATCGAAACATTAGAGAAAGTACTAGGTAAAGCTTTAGGAAGAGAAGTGACATTTGAAAAGGTATTTGAGCCTATCAAACCAGGAGATGTACCGGCTACTTATGCATCAACTGATTTATTACAGAAGGCTGTAGATTTTAAACCTGAAACTTCTATAGAAAAAGGCTTACAGGAGTTCGCTAATTGGTATGTAAAATACTATACAGTAAAATAATCGTGATTCTTTTTGAAAAGGCCACTAGCGGCTTAGAATACTTAAGATATAATATACTTTGATACGCTGGTTATAGCGTATCATTCTTAGTATAATAGACTAAATTAATATTTGTATTATCTGGAGATTTATTCAGAATGATTGAAAGATGAGGTCTATAATAATGAAAAAGAAAATTCTATTTTGGATATTAGGAATCATAGGAGTACTAATTATAGGTGGAGGAGTATACGCTTATAATGTATATTCTAAAGTCTCAAGTACATTAAATGAAGTTCATAAACCTTTAAAGCGTGATCAAGGTAACAAACAAGAAGAAAAAATTAATAAATCTGAACCTGTTTCAATCCTGTTGCTAGGTGCAGATGAACGCGGTGAAGATAAAGGGCGTTCTGATTCTTTAATGGTCATTACTTTAAATCCGAAAAACAATTCTATGAAGACGTTAAGTATCCCTCGTGATACGTATACGGAAATTGTAGGTAAAGGAAAAAGTGATAAAATTAATCATGCTTACGCATTTGGTGGCGTGGATATGTCTGTTGCAACGGTGGAAAAATTCTTGGGTGTTCCTATTAATTATTATATAGAAGTTAATATGGAAGGATTTAAGGATATTGTTGATGCGGTCGGTGGTGTAGATGTTAATAATGACCTAGAATTTTCTCTTGAGGGTCAACACTTCCAAAAGGGAAATATTCATTTAACAGGTGATCAAGCTTTAGCGTATACTCGTATGCGTAAAGAAGATCCACGTGGTGATTTCGGTCGTCAAATGCGTCAACGTCAAGTGATGCAGGCGGTTATTAAAAAGGGTGCAAGTTTCTCTTCACTTACAAGTTATGGTGATGTGTTAACAGCAATCCAAAAGAACGTGAAAACAAACTTAACACAAAATCAAATGTTTGATATGCAGAAGAACTATAAAAATTGCTTGGAGAATAGCGAAGATATTCAAATCCCAGGTGACGGACATAAAGCAGCTGACGGCATTTGGTACTACTATGTTCCAGACGCAGCGAAGCAAGATTTAACGAATAAATTAAGAGCACATCTTGAGCTAAAATAAGTAATATAGTATGAATAAACCCAACTCTTTGGAAAGAGTTGGGTTTATTTTTGCATGTTTTTATATTAGCATTATATAATGTGGTATTAATAGACGAGGTGAATCGATGAGTAAGAAATCAATAGTTATTTTAGTTATGTTCGTATTGTTTGTAGCCTCTATTGCAAGTGGGAAAATGTACTGGAGTAAAAAAGTTGCAAATGCAACAGCGCAAACAAATGAGGTACAAACGACAAAGACTAAAGTAGAGAATATGAAGACGAAAAAAGAAGAGAAGCAAGATGCAAAGTCATCTTTTAATGAAGCATACGCAAAGAACTTGCCAGATGCAGTGAAAGAGAAATTAAAGAAAGCTGCTCAGGATAAAAAGGCAGTAAATCTTGTTATTGTTGGTGATGAAGCTTCTTCATCTGAAAAAGATGCTTGGGTAGCTAAGTTTACTGCTAATTTAGAGGCTTCTTACGGTAAAGGAATATAAGGGTGAAAGTACAGAAGAATTAATCACGAATAAACGTGATAAAGAGATTGCGAAAGAAAATCCAGATGTAATTTTATTTGAGCCACCATTTATTACTGATAACGGAAAAACTGGTAATGGAAATTCTGTAGCGAGTACACAGAAGTTTGTGCAAGCACTTTCTACTAGTACAAAAGGCGTTACAATTATGATTTAACCACCATACACAGTGTATGGTGCGAAGAATTACCCGAAAGCGGTTGAAGCATTAAAACAATTTGCGACGCAAAATGGTTATACATATGTTGATCATTGAGGAGCGTGGCCTGATGCAACAACGAAAGCAATTTTACCGTACTTACAAGCAGAGTTCGGTTTCCCAAGTGCCAAAGGGCATGAAGTTTGGGCGCAATATGTAACGGATTATTTTGTAGCTAAGTAATGAAGGGTATATGAAAGGTATACGAGCAATCGCAAACCTTTTATATTAGTAAAGTAATTAAGAAATCGTAGTAATTATGTGGGAGGAAAACAATGAATTCAATCTTAATCTGCGGCGGAGCGGGCTATATCGGCTCTCACGCTATTAAAAAACTAGTGGATGAAGGTTTATCGGTAGTAGTAGTAGATAACTTACAAACTGGTCATGAAGATGCAATTACGGAAGGTGCAAAATTTTATAATGGTGACCTTCGTGATAAAGAATTTTTAAGAGATGTTTTTAAACAAGAAGATATCGAAGCGGTTATGCATTTTGCAGCTGATTCTTTAGTTGGAGTTAGCATGGAGAAGCCTCTTCAATATTACAATAACAATGTGTACGGTGCGCTTTGTTTGTTAGAAGTAATGGATGAGTTCAAAGTAGATAAGTTTATTTTCTCTTCTACTGCGGCGACTTATGGTGAGGTAGATGTTGATCTTATTACTGAGGAAACTGTAACAAATCCAACGAATACGTACGGAGAGACGAAGTTAGCGATTGAAAAAATGCTTTATTGGTATAGCCAAGCTTCTAATTTAAAGTATAAGATTTTCAGATACTTTAATGTAGCTGGTGCAACGCCAAACGGTATTATTGGTGAAGATCATCGTCCAGAGACACATCTCATTCCTTTAGTTTTACAAGTTGCTTTAGGGCAACGTGAAAAGATTATGATGTTTGGTGAAGACTATAATACACCAGATGGTACTTGTATTCGCGATTATATTCATGTGGAAGATTTAGTAGCAGCCCATTTCCTTGGTCTGAAAGATTTACAAAACGGCGGGGAAAGTGATTTCTATAACTTAGGAAATGGTAATGGCTTTAGTGTAAAGGAAATTGTTGAAGCTGTTCGTGAAGTTACGAATCATGAAATCCCAGCAGAAGTAGCACCAAGAAGAACGGGAGATCCTGCACGTCTAGTTGCTTCTTCACAAAAGGCGAAAGAGAAATTAGGATGGAATCCACAGTATGTAGAGGTTAAAACAATTATTGAA
Source organism: Bacillus nitratireducens (assembly GCF_036320425.1). NCBI lineage: Bacteria > Bacillati > Bacillota > Bacilli > Caryophanales > Bacillaceae > Bacillus > Bacillus nitratireducens. The sequence goes on from NZ_JAUMJO010000005.1 coordinate 287,903, forward strand.
CACGCTTGGAATTGGCATCAGAAGAAACCTCATGGCTATGAGAAGTAAGTAGAAATGGAAAAGAGAGGGTATCGTCGTTCAACATATGTTCGACAATACCCTCTCTTTTTCTGTATGATTTTTGCTATACTAAACTGTACTATAATACGGGATGGAAGGAGGATGATGATGAAAATACTTGTAGTTGATGATGAATCGAGTATCCGCAATTTAATTCGGATGCAGTTAGAGATGGAAGGATATGAAGTATTGACGGCAGCTGATGGGAGAGAAGCTTTAGAGAGATGGAATGAGCAGCCGGATGTACTCATTTTAGATGTGATGCTTCCTGATACGGATGGGTATGAGTTATTACGTTTATTCCGAGAGAAGGATCGTGATATCCCAGTGCTTATGCTGACAGCAAAGAGTCAGATGAATGATAAATTGCTTGGCTTGCAGCTTGGTGCGGACGATTATGTGACGAAGCCTTTTAATTATGCGGAGCTTATTCTTCGTGTGAAAAATATGAGTCGGCGTGTGAGGAAGGAGGAAGTGTCTTCTACTCATGAGGTGATCCGAGCAGGGGAATTGGTAATTTGTCCAAAGGAAAGAAAGGTACATGTGAGTGGGCAAGAAATTCAGTTAACGTATCGAGAGTTTAATTTATGTCAGTTGTTTGTTTCGAATCCTCAGCGTGTGTTCATGAGAGATGAGTTGCTTGAGAAAGTATGGGGGTTTGAGTATATCGGAAATACGAGAGCGGTTGATATTATGGTGCAAAGACTTCGAAAGAAACTCAGGAATAGTGGGGAGCATATTAAGACGATTTATGGTGTTGGATATAAGCTTGATTGCTAAAAGGTGATGATATGTCTTTAAAACGAAATATGGTGTTTGGAATAGTTGGATTGTTGATTCCAATTCTTGTTCTTTTGTATGCGGTTGTTTATATTGCACTGGAGAAGAATGTGTATCATAATGCGGCAGATTCCTTAGAAAAGTTAAGTGTGGAAGCGCAAATTTATACGATGAATTATTTAGAGAAGGAAGCAGAAGTAGAGACGCTAGGTCCTAATTCACTTTTAATCGCTTCTTATTTAGCGAAGCGAATGGATGTCCGGGTACAGATGATTGGGAAAAATGGAGATGTTGTTGCAGATACACAAAAGGGAGCATTACTTCATCGAAATATCGACATTGAGAGTTCTTTGAAGGGAAAGAAGTCTTATGTTTTTGAGGAGGGAGACCCCGCTCCAATTCTTTTGTTTTCAAGTCCGGTTTATTATGGAAACGATGTCATTGGAAGCATTCGTTTCATAAATGAGCTAACGGATGAGAAGGAAGTTTTAACGAATGTGAGTTGGACGTTTTTAATGACATCTCTTTGCTTAGTGGCCGCCGGTATTTTCTTTGCGATTCGTTTGGCGAAGTCTCTTCATAAACCAATTGATCAGTTAAGGCAAATGGCGCATCGGCTTGCGAATGGAGATTATGAAAGTAAGATTGAGTTAAATGAGTATGTGGAAATTGCGCAGCTTTCAGCGTCCTTTAATGCGATGGCTGACGGAATTGAACTACATATTAAACAGTTGAAGGAAGAGAAAGAGAAGCAGAAAGATTTCTTAGATCGAATTACGCATGAGTTGAAAACACCGTTAACAGCGATTATCGGTTATGTAGATTTAATTCCGAAGTTACAATCTAAGGAGGATGTGCAGGAGAGTCTCCGTTATGTGGCTGTAGAAAGTGAGCGTCTATTATCACTTGTAGAGGAATTACTTAAGTCTTCAAAGTACGGGAAGAGTACGTTTGAAGTGTCACCTACAGTCGTGAATATAAAGGAATTGGCGGAAGAAGCAGTTTCGATTGTGAAACTCAGGTTGCGGCAGTTTGAAATTGAAGTTATGAATGAGTTAATGGAAGTACACGTCGTTGCGGATTTTGATAAGACGAAGCAAATTTTCTTGAATGTGCTTGATAATGCGATTAAATATAGTGATGCTACGCGAGTTCGTATGAATGTAATTATAAATGAGCAGGAAGCAAAGGTTTTTGTTCATGATGATGGTATTGGTATGGATGAAGGTGTGCTTGCAGAGTGGAATGAGTCTCCGGAAGGTAAGGTGCTTCCTTCTAGTTACGGGAATGGCTATGGTTTATACATTTGTCAGGAGATTATGAAGAAGCAAGGCGGGAGTATGCGAATTGAGAGTAGTGAAGAAATGGGAACTACAATATGTATGACATTTTTACTCCCAAGACGGATGGAAGACATAAAAAACTTGAAAGCGGTTAAATGATACATTTATGAAACAATTATGCGGTATTTTCGAAACAACGTTTTTTTATCTTGGAGGTAGGCAGAAATGAAAAGGCTATCATTTCAAATTCTTGTGTTTGTCTTTTGTATGATCGTTTCTCTTATTTTGTTTTATGTTATTGAGAAGCAAATATATAATCGAATCACGATTGTGGATGACAAACAAGCCGTTTTACAAAGAGTGAATGAATCCCTTCCTACTGAAGTGAAAGTAAGGCATGAGAAGTGGGGAGAAATTGTTGTAACGGATGAAGTTCGTTTGCATACGATTGTTTCATTCTTTGACCGAATTCGAGTAGAACCGAGAGAAGCGAGGAATCAAGAACAAGTATTTACTGGAGAAGTAACGTACTTGAATGGACATAAACGTACTTTTGCAGTAGGTGACTTGTTCCAGTATGAGGCTAATGTATACGGAAAGAATGGTACGGATCCGATGATCTCAGTATTGCAAACGTATTTGTTAAGTCTGTATTATACACCAGAGCGCATTAGTAATTTCTTTGCGGAGGCAAAGGAAGTTGTAGTGAGGCAAGGGGATGTAATACGTACTATAGATCTTACGCAAATATTTGATTCTATTCGATACGCAAAGCAAATTACAGATTACGGAGAAATTCAGAAATTATTACAATCACAGGATGAACCGACTGCTTATATTACTGCCTATAAAACAGGCAAGCGTGTAAAGAATGAGCGAGAGGATATTCTTACGATTTCTGTGTATCCATCGTACTTTGTTGTGCAATATCTCGGTGATAATAACGGGAATGTCATGTATATGAAAGGCTCTCTAGCAGAGTTATTCGTAAAGGAGAATGCGTCATGAGAAAGATAGCCTTTTTCTTCTTTTTGCTAGTAATTGGAGGAGCGATGTCTAGTTGCTCTCGAGATACAACCTCTATTAAATATAATAAAAGTGGTCTCCCTATTTTGGAGGATCGTCATCTTGTTGCATATGTAGCGGCCCGCGAGGAAGTTGGTGAGGCATTGCTTTCATCATTTTGTAAACCGCGAGGATGTACGTATGAATTTATTCGTCTTTCGACAGAAGAACTTCTTCGAAGAGTGGAAGAGGAATCTGGAAATCCGAAAGCGGATATTATTATTGGCGGTACAGTAGATGCACATCAAATGATGAAGCAAAAAGATCTGTCTATTCCTGTGACGAGCCAGCATGCGAATCGTATTTCAAAAACTGTTAAAGATAAAGATGGTTATTGGTACGGTTACGAAGTAGAGAAATTGGCAATCGCAATTAATAAAGAGCGGTGGAACGAAGAAATAGCACCGCTCGGTCTACCGTATCCATCCAGGTGGCAAGATTTATTAAACTCTGCGTACACTGGAAAGATTGTTATGCCAGATCCAAATGTTTCGGGTACTGCATATACGTTTTTTCAATCACTTATTGATACTTTAGGTGAAGAGGAAGCGAAGGCGTATGTGAAGCATCTTGCAGGACAGGTTGGAGAAGTAACCGTGAATGGTTACATACCAGCAGAACTTGTGGCAAGTGGTGAATATATGATAGGCATCAATTTTATGGGAGATCAGAGAATGCTTCAAAAACGAGGCTTTCCTATTTTAAGTAACGAACCTGAGCAAACAGGTTTGTCTGTCAATGCGATTTCAAAACTAAAACGTGCACCGAGTGGTATTATTGCGGATTTATTTATTGATTATTGTTTATCAGAAGAAGCGGGTCACATTTTAGAAAAAGTTTCGTTTGGCGTACCAACGATGTTTGCGAAGAATGAGAAAGAAATAGAAGGACAGCCGGTTAGAAGGACGAACCAAAATATATCAAATAGTGGAATAATCGAGATGTGGAATAGACAGCGTCTCTCTCAAAAGTGAGAAAAGGAGACGAGAGTATATGTTTAAATGGCTTAAGCCAGCACCTGCAATTGAGAGATTACCAGCGGATATGATCGCTAAAGTATATACATTACTACGTATTCGTGTGTTAATCGGAATCTCAGTTGGATATGCTGCTTATTATTTAGTTCGCAGTAATTTTACGTTATCAAGTACGTATTTAGTACAAGAATATGGTTTTAGTACAGCTGAAATTGGACTACTAGGTTCAGTAATGGCGATTGTTTATGGATTTAGTAAGTTCTTTATGGGGAATTTATCAGATAAAGCTTTTGCCCAGCGCTTTATCGCAGTCGGATTATTCTTATCAGGGCTTGTAAATATTTGTTTCGGGTTTGCATCTTCTTTTGGAATGATTGTTACATTACTTGTCCTGAACGGTATTGTACAAGGTATGGGAGCACCACCTTGTAGTATCGTTATGACGAAATGGTTCTCAAAGAAAGAACGTGGTACGAAAACAGGCATTTGGAATATTTCACATAACGTTGGCGGAATGCTTGTGCCACCACTTGTCGGAATCGGTGTAGGCATTTTCGGTGAAAGTCATTGGCAAGGCGGCGTGTTTATTTTCCCAGCGATTATCGCAATGGTAATTTCAGTTCTTGTTTGGATCAATGCGAAGGATACACCAGAGTCTGAAGGTCTTCCTCCAATTGATGAGTATCGTAATGACTATGAAAATCTTGAAAAAGCAGATAATGCTAACAAGATGTCACCAAAAGAAATTTTAATGAAATACGTAGTGAAAAATAAATTTGTATGGTTCTTATGTATTGCGAATGCATTTGTTTATTTAATTCGTTTCGGTGTTATTAACTGGGTCCCACTTTATTTAACGACAGTTAAAGGTTTTTCAAAAAATGAAGCACATGCAGCATACGCAATCTTTGAAGGTATGGCAATTCCAAGTTCATTAATTGTTGGTCTTTTAAGTGATAAATTATTTAAAGGGAAACGTATGCCATTGTGTATTATTAGTATGGTTGGAGTTGTTATTGGTACGTTTGTATATTGGCAAGCAACTAGCGTACTTGTTGTAAGTATTGCCGTTTCTATTATCGGATGTTTAATTTACGTACCACAGTTCTTAATCGGTTTAAGTGCGATGGAATTAGTACCGAAATTTGCAGTAGGTACGACAGTTGGTATGTGTGGTCTGTTCGGTTATGTGGGCGGAAGTCTTGTAGCAAACGCAGCAATCGGTGTTATTGTTGATCGTTCTGGCTGGGACGGTTGCTTCATCTTACTATTAACAGGTGCCGTTTTATCAACAATCTTCTTGTTCATCGTTCAACGTGGGCACGAGAGAAAAGATACAAAAGTAGCGTAATAGTTAGTTAGAAAAGCTATCCAAAGATTATTTTGGATAGCTTTATTTGTATAAAATAACAATCCCTTAAAACTATCTGAAAAGATAAGGTGTCATATTTCCGATCATTAGAAGTTTTGTTGCAATATAATTGATTGTGTAAAACGTTATAAAGTGGGTGTAATAATATATATAAGTTTACTATAAAGTATCATCATGTATAAATGGCTTCAGGATAACCGATAATGTTTGTAAAAAGCATAAGAGGAGAACAATACGCTATACCATATAAAATACAAAAATCACATCTTTTAAGATTTTATAAATGTTATTATAATATAAACTCCGACAGTGAAACATTCAGCTCCGTTAATGATAACTTCAGCATTGACAGTCGAACATTCAGCTCCGTTAATAATAACTTCAGCATTGACAGTCGAACATTCAGCTTCGTCTATGATGATATCAGCTTTGACTAGCAGAGTGTTATTTTAAATAAGATAATCTTTTTATTATACCATAAGGTCTTTGTTTTTATCCGCTGTCTATGGAGGAAATGTTTCTCTGCTTGTAATACAGTGAGACAGTTGTCTACTTATTTTTAAAAGGTTTTGTAGACATGTATGATTTTCTTTTGTTCGGAATAGCTATAAGTCAATATTTGTAGACAAAAAGAATATAGTCTCAAAAAACGTCTACTTTTCGAGACATTTTTTTTGAGACTATTGTCGCATGTTTTTATTCGGGTGAAACTTTAGTATAGGGGAGATGAACTTATAAACGTAGACTTTTTAATACTAAAGTGTAGGACTTATGCTTATATGGTTTATTCATTAATCACCTTGGTTGGAACGGCTGCTTCCTGTTGCTATTAGCAGGTGGCATTTTATCAACAATCTTCTTGTTCATCGTTCAACGTGGGCACGAGAGAAAAGGTACAAAAGTAGCGTAATGGTTAGAAAAGCTACCCAAAGATTATTTTGGATAGCCTTATTTATATAAGGTAATCTTTTCCTTAAAACTATCTTAAAAGATAAGATGTCATATTTCTAATCATTGGTATTTTTGTTACAATATAATCGAATGTGTAAAACTTTGTAAAAGTAATGTAATATTATGTAATTGTTTTTCAGAAAGTTTTATACAATTCGACTGTTTATTAAACTATTAAGTTATAAAAGGAGAGAGAATATGTTACCAAATACGGTTCGTACTCCAAACAAGAAGAAGAAATGGATTATTGTCGGGGTTATTGCACTAATTGTTATTGTAGCAGCAATGAATATTTTTGTTATGCAAGGTAAGAAGAAAGGTACGGCGAAGACAGATGCTGTAAGTTTTGAGAAAGTAACGGAGCGTAAACTTAATAATACGAAGTTAATTTCGGGTCAGGTGAAGCCGGGGAATATTGAAAGCTTCTATGCGGATCCAACTAAAGGAAAAGTGAAAGATATTGCGGTGAAAGAAGGGCAAGAGGTAGAAAAAGGAACGAAACTCTTCTCTTATGATAATGAAGAAATTAATCTACAGATGAAGCAAGCTGAGCTTGATCAGAAGATGGCTGATATGCGTTATGATCAAGGGAAAAAGAAGATTGATTCGTTGAAGAAAGAAATTAAGAAGGCAAAAGATAGTGGGGCTGGGAAAGAAGTAACAGACCCAATGGAAGAGCAAGTAAGTGAGTTAGAAATAGCGCAAAAAACAACTGACCTTGAGAAAGAGAAAGGGAAGTTACAGAAAGAAGAGTTAAATAAAAAGCAGAAAGAGCTTACGATTTATAGTAATTTTACTGGTGTTGTTCAAAAGTTAGATAAAGATGCGGCACAAAGTTCATCTCAAGCGTTAGGTGGACAAGGAAAGGCGTTTTTACAAGTTGCTTCTAAAGATCCGTTCCAGGTTCAAGGTACGTTAACTGAGCTTCAAAAGTCACAAATTCAAAAGGATCAAACATTTACTGTAACTGCGAAAGCAAATAATAAGAAGAAGTGGACAGGTAAGATTACAGAGGTAAGTGAATTCCCAACGAGTGCAGAGATGGCTCAAGCTGGTGGTGTAGGCGAAGCGACTCAAAATATGTCTCAATATACATATAAGGCAAGCCTTGATAGCCAAGATGGTTTATCTCCAGGTTATCACGTTTCATTGCAAGTAAATTTAGAGAATAAGACGATGATTGCTGTTCCAAGTAAGAGCATTGTAGAAAAAGGCGATGATGCATTTGTTTATGTTGAGGATAAAGGAAAGCTTCGTAAACAAAATGTGAAAAAAGGTTCTACTGATGGAGATTGGACAGAGATTGTTGAAGGCGCAAAAGTGGGGCAAAAGGTGGTTAAAAATCCTTCCGACGACGTGTATGACGGAATGGAAGTGAAAGAGAAATGATTACGTTAAATAATATTGCTAAGACGTATTATCAAGGAAAGCTTGCGGTACCGATTTTGCATGGTATTAGTTTAACGATTCAGAGCGGTGAATTTGTTTCGATTATGGGGCCGTCTGGTTCTGGTAAATCAACGCTTATGAATATTATCGGTTGTTTAGATCGTCCAACAGAAGGCGAATATATGCTGAATGATGTGAATATCTTAACAGCAGACGAATCAAAGCTTGCTTTAATTCGTAATGAGTATATTGGTTTTGTGTTCCAGCATTTTAATTTGCTGCCGCGTCTTTCAGCAGTAGAAAATGTTGAACTTCCGCTTGTATACGGTGGCGTGAAGAAAGCAGAGCGTCGTCAAAGAGCCCTAGAAGCGCTTGGTAAAGTTGGTTTATCCGACAGAGTTCATCATTTGCCAAATGAGTTATCAGGTGGACAGAAGCAGCGTGTCGCTATTGCGAGGTCGATTGCGAATAATCCAACGTTCATTATGGCCGATGAGCCGACAGGTGCGCTTGATACGAAGTCTGGTGAGCAAGTTATGGACATTTTCACGAAGCTCAATGCAGAAGGTACGACGATTGTTATGGTTACGCATGAAGAAGAGGTCGCGGCTTATTCTTCCCGCCGTATTGTACTGCGAGATGGGAAAATTACAGAAGATAGAAGGTGTGCGGTATGAGTTTACTAGATAGTATGAAAATCGCCTTATCTTCTATTCTAGCTCATAAACTGCGTTCTGCTCTTACGATGCTCGGTATTATTATCGGCGTTGGTTCTATTATTACTGTCGTTGCGATTGGGCAAGGCGGGGAAGCAATGTTAAAGTCAAAAATTGCTGGTTCTGGTAATAACCTTATGCCAATTCAGTTTAAGCCGGATATTAATGATGAGTTTAGTATGGGTGGATTTGAAATACCGAAGTTAACGGAAGAAGATATTCTAGAAGTAAGACAAGTGAAAGATGTTTCACACGTTATTACGACAAACCAGTCATCAGAGACACTGGATGTAAATGATAAAAAAGCAACGCTGAATGTCATTGGGCTTGATAATGAATATTTTGCGGTAAATAAAGTAAAGGTCGTAAAAGGACGTACTTTAAATGAATCAGATATTTCTCATGCGAATAACGTTGTGATGATTAGTACAAAAACAGAAGAGACGTTATTTAAGGACGTAAATCCAGTTGGACAAATTATCGAGATGAAGGGACAGCCGATGCAAATTATCGGTGTGTACAGATCTGATAATGAGTTTATGGGCTTTGAAATGGAAGAAGGGTTAATCCCGCTTACGTTATGGCCTGTTTTATACGGAACGGATGATATCCAAAGCATCGCAATTCAATCTAAAAATGTAGACAATTTAGAATCCGCTGGGAAACAAGCTGTTGATGTATTAAATAGTCGTAAGCCAAGTGAAATTCCAGGTAAATATGAACTAGTAAACTTAAAAGAATTCCAAGAAGGAGTTTCTAAAGTTACTAATATCATGACGATGATCATCGGCGGTATCGCTGGTATTTCATTAGTCGTTGGTGGTATCGGTGTTATGAATATTATGCTCGTATCTGTAACGGAGCGTACGCGCGAAATTGGGATACGTAAAGCACTTGGAGCAACACGTAGTAAAATTTTATTACAGTTTTTAATTGAAGCAGTTATGTTAACACTTCTAGGTGGTTTAATCGGAATTGGTCTTGGATATGGCGGGGCATATATCGTTTCCACATTTGCGAAATGGCCACCTCTCGTTTCATGGGAAGTTGTCGTTGGAGGCGTACTGTTCTCTATGACATTAGGTATTATTTTCGGATTAATTCCAGCAAACAAAGCTGCGAAATTAGATCCGATCGAAGCGCTGCGTTATGAATAAATTGTAGTAGAGAGGGATTCTCTACTACACATTACCGTTCTAGTGGGCGGTTCGTAGCCTCTAAATGAGGATGTGAACCGCCCGTTAGAACGGGTTATATAAATAGAGGGAGGCGTTATAATGGAAATGAATATTAATACGCAAGATGCAGGTGCGAAGAAGCCGTCATTATTTGGAATGGTTACTTCTCCAGGCTTACAGTTTGAGAGAATGAAGACAAAAAGCCCAGTCTGGGGAGGGTTTTTCTTATTTCTTTTAATGGGGACAATCTTATCAGCAGCGGTAGCTTATTTAGGGTTACTTAATACTCCGGAGCTAGCGAAGCTGGTTAAGGATGATACGACGGGGATAATGAAGTGGACTACACTTGGATTTGGATCTATTGGAGGTCTAGTTGGAACAGCTGTTGGTCTTTTTGTGGTAGCAGGATTTTATAAAGTTATTATGATGTTTATGAGCAATGATACTCCATATATGAAGATATTATCTATTTATATATATGCAAATGTTGTCTTTTATGTTGGTAGTCTTCTTAATGTAGCTTTAGGATATATTCTTGGTGGGAATGGTGCTGATAAATATACAAGTTTAGGGCCTTTATTTGAACAAGGAACAATTGCATATGGTATTGGTTCTGCATTTGAAGTCTTTAACATTTGGAGCTTAATTTTAACTGGCTTAGGCTTGCATATCGTTGCTGGTTTAAGTAAAAAACAAGCAATAATTTTAATTTCTATATTCTTTATCCTTACAATTGGGTTTAGTATGTTAGGTGGCATGTTCTCTGATTTTGGTGCATAACATATTATTTTAAAAAGGTGACTCTCTCGAGAGTCACCTTTTTTATTTTTACCCCTATTTCAAATACCCCCATCAGAATTTCAAATACTGCCTAGTATAACTTCAAGTTCCGTCAGCAGTATTTGAAATTACTCACAATGAAATTTCTTTTTTTATTTTATATTGTAGAGGTACCGCGGAATACTGAAGAGGTATACCTTTTAGAAACGGGTACTTTGTGAAGCCAGAGACTTTTGCAGATACGGTTGTTTTGTATGAAGGTATGATTGTAAATCAAATAAAGAGGTTAAATATTTACCAAGATTATGAAGAGTATTATCAATGTGGTTTAATTGGCCTTTGGCATGCTTATGAAAGATATGAGGAGGAGAAAGGTAGTTTTCCTGCTTATGCGGTTGTAACGGTACGTGGTTATATATTGGAGAGGTTGAAGAAAGAATGTGTAGTGCAAGAGAGGTATGTATGCACTGATCAGTATGAGGAACGATTTGAGTGTGAAGATGTAGGAACGAGGGCGAAGGACTTTATGAGTGTGTTAGATGATAGGGAGAAGCACATCATTTCAGAGCGGTTCTTTGTAGGGAAAAATATGGGGGAGATAGCCAATGAAATAGGGATGACGTATTATCAAGTGAGATGGTTATATCGACAAGCGCTTGAGAAAATGCGAGATAGTGTAAGGGGATAAGAATAATAAATAGAATGGAAGGCAAGGGAAATATTGCGTTCCAGTCTATTTGCTTTAATACAGTAAATGTGGCAAGAGGTTTTTTACGTGTAGTGAATCTTTCATGTTCATTCGGGATAATACATGCCCAGCTTTCAAGAATTGTTGCTGCAACTTATGAGGGCTGATTAGTATTGTTACGGTAGTTCCATTTGAAAAATGAATAATCGATGTTTTAGTTTTCCTAAAAAACTCTATATCATCTATATGGTTATAGAACAACCAAATACAGTTTGGAGAAGAAGGGGATTCTGTTGGGAAAACGCAAATATATTCTCTATGATTAATTGGAATCGGAACATTTCGTTTGAAATTAAAGTTTGCTTGGACTGCATGCCGTCTACCTTGATAAGTAGAATGAACATTTGTTAGACAAGATTTCTTTATAAGTTGGATAGCTGTTTGGCAAGAGTGCAGGGGGTCACCGCTACTGTCAATAATTGTTGTCCGGTAATAAGGGTATTTGCAAGGTTCGAGCATCATTGTAGAACGAGAAATAAAAACATCATTTTCTATCCATGATTCTTAATCATCCCTTATAGAGTTTAACTCGTATATAATTATATACGAATTATGTAAAGTCACTATTAATCTTCTGTTGCGTATTGTAAATTTTTACTGTTCGTTTACAATCAATAGATGATAGTCTTTCTAATTTGTATTGCTTGTACATATATATGAAAATAGAAAAGAGTAGGCGGTGATATAGCATGAAGAAAAAGTATATTATTATGGTTCTAGCTGTTGTTCTCTTAGTTTATTTAGCAAATAGTAATCCGGGTAAGGGTGAATATACGGATTGGGCAGCAAAACAATTTATGAAGCGTAATGATGTGAGTAAGAAGCTAGACGAGGTTGAGAAAGAAAACAAAGAGGGTATACTTGGCGATATAGCATCGGCGGGAAAGAAATTGGCAAATAAGTATGTTGAGCCACAAGTTGGATTATTAATCGATCATTATACAAAGCGAAATGATTATATTTTCTTCTCGACATATAAGACAGAGTTTGATGTAGGCGGAGAGAATTATAAGTATGTTTGCGTTGGTTTTTCAAACATCTTTATCCCGATTGAAATGCCGAAGAAAAAAGACGAATCTGCAAAATAATGCAGATTCGTCTTTTTGATTTACGGAGTAATCTGAACTTCAGATATGTTTTTTTCTATGAGGCGAGCTCCTTTTTTACGAGCATTTTCACCAATTGATGAAAATACAGATGAAGAAATAATGGTATCCATCACTTGATTTACGACTAGTTCATTTACTGGTGTCATGGGATTTTCGATAGAAAAGGCTACTGTTTTTCCATCTTCTTTCACGAAAATTAACTCTAGTACTTGCATGTTTTATTCCCTCCTTTTTATTTATCCAGCAACCGCCCGTTTGGTGTGGGCTAATAATCAGTGGGGTAAGCACCCCCCACTGATTAAAGTTTCACTTTACAGGTTAGAAAGATCTGACGTGCTTACAAGTTGTACAGCTTGAAGTGATGATTGTTGTAGTGAAGCAAGAGCACGTGCTACTTCATGCACTTTGCCTAAATCTGCATTTGTTTTCACACGTTTGAATTGTTTGTTCTTTAAAACTGTTTTACCGTTTTTGTCAAATCCTCCGTTTAATACAAGGCGTAAAGTTAAATCCATTACGATTGTTTCAACTGCCATGTTTATCACCCCCTTTCACTTTATAAATAGGGGGTAAATGTCATGTTTTGGCGTGAAATTTTTTCTTTTTTTTGTTACTCTTAAAAGACTAAGAGAGGAGCTTTCGGGAGAATGAATCGTAAATGGTTATTTTGGATTCCTGTATTACTATGGATGGGGATTATTTTCTATTCCTCAGCACAGCCATATAAAAAACAGGATATGCGCTCAGATATTGAGCAATATGTAAATGCTGAGTTTGTGAAAGAGCATTTTTCATGGGTATCTATCGATTATGGCGGAGGTACACCTGTTAGCATCGCAAATAAAGGTGTAAGTGGATTTGTTGAGTTTTTCCTTCGTAAAGGTGCTCATTTTATGGTGTTCTTTATGCTCGGTTCATTGACGTATTACGCTTTTCATCGATCGGGTTATTCGAGAAAAAGATGCTTTGTATACGCCCTCCTTTTCGTTGCAGGGTATGCAACATTTGATGAAATTCATCAATGGTTTACAGGAGATCGTACACCGATGTGGCAAGATTCATTGCTTGATACGTGCGGCGGGTTAACAGGAATTATAATAAGCAATTGGTTTTGGCATAGAAAAAGGAGCTAATCTCATTTAGAGATTTGCTCCTTTTTGATTTATACGCCAAGTAATTCTTTTAGTTCGTCTGTTGATAGTTCGGTCATCCAACTATCGCTTGTAATGACGGCGTTGTTTAATGATTGTTTTCTTTCTAACATTTCATCAATTTTCTCTTCAAGCGTTCCTGTTGTAATGAGTTTATGAACGTGAACGAAGCGTTTTTGACCAATACGATATGCACGGTCTGTTGCTTGGTTTTCTACAGCTGGATTCCACCAACGGTCATAGTGAATGACATGGTTGGCAGCAGTTAAGTTCAATCCTGTTCCGCCGGCCTTTAACGATAAGATGAAGATGTCATACGTTCCGTTTTGGAACTGCTCGATCATCTTGTCACGTTCTTTCTTCGGCACACTCCCGTTTAAGAAGAGGACACGCTGACCGAAAGTTTCTTCTAGCACACGTTTTAGCATGTTCCCCATGCCAATGTATTGAGTGAAGATTAGGCAACTTTCATTTTGGTCTTTTATATTTTCGATGAGCTCCATTAACGTTTTTGTTTTCATAGAGCGTTCGATGATATCTTGTGGTTCTTCTTCTTTCAAATAAAGGGCTGGATGATTACAAATTTGTTTTAGCTTGTTCAGCATAAGTAATATAAATCCACGTCTTTCAATTCCGCTTAATCCTTCTACATTTTGTAATGTATCTTGAACAAGTTGTTCATATAAGGAAGCCTGTTCACCAGTTAGTGGACAATAAGCTTTTTGTTCTTGTTTATCTGGCAAGTTTAATGCGACTGTTTGATCTTTTTTCGTACGACGCAGTAAAAATGGCGAGATAAATCGTTGTACTTGCTGGATTTTTCCTTCATCACGGTCCTTTTCAATCGGCGTGACGAAGCGGCGCTGGAATTGTCCTAAGCTTCCGAGATACCCATGATTGATAAAGTCGAAAATAGACCAAAGCTCAGCAAGGCGGTTTTCCATTGGTGTACCGGTTAAAGCAATTTTGTGATTTGCTTGTAGGTTTCTTACTGCTTTCGACTGTTTCGTATGCGGGTTTTTTATATTTTGTGCTTCATCTAAAATAACAGCATCCCAGCATAAGGTACTAAGTTCTTCTTCATCAAGCTGAGCTAATGCATAAGAAGTTAATACAACATCTGCTGATTGAAGGAAGTCTTTAAATGACTCATCCTTAGCTCGGTTACCCCCGTAATGTAACTGAACACGTAAATTTGGTGCGAAACGCTCAAATTCTTTTTGCCAATTTCCAAGGACTGATGTTGGTGCAACAATTAATGCAGGTCCTGTTTGGAGATTATTTTCTTTAGCGTATAGTAAGTAAGTTATCGTTTGAATACTTTTTCCAAGTCCCATATCATCGGCTAATAATGCTCCAAATCCAAGCTTTCGTAAGTATAGCAACCATTCAATACCGTGTTGTTGGTATGGACGGAGTGTTGCTTGTAGCGAAGAGGGTACATCTACTTTTGGAATATCTCCAATGTGCAGAAGTTTTTGGAAAAGCTCTTCATAATATCCATCTAGTTCAATTTCAATATCGGTAAACGGACTATCGTCTTCTACAATTTCTGTTTCCGCGGTGTTAGATAAATGTTGCTGCAACACGTCTTTCATTTCTAGTCCATATTTATCTGCACGGTTCATTAGTTTTTTTACTTCTTCAATAAAGGCAGGATCAAGTCTCATCCATTGACCATTTAAATTGAAAAGGCGTTTGTTCTGCTCAACAAGTTCAAAAAATTCGCTTTCTGATAAATCAATTCCGTCCGTTGAAATGCGCCAGTCGAAATTCACGAGCGTATTCATGCCGAAGAAAGATTGTGTTTGTGCTGTACTTTGCTTCAGCTGTACACGTAACTTCGGTTTTGTTGCTTTTAAATTTTGCCACCATGATGGTAGTAAAATTGTAATACCTGCTGCGAGTAATTCATTACTTGCTTCGGTTAAGAAGTTCCAAGCTTCTGTTTCAAAGAGTTCTTCCCTGAACTTGTCGTCCTCTTTTAGCCACGGTATGAGCCTACTGAATCCTTCTTGTGTTTCAAGAATACGTTCTTCGTAATCGTGCCATCTTTTTGGCAAGGAATCGATATTCTCATATACATATATGCGATGCGCACCACGTTTTGGCGTAACGATTGTTTCGAGCTTCCACATTTCAAATTCTTCTTGTGGTTCTTGAAGTCTTAATCCAACTATAAATGGAAGATCATCTTCAATGTAACCAATTTTTCGAAGCCAATCTTCTTCATGTAGTGCTGCTTCCAATTGTCTTTTCGTAAAGTCGTAATGTTCATATAGTCTCTTTGCATCTTCCCAGCCATCATTTGAGCGACTATCTTGCAAAATACTTTCGTTCACAGCTGAAGTGAAAAGTGATGCTAACGTGTCATCTTCAATTGGGGTATTCTGAACTTTCCAAGATGGCTGATGAGACCAACGCTCCATATTGGGTACGAAGCTTCCACTTACGAAAGCGTCCCATAATTCATTTGCATCCTTTGTAAGTGCTGTAATGGGACCGTTCATTTGCATATTTGCAAATGAGTTCATCGGTTTATTTGCGATGTATTCAAATGCTTGCACATTCGTTAGCATAACGCCTTGTTTACCTTCATACGTTGCTTCTTTTAGAAACGTGCCGTAGAAGGAAGTAGAGTGCCATGTGAATGCATTTTGTTTCCAAATTGCTACGGATAAGGGAGCACCGCTATCATCTTCTCCCCAAAGGAACCAACCTTGACTAACGTGCTGGAGCCTAATTGTTACTTCAGTTTGTATGATCATCGATTAATTTTCCTTTCCGTAATTCCTCTTGTAGTGCGCGCAGACGTGAATGTAAATTAGCAATGTGAATAATGAAGGCATCCCATTCATCAGTTCGTTGCAGTCGTTTATAAAGCATACGTAATTTCTTTAAGTAACGAACGGCACGTCTATATGATTTGCGATTCCGTTCTTCAATTGCTTCTGTTGCGGCAAGGTGATAAAGAGGAAGTGCTGCTTCAGGCGCTTCTTTTTCAATATCTTTCAATGGTTCTTTCAAAAGTTCGATTGCCTCAAATCCATATAAGAGATGCAGTTCTGCCCATGCACGGTATTGTTTTTTCGCTAGTACGTATTGTTCGTAATTTGCGAAACTATACGGTAATAGTTCTTGTAAAATCATTTCTAATCCCGCTTGTTCATTCGTGTGTGTTGCATACGTTTCATACATCATTACAAATAACCGAACGATATCTTGTATGAAGACGGTATTCTCTTGTTCGAGTATTGTTTTCTTTACTTGTTTATACGTAAAGGAAAGCCAGTTTTTCCCGCGATCCCACTGCATTGCACTTAATAACTCTTCTAACCAATAAAAATAAAGGCTTACGACAGAGGCAGGCTGTTTTTCGAGTAATTCCATTGCCAATAAATCTTCGCTATTTAAAAAGAGCAGGTGAGAAGAGGCTAATGCTTTGGAAAGTGGATTAATTTTAGTATCAATCCGTGTTTCTTCTTCTTTTAGCTGCTCTTCTGTTCTTAACAATTCACCCCATATGTGACGATAAATGAAGAATCGCTCTTGTGTATAGGCATCGGTAGAGAAGAATACTTCATGCGTGAGTCGAGCTGTTTCTTGTAAAATCGGTTCGGATTCCGCCGGAAGCGCTTCTGTTTTTAAGTCCCTAACGATAGATTCAACTTTATCAACGAATAGACGAACGACGTTAACTGGTTGGTGATAAGAATATAGTTTGTTTGCTTCAAATTCTTGAATTTCTTCTAATAATTTTTGAAAGCAATAAAGTGCCGCGTGCAATTTAAATAATTCATGAATAGCAATGACGCGTGGAGCTTTCCGTTCTAATTTTGTATAGAAGTCTGTAAAAAGACTCATAAGAAAATACATTTGTTTATAAGTGAGCCGAGCCTGTTCCTTTTTAAATGATTCAAATTCATTTTCAAAGTATGTGTGCCAGCTTTTATAATCCATTTCTTCAAAAGCTGATGATTGCAATACTTGTCTTGCAGTTCGAATAGGAGGAAGGGAAGGTTTCGTATTATTTTTAAATAAAGTTAATACGTCTCCTACCTGCCCAAAACTTGAAGCTGCAGATAGTAACACAGCAAGCATATGCTCACATTGCGTTGGCGCAAAGCAATCGCAATAGCTTTCAGCGACATTACGAATCGGGATGTGAACGCTATATACACTACCTTCAGCATCTACAGTTCCTGATAGCGTATAGCCATCAAAGTCAACGTTATAGACAACACCACTACGATATAGGTGCCGAGCTGTAGCGACATGCTCCTGATCAGCAACTTGCTGCGGATCAAGCCCTTGAACGAACTCATTCGCAATCATCATAATTTCATCTTTCGTAATTGAGTGTTGCAGCATAATATTCCTCCGTACACAGATTTCTTTCCTTTACCATTATAAACAAAAAATGCTCAAAACAGAAAAAATGAAATTCTAATTACACAATTAGAAAATCATGGTAATATATATGAAGTTAATTTTGCATATTACTATATATTTATAGGGAGAGAGTTAGCTTGTCAGATTTACAGACGAAATTAGGTAGTGGAATGAATAAGTTACAAGAGGGGATAGGACAAGGAAAGCAGAAGTTGCAAATTGCACAAGAAATTGTTCAATTGAAAAAGGGAATGCAAGTGCAAATGCAGATATCGCAGAGGTTGATGACGTAAATGATGGATTCCATTATGGTTTATTATTACTTGTGATTCCGTTATTCCTTATGTTTAGCGCAGGTAGAAAGTTAGCAGAATTACCGACTACTAATATGTATATTACACTAGCGGTATGCAGTGGCTCTTACACAATTATGATGATTGTAATGAACATAATTTCTAAGTTCCGAATTGATGTATCTGGAAATGTAATGAATTTATTCGAGGCAAGTGGCACGGTGCTATCTATGCAAAATTCATTTATATATTTAACTTTGTTTAGTTTCATTGTGACATATGTAGCGGCGTTCGCTGGAATGAAATTAGCTAAGAAATAGGGGGAGAGCATATTGAAGTTTTGTGGAACTTGTAAAAATCAGCTTGCAGACCGTTTGAACTTTTGTCCTGAGTGTGGAAGTAAAGTAGAAGAAATTGCTGATCAAACAGCTTCTTCTCATTCAGAAATGAGTAGAGAAACAAAGCGTGTGAAAAGTAAGAAAAACATGTTTTTACTTATAGGTTTTGTCATTGTTGTTGCTATTTTGTTTGGCGCATATAAATTTGGTGCAAGCAAGTTTTCGAAGGAAAAGCAAGTAAATGCAATGATTGAAGCATTCCAAAAGAAAGATGTGAATGCAATCGATGAGTTTTTGAAAGTAGACGATCCAAGCTTAAAAGTGAAGACAGAAGATATTAAAGCTTACATACGTTATTTAAAGGATAATCCTTCGTACAATAAAGCATTACTGTCTTATTTACAAAAAGAAACAGTAAATCAAAAGTTAGCAAGTGATAATGCATCTTTTAAAGATGGGCAAATTATAGAAGACGGGAAAGAGTGGTTCTTATATCCGAAGTATAAGTTCAGCATGAAATCTTATTACATGAGTGTTAGCACAACTGCAAAGAATGCTGAAATATATGTAAATGATAAAAAAGAAACAGAGCTTTCTAGTGGTAAAACCTCAAAAGAATTAGGTCCATACTTCCCAGGTGCTTATGTTGTAAAGGCGAAGGCGAAGACAGAACTTACTGAATTAGAGACAGAAAAAGAAGTAGATCTAGCAGACGAAAAGAATGGGACAGTAGAAGTGAATTTGTCACTTGAAGGAAATTATGTAACCATTTCTTCCGATGAAAGCGACGCAACTGTTTTTGTTAATGGTAAGAAACGCGGAAAATTAAGTTACGGTAGCTATAAACTTGGTCCTGTACCGACAGATGAAACGGTAGAAGTACATTTAGAGAAAAACACTGATTTTGGTGTCATTAAATCTGAAAGCATCAAAGTTGGAGACCAAAGCACATATTATTTAAGGTTCCCGAAAGAAGCTTCAAGCTCAGCAGTTGGTGACTTTGTACAAAATCATATTTATAATAACGTGCGTGCAATTGCATTAAATGATTTTAGCTTAATTGAAAGTGATTATGATAAGAGCGGGAAATCGTATAAGGAAGACCGTGATTACTTGCAATATCTACACAAAAAAGGAATTACAGAAGATTTATTAACAATGGAAATTCGTAATGTAGAGCGTCAAAGTGAAACGAAATATAAAGTAACGACATATGAAGAATATCATATTCGTTATGGTGATGGCTCTGTAAAATTCAAAAGCTTTAATAATGACCATATCGTTACTGTTAATGGAAATGGAAAGATATTGTACCATTCTCTTGGAGCGAATAATACGCTGAGGTCAGAGGAAGTATCTGGTCCGACTCGTTAATATAAGAGAGAGACTGTTCAATTTTGAACAGTCTCTTTTTTATGTAGCGCCGCTATTTTCAATCTTTGCCTGTGAATCGATATTTCATGTCGAACCGTTGATATATTGTAAGTTATGATAGATATATTCGAAAAAATCATTGATATAATTTTCTCTACTCGTGTTTACTAAGGAAAAATAAAAAGGATATCACTTAGTCGGAAAATTCTACTAGGTGATACCCTTTTTTGCAATTAGGATCGTGTTTGCTTTAATATCGCTTGTACATATGGATCCTGTAATATTTGTTCTATAAGCGGTAGCATTCCTTGCTCGAATGGAATATCAATAGGAAATGGCTTTTGAGAGCCTGGCTTTATTCCATATTGTACGATTTTGTAATGTGTATTTTCTTCAGACTTGAGCACAATTAATTTATAGCGATTGTCATCATTTGCGAGTGAGAAGTCAATTGCGATAGCATCATATGTTATATCATCTTTATATATGTACGGTTTTGGTGTACCGACCCAGTCTACCTTAGCTTGTAAATTCATGGACGTCACCTCCTTATATATATTATATAAAAAATAAAAGCCAGCTCTCAACAAAGAGAACCGGCTGTAATTTAGCAGTCATTGGTTATTTTAAAATTTTCACTTTAACAGTTTTGCGTCCCCATTTTTGGGCAGCGCTATCTGATCCAAGTAGAATGTCGATACGGTTACCTTTAATTGCACCGCCAGTATCTCCAGCGATAGCTTCTCCATAACCTTCAACCCATACTTTAGATCCTAATGGGATTACTTTCGGGTCAACAGCGATCATTTTCATGTTTGGATTCGCAGTTAAATCATGACCCATAGCAGTTAATACACGGCCGCCATATGTGCCACCGTTTTCACTCGGATGAGCTGTATATGCTGTAGCTACAACTGTTAACTCACGACCACCAGATGGTTCGCTAGTTTCAGCAGCTTTCACAGCAGGCTTAGTAGCCGTTTTTACTGGTGCAGGTGCTGCAGCTTTAGCAGGAGCAGGCGTTTCTTGTTTCTCAATAACAGGTGCTGTACCTGTTAAGAAAGGAACATGAACGTAAGCTGTTTTCCCGTTATATTCAAATTGTAACCACTCATTTTGTACTTGGTTCGTTGTTTCGATCATATCATCTTTCTTAAGCGTTCCAAGAATTTCTGAGTTTGTGTTCGCTTCAGCACGTACATTTAATACGTTAGCTGTTACATAGTAAGAGTTCTTTGTAAACTCTGTACTTACGAATGCGTCTTTACCATCTAATTTGATTTGTGACCATCCGTTTTCTGTATTTAGAACATCTAATTTATGACCATTCTGTAATTTACCGACAACTTTTGATTCAGTAGTAGGGTTTTCTCGTACGTTTAGTACGTCTGTTTTTACAACAGTTTCTGCATTAGCAGATGCGGTGAAAATCCCAAGACCAAAAACTGCTGCTGTTGCTATACCAATTAATTTTTTCATGATAGCCTCCATTGCGTTTGTTTTCGTGTCCTCATTATAGCAACAGATTTTTTCGGATTTGGGGAAAACACACAATTACAAACCATTCGTAATAAGTCGTTAACACTTTGTAATATAGCTAGAATGAGAGGAAAGCGTTTTTCATTCTATATAATTAGTAGGTTTCTAGTTATATTCAAAATATTTAATACAACATATTTTTTCGGCGTAAATAAAAATGTTACAAAGTTGTTACAGAATGATTACTATACAGTTACATTCCTTGAGTATTTTACCGTTTTATGGGTAATATAGTTATATAAACATAAACATCTCGTTTGTGAAGTTATAAACACGCGCTATATACTAGCAAAAAACCGCATAATTGTTACAAGAAGAAAGGGTTGTAAAGAATAAATCTGCCCTTTTTTAAAACTGTAACACATCCTTTTTTGGGAAAATCTCTTCCCATCCGCATTTTTCTCACACAATTTGACAGTAGGATTCCAATCTCGTAGCTCTTGCAGAGTGAAAAGGTTGTACGGAAGGTAAGGCTGTCCATAAGAACTCTAATTGGTGAAGGCAAAACTAAGAGAGCCGAAAGAAAATCATCACAAAAAACTATGGTTTTCTATCCGATTTAACATATCGGAATTTATGTTATTTACAAGAAATGAAACATACGAAGGGGGATTTGATGAGGAAACTGACGAAAACATTTATTGTCTCATTAACATTATGTATTGCATTTACACTTTGGGGGATTATTCCCGAATCTATTATTGGAAAAGGTAGCTTAGGAAATGTAACGACTGCAATTCAAGCTGCGTTAGTTAGTAAGTTTGGATGGTTCTATATTATTTCCGTTTCTATTTTCTTAGGAATTGCTATTTTCTTAATTGTTTCTAAGTACGGTTCGATTCGTTTAGGTAAAGATGATGATGAACCTGATTATAGTTATATGACATGGTTTGCTATGTTATTTAGTGCCGGCATGGGAATCGGTTTGGTTTTCTGGGGCGTTGCAGAACCGTTGAATCATTTATACACACCTCCGTTTGGAGAGGGTGCGACTGAAGAGAGTGCACGTCTTGCACTTCGTTTCTCATTTTTCCATTGGGGATTACATCCGTGGGGATTATATGCACTTGTAGCATTATGTATTGCGTATTTTACATTTAGAAAAGGAAGAGCGAGTACAATTAGTGCGACAGTGGGTCCACTATTTAAAGGCGGTGAACATGGCCGTATTGCACATACGTTTGATGTTCTAGCTGTATTTGCGACAGTATTTGGTGTGGCAACATCATTAGGACTTGGGGCGAAGCAAATTGCAGGTGGTGTTAGTTATTTAACATCCATTCCGAACTCATTACCGACACAGCTAGTAATCATAGGAATCGTAACTGTTCTTTATATGTTATCTGCACAAACAGGGCTCGATAAAGGAATTAAATATTTAAGTAATGCGAATATTATTTTAGCGTTTGCACTTATGATAATTGTATTATTTGCAGGTCCAACAAACTTTATTATGAATTACTTTACTTCAACAATTGGTTCATACATTCAAGAATTGCCAAGTATGAGTTTCCGTTTAAGTCCATTAAATGAAGGCGGAAATCAATGGATTCAGTCATGGACAATTTTCTACTGGGCATGGTGGATTGCATGGTCACCATTCGTAGGTACGTTTATTGCTCGTGTGTCACGCGGACGTACAATTCGTGAGTTTGTAGTTGGTGTGTTACTTGTACCAACAGTAATCGGTGCACTCTGGTTCTCAGTTTTCGGAGGAACGGGTATTCATATGGAGCTATTTGATGGTGCGAATATATATGGACAAATTAAAGAGATGGGCACAGAAGTAGGATTGTTTGCTATGTTAGACCAAATGGGTAGTATGGGACCGGCTTTATGTGTGTTAGCTATTCTACTTATTTCAACATTCTTTATTACATCAGCAGACTCTGCTACGTTCGTTCTAGCGATGTTAACGACACATGGTAGTTTAAACCCACCAAATCGCATTAAAATGGTTTGGGGCATTGTTCTAGCGGCATTAGCTTCGATCTTATTGTATGTTGGTGGATTAGAGGCGCTGCAAACTGCGTCGATTATTGCGGCATTCCCATTTGTATTTGTTATTTTCTTTATGATTGCAGCACTATTTAAAGAGTTGCAAAAAGAAGGGCGTATGAAGCAACATAAATAATAGAAGGAAAGGGGCTGATTTTATATTAGCTCCTTTTTAATGCACCTATTAGGAAAAGGGTGATATCAGCAGTTCGAAAAGGAAAATCGATATGTTTCGACAATATTCGATATTATGCAAATTATGTTCATATTTTTGACAAAAATATGTCGGAAATGTGTTGTCACTTTTATGTATATGTGCTATATTATTTCCTGTAAGCGATTTCAAATAGTTTTAAATCGCATTCAAGGGGGACATCTAGAATAATGAAACGTTACGAAAGAAAGTGGAAGCATATTTGTTTGAAACGTGTGGCACATCGCAATGTCCAAGAAAGCACGGAACCTAAGACTGAAACGCGCAAAGAGCAGCAAGAAAAGCAACGGGTTCTACAAAAATAGCAATCACTTTTTCGTATATAAATGAAGGTCGATCGTTCGTTGGGGGATGGACGTGAAATTACTTTCAGCTAAGGGGTATTGTCTGATATATAGTATTACGGTAAAAAATAAGCACAGAGCTTACGGCGCTCTGTGCTTATTTTTTATTCCGTAAAAGCCCGATTGATGAGGGCTAATAATCAGTAGGAAATGAATAACCCCCACTGATTAAAGTTTCACTTTATTTTTCCTTTTTAAATCGTACTGTTTTATCCCAGCCAATTACTTGTTTCTTGCTCTTTGCACGTAAGTAAAGAATGAGACTGCGAATGAACAAATACGTAAAGAGCTGTGCGTACGTAAAGTACATAATGACGCTTATGAAAATGTTGATTGGTGTAAAGGTTCGTTCGACGCTCTGGGCACTAAATAATTGAGAAACATATGTAATATATGCGACATACCACATAAATAGTAATGGAATGCTGTATTGAATTTGGAATATCCCGAGCAGTCCAATTACAAACCAAACGTTTGAAATAATTAAGAATAGCCAAAATACGACATATACTAAAACTTGCTGTAAGGAATGGACGAGTAGTTTTCCTTTAAAGAAGCTTAGCGAAGAAAACATTTTTTCTAAAATATATAAGTTTCCTTGAAGCCAACGTGTACGCTGTTTAATAAGAATTTTTAAATGTTCAGGTTCTTGTTCCCATGTAATCGATTCCGGGACGATTGGTAAGAGATAGCCTTTTTGGGTAATTCTCAATGTTAATTCGGCATCCTCTGCAATTGCATAAGGATCATAGCCGCCAAGTTCTTCTAATGCGGAACGACGAAGAAGCATGTTTGTTCCGGTCAGTGAGCCTGTTTGGAATAATAGCCAGCGTCCAGATTGCATAAGGAGCTGGAAAATCTGAAATTCTAATGAAATCATTCGTGTAAGCCAATTTCTCTTTTCATTTACTGTACGAACGTGTCCAACTGCTCCAACGGCATTCTGGATGGTTTCAGCATGTTCTACGAGCATTCGCAGTGCATGTGGTTCAGGTTGATTATCTGCATCGTAAACACAGAAGTATTCACCATCTGAAATGCTAAGACCGTAGTTTAATACACGCGATTTTCCTTTCGGTTCGCCAGGTGGTACACGAATGTGATGAATATGAGCATAAGCTTTGTCGAAATCATCGCCAATTTCAGGTGTTTCATCTTGAGAGTTATCGTTTAATAAATAAACGTTTAATTTGCCCGGGTATTCAATCTTTGCCATCGCTTCTAATGTATCTTTAATAACGACACCCTCATTATGGGCAGGTATTAAAATATCTACACTTGGATAATGTTCTAGCGTACGATCTTTTCGTTTACTATTTCGATGAATTAAGCCCGCGAGTGTTAAGAGAGAGTAGTAAACGAGTAGGCCTGAGAATAGAAAGGCAGTAAAAATAAGTACATATTTGATTGAAAATGTGATGCTAATCCAAAATACGAGTACGCAGAACAGAAGGAATAAAAGGAGTATAACGAGTGTCATCATAATAATGTCTGTCCTTTTGTGTTGATTTGTTCTCGTTTTATTTTAATGTCTTGAATTGCTTCAGCAGCAAGCCATTGCTCCATTTTTGGTTGTAGGCGGTTCATTACAAGATTAGCGCCTGCATCATTTGTGTTTTGCAGTAGAATGACCAGTGTATTGCTATTGTATTCAGCGGCAAGGTCAAAGTTAGCTCTTACTGTATCAACTAATAATGAAGCTACACGATCCATGACACTTTCCTTCGTATATTTACTAAAGGAAGTGAAATCAAAGAAAATAATAATGCCTGTTTCATTGCGACGATTCATCGCAGTCTTTAATAATGCTTGTCGTCTTTCGAATTCTTGTCTTGTTAATAATTTGGATTCTCCAATGTATTGCTCAAGCACCCGCACTCGTTCAGTTAGCTCTCTATTTTTAAGGATAACCTTTTTTAATAAGTGGGTTGAAATATAAACAAGGAAGAAGTTAGCTACCATCAGGAAGTGGGTAATGATATATTCCCATTGATCTGATGTACTCCATAAGTGAAGCCACGCTTCATAAAATAAATAGAATACTGAAATAATGGTTCCCAGTATAAAGAAAATAAATGCTGTTTTATCAGCTAAAAATAGGAATAGTACATTTATGATGACATATATAATTGTAAATATGAGCGCGCGCTCATATTTCGTCACATGTACAGTAGTAAAATAAAATAAAATTTGTAAAATCCACATAGAAAGGACTTTATAGGATTTATCTTTCACGAAACGTTCCTCCTTAAAGATAATTCATGCAGGATATTTGTAGTATGCACAATTATTATTAAATGGACCGTGTAGCTGGAATTCTTTTTTAGCCTACGACATCAAATAGTATCCCTTTTTTTGCAAGAAAAAATAAACAGACATACGAATTATTGTAATATATCATCTGGATATCTATATATATGGTTTTTAGTATATACGAAAATTATATTTATAGTATACAAAAAAGTCTCCTCTTTAAAAGAGGAGACTTTATATTAAATTATAGGAACATCATACCTGCAACTGCTGCGTTTAAGAAGTTCGCTAGTGTACCAGCGATAACTGCTTTAATCCCTAATTGTGCAATTTGTTTACGGCGAGTAGGAGCTAATGTTCCTGTTACACCTAATTGAATTGCGATAGAAGAGAAGTTTGCAAAACCACAGATTGCGAATGTTAAAATCAGATTTGTTTTTGCAGAGAACTCTGCCATGTGAGGACCTAAGTTTGCGTATGCAACGAATTCGTTGATTGCAAGTTTTTGACCGATAAAGCTTGCTGCTTGTATAGCTTCACCCGGTGAAACCCCGATTAAGATTGCAAATGGTGATAGTAAGTAACCGAAGATTAAATCAAGGCTAAGTTTAATATCGAACCAAGAACCGACCCATCCTAATAAGCCATTTAATAAAGCGATTAATGCGATGAAAGCCATTAACATTGCTGCTACGTTAATAACAAGTTGCATACCTTCAGATGCACCACGTGCAGCTGCATCGATAACGTTTGCATCTTCACGTTCTGTAGAAAGTTCAACGTTATTATCTACTTTTTCTGTTTCTGGCATAATTAGTTTTGCAATTAATAAACTTGATGGAGCTGCCATAATTGCTGCTGCTAATAAGTGTTCTAACGGAATTCCCATTGCTGCATAGCCGACAAGAACTGATCCGGCAACAGCTGTCATACCACTTACCATAATAGTGAAGAATTCACTGTTAGTTAAACGTGCTAAGTATGGTTTAATTAAAATTGGTGCCTCAGTTTGTCCTAAAAATACAGTTGTTACTGAGTTTAAACTTTCTGCTTTCGAAGTTCCAAGAAGTTTACTTAATGCGCCACCAACAATACTAACAAATTTCTGCATAATACCGAAATGATATAAGATTGCAACTAATGAACTAATAAATACAATTGGAAGTAGTGCTTGAATAACGAAGATAAATCCCCAAGGTCCTTTTGCGTTGACTAAATCCCCAGCAACGAACCTAATTCCCTCGTAAGAAAAATTAATTAATCCTTGAACACCGTCAGCAGCGTGTTTTAAAACTGCTTTTCCAGCATCCCATCGTAATACGATAAATGAAAATGACATTTGTAATGCTAGCGCGATTAAAATTGTGCGCCAATTAATAGCTTTGCGGTTGGAAGATAATAAGAAAGCGATTGCTAATACTCCAATCACGCCGCCAATTCCCCATAAAACATTCATGCAGTGTATGCTCCTTCCTCATAGTAAAAAAGTGTATAAACCAGTTGTCTATACTTTTGCGAATATAACATCTTAAGTAACTTATCATAATGGACATCGGAGGTCAAACGTCTAACGAAAAGTTTAAATAAAAAGAAAATTCTTTGAAAAAACACATATAAAATGAATTGACATGAAATAGGTTATGTTTTTTGTGGAAATATATACATTGTGATAACGTTTTGGACAATTTTTATAGAATATAGTGTATAAAATAGGGAAATGAACGCATAATTTTTGCGTAGAGAGAATGAAAGGGGATTACTATATTGAGCCCTTTAAAAAAGAGCCTTCTAGTAAACTAGAAGGCTCTGAAACTATCACTTAAGGTGCTTTTGTATACCCTAAGAAATGGCTTTTCCAATAAGAGTTGTTTAATGAAACGATTGCTACACCTTTATCTCCAGCTTGGATAAACGATCCACCTCCAAGGTAAATACCCATGTGAGAAGGACCTGCTTTATAAGTATTTTGGAAATAAATTAAGTCGCCTGGCTGTGGACTTGAAGTTTTTGGTAAGCTACTCCAATATCCTGCAACACTTTGGCGGCTAATGTTATGGCCAAATTTCTTAAATACGTGGTAGATGTAACCACTGCAGTCGACACCATTAGCAGAAGAACCGCCCCAAACGTATGGCACGCCTTGCATAGATTTCGCGTATGCAAGTATAGAAGAACTGTCACCGCTATTATTGCTTGTATTGTTATTGTTGTTGTTTTGATTTTCATTAGGCTTATTATCTACTGCGCCCCCAACTGGTGTTTTAGATAGGAAACGTGTTCCGATGTAACCAGTTTGACCATTGTAGTTAATTTTGCTCCATCCAGAGTTTTCAGAGATTACTTGAACCTTCTGTCCTTGTGGAAGTGCGCCTATGATTCTATAATTTGTACCTTCGCCGCTACGTACGTTTAGTGCAGAAGCATTAATGTAGTAGTCGCCAATTGCACCTTGGTTAGGTTGCTCAGGTTGTTCAGGAGTAGTAGTGCCACCTTTAACGAATTTTACGAATTCGCTGCTAACGTAGCCTGTTTTTCCCTGATAATTAACTTTAAACCAGCTACCTTCAGATCCAACTACGTTTAATTTCGTACCATTTAATACGCCACCAATTACGCTATGGTAAGTAGCAGGGCCCGTACGAACACGTAGTGATGTTGCGTTAACGACGTAAGTGCCACCAGTTTGAACAGTTACATTATTGTTTTGTTCCTGGTTGTTACCTTGCGTGGTGTTTTCGTTAGAACCGCCTTTTGTTACGTAGTCTTTACTTAAGTAAGCTGTTTGTCCTGCATAATTGATTTTGAACCAATCTTGAACTTCGCCTACAACTTGTACGACTTGTCCTTTTTTCACAGAACCTATAGTTGTATGAGAAGTGCTAGGACCTGTACGAACGCGAAGGGAAGATACGTTGACTGTATAGTTTCCACTTGCTGGCTTTACAGTATTATTCGTATTGTTGTTTGAAGAACCTGCATTAGAAGAAACACCAGATACGAATTCGCCACTTACATAGCCAACTTTTCCATTATGGTTGATTTTCACCCAACCATTTTCTTGACCAATTACGTTTAATGTTTGTCCTTCATATACACGTCCTGAAACAGAACTAGAAGTGTTAGGAGCGGTACGTACACGTAATACATCAGCAGTAACTTTATTGTTTCCACCTGTACTTACATTGTTATTTGTTTTTTCCCCATTTTTTGATACAAATTCACCACTCACATAACCTGTTTTCCCATTATGGTTAATTTTGAACCAACCATTTTCTTCTCCAATTACGTTTAATGTTTGACCATTATAAACGCGAGAGATGATGTCGTGAGAAGTACTTGATCCTGCACGAACATGTAGCACGCTAGCATTCACCGTATAAGATGAACTGTTTGATGTGGAAGCTTGGACAGTTTGTGTAGCAGCTTTTTGTTTATTTTGTTCCGGGGCAGCTTGAACGCTATCAAGTGTAGGTGCTGCTCCTCCTGCTACAGACACTGCCGCAAGACCGGCAAGGTATTTTTTCATAATTTGTCGATTCCTTTCTGTCTGTAATGTAGTGAAGAAATATTTACCAACTGTTAAAAATTCTAAAGAGCATGTCGATTACTGTCAAGACTTATGCGGGAATCTGAATATGACAAAAAGATTACAAGAAAAAATCAAGGTATAAATCTACACCTTGATTTTTATTTAAATACATATGTTGGATGTAGAGAGAATAGAAATTATTCGTGTTTAAGAAGATGACATGTTGGATTGTAACAAGCTTTGAGAAAAGGATTTTTGTAGCATTTTTGTGATAGGGCCAACTTGACCATCTTGAATTGCAGTTCCATCAAGGTGGGTCATCGGTAAAATTTCAATAGTCGTTCCCGTAAAGAAGCATTCATCTGCTTGATAAACATCGCGAATGCTGAACAGTTCTTCTTGTACAGGAATGCGAAGGGTTTTCGCTAAGGAAAGGACATATTGACGAATAATGCCATTTAAAATAAGGTGATTGGCTGGATGTGTGTAAAGAGTTCCATTTTTTATGAGAAAGAAATTAGAACAGCTCCCCTCAGTTACAGTACCGTTTCGTACGAAAAGAGCTTCTTTACAACCTTTGCGTTCAGCTTTTGTAGCAGCTAATACATTGGGTAATAAATTTAAAGATTTGATATCACAGCGTAGCCAGCGCGTATCTGGTTCTGATATAGCACGTACACCATATTCAATCCATAAAGCTGGTCTTTCCTTCTTTGTAATATAGGCATAGATTGTCGGAGGGACGTCATATGAGAATGCATGGGTACGAGCTTGTACACCACGAGATACTTGCAAATAAATAGTACCATCTTCGTGAAAATTATTACTTTCAATTAGTTTGTAAAGTAGGATAATAAGCTCTGCTTTTGAGAAAGGAAGTGATAATTCTATTTCTTCCATGGAGCGATATAACCTTGTGATATGCGGATCTAATAAGTGAAAGTTCCCTTTATATAGGCGAATAACCTCATAGACACCATCTCCAAACTGCAAGCCTCTTTCTTCAAGTTCTATGTACGCGCTATGTTTCGTTGTATCAATAACTGCATCATTCCATAGTACAAATTTTTCGTATGCCAATTTTCGTCCCATCCTTTCGTTAGTACATGAATAAAAAGCACTCTAGTTATTTTTATGTGAGCAATTCTCTTCATATGACGTATATGTATTTGAAAATTATAGAGAAGTAGTGGTGATTTATAGCATTTTGTATATACAAATTCGAAAATGAGAAATAAGAATCCTGCTTTTTGAAATAAAAAAAGCAACATTCGTATTGAATGCTGCACAAGGAGGGTAGCTATCTTTCGTAGGGACATCGTCTTATTAAAAGTTTTAGTAAGACAATTATAAGAAAGTTGAAAACAAATGGTGCACATATTTCTCTAAGGGATCTTATCACAGATGAGAGATAAGAAATATGTGAAACCTCGTTTACATATTTTATTATAAAGATACTTCATTAATGCAGTGTAAATATTCGGTGAAGGTTATGTAATTTTAAAGTTAATGAATAGGAGAGAAAGGATAGTAGAAAATAAAAAAAGAGGCTGAGATTACTCAGCGCTCTTCTTTTCTTCTTTAATAGCTGTTTTTACTTCACCAGTTTTGATCTTGTTACTTTCAGAGAAGCGAAGTAAGTCACCTTCAATGATTTTGTCAGACATGTTCAATTCATTTTGGGCACGATCAATAAGTGGTTGAGATTCTTCTTTCGGTAATTGTACAACTTCGCCAGTAGTACGGTCGTAGAATGTACTGTTCGTGTACATGTACTTATCTGTAACGAAGCTACCGTCACGAAGAACAACGAATCCTTTATTATCAGGTGAGAATACATCATGACCGAATTGAATTTGATTCGTAGAATCTACACCAAGTAAGTTTAGAATTGTTGGTTTAATGTCAATTTCACCAGTTGGTTTTGAAATTGTTTTACCTTCTTTTTGACCTGGAACGTGAATAAACATCGGTGTTTTTTGTAAGTTCATATGGTCAAATGTAGTGATTTCTTCTTTTCCTAAGAACTGTGCCATTGCACGGTTATGGTTTTCAGAAATACCATAGTGATCACCGTAGAATACGATCACAGAGTTGTCGTAGATGCCTTCAGCTTTTAGACGCTCAATAAAGTGTTTCATTGCTTCGTCTAAATAGCGAGCAGTTACCATGTAACGGTCAAATACGCCATCACCAGAATTGTATTCATCGATTAATTTCGTACTGTCATCATAAGTGAATGGGTAATGGTTTGTTAAAGTAAGGAAGCGAGTATAGAACGGTTGCTTCACTTCTTTTAACATATCGACAGACTGATCAAAGTATTCGATATCTTTTAGTCCCCAGTTTAGTTTTGTTTCTGGCGTAATTTTGTAGTCAAGTTCGTTGTAGTAACGATCATAACCAAGTGCCGGATACATAATATTACGGTTCCAGAATGTTGCGTTGTTTGCGTGGAATACCGATGTGTGGTACCCCTGCTGACGTAAAATTTCTGGAGTTGCTGTGTATTCGTTGTTACCGTGTGTGAAGAATACAGCACCACGGTCTAGTGGATACATTGAAGTATCTACTAAGAATTCAGCATCAGATGTTTTTCCTTGCCCAGTTTGATGGAAGAAGTTATCAAAGTAATAACTTTCTTTCGTAAATTGGTTTAAGAATGGTGTAACTTCTTGTCCGTTAACTGTTGCACCAATTAAGAATGTTTGTAATGACTCAAGAGAGACAACGATTACGTTTTTCCCTTTTGCAGTACCGAACATATTTGGATCTGGTTTACTTTGTGTTGTTTTTACATAGTTTTCTGTTTCTTGTAACTTACTACCGTCGGCAAATGCTTTTTGCGAACTTGATTTTGCTTGTAAGCCAAGATCGTATGCTTGGTGTACATATAATCCTAAGTTTTTAACAAGCATAACGCGGTCGAATGAACGTGTTAATAGTTCTGGACGCTCAGCTTCTGCAAATCCTAGGTTTACGAAGAAAATAGCAATTGTTGACACGAAGTATAGGGAACGCATCGGACGTGCTACACGCTCTGTCGGTGCAAAATTTTTCTTCTTCTTCAATAAAATGAAGAATACAATAATATCCGCAAATGCAAGGATGATTTTGTAGTTAAATAATTCTTTCACACTAGAACCTAAACTTCCGAAATTAGACGTTTGTCCTAGTACTGGTAAAGTAACGAAGTCATTGTAGAATCCGTAGAACATTACGTTACCAACAAGAATGAACGTTAAGATAAAGTTAATTCCAAGTGCTATATAGTTACGTTTTTTTCCTTTTGCAAATAATGCAAGTCCCACAAACAGTAATGATGCTGCTAATGGACTAATGAATAAAATGAATTCTTGCATGAAAGATTCAAGTTTTAAATCAAAGCTAGTGCGTGTAATGATGTAGGTTTTTAGCCATACGGCCAAAGCTACGAATAAAGTGAAACGCACATTTTGAAATTGTGATTTCAAGGTTTCTTTCATTCATTTCCACCCTTTCTCTATCAGGCTTGGTCGATTTTGGAGCGAAAAATGTTAAAATAAAAAATACATAGTTTCTTTTGCCATAATTAGAGCTTCTATATTCACCCATATACGACTTTAACTATGCATACCCTTTTTTGGTTTCTTTTGCTGCTCATAAGCATAACGTCATTTCTGTATTATACAACAAAATTCATTTCTGAGAAACACTATAACATTTTACATTTTTTGTATGTGATTTGTCACCACCAGAGAAAACTTTAACATTCGTTTATATGCCCGTCAACTAGAAAATATAACAAAAATAGAAAAGAATGTTAAGTGAAATTGAAAGTTTTTTGGTTGAGAAATATGGAATAGAAAATTTAAAACCGGTATCTAGAAAACTATTATATGAAGGAAAATATAGAAAAAATAACGAACACTTGTTCTTTTTGGCTTTGTTTGTTACAATTAAATTTCATTGGTAGATTATGTGTAATTTTGATGAACTTTTACTGATAACATATTGTAGCTTATTTTTTTTGAAAAATAGGGAGGCTTTTGAATGAAACAAAAATTTTCAGTTGAAGCGTTTTGGAAAAAAGTAAAACATGTTGCGAAGCAGGCAGGGCAATCGGTAATTTATGCGAGTTTATTGTTGTTTTACGTTTTGCAAAGACCTGATGTTCCAAAACGAGTGAAAATTATTGTAATTGGAGCACTTGCTTATTTCATTGCACCGATCGATGCCATTCCAGATTTCATTGCTGGAGTTGGTTATACGGATGATTTAGGGGCGTTAACGGCTGCATTATTACAAGCGTCGTTATACGTTAATGAAGATGTGAAAGATAAGGCACGAGTGAAGTTGGCAGAATGGTTTGGTTCGGATATAGACACATCATTTATCGATCAGAAATTAGATCAATAGGTGAGAACTGTCATAGAGTGGCAGGGCGAACGTAAGCGAGGAAGTGCATTATGCCATCAGGAAGAACGCATACGAAAATAAACTTAATATCCCTTCCGGTTGTTTTGTTTATGCTCTTTTCGTATGGATTAACAAGCTTTGATTTTTTATTAACTTTTGCAATTGGCTTTTTAATAGGTACTTCATTTTTAACGCCGGATTTAGATACGTATAGTAATGCCTATAATAAATGGGGATTCCTGCGTATATTTTGGTATCCATATAAGAAGGTCATGCCGCATCGCTCCTTCTTTACACATACAATTATACTGGGTGATGTGATTCGTATCGCATACATGTTAATCGTATTTTCTCCGTTTTTATTCCTATTAAATGTAATCGCACTCGATGGGAATTTAATAGAAATTGCGAAGAAACATGAGGTTGAAATTGTAACTTTTGTAATGGGCATTGTAGTGGCGAGTACGCTCCACATTATAGCGGATAAAGTGAATACACGCCGCAAGAAAATGATGAGAAAAAAGAAGAAACGCAGAAGATAAAGAAACCGTCCCAAAAGGTATTTTGGGACGGTTTTTTCTTATTAATAGGTAGGTTATGCTTGTCGCATTTTATAGTTAAGCTTTCAGTACTTTAATACCTTTTACGATATTCCAAATGAAGTAGTATAAGCTAACGATTCCGCAAATACATAGAACAATCATTGCTCCGATTCCAAGTGTTACATCTGGCTGATCAGATCCGATGCCCATAATTCCTAAAATAACTAATCCAATAAATGAAGCGGTGCTTGGAATGATATGTGTCCATAGGGCACGCTTTGCATGTGGTTTTGTTTCAGAATCGCCTACAATCCACACGATAATAGGGAATAAGATAGGCGCGAATAGTACGCTAAAGTATGATAAAGCTGCTAATATTTTGTTTCCGTTCATATATATCACCTCATAAGTAATGTCCGTTGTTTATACCTTTAGTATGTAGTAAATTTGGCGAGCTTCCTATCGATTAACATTACAAGAATGTGACTCTTTTGTAAGATTTCTATTTTAAATAATAAAATTTTCAAAAAAATCTTTTTAAATGAAAATTGTTGTGATAAAATTAATGAAAACGTTTTCTCGAACGTTTTTTTATTTTAGGTTTAAAGGTATGATGACCTGATAGTCTATTGATGGGGTTATGTTTATTTAAAAGGGGATTATTGAGGGGGAGAGAACAATGAACACATGGACACAAGTTTATGATCCGTTCGGGAACATTTGGATTTCTGCAGCGGTCGCACTTATTCCGATTATCTTTTTTTTCTTAGCTTTAGCAGTTTTCCGCATGAAGGGGTATGTGGCAGGATTTATTACAGTTGTACTTACAATTTTGGTGGCGTTATTTGCATATAAAATGCCATTCACAATGGCAATGGCAGCGACGGGATACGGTTTCTTATACGGATTATGGCCAATTGCATGGATTATTATTATGTCAGTATTTTTATATAAAATTTCTGTGAAAACAGGTCAATTTGATGTTATTCGTGCATCTGTATTATCAATTACGAATGACCATCGTTTACTTGTTATTTTAATCGGTTTTTCATTTGGAGCATTTTTAGAAGGAGCAGCAGGATTTGGTGCACCAGTAGCGATTACGGCAGCGCTTCTTGCAGGTCTTGGCTTAAATCCTTTATATGCGGCTGGTCTTTGTCTAATCGCAAATACTGCACCAGTAGCATTCGGAGCGATGGGGATTCCGATTACAGTAGCTGGACAAGTAACTGGTATTGATCCGCATAAAATCGGGCAAATGGCTGGACATCAATTACCGTTCTTATCATTATTTGTTCCGTTCTTTATCGTATTTTTAATGGATGGATTTAAAGGGGTAAGACAAACATGGCCTGCTCTATTTGTAGCGGGTAGTTCATTTGCAATTACACAGTTTATTACAGCGACATTTTTAGGACCAGAACTTCCTGATATTACGTCAGCACTTGTAAGTTTAGTGAGTTTATCTCTATTCTTAAAAGTTTGGCAGCCGAAAGAAATTTATCAATCTAAAGAAGCGAATAGTGAAGTAGCCGCGGCGACGACAACGACATCTATGCCGAAACTAACGGTAGGAAAAGTAGTAAAAGCATGGTCTCCGTTCATTATTTTGACTGTGATGGTAGTCATCTGGAGCCAGAGTTTCTTTAAAGCGTTATTCGCTCCGGGCGGCGCTTTAGAAATTCTCGTATTTAAATTTGAAGTTCCAGGCTTGCACAATTTAGTAATGAAAGCAGAGCCAATTGTAAATAAACCGACGCCTTATGAAGCAATCTTAAAATTAGATATTTTATCAGCGACGGGAACAGCAATTTTAATTGCTTGTATCATTTCTATCTTTATTTTGAAAATGAGTGCAAAAGATGCAGTAGTAACATTTAAAGAAACGTTAAACGAACTAAAAATGCCAATTCTATCTATCGGATTCGTATTAGGATTCGCATTTATCGCAAATTATTCTGGTTTATCTTCTACATTAGCGTTAGCACTTGCAGGAACTGGTGGACTATTCCCGTTCTTCTCACCATTCCTAGGCTGGATCGGTGTATTCTTAACAGGATCAGATACGTCAGCGAATGCACTGTTCTCGAATTTACAAGCAATTACAGCGCAGCAAGTCGGTGTATCTGAAGTGCTTCTCGTTGCAGCAAATACAACGGGCGGTGTAACAGGTAAAATGATTTCTCCGCAATCGATTGCGATCGCTTGTGCGGCAGTTGGTCTTGCTGGAAAAGAATCAGATTTATTCCGCTTTACAGTGAAGCATAGTTTGTTCTTCGTAATTATTGTTGGTATTATGACGTATGTTCAAGCATATTATTTAACGTGGATGATTCCATAAAGTGAAACTTTAATCAGTGGGGGTTTTGTTCATCCCCCACTGATTATTAGTTGAGCCCCACCTAACTTCTTTGTTTTCGCTGAATTTTGAGGTGGGGGTCTTACTGCCCGTTAATGCGGGATAAACAACAAAAGAAATAAACTTTGCATTTTTCAGATTATCGTGTATGATGGGAAAGTATTGAAAATTAAATCAGTGATAAACTAGGGGTGCCTAACGTATGCGTAGGCTGAGAGAGAAGCGCGTGAACTTCTTAACCCTTTGGACCTGATCTGGCTCGTACCAGCGTAGGGAAGTTAACGGCTTTACATAATTATGTCTTTATGAGCCAGGTCCTTGTTTTTTTATGGACCTGGCTCTTTTTATTTTGGCATACGCTGGCCATATCTCGTCCTTGTCACGTACAGGGGGGCAACAAAAGTTATGAAACAATCTGTTTCAGCTGAGCAAATTGAATTGAAATCGAGTTTACCAGGAAGTAAGAAAGTATATGTGGATGGACCACGTGAAGGTATGAAAGTACCGATGCGCGAGATTGCACAAAGCGAAACGAACGGTGTCCCAAATCCACCAATCCGTGTGTATGATACGAGCGGTCCTTATACGGATCCTGCGTATAAAGTGGAGCTGGAAAAGGGGATTCCAACGCCGCGTCATTCTTGGATTGTTGAGCGCAGAGATGTAGAAGGATACGAAGGACGTGAAGTGAAACCAGAGGATGACGGTGTGAAAGTGGCTTCGAAACATACACCTGTTTTCCCGCAAATGGATCGCCAGCCGCTTAGAGCAAAGCAAGGTGCAAACGTTACGCAAATGCATTATGCACGTAATGGCGTTATTACGTCTGAGATGGAATATGTTGCGATTCGTGAAGGGGTAGAGCCTGAATTTGTTCGTAAGGAAATCGCGGAAGGTCGTGCGATTTTACCAGCGAATATTAACCATCCGGAAGCAGAACCGATGATTATCGGACGTAATTTCCATGTGAAGGTAAATGCGAATATCGGAAACTCTGCCGTATCTTCTTCTATTGCAGAAGAAGTAGAGAAGATGACGTGGGCGACTCGCTGGGGTGCAGATACGATTATGGATTTATCTACAGGTAAAAACATTCATACAACACGTGAGTGGATTATTCGTAATGCTCCTGTACCAGTTGGCACTGTGCCTATTTATCAAGCGCTTGAAAAAGTAAACGGAATTGCAGAGGATTTAACGTGGGAAGTGTATCGTGATACGTTAATTGAGCAAGCGGAGCAAGGCGTTGATTACTTTACGATTCACGCTGGTGTATTACTTCGCTACATTCCAATTACTGCAAAGCGTACGACAGGTATTGTTTCGCGTGGTGGTTCGATTATGGCGCAGTGGTGTTTATTCCATCATAAAGAAAACTTCTTATATACTCATTTTGAAGAGATTTGTGAAATTATGAAGCAGTACGATGTTTCGTTCTCTCTTGGAGATGGATTACGTCCAGGTTCGATTGCAGATGCAAATGACGAAGCGCAATTCTCTGAGCTTGAAACACTTGGTGAATTGACGAAAATTGCTTGGAAACATGATGTGCAAGTTATGATTGAAGGACCTGGGCATGTACCGATGCATTTAATTAAAGAGAATATGGAGAAAGAACTTGATATTTGTCAGGGCGCGCCGTTCTATACACTTGGACCGTTAACGACAGATATTGCACCAGGTTATGACCATATTACCTCAGCGATTGGAGCTGCCATGATTGGCTGGTTTGGAACGGCGATGCTTTGTTATGTAACGCCGAAAGAACATTTAGGTTTACCGAATAAAGATGATGTTCGCGAGGGAGTTATTACGTACAAAATCGCTGCGCATGCAGCCGATCTTGCGAAAGGGCATAAAACGGCTCATCAGCGTGATGATGCACTTTCAAAAGCGCGTTTCGAATTCCGCTGGCGCGATCAATTTAATTTATCTTTAGATCCTGAACGCGCAATGGAGTATCATGATGAAACATTGCCGGCAGAAGGAGCGAAAACAGCTCATTTCTGTTCAATGTGTGGACCGAAGTTTTGTAGTATGAGAATTTCGCATGATATTCGTGAATATGCGAAAGAAAATGATTTAGAAACGACAGAAGCAATTGAAAAAGGAATGAAAGAGAAAGCGGTAGAATTTAAAGAAACTGGTAGTCATTTATACCAATAACACGTTACACCTCTTTACTTGATTGATCACACTGTAGTACCTAACTTAAATATAGAAGAAGCCCGCTTTGCTAAGACGGTAGCAAAGCGGGCTTCTGTTGTCTATAAGGTGAAGAATAGGTGTACCCAATAGTACAAGAGGAATAATGTGACGACCGTAGTGAGAGGAATAACGATGAGAGATACGCTTAAATAATCTTTCCACTTCACTTTAATTTTATTTTGTCTTAGGATATACATCCAAATGAGGGAAGCTAGCGTACCGATTGGTAATAATAGTGAACCGATGTCACTACCAATGATATTTGCGAGATAGATAGTTTTTAATGTGACTGGATCTAGGCCCATTTCTGTTAACGTAATGGTACCAATCATAAGTGCAGGGTGATTATTGAAGACGTTAGAGAGGAGGGAAACGAGTCCGCCCATTGCAAAGCTAGCATAGAGTAGATGCTGACTTACAATTGGCTCAAGCCAACTTACAAGTGCCGCTGTTAACCCTGCGTTATGAAGCCCGTAAATAATTACATACATAGAGAAAGCGAAAATTAAAATGTGCCACGGTGTCTTTTTCAAAATATCGACTGGGTTTGTTCGTAAGTAGTACCATCTCCAGATGAGAAGAACGAGTGAACCGAGTACAGCAACAATTTCGATTGGAATCGATAAGAAGGATGCAACGAATAGAAGACAGCGCATAAGGAAGACGAAGCCTAATACTTTTAACATGAATTTTGTACGTTTTTGTTTCGTATCAACAGAATTTTTTCCTTTTAACGGATGGAAGTTTTTCGTGAAGAAAATTTCTTCGATATCATATGAAGAAACAGGTAATCTTTCCGGGAGTTTTTTCTTTAAAACTGTATACATGAGCCATGACATAAATAATAAACCTAATGTTGCAGGTACAAACATCATAGCTGTATGCATATAAAGAGTCATATTAACAATATTTAATGCGATTAAGTTTACGATATTACTTACACCAATTGGTGCACTAGATGCAGTGGCGATTAAAGCGCCGCTTAATAAATAAGGGATTTGTTGATGAGGTTTTAATTTAAGGTTTCTCAGTAGTAAAATTAGGATTGGTGTTGTAATTAAAATACTACCATCGTTATTGAATAAAAGAGTCATAAGGAAACATAGTAATTGAATATACCAATATAAACGGCGACCGGATCCCTTTGCTAAATTTGCAAGTTTCGCTGCGGACCAGTGGAAGAAGCCGAAGCTTTCTAATATAACCGCCATAACGATGGTCGCTAATATTGTTATGGAGGCTCCTCCTATTTTACTAATAATATCTATGACGTCAGGTTTTGATACGAGTCCCGTAATGAGGATGATACCAGCGCCGATTGCTGCTGGCCACGCTTCATTTAAACCACGGGGTCGCCAAAAGATAACAATCATCGTTAAGAAGAATACAATAATAGTAATCCATATTTCAATGCTCATATTCTGCCTACCTTTCTATGTTTCCTTGAGAAAATGTGGCTTGTCTCAAGGTTATATTGGTAGTATATTCAGCAGGAAATAAGAGGAACTAGACATATAATGGAATGGAGTGAATATGTGTTTTTTGAGCTATAGGACAAGTATAAGTGGTAGTGTAATAACTATTAGGATAGACGTCTAATAAATGAGGGGCATTCTATGTATGAATGCCCCTCATTGCCCGTAAACGCCCGATTGGTGCGGGTTAATAATCAGTGGGGGATGAACAAAACCCCCACTGATTAAAGTTTCACTTTATTATTTTTCCTTCAAAAAAGTTCGATCCTTCAAGAATAAATTCCAGAAGAAAATGAATCCGGGTAGTAAAATTGCAATTCCGATTGCGTAAAGAATAAGAAGTGCATAGAATGTTTCGACCGTCGTAAAGCTCGTAAATACAGTTACATCTGGGTAAATGATATATGGTAAATGGGCGACGCCGTAAGCGTAGCTTGCAAATGCATATTGAGCGACGACAGCTAAAACTGCAATGCGAGGAAATCCTAGTGTGCCATACTTCTTATTTGTCCACCAAAGGGAGGAATATCCGATAACAAATAAAACGATAGAGACTGTAAACCATGGGAATTGCTTTATTAATCCTTGCATAAGCCAGTGTGTTTCAGGGTCCATTACAACGAGGGCAATAATAGCAGTGACGAGCGTTGCTGGACCAAGTATGATGGCATTTCTTCTATAAATTCTATATGCATCTTCTGAACCTTGTTCTCTCGCAAAATCAGCAAGAAAGAGAGATGATAGAAATAGTTCCGAAGTTAGTCCAAAGAGCATATAACAATAAATAACAGGACTAGAAAGAAGCTTTCCGTAAAGGAGCACTTCTTTTCCTTCAGACATCGTAATATAGGCACCTTCTGTAACGGGTAGAACGGTAATTAATAGAGCTGGGATTAAGAGCCCAGTAATACCTGAAATAATCCGAAGAAGGTGTTGGTACTTTGGCAGGGAGTAAGCAAATACCATAAATGTACTGCGAATCGCAACGAGTACTAAAATTAACATAACGGGTACGAACATAACGGTGGCAAGGGTAAAGGCCGCTTTTGGAAAGAAACCGAGAAAAGCGACAACGACAAAGACAAGAAACGTATTTGTTACTTCCCAAGTTGGTGATAAGTACCGATTAGCAAGCTTGGCAGCGAGCGTCGGATGTTTAGCGTATACCATGCCCCAAAAACCAGCTCCAAAATCAATGGACCCTAGTATGCTATATACGAAGATAAGAGCCCATAAGATGATGATTGCAATGCTTTCCTCATGCACGAGAATCGCCTCCTTCGTGATGTAAATCATTCTTTAACGGATGTTTCTTAAAGAATGTCCGTAGTACAAAGACTGTTAAAATACCGAGTCCAATATATAAAATGATGAATAAAACAAATAAAGGACCGACGAAATCAGCGCGTGTAGAAGCATCTACCGTGCGTTGCATGCCATAAATTGTCCATGGCTGACGACCACTACAACTAAAAATCCATCCAAATTCAATACCGAGCAACATAACGGGTCCACAGGCGGCAGCTCCCCAAAGAAGCCACTTCGGTAACTCTACTCCTTTTTTTCGGTAAACAAAGTACCAATATAAGAGGGCAATAGCTGCAACTGCAAAGGTAAAGGCAGCGGTGCCGACCATTAAGTTGAACAGTGTATGTGTGTAAAATGGTGGCCATGTTTCTTGTGGAAATTCCTTTAGCCCTTTTACAACGGTGTTAGGATCGAGTCCTACTAATAAGCTGAGCATGTTCGGAATTTCGAGTGCATAGTTTAGTTCAAGTGTATTCGGATCCACAACCCCGCCAATCGATAAAGGAGCGTGTGATGTCGTTTCAAACAAAGCTTCAGCAGATGCTAGCTTTTCGGGTGAATGTTTATGTAAGGCAATAGCAGATTCGTGTCCTGAAATCCACATCGTAGCACCTGTAATAAATGTAACGACAAGCCCTAACAGTAATCCTTTTTTATGGTAAGCAATTTCACGTGCACTCAAATTTTTATTTAATAATTTAAATCCAGCGATAGAAGCGATAACAGCTGCTCCGGCTGCATAAGCTGTAATAACGACGTGGAATGCACTTGTGCCAAAGCTTGGATTAAAGAAAGCTTTCCACGGATCAACGTTAAAAACTGAGCCATCTGGCCCCATTGAAAAGCCCGCAGGTGTATTCATCCATGTGTTTGCTGATGTAATAAGCACGGCGGATGCAGTGGCGCCAATCATAACGAAAAATAGCGAGATTAACCTCATAAATGGAGGTAATTTATCAGCTGCATATACATAAATAGACATGAATAAAGCCTCTAAAAAGAAGGCGAAAATCTCAATTTGAAACGGTACGGAAATAACTTGGCCAACGATTTTGGCGAAACCAGGCCAAAGAAGTGAAATTTGTACACCAACAATTGTTCCAGTTGGAATTGCTACACCGAGAAGGATAGCAAAAGCCTTCGTCCATCTTTTTGCCATAATGGCATAGTCGGAATCTTTCTTCCAGTGATAGAGTATTTCACTTATAAAAATCATCAATGAAAGTCCGACTCCAAGTGTTGCAAAGATAATGTGGAATGCTAGTGAAGAACCAAAAAATGCTCTTGCTAATGTTACGGTATCCATATGTATACTCCTCTTCTTTTTGCCATTATTTTCTGATTGAATTGGAAGATTTATTCAATAAAATGCCAAAAATATATATGCATTAAAAAAAGGGAATGTGTTAATGTGGTTTTTGAATATTCTAAAAAGAAAGAAATGTATATTAGGTAATATTTTGTTTGTTTTTTAGAGAAGAATATTTTATAATCTTTTATGCGAACATAAGTTCTGTTTTGTGATTGAAGAAGTTTATGTGAAATGGGGAGGGTGTTTTATGTATCCTGAAGTCATTAAAAAGATGGCATTTTCAAAAGAGCATAGAGATTTATTATTAAAGTTATATAATAAAGAAATTACGCGTCGTGAATATGATCGACTTGTGGAATCGCTATATAGACCTTCTAAAGAGGTTTGTGAGGGGTAATGCGAAAAAGACAATCTAAAGGATTGTCTTTTTTATATTCGCGTATGTTCTGATAAAATTAAGGTTAGCCTTACTAAGGAGGTGAAAAGTTTGCGGAAACGTTTATATATAGGGATTGGGGTTATTCTCTTAATCGCTTTAGGAGGAATTGTATTTTGGTCGGCTTTACAAGGAAGCCGTACGGAGCATTTTATTTTAAGGCATATGGTAAATGAAAATGGAACACTTGCAACCTACCGTTTAGCAGATACAAAGGCAGGAACAGGTGAGGCGAAAGGCCGTGAAGCTTTATCAGAATCGGCAGGACTATGGTTACAATATACGCTCGATAAAGATGATCAGTCACTATTCGATGAACAAGTAAAGGTTATTCAAAATAATTTTGTACATAAGGATCACATCGTTTTATGGAAAATCTCTGAAAAGGGAGAAATGCAGTCAGCCACCAATGCACTTATAGATGATCTTCGTATTATTGAACAATTATATCGTGCTTATGAAATGTACAAGGAAGAGCGCTATAAAAACCTTGCTGATCAATTGAGCAATGCTGTACTTCGTTATAATAAAAAAGATAATTATTACGTGGATTATTATGATGCAGATGCAGGTCAACAAAATAAATTTACAACAACATCTTACATAAATCCTCATGCATTCTCTTATATGAAAAAGTACGGAAAAATTTCTGCTGAGCAGTATCAGGAAGTTGTTCAGTTTTTAGCAGATTATCCGAGAGAGGGTTGGGCATTTCCGAAAGAGTATAAAGAAGATGGTACATTTACATACGATAAAGAAGTGAATCTTATTGATCAATCCTACGTTGCGTATCATCGTAGCTTAGGCGGTCTTTCATCAGATGCTTATTTGGAATTTATAAAGAAAAAATTCCATGAGGACGGAAAGTTATATGGTCGTTATAACTTAGAAACGGGAAAACAAACTGTAAACTATGAATCACCAGCATCTTATGGATTAACAATTTTGTACGTATTACAAACAGGTGATACAAAGTTTGCGAAGGAATTGTATGAAAGGATGACTACATTCCGAAATGATAATGTATTTAGTAGATATTATGGTGGATATGTAACTGGTGAGAATAACAATACGCATATTTTCGATAATGTAC
The DNA here is from genome assembly GCF_036320425.1 of Bacillus nitratireducens. Taxonomy (NCBI): domain Bacteria; kingdom Bacillati; phylum Bacillota; class Bacilli; order Caryophanales; family Bacillaceae; genus Bacillus; species Bacillus nitratireducens. Next base: position 332,867 of record NZ_JAUMJO010000005.1, read on the forward strand.
TACCACTTTTAGCTGAAATGGAATTAGATAAGAGTAAGAAATAAAAGGTGCCACCCTATGGGTATGGCACCTTTTATTTGTTGATAAATCGTCGATATAATTTCATGGCCTAATGTTGGAGAAGTAATCAATCACGAATTCACGAAATTGCTGGGCAGTTTTTGATAAGTAACGTTTCTTCGACCAACTTAAGCCGATGGTTCGCTCGCAATTGGGTTCAATAATACGTAACTTACTAGAGGCTAAAGTGGAGTTTTTTAATAAAGTTAAACTTGGGACAAATGCGATACCAAGACCTTGCTTAATAAGATCGCTAATAACGGTTGGTTCATCTACTTCAAAAGCGATATGTGGAGTGAAACCAGCTTCTTTACAAAATTCATCTGTTAAGTGTCGAAATCCGTAGCCAGTGTTCATACTAATAAAAGACTCGTCTTTTACTTCATGTAGATGGACACTTTCCCGGTTTGATAACCGATGGCCTGAAGGAACGACTAAGAAAATTTCTTCTGTAATAAGTGGTTCCCAAACGATCTCCTCGCCTTCAATTGGTACAGAAGAGATACAAAAGTCAATTTCTATATTATCTAGTTGCCGTTTCATAGAAGGAGTAGACGCGAGAAATTGCTGGAATCGAACGTTAGGATGTTCTAGTAAAAAAGAACCGAGTAGTTCTGGTAATATTCGCGGAATAGAAACGGCTAGCGTAATAGAGCTTTGTTGTAATGCAGCTAAATCTTTAATTTCTCGTTCGCCTTCACTTAATTCATGAAAAATGCGTTCTACTCGTTTTAAAAATACTTTTCCAAAAGAGTTTAATGTAATCTGTCGACCTTGGCGATCAAATAATGGAACACCTAAGTCCTTTTCTAGTCTAGCAATTGTTTTGCTGAGTGAAGGCTGCGCGATATGTAATTCTTCAGCTGCTTTTGTCATATGTTCTAGTCGTGCGACTGTCTGAAAGTATTTTAATTGAAGAAGTTCCATTTAGAATCTCCTTTCTATAGACCAAAAGGAATGAATTTATAATTAAAGATGTATTATACAGTATGGAAAGTGACGTGTATAGTAAATCTGTTAAACCATTCGAAGGGTGTTAAATTAGGAGAAGGAGTATGTTTCATGAAGGGAATTCAACTTATATTTAAAGATTGGAAGGCGATGTGGAACCATAAACATGGACGTATCGCTTTAATTTTTTTGTTAATCGTTCCTTTAATTTATTCAGGATTTTTCTTAGCTGGATATTGGGATCCATACGGAAAATTAGATAAATTACCAGTTGCGGTTGTGAATTTAGATAAGGGTGCTGCGATGGATGAAAAAACAATTCATGGAGGAGACGATTTCGTTAAAAATTTAAAAGAGAATAAGGAACTGGCTTTTCATTTCGTATCAGAAAAAAATGCTGATGAAGGGCTCAAAGAAGATAAGTATTATATGGTTGTTACGATTCCGGAAGATTTCTCTAAAAAGGTAAGTACACTTATGGATGAGAAACCAGAGCCGGCACAATTGCAGTATAAAGTAAATCCAGGTAAAAACTTTGTAGCAGCTCAAATTGGAACGACAGCTGTTGAAAATATGAAAACAAAAATCTCAAATAGTATTACGAAATCTTATACAGAAGGTGTCTTTTCAAAGTTTCAAGATTTGGCACAAGGGTTGAGTGATGCAAGTAATGGTGCTGAGAAGTTACATGAAGGAACGACGGATGCAAAAAATGGGGCGGATCAGCTTACAGATGGTATTCATCGTTTAAGTGACGGGACAGTGAAGTTGAAAGAAGGAAGTGGTAAGCTTGCCTCTAGCCAATCGGCGTTAACAGGGGGAGCAAATGAGCTTAGTCAAGGAGCGACATCACTTCATAGTGGTATGGAGTTACTAGCGCAAGGTGAAAAAACTTTACAATCAGGAGTTAGTGAATTAAGTGCCGGTACAAATGCATGGGTGAGCGGAAGTGAGAAACTTGCTGAAGGGCAAGTGAAAGCGGACAATGCAGCAAATAGTGTAAAACAACAATTAGAAGAGTACGTAAAAAGTCATCCAGAAGTGCAGCAAGATCCTGCTTTTCAAAAAATCGTTGCTACTTCTAATGGATTAGCTAAAGCAACAAATACTTTGAATAATAGCCAACAACAATTGACACAAGGAGCGAAGAAGCTTGCTGACGGTCAGTATAAAGTTGAAGAAGGCATGAATACATTCGGAGTTAAGTTAAATGAAGCTACTGCGGGAACGAAAAAGATAGCAGATGGCACTTCGAATTTAGCTGATGGATTTGCGAAGTGGGGGAATGGATTTACTTCTCTACAAGAAGGTGTAAATCAGCTTGCGAGTGGTGGAACGGAGCTAAATAACGGTGCTGAGAAGTTAACGAATGGACTTGTTAAACTTGACGAGGGTGCGAAAGAACTTTCCACAAAATTGGGAGAGGGCGCAGAGAAGATAGCGGGTGTTCGCAATGATGATGCACGCAATACGATGTTCTCAGAACCAGTTCAATTAGTGAAGTCAACAGTTTCTGACGTGCCTAACTACGGTTCAGGTATTGCACCATATTTCTTATCGCTTGCATTTTATGTTGGCGGAATTATGGCATCGAATATTTTACCTCTTGGCCGTAGACAGAATATGAAGGTAAGCGGAACGGTACATTTTGTTAATAAACTAGGGTTGGTATATTTAATTGGACTTATTCAAGCGCTACTTGTAGATGTAGTTGTGCTAGGCGTTATGAAATTAGAAGTTGCCAGTGTGCCGCTCTTTGTTTTATCTAGTATTGTTATTTCCTTTACGTTCATGACATTTATTCTTATGTTAGTGACGGTATTTGGTCTTGTTGGGAAGTTCGCAGCGGTAACACTCCTTGTCCTGCAATTAGCGACGAGCGGAGGTACTTTTCCAGGAGAATTAAACATAGCTGTTCTTAGCAAAATCGGACAGTTTCTCCCAATGTCTCATTCTCTTAGAGGATTACAAGATGTGATCTCTTTAGGAGATTGGTCGCAATTACAAATGCAAATTTTAATATTGTTATGTTACCTCGTTGTTGCCGGCGGAATTGCTTGGATTACGAGTCATATACAGCATAGAGAAACGAATACAGAACAAGTTTCTTAAAATGAAAAAAGCTATCCGATTTTTCCGGATAGCTTTTTCTTATTTCTTTTCCATAACTGCAAAGTAATTATTTTCATTATCAGCAAAATTGAAGGCTCTACCAGTAGGTAAATCTACAACTTGTCCAACTGTGACATTTTTCTCAGAAAGATCTTTATATAGTTGATCTAAGTTATTAGAGAAGAACATTAGAGACGGTGTATTTAAGTTTAATTCAGGTTGCATCTTCGCAATTAACGCTTTATCGTGAAGGACAATGCTTGTTCCAGCTTCTTTTGCCGGCGCAATTTCAATCCAGCGAAATCCTTGTCCGTTATTTTCTTCCGCAACGATTTGGAAGCCAACTGTTTCTGTCCAGAATTGTACTGATTCATCTTGATTATTTACATATAACATAATTTGTCCGATTTGATTAATCATAGGTGTCTCCTGCTTTCTTTTCTTATATAGGTATTATTATATCAAAGATATGGTTTGAATACTTTTTCATGATTCTTTCGAATGGCAATCTTGGCCCATTTCATATTTGTCGTAGGGGAAGGCCCTGTAATCCAAGTATGAAATGGTAGTATGCTGCAAATGACCATTGCTGAAATAGAGATTGTGGCCGTTAGTATAAATAATAATAGGCTATATACTATTGTGTTTTCTTGCAATGTGAATAAAGAAAGAAATTTTGTACATAGCTGTAAGAAGAAAAAATGAGCTAAATAAGCACCATACGTGTAATTCCCAATAAATCGTAAAGCTTTATATAAGAAACCGCGTCGCTGTACAATTGTAATAGATAGCACGTATAGTATGATAATTTCGCATACGATATATAGAAACATAGATGGTTTTAAATAAGTAGAAACAGTTAAATGAATAGAGTTCACGCCGTAAAAACTAAATAACTCATAATTGATAAATAAAAATAAAATAAAGAATAAGATTGTTATAAGCGGGATATGTTTCATGACGAATAAACGCCAAATTTTTAATGCGACAGCAGCTATTCCTCCCATGACGAAATAGAATGAGTAGAAGAAGAAAGAACGATCTGTATAATGTAAAATGGTTGAGCTCGTCAATTTCTCTCCATTAAAAATGTAGTGAGAAGAATACCACATTAAGAGGAAATATAGACAGGCAAAGATGGTCATATATTTATATATGTCTTTTTTATTTTCTGTTCGTTTTTGAAACCAATAAAATAGTGTGCACAGCAAAGGGAACAATAAGTGAATTTGGAACATCATAATAACGTACCAAAGATGAGGTGCAGCCGTTCCGAGTAATAAACTTTTTATTCCGCTTTGTAGTGTAATCATATCGTTTGTTGTTAATAAGTAAAGAATAGACCAGAAGAAATAAGGAATGAGTAAATGTGCGGCTTTTTCATAAATATATTCTGTGTAGGCTAGTTGCTTTGTATATTGTCGAATTAAGTGAAAGCCGACGATAAATATGAATGCAGGTGCTGAAAATTTTGCAAGATTGAATAGCATGCCCATAATGAGGGATTGCTCAAGTAAGACATTTCCTTGATTCATTGTATATAATAAGGAACTTTGCAAAACGACAGCAAGAAATGCAATGCTTTGCAAAACTTTAAATTCTGGTGCGCTTTGATTCATTATGTCCATCTCCTTTTTCATACATGATTATAGTACGGAGAATGGATAATAGGTGTGGAATATTTGTGAAGATTATAACAAATTTGTGGCAGAATGGATTGTTCCAATATATCTATCACAACAAAAAGAGGATGCTCGTTAGGAGCATCCTCTTTCTATATATTAAGCAAATTTATTTTTGATCCAGTTCTTACCTTCTACAAGACGAGCTGTCATTACGGCACAAGCGTTATCTCCTGTTACGTTTAACACTGTTGCAGGAGGGTCAATGATTGTACTAATTGCTGCGATAATTGGCAATGCTTCTGGCGGGAATCCGTATAGAGAAACGATTAACATTTCACCAATCATACCTCCGCCCGGAATAGCACCCATTACTGTTCCTACTAATAGAGAAACAACAAGTGCGATTGCCAATGTTTTCGGTCCTTCGAATTCCATGTTGAAAATACCGAATAAGAAAGCAATTTTTAATACGCCGCCTAAAACAGATCCGTCTTTATGAAGTGTAGACCCAAGAAGGACAACTGTTTCACGAACGTCAGAAGAAATACCCATTTTCTTCGTTGCTTCTAAGTTAGCTGGAATACTTGCGGCACTACTACAAGTTGCAAGAGATGTAACTGTAGGAGAGACCATGTTCTTCCAAAATACTTGTACACCTTGTTTGCGACCTGCAAGGTACGCATAGAATGTAAAGAATACAAAGAAGTAAATAAGAGAAGCTGGATAGTATACCATTGCTGCTCGGAAGTAAGTTCCAAGAAGTTGCGGTCCGAATTCACCAACTAATGCTGCGAAGTAAGCAGCTAGTCCGATTGGAGCGTAGTACATAATGAAAGATACAACTTTCATTGAAATTTCTGCACCAGCTTGTAAGAATGTAGCGAATGGTTTCCCTTTTTCACCAACTGCTGAAGTTGCAATCCCCATTAAGATAGAGAAGAAAATAAGGGCTAACATGTTCTCGCGAGATAGTAACTTTGAAAAGTCTGATACTGTTAGGATACCAACAATTTGATCAGCAACACTAACTGCTTTTTCAGCTTTATCAGGCTGTGTTAGTTCTAATACAACACCTTGTGCTGGCGGGAATACTTTCACGATAATAATCATAAAAATAGCAGCTAAAATACTTGTAAATAAGAAAGTTCCAGCCATACTAGACATAATTTTACCGAAACGTTTTAATCCATCCATATTAGCAATAGATGACGCGATGCTAAAGAATACTAAAGGTACAACAATCGTAAACATTAAGTTTAAGAAAATGTCACCAAGCGGCTTTAAAGCAACTGCATCGGCACCCATGAAATAACCAATGAAACCACCAATTAGGATAGAAGATAATAAAATAAGTGGAAAGCGATATGCCTTCATAAATAAACCCTCCTATCGATTATAAAAAAATCATACTGAATCATTATAGCGAGTTAGAGACGTCTTTACTAGGAAAATGCGATAGATGGAATAGCGTGAAAACCAAGAAATTTTTGTTTTTAAGCTCGGCATACAGTTAGAAATCTAGACATATATATTTGTAACCTAGTGGTGGCAAGGGCTGCATCATAAATTAGGCGTAGAAAAAGGGGGATGGAAGCGGGATGAATATTTTGCTTTGCTGTGCAGCGGGAATGTCTTCCAGTTTGATAGTTACAAAAATGGAGAAAGCAGCACAGACAAGGGGGATAGAGGTAAAGATTTGGGCTGTATCAGGTTCAGAAGTACGAAATCATATTGATGATGCAGATGTACTTTTACTTGGGCCGCAAGTACGCTATTTATTACCGAAAATGAAAGAATTATGTAAAGAGAAGGGAATACCTGTTGATGTAATTCAATCCGTCCATTACGGGCTTTGTAATGGAGAAGCTATCTTACAAGCAGCTTTGTCAATGAAACCATGAGGAGAGTGGGATAGATGATAGGGTTTTTAGAGAAATATGTGATGCCAGTGGCAGGAAAGGTTGCAGAACAGAGACATTTGCAAGCGATTCGTGATGGAATTGTTTTAACGATGCCTTTCTTGATTATTGGTTCTTTTTTTCTAATCATTAGTGCTCTTCCGATACCCGGGTATAATGATTTTATGGCAGGAATCTTTGGGAAGAATTGGAATGTAGCATTAGGGTACCCAGTGGGGGCTACTTTTAATATAATGTCTTTAATAGCTGTTTTTGGAATCGCTTACAGATTGGGCGAATACTATAAAGTAGATTCGTTAGCATCTGGTGCATTATCACTTGTGACATTTTTACTTGCAACACCATTTCAAGTTGCATATATCGTACCAAGTACGAAAGAAAGTATACTGATAGATGGAGCAATACCAGCTGCGTTAATGGGAAGTCAAGGGTTGTTTGTAGCGATGATTATTGCAATTATATCTACTGAAATTTATCGATTTGTTGTACAGAAAAAGATGATTATAAAGATGCCAGAGACAGTTCCGCCAGCAGTAACGCGTTCATTTGCTGCGCTTATTCCAGGCTTTATTGTTGTGACGGTTGTTTGGATCATTAGATTAATTTTTGAACATACGACTTTCGGTAGCATCCATAATGTTATAGGAAAGCTTTTACAGGAGCCTCTTAGTGTACTTGGGGCTAGCCTTTGGGGTGCGGTAATCGCAGTTATCATTGTCCATGTACTTTGGGCGTGCGGAATTCATGGAGCTGCAATTGTTGGTGGTGTAATGAGTCCGATTTGGTTGTCGTTAATGGACCAAAATCGAATTGCTTTTCAGGCTGGGCAAGACGTACCGAATACGATTACTGCACAGTTCTTTGACTTATGGATTTATATGGGCGGTTCTGGTGCAACACTTGCTTTAGTTGTAGGAATGTTATTATTTGCACGAAGTCAGCAATTAAAAAGTATCGGACGATTATCAATTGCGCCAGGTATTTTTAATATTAATGAAATGGTGACTTTCGGTATGCCGATTGTAATGAACCCACTTTTACTTATTCCATTTATATTGGTGCCAGTCGTGTTAACGGTTGTTTCTTATTTTGCAATGGAATGGGGATGGGTTGCACGTCCGAGCGGAGCTGCTGTACCTTGGACTACACCTATTCTTTTTAGTGGATATTTAGGATCAGGCGGGAAAATTTCAGGGGTTGTTTTGCAGCTCGTTAACTTTGCACTTGCATTTCTTATTTATTTTCCATTCTTAAAGATATGGGATAAACAAAAAGTAGCGGAAGAAAAGGGGGAGTAAAGAACTAAAATGGATACGATAGAGACGAAAGCTTTTCACTTAATTTTGCATGGTGGTAATGCGAGAAGTTGTTCAATGGAAGCAATTGATTGCGCAAAGCGCGGTGAATTTCAGGAAGCAGAAGCGAAACTACAAGAAGCTTTAAATGAATTGCAAGAGGCGCACCGCTTACAAACAGAGCTCATACAGAAAGAGGCTGCCGGGGAAAAAACCGAAGTTACCCTGCTAATGGTGCATGCACAAGATCATTTAATGAACGCAATTACAGTGAAGGAATTGGCGAGTGAGTTTGTAGAATTATATAGGAAGATGTCAGTAGCTGAATGAACCTTGCTTATGCAAGGTTTTTTTATGTTTTTAAAAGAGACAGTTATGACGAAAAGAGGGCCACTTACACAGAATTGTATGTGTTATTTCCAGATTTATGTAAAAATGAAAGGGCAAAGTGAGCTTTATTATATGGTTTATGATGACTTTATATTGGAAACGAAAAATAGCAAAATTAAATCATCAATTAAGATGAATAAACTATGTATGTGTGTGTACCATCAGTGGAGTATTATAAGTTCCACTGATGGTATTTTTATATTAACGAGCCTCCTTCTTTATGGGGAAATGGGGATGATAACTAATCGATAGTAACGAATTCTCCTACACCACGAATTAATTTTTTTATATGCATGCGTTCTGGTTTTAATACGCTTATTATAGAATCAATGGCTTTTTGAGGATCAACAGATGTACCACAAGTATAACAATCAATAGCTGCAAATTCCTTTTCAGGATAAGTGTGAATAGAGAGATGGCTTTCTGATAATAAAATTAATACCGTAACTCCATATGGGTGGAATTCTTTGTTACTTACATTTAAAACGTGAGCACCAGAGCGATTCGCAGCAGCAATTAAATGATGCTCTAAAAAATGAATATCATTTAATAGAGAAAAATTTACGCCCCATAAATCTACTATTATATGCCGACCAAACGTAGAATAGTCCATATATTTGTATCCTCCTTGTTAAAACTCCATTTCTATTTGGTAGCACTGATGTAGGGTAAGGTCAGATTCTGAATTTAAAACGGCATTATTACGGTGCTCTAACTGTTCTTCTTTAAATTGAAATAAAGGAGCAAGAAGAGAAGGTAATGTTCGAGGGGATGGTACTACGTATAATTGTTCAATTTGATCGAGTACAAATGAGGAGTTAGCAGCAATATGAAATCCCCAGTCAGTTCCGAAAGAAGGAACAATTGTATGATAGCTTTTTACAATTAATCCGGCATTTTCAATTGTGTTACCAATACTCCAATATACAAGGGGTGCATCAGCGGGTGAATTAGATTGGCAAACAAATGCACCATCCTCTGTTAGGAACGTAGCTATAAGGGCAAAGAGTTCGCTTGTATATAAAGTGCTTAATACTTCTGTCGCTGGATCAGGAAAATCAATAATAATTACATCATATAAAGAGGAAGGAGATTTCAAAAATTCTTTCGCGTCACATACATGTACATTTGCACGATCATCAAAAAATGCCTGTTGATTTAAAGAAACTAATTCTGGAACATTGCGAGCCATCTTAATCATTTCTTCGTCTAAGTCGACGAGGTCTACATGGGTAACCGTTTCATATTTTAAAACCTCTCTTAAAGCAAGACCATCGCCACCGCCTAATATGAGAACACGCTTTGGATCTATTACCTTTGACATAATCGGGTGAACAAGTGCTTCATGATAGATTTGCTCATCGACGGAACTAAATTGTAGTTGTTTATCCAAATATAGACGAATATCGCTTACTTGGAGTAAATCAATGTTTTGATAATTGCTTTTTTTTTCAAATAAACTTGTATGTTCACCAGCTTGTATTTCTTTTAGCGAAATTTCATCCCATACATCTAAGCTGTGCGAATCTGTGGGTACTATTATTACATTTTCTGATTGTACTTGCTTATCCTGCTTATCCTG
>NZ_JAUMJO010000005.1:342897-343259 GCF_036320425.1 Bacillus nitratireducens
CTGTTTATCCTGTTTATCCTGTTTATCCTGTTTATCCTGTTTATCCTGTTTATCCTGTTTATCCTGTTTATCCTGTTTATCCTGTTTATCCTGTTTATCCTGTTTATCCTGTTTATCCTGTTTATCCTGTTTGTCCTGTTTGTCCTGTTTGTCCTGTTTGTCCTGTTTATCTTGTTTGTCCTGTTTATCTTGTTTGTCCTGTTTATCCTGTTTGTCCTGTTTGTCTTGCTTATCTGGTTTACCTGGTTTACCTGGTTTACCTGGTTTATCTGGTTTATCTTGTTTATCTTGTTTATCCTGTTTGTCTTGCTTATCTGGTGTACCTGGTTTACCTGGTTTACCTGGTTTATCTTGTTTATCCT
>NZ_JAUMJO010000005.1:343355-597386 GCF_036320425.1 Bacillus nitratireducens
TCCTGTTTGTCCTGTTTGTCCTGTTTGTCCTGTTTGTCCTGTTTGTCCTGTTTGTCCTGTTTGTCCTGTTTGTCCTGTTTGTCCTGTTTGTCCTGTTTGTCCTGTTTGTCCTGTTTGTCCTGTTTGTCCTGTTTATCCTGTTTGTCCTGTTTATCTTGTTTGTCCTGTTTGTCCTGTTTGTCCTGTTTATCCTGTTTGTCCTGTTTATCTTGTTTGTCCTGTTTGTCTTGCTTATCTGGTTTACCTGGTTTACCTGGTTTACCTGGTTTATCCTGTTTATCCTGTTTATCCTGTTTGTCCTGTTTGTCCTGTTTATCTTGTTTGTCCTGTTTATCTTGTTTGTCCTGTTTATCTTGTTTGTCCTGTTTATCTTGTTTGTCCTGTTTGTCCTGTTTATCTTGTTTGTCCTGTTTGTCCTGTTTATCTTGTTTGTCCTGTTTATCTTGTTTGTCCTGTTTATCTTGTTTGTCCTGTTTGTCCTGTTTATCTTGTTTGTCTTGTTTGTCTTGTTTGCCTTGTTTGTCTTGTTTGTCGTGCGTATCTTCAGTTTCCTGTTTGTCTAGTTTATACGCGTCTGAATTTAATTCAGAATCCTCTTCACGTTTATACCATTTATTTTGAAACTGTATTCTATAAATCTTCATTCTATTCTTTTTTCTATGCTTTGGCATTGGGATCCCCTTTCAAAATACTTTATTTTATTCTATTCTATGTAATTCAATAGAGTTTGACTGGACAATAGCTAGACGAGTGTCTTGAATAGGTATTTGTTTTTGATTTGAGTCGAAATATTATATTTTTCTCTATTATATTTTCACGTTTTTAAAAATTTTTAGTGTTTTTTTGCTTTAAACACAACTAGACAACTAAACACTAATCTATTTTCATACAGTTATGTGTTAAAAGCGTGTTGTTTTATAACACACTGTGTGTTTTTTGAGTGACACACTGATTGAAAGCGGTAACACACAAATGAATTGCTCGAAAAAACGCTGATTTTAGGCGTTTTAAAAAGTTGGCACGCTAATTGCATTAATAAATAGCGTAAAGAAAAATAAATAAACATAAACTTTTTATACTACACAAGGGGGATTTTCAAATGAATATTTTATTATGTTGCTCAGCAGGGATGTCTACAAGTTTACTAGTTACAAAAATGGAAGCGGCTGCAAAAGCTCGCGGTCTAGAAGGAAAGATTTGGGCTGTATCTGGGGATGCAGTAAAAAACAATATTGACCAAGCAGATGTATTATTACTAGGACCACAAGTTCGTTACATGCTTTCTTCAATGAAAACGCTTGCTGATGAGAAAAATGTTGGGATCGATGTTATTAACCCAATGCACTACGGCATGATGAATGGAGAAGCAGTTTTAGATCACGCATTAACACTTAAAAAATAATTAGGGGGGAAGCGAAATGCAAAAGTTTATTGCATTTATGGAGAAATATATTGTTCCTGTCGCTGGTAAAATCGGATCGCAACGTCACTTAGCTGCGATCCGTGATGGATTTATTGCAGTTATGCCACTTATTTTAGTTGGTGCACTGGCATCACTAATTAATGGTTTTCCATCTGAGGCTTTCCAAGAGTTCATGAAAGGTTTGTTTGGTGAAACGTGGAAACAAGTTGGCGGTGGAATGTGGACTGGTTCTTTTGCAATTTTAGCATTAATCATAGCATTTACAACAAGTTATAACTTAGCAAAATCTTACGGCGTTGATGGTTTGTCAGCAGGTATTATTTCATTTGGTGCGTTAATTATTCTTACGCCAACAACACCGAAAGAAGGCGGATTAAACTTAGCTTGGACAGGTGCACAAGGGTTATTCGTAGCAATTATCGTGGCACTCCTTGTTACTGAAGTATTCCGTTTCTTTGTACAAAGAAACATTACTTTAAAAATGCCTGATGGAGTACCACCAGCAGTTTTAAGATCTTTCGCAGCTATAGTTCCAGCATTTGTTATCTTAACAGTAGTTGCAGGTATTCAATTAGCAGTGAAATTAGCTGGTACAAGTGTTCATGAATTTATCTTTAATACGATTCAATCACCACTGCAAAGTTTAGCAGGGACATTACCAAGTGCAATTGTCATTGTACTCCTTGTCCATCTTCTTTGGTTCTTCGGTTTACATGGTCCAAATATCGTTGGTGGTATTATTGAGCCATTATACTTACCGGCATTAGAGAAAAATATGAAGTTATTCCAAGGTGGTACATCTGCATTTGATGTTCCAAACATTGTTACAAAACCATTCTTTGATACTTTCGTATATCTTGGTGGTTCTGGTGCAACATTAGCATTCTTAGTCGTCGTATTACTTGTAGCGAAAAGTGCACAATTACGCGGTGTATCTCGCTTATCAATTGGACCAGGTGCATTCAATATTAACGAACCGGTAATCTTTGGTACACCAATTATATTAAATCCGATTTTATTCTTACCGTTTATCCTAACACCAATTGTATTAGTAATTACTTCTTATACAGCTATATCTATTGGTTGGGTACCAAAAACAGTTGTGATGATTCCATGGGCAACACCACCAATTATTAGTGGTTATCTTGTAACAGGTGGACATCTTTCAGGTGCAATTCTACAGTTATTCAACTTTGTAATTGCGATGGCAATCTACTATCCATTCGTAGTATTATGCGACCGTTCTGTTGTTCGTACTGAAAAAGCAGCAGCACAAGGAAATAACAACTCTGTACCTATGTAACATAGTAATTGTTCTCACAGACAACATGATTTGTGAGAACAATTACCTTTATATCATGTTCAAAAAGATGAGACCCATCTATAAGGACATCAAACTATCATTCATAAAATAATAATGTAATAGAAATGTTCAAACTGAAGGGGTATTTAAATCGGTTGAACCATAATAGAGAGGGCGGTAATTATGATGACTACAGCAGAACAAATTCCATTCCAATTGATTTTAAATAGTGGTAACGCACGAAGCTTTGCAATGGAGGCACTGCAATTCGCTAAACAGGGGAAAATGGCGGAAGCAGATGAAGCGATGGTAAAGGCGAAAGAAGCGATTAATGAAGCGCATCATTTCCAAACAGAGCTCATACAATCAGAAGCAAGAGGAGAAAAAACAGAGATTAGTGTTCTTTTAATTCACGCACAAGATCATTTAATGAATTCTATTACAGTAAAAGAATTAGCAGCAGAATTTATCGACCTTTATAAAAAGCTTGAAGCGAAAGGGGAATAAAGCATGACTGGAATTAAAATTGCTACAATCGGCGGTGGATCTAGTTATACACCAGAGTTAATTGAAGGGTTTATTAAACGTTATGATGAGCTTCCTGTTCGTGAAATTTGGTTAGTAGATATTGAGGCAGGAAAAGAAAAGTTAGAAATCGTTGGTAACTTAGCGAAACGTATGGTAAAAAAATCAGGTTTACCAATTGATATTCATTTAACACTTGATCGTCGTGAGGCATTAAAAGGTGCTGACTTCGTAACAACACAGCTGCGCGTTGGTTTATTAGAAGCTCGTGCAAAAGATGAAGCAATTCCATTAAAATATGATGTAATCGGTCAGGAAACGAATGGTCCTGGTGGTTTATTTAAAGCACTGAGAACGATTCCTGTAATTTTAGATATTTGTAAGGACATGGAGGAACTTTGTCCAAATGCATGGCTTATTAACTTCGCAAATCCAGCAGGTATGGTAACTGAAGCTGTACTTCGCTATACAAATATTCAAAGAGTAGTTGGTTTATGTAACGTTCCAATCGGAATTCGTATGGGCCTTGCGAGATTACTTGAAGTAGATGCAAGTCGCGTACACGTTGATTTCGCAGGTCTAAACCACATGGTATACGGACTAGACGTATATTTAGATGGCGTAAGTGTAATGGATCGTGTGTTAGAGCTTGTAACAGATCCAGAAAAACAAATCACGATGGAAAATATCGCTGCGCTTAACTGGGAGCCAGACTTTATTCGCGGTCTTCGTGCAATTCCATGTCCATACCATCGTTACTACTACAAAACGCGTGAAATGTTAGAAGAAGAGAAAGAAGCTTCGATTGAAAAAGGTACACGTGCAGAAGTAGTGAAACAATTAGAAGATGATTTATTCGAGTTATATAAAGACCCGAATTTAGATATTAAGCCACCACAATTAGAAAAACGTGGCGGAGCTTATTATAGTGATGCAGCATGTAGCTTAATTACGTCTATTTACAATAATAAAGGTGATATCCAGCCTGTTAATACACGAAACAACGGAACAATTGCAAGCTTGCCACATGATTCAGCTGTTGAAGTGAACTGTATTATTACGAAAGAAGGTCCAAAACCAATTGCGGTTGGAGATCTTCCAGTACCGGTTCGCGGTTTAGTACAGCAAATTAAATCATTTGAGCGCACAACAATTGAAGCTGCTATTACAGGGGATTATCATAAAGCGCTGCTTGCTATGACAATTAATCCACTTGTACCATCTGATAAAGTTGCAAAACAAATTTTAGATGAAATGTTGGAAGCACATAAAGAACATCTTCCACAGTTCTTCAAAAAGGTAGAGAAATAAAAGCGGCGCTATTTAGCCCGCTTTTTTTATTTCGATAGGAGGTATTAGGATGATTAAGTTAATTGTAAATGCAGATGATTTCGGTCTTACAGAAGGTACAAATTATGGCATTATTGATGGACATATAAATGGGCTTGTAAATTCAACGACGATGATGATGAATATGCCAGGGACAGAGCATGCTGTAAGCTTAGCGAAAGAGTATAAAACGTTAGGGATAGGAGTGCATCTCGTATTAACAGCAGGAGGACCGCTGCTTACAGATGTACCATCACTTGTAAGTAGCGACGGAGCATTTCATAAACAAAGCGTCGTATGGGGAGGGAATATAAATCCAGAAGAGGTAGAAAGAGAATGGACGGCTCAAATTGAGAAGTTTTTATCTTACGGATTAATACCAACTCATTTAGATAGTCATCATCACGTTCATGGTTTACCGATTTTACATGATGTTCTTGAGCGATTAGCAAGTAAGTATAATGTTCCGATTCGTCGTTGTGAGGAAGATAGAGCTGTGCGCCCATTTTCAGATGTGTTTTACAGTGATTTTTACGCTGACGGTGTGACGGAAGATTATTTTGTGAAGTTAAAGGAAAGAGTGCGGGACGAGCAAACGGTAGAAATTATGGTGCATCCAGCTTATATTGACCCAGAGCTTGTGAAACGTTCTTCTTACGTGATGGATCGTGTGAAAGAATTGCGTATTTTAACAGAGAGCGAATTGCCTGAAGGAATAGAGCTTGTGAAGTTTTAATAGAAAAACGACGGCTACATAATGCCGTCGTTTTTTTAGGTTTACAAAATGGATAGAACATATCCACCAAAGGCTCCAAGTATAACGATAACCCAAGGTGGCGTTTTCCAAAAAGCGAGTAAGCAAAATAGAAGAGAAGCAAAAACGAAATCTACAGAATTCATAATTGTACTCGTCCAAATTGGATCATAAAAAGCTGCTAGTAAAATACCGACAACGGCTGCATTCACCCCAAGTAGTGCGCCTTGTATGTAGGATACTCTCCTTACACTGTCCCAAAATGGTAAGACGCCAATAACGAGCAGGAAGGCAGGAAGAAAGATCGCGATTGTTGCGAGTAGTGCCCCAAGTGTCCCGTTTAACACTGCTCCTATATAAGAAGCGAATGTAAATAGTGGGCCTGGTACTGCTTGTGTTAATCCGTATCCAGCTAGGAACTGTTCTTTTGTCATCATTCCGTTTTGTACGAACTCACCTTCAAGAAGGGGAAGTACGACGTGGCCGCCTCCAAATACAAGTGCACCAGAGCGATAGAAACTATCAAATAAAGCGATGTAATAAGAGAACGGTCTTAATATTGGTAGCAGTATTAATAGTCCGAAGAATAAGATGAGACAAGAAATTGCTACCATTTTTGAAATAGGGACGTTTATTTTTTGAGCTTGGTTAACGGGTTGGTCGCGATATAAAAACCAACCGATAAAGCCAGATACTATAATGAGAATGACCTGTGTCCAACTACTTGGCCATAATAGGGCGATTGCGGCAGTTACAATCGCGATTGTTGCACGGTTTCGGTCAGGTGTTAACTTTTGAGCCATTCCCCATATTGCATGAGCGACAATTGCAACCGCTACAAGTTTCAGTCCATGAATCCAGCCTGTACTTCCAAGTTCGAACTGATTAAGGAATGAAGCGAAGAAAACTAAAACGAGCACAGACGGTAGAGTGAATCCAATCCATGAAATAATGGATCCTAATAATCCCCCGCGTAATAACCCAATCCCCATCCCGACTTGACTGCTGGCTGGTCCAGGAAGGAATTGACATAGTGCTACTAAGTCTCCATAACTTCGTTCATCCATCCATTTTCGCTTTTGCACGTATTCATGATGGAAATACCCAAGATGGGCGACAGGGCCTCCAAACGAAGTGAGTCCTAATTTAAATGAGACGAGAAAAATCTCCATTAATAATTGTAAAGAGTAGTTGTTATTTTTCAAAATGGCCTCCAAGAATGTTTTTCTAAGTGCATTATACAAGAGGCAATAAGGGGAATGAAATGATTTCTATGTAAAGATTTTGTGAATCTTTTAGTTGTAATTAAAAATTGAAAAAGTCATAAATGATTATGTCTAAACCATAAAGTAGTAGAAGTAGTACTGGGAAATTTATATAAGGAGAATGCCCGTATGACAACACATTTCTTTGCTAGGTTAACAGGGAAGAGGGAAATACCTCCTGTAAATACAGAAGCTTATGGTGTAACAGAGTTTATTTTTAGTGAGGATTTAAAGAAGTTGCAATATCGGGTCATATTGAAAAATGTTGAAAAAGTTACATCATGTCAAATTCATTTAGGGAAAGCAGATCAAATTGGTCCAGTTGTTTTAAGTTTGTTTGGTCCGCTAAAGCAGGGTATTAGTGTAAATGAAGGAGTCGTTACTGGTATAGCAAATGTGGAGGATTTTGAAGGACCCTTACAGGGGAGAGCATTTGACAGCTTGCTTCAAGAAATTATTCAGGCGAATGTATATGTAAATGTTTATACGAGGTCCAATAAGAAGGGAGAAATAAGGGGGAGAATAAGGAAAGTAAAGAAGTAAACGAAAAGGCTGTCCCAAAAAATTGGAACAGCCTTTTTTATTATACTGGTTGCCGTTTTTGTGAAGTATTGTCGGTAAGTCGATATATTTAAAAAATCGCCGATATAAGTTCACTTACTACGCACTAGGTACTACTCGGAAATATCACCTAGATCAATTTTTTACAGGTTGATTTTTGATGAAGAAGTCCATTACATAAAATACTTCGTCATCTGGTATTTGTATTTCAAATGTATTTTCAATAGGTTGCAATGCTTTTTTTACTTTCATATACATCCAGTACTCATCTTGTCTTCGTTTCTCTTTATCAGGATGAGGGAGAAGACTTTCGCCTTTTTGAAGACGGTCAACCATGCAGCTCATATGCAAAATTACACCCATTAAACTGTCAGGAGTTAGCTGTAAAGAAATTAATTCTTGAATTGTATTTAACGCATGACGAATTGTTTTAATAAGTAATGCCCCGTCGTTACGCTGCATTTGTTGTTCAAGAATATCAGCCATTTTTACATATGTTTCTTCATACGTAATTAATTCCTGAATTGGCTGAATCGCTGTGTAGTTCACAATGTCTTGGAAGTGGTATGTTAAGCATGGTACTTGCACATCGAAATTCGTGACGATACAAATGATATTACGCTCTTTTTTTATGTTCTCGATCATTTTTGTTAAATCTTTTTCGTGAACGATGCTAATCGGAATAATTTCAATTAAGTCTTTGTCAAAGCGTAAATAGTTCTCTAACATTTTTTGAATTGCTAAAGCACTTCCTTCGCCAGTTAAGCAAGCTGTTAAAATAACAGATTTCATTGGTGACAGCGGTTTTTTCTTTTCTTCTTGTACATTTAAGTAGAACGGCGTTAAATTCTTCACTGTTTCATATAGTGCATCTAATGAGTAGCCAAGCTGAGCTTTTCGAGCTGCTTCTAGTGCGTGTGGTGTGCTCGTCATGGAAAGAACACGTACAGGAATTTTGAATTCAGTTTCTAATATATCACCAATATAAGCGAGAGATCCCATATCAACAAGTAAGAGAAGCCCGTTTACATTTTGAAGTGTTTTCATATACACCTTAACACGCTCTAAGAAATCTTTCGGTGATTCATGCAAGGGCATATCGATACCAGTTACTTCATCAATACCGAGCAGTTCGTTTGCGACGTTTGCCATTTCTGTTGCGATGCCATTACCATGTGCTAATATTAATACTTTTACTTCTGTTTGTGAGGCAGGAATTGGGTCAACAACGAAGAACATTGTTAAGAAGCCTGCTTCATCAATAGGCATTGTTATTTGTAATTCTTCTTCTAACAGTTGAATACATTGCATAGCTACGGAAAAAGCTTCTTTATATTTCGTACGAATTTGATTTAATTGTGGGTGGTGAATTTGTTTTCCACCCTGTAAGCGTTGTAGAGTTGTCTGTACATGTAAACTTAAAGCAAGAAACACTTTTTCATCAAAAGTTTTAGATAAATGTTTTTCAGCTAGCTCTGCAATTTTTTCACACACGGAAACGATATTACGATCCACAATTTTAAAAACATTTTCATGGCTTGTTTTTTTAGACATTTGGTTAAAATATTGAACGAAAAAGCTTTGAATATCATTTTCTATTAGTAACTCTAATTCTTCCTCTTCAATGCCGCGTGCTTGAAGTTCTTCATATTTATAATCAATATAATCGTAAATAGAAGAACGTTTTTCATCTTCTGTTTTATGCTTGCTCCAGCCTTCATCACCTGTAAATACAAATGTTTCATTTGGTATTTGGTATAGGTGACGGCTCTTTCTTTCGATAAACAGTCCTTCTTTCATATACCAAGGTAAATCTGTACTTGAAACACCGACAGAATCACGTTTTTTTGTTACGAAATCAGAATAAGCTTTCGCGCAGGCAATTTGTACATCTGTTTTCAATTGACCAATGTTATTTGGGCAATTGTAAAAGACGAAGGATCGCATTGCGTTTGGACTAACATGAATCTCTTTTCGTAGTCGAATCGCTTCATTTGTGAAAAATAGTTGCAACAAAGCAAAGCGTTCTTTATGCGTTCGCTCACGAAGAGGTGGAAGCGTAACGGTCATTGGAATACGTCTTGTAAATGTTTTTAATAAAAATGAGTTTGGTTCTTCTGTTGTTGCAGTAATAATTAATACTTGTGCCTTACGTTCATTTTCTGTTTCTCCAAGGCGGCGATATACTCCGCGATCAATGAATGTGAAGAGCATTTCTTGTCCTTCTGGAGGAAGACGATGTACTTCATCTAAGAAAAGGATTCCTTCATGGGCTTTTTCAATTAAACCTTTTTGATCACTGGCACCTGTGTAAGCTCCTTTTTTGATACCGAATAACTGTCCAAGTAGTAGTTGTGGATTGTTTGCATAATCAGCACAGTTAAAAACGATAAAAGGCGCATCTTTTGGAAGTTGTTCCACTTCAATTGCATATTCGTGCATTAAAGAAGCGAACATCGATTTTCCGACACCTGTTTCTCCAAGTAGTAAAGTATGCATACCGTTTGGAGGGTAGAGAATAGAAGCTTTTGCTTTTTCAATGGCAATTTTTAGGCTTGTATTTTCAATTGCAAATGTATCTAATGAAGTGCCCTTTATTGAATGCGTTTCCAAGGAAGTATTCGTTTCTATATAAAAACGGACAGGACGTGTACTCGTTTTTAATAAACGATCGTCTTTCACGAGCTTGTTTAAGTCGCTACTAACATTTGCACGGTCTAACTGTAGAAGTGTAGCGAGTTCAGATGCTGTTACACCTTCTATATAATTCCCTTTTTGTATTGCGTTAAAAATGAGATCTATTCGTTTCATTTCTATTCACCTCGAAACTTCATCACTATTTAAAATTTTACACAAAAATGGGAAGTGTGGGAAGAGAAAAATAAAACAGCTTTAGTATATAGGCACTAAAGCTGTTACAATCTTGTGTCTTTCCAAAAATTCACTTCGAGATGGGAAGATGGATTGTAGGGAAGTAGTTTGTATCCTTGTGATTGCAAATAATCAATTACTTTTGGGAGTATTTGCACTGTGACACTAGAATCATGCATTAAAATAACCTCTACTTGTTCATCGCTTTGATTTCGCACTCTTTCTAGTATTGCGGAAGGATTATCATAGCTTTTCCAGTCATATGTATCAATTGTCCAATCCCACATTTTATACTGGGAAGATACGAGTGCATCGCGGTAATTCTTTTTTAAATAAGGCATGCTACCGTATGGGACACGAACGAGATGTGTATTTAGATGTGTAACTTGCCGGACAATATTTTGAGTTTGTTCCATTTCTTCAATTAAAATTGATGGATCGCCAGTATAAAGACGTTTTACATCATGTGACATGCTATGGAGGCCAATATAATGTCCATCTTTAATCAATCGCTCCATCGTTTTTTTATAATGTGGCACTTTTCCGCCGATAACGAAGAAAGTTGCTTTCCCGTTCTTCTCTTTTAAAATATTTAAAATTTGTGGTGTGTATTTATTCGGCCCGTCATCAAATGTTAAGTACGCAATTTTTTTTGTAGGAGAGGTAGTTTGAGTGCTTTGTTGATCTTCTGCTTGAATGTCTGTAGTTGCTTCTGTATTAGATGATGCGTACATAGTAATAGTTAAAAATAAAATTATACATTGAAGTAATCGCTTGATCATAACATTCACCCTCAGTTTGACAATCAAGATGTAAAAATGAAAATTTGATACTTTTTTCGTTATACGTATATCTTTCTCCAATAGAGGCACTCTCAAACAATCTATATTTTGGAAATGGGGAATGAGGATTAAAAAATAAAAATAGCATCCTCTTATGAAAAAGAGGATGCTATTTGAATATTTCATAAAAGTAAAGGCTATACTACAATTAGTCTTCGCGTTTTTTCACTTTTTTATAGAAGGAAATAATTGGTTTGTAACGTTCGTGTACAAGACCGATTACTTCAGCAATAATTTCTGTAAAGAAGATTAAAACGAAAAGAAGAATAATGGATAACCATAATGTCGCACTACTGAAAATGATTGCATTTACGCTAAAGAAAATACCAAGTGCGTAAATAATTAGTACCGTTTTACGATGAGAGAATCCCATTGCAAGCAAACGGTGATGTAAATGCGACTTATCTGGTGCTGAAATAGGCTTTTTATTTACGATACGGCGGATAATTGCAAACGTCGTATCAAATATAGGTACACCTAAAATAATAATTGGAACGATAAAGCTGAATAACGTTACGCTTTTGTATAATCCAAGTAACGATATAACAGAAATACAGTATCCTAAAAATAGTGCGCCTGTATCTCCCATGAAGATTTTTGCAGGATGGAAGTTGTAGAATAAAAATCCAATTGTACTTGCTAATGTAATCAGTGCTAGAGGTAATATAATAGCTGCTCCAGTACCCCATGGGCTAGTGAAGGCCATATATGCTAGCGTTGCAAGTACGATAGATGAAATCCCTGCGGATAATCCATCTAATCCATCAATTAAGTTGATGGCATTTGTAATACCGACAATCCAAAATACTGTAATTGGATAAGCAAGCCACCCGAGTTCAGTATCTCCAAGAATTGGAATATATAATACTTGCACTAATAATCCACTTTTGACAATCATGATGGCAACTAATAGTTGTCCACCGAATTTTACCTTCGCAGATAGTTCGTACATATCATCTAAAATCCCGATGATAACAATAATGATAGCACCTAAAGTTATCGATAGCATTCTTTGTTCGTACAATCCACCGACAACAAATCCTACAGCTACACCGATAAAAATTGCTAACCCGCCAAGACGAGGCATAATTTTTTGGTGTACTTTACGTGCGTTTGGTTTATCTGTTGCTCCTATTTTGAAAGCTAATTTAATAACTAAAGGAGTAACGACGAGTACAGTGATGAAAGATGCCAAAATGGCATAAATCACTTGTGAGTCCATTAATACCCCACCTTTTATAGTTTAACGTAATTTTTCTAATTGTATTTATCTGAAAATTATGATGTTTATTTACAGGCTCATAACATATGGTATCACAAAAAGATTAGAATTCAATCTTTTTTTCGTTTAGCTGTAAATGGCAGTGCATAGAATATATGACAATTGTATATAGAATGTTGAATCGTTTGAGAAGGTTGTTGATATTGCGACTTGAAATATGACAGTGTATCTGCCTCGTCTATAACAAGTATTTTATTATAAGTGTTGCACGTAAAAATGAGTAAGTTCCGTGTTAAAATGTGGGAATTTACATTTTATATATATTGCATCATTTAACTTTACAAAATCTTAAAAATGAATAAAAAGACAATTCATATAATAAATAAGAAAAAAAGTTTTCTTATTTTGGGTGCGAGAGGGGGAAGCACAGGGGTGATTCTGTGTATTCGTATATTTTCTTATGTATATTCCTGTGCGAAAGGAAAATGAAAATTACGATAATAGGTACCGGATATGTTGGATTGATTACAGGAGTAGGATTGGCGAAATTGGGACATTTAGTCACATGTTTTGATATAAATAGTGAAAAAATTGAACGGATCAAACAAGGCGAGTTACCTATTTATGAATGTGGATTAAATGAATTAATAACTGAAGAGTATGAGAACAATCATTTAACTTTTACAGCAAGCAGACTAACTGCATTTAATGATGTAGAGTTTATATTTATTGCAGTTGGAACGCCATCTTTATTAGATGAAACAGCAGATTTAACGTATATTCGTAGTGCTTGTGATGATATTGGAGCATATGTGAATAACGATATTATTGTTGTTACGAAAAGTACGGTTCCAGTAGGTACAAATGATGTGATGAGGGAATGGATTGAGGAGAAACTACAAGGTAGACACGAATTACATATCGTATCGAATCCAGAATTTTTAAGGGAAGGTTCTGGTATTTATGATTTTTTTCATGGTGATCGCATTGTAATTGGAGCATGTAGTGAGGAAGCAGCGAGGAAAGTAGAGAATTTGTACAGTAAATTAAGCTTACAAACGTATATTACAGATATTCGAAGTGCTGAGATGATTAAATATGCATCTAATGCTTTTTTGGCTACGAAGATTAGTTTTATCAATGAGATTTCCAATATATGTGAGCAAGTGGGTGCAGATATAGTAGATGTATCTACAGGGATGGGGATGGATAAGAGAATTGGTGCATCTTTTTTAAATGCAGGCATTGGATATGGAGGGTCTTGTTTTCCGAAAGATACGAAAGCACTTGTGCAAATTGCAGGGAATGTTTCTCATGATTTTCGCTTGTTGAAAGCAGTCATTGAAGTGAATAATAAACAACAGTTGCTGTTAATAGAAAAAGCGAAGAAGATGATAAATATGAAGAAGAAGCGGATTGCAGTTCTTGGTGCAGCGTTCAAACCGAATACTGACGATATTAGGGAAGCACCCTCTCTTATTATAATACGAGAATTAATTAATATAGGTGCAGATGTGGTTGTATATGACCCGCAGGCTATTCAAAATGTAAAAAGTATGTTTGGAAATGCTATACGATACGCTGAGTGTATAGACGAATCGATTAGAGCGGCAAATGCAGTTTTTATCGTAACAGAATGGGAATCAATTCGAAATTATCCGCTAGAGAAGTATGTACAGCTTATGAGGGAACCTATTCTATTTGATGGGAGAAATTGTTATACTAATGAGGATGCCGAGAAGCAGGGGTTAGATTATTACTCAGTTGGGCGAAAAGGCGTCTGTAATAGTAATGTTTCTCAGGTACGTTAAAAAGTGTATTTTCACATGCATATTTTTATATGCGATAATAGAAGTTGTAACTAGTGAAAGAAAAGAGGCAATGAAATGACTGAACGTTTAAAAGTAATGACAATTTTCGGGACACGACCAGAAGCAATTAAAATGGCACCTCTTGTATTAGAGTTGCAAAAGCACCCAGAAAAAATTGAATCGATTGTGACTGTAACAGCACAACACCGTCAAATGTTAGATCAAGTATTAAATATCTTTGGAATTACGCCAGATTTCGATTTGAATATTATGAAAGATCGTCAAACGTTAATTGATATTACAACACGTGGTTTAGAAGGTTTAGATAAAGTAATGAAAGAAGCGAAGCCTGATATCGTACTTGTGCATGGTGATACAACGACGACATTTATTGCAAGCTTAGCTGCTTTCTATAATCAAATTCCAGTAGGACATGTTGAAGCAGGACTTCGTACATGGGATAAGTATTCTCCATATCCAGAAGAGATGAATCGCCAACTAACAGGTGTAATGGCGGATCTTCATTTCTCACCTACAACAAAATCAGCAACGAACTTACAAAAAGAAAATAAAGATGAGTCACGTATTTTCGTAACAGGAAATACAGCGATCGATGCACTGAAGACGACTGTAAAAGAAACTTATAGCCATCCGGTGTTAGAGAAACTTGGAAATGATCGTCTTGTACTTATGACAGCGCATCGCCGTGAAAACTTAGGAGAACCAATGCGCAATATGTTCCGTGCAATTAAGCGTCTTGTTGATAAGCACGAAGATGTACAAGTTGTATACCCTGTTCATATGAATCCTGTTGTTCGCGAAATAGCAAATGATATTTTAGGCGAGCATAGCCGCATTCATTTAATTGAGCCGCTAGATGTAATCGATTTCCATAACGTTGCAGCTCGTTCATACTTAATGTTAACTGATTCTGGTGGTGTACAAGAGGAAGCGCCGTCACTAGGTGTGCCAGTTCTTGTTCTTCGTGATACGACAGAACGTCCAGAAGGCATTGAAGCAGGTACGTTAAAATTAGCAGGAACAGATGAAGAGACAATCTTTGGTCTTGCTGATGAGTTGTTATCAGATAAAGAAGCTCATGATAAGATGACGAAAGCATCTAATCCTTACGGCGACGGTCGTGCATCAGAGCGTATTGTAGAAGCGATTTTACAACACTTCAACAAATAAAGTGAAACTTTACTAAATGGAAGGTTGCATCCTTCATTTAGTATTAGCCCACAACAATCGCGGGAAATAAAAAGAGCCAAATCGTATACGATTTGGCTTTTTTTTATTCATGATTCCTCATAATCCACTCTGCATGAGCATTTGTAGAAGGAGGAGGTGGTGGTGTTTTGTTCTCACTCGGTTCCTTCTTTTGTTTTGCGATGGAGTTAGAATCAGAATTTGTACTCTCATTTTTTGTAGTTTCTGTTGGGGCTTGTTCTTTTTCCCCTATTTCTTTTAATATCTCGTTACGAGTTGTCTCTACACTGATTGGGTCTGGAAGGAAATAATAAATACCACCAATTTTTTTATCTTCTCCTTCAAGCTTTAATGTTTGGATCGTTTGTGGGTCGAATCCAGAGATTTTATTGTAAAGAGCAAGTCCGTCAGAAATAGGAATATCGGTTTTTATATATTTCCCAACTACCGCGGTTAAATCTTTAATTTTAAATACGGTTGAAGCAGAATTTAGCTGTTGGGCAACAGCCGCCAGTACTTGCCTTTGTCTCGCTGCTCGGCCATAGTCACCGTTAGGATCTTGCTTTCGCATGCGGACGTAAGCGAGTGCCTCTTCACCGTTTAAGTCTTGTTTACCTTGTTTAAAGTGAATTAATTTGTAATAATCTATATCGGAGCGCTCCTCGAAATCAAAAGGAACATCAACTGTAATACCTCCAACAGCATCAACGATACCTTTAAAGCCTTGGAAATCAATTTTAATATAATGATCAACAGGGACTTTTAAAAATCCTTCGACGGTGTCAATTGCCATTTTTTCTCCACCATAAGCATGGGCAGCGTTAATTTTGTCTTCTTTATTTTTACCAACAATCTTAACACGAGAATCGCGAGGGATACTCATAAGTGAAACCTTTTTTGAGTTTGGATTAACTGTCGCGAACATAAGTGAATCTGTTCGGCCGTTTTGACCATCTGTTGCGTAATCCTCAATACCCATAATTAGTATTGTGAAAGGTTTTTTTGTGATTTCCACATCTTCTGCTCGTAATTTAGATTTTTCACGGTTAAATCCACTGTACATCCCCATGAGAGAAGTGTAGGAATTTAATACATAAAGTCCTACGCTACCAAATAAAAATGCGAAAATAAGAAAGAAGAAAAGTTTTCTTCTACGTTTCTTTTTTATTCTGCTATTTTGGAGATGATAATAACGTTCTTCCATATATAATCTCCTTAGTTCATTTGTAGGGAATTAATTCACTACATTAATCTTTAGAGGCGATAAGTTAGCTATTCTTAGATAACGTCTTGTTCTAAGTACAACATATCTCCTTCTTTAATTGTACACTTCCCATTTGTTAATTCAATCATCCAATCTATGAATGGTTGTTTTTTGTCCTCTTCTACATAAGTATCGAATGTGACATTTTCTAGATAGTGTATATCTTTAATGGCATATTCTGAATTACGTAATTCATTTTCTAGCTTGCCAAGCAACGTATAATCAATTTCTGTTTGCATAACGCGCATTAGTTTTCGTTCAACAACACCGACATGGTTAAGACCTTCACTTGTACATTTTCCATATGCACGAATTAATCCACCAGCACCAAGTTTAATGCCGCCAAAATAGCGTGTAACGACGACGACAGTATCTTTTAGACCTCGTTTTTTTAATACTTCTAACATAGGTACACCAGCTGTGCCGCTCGGTTCACCGTCATCATTCGCTTTTTGAATTTGATCTTGTTCACCGATTAAATATGCAGAACAATTATGTGTTGCATTCCAATTTTGTTTTTTTATTTTTTGTATAAATGCTTGAGCTTCCTCTTCTGTTGTGGCGCGATTTACATAGCAAATGAATCTTGATTTTTGAATGACAATTTCGTGCTCGCCGTAGCCTTTGGTTGTTAAATATTGTAATAACAATGGTATACGCCCCTATTCTTCAAAATGACTAGTACTTTACATTTTAAAAGCGGTTGTTTTTATATTCAAACATTTTTTGCAAATATGTTGAAATTTTTGATGAGGATTTGATCTTGTTGTTGTAATTTGTCGAGAGGGTGATTATAATTTCTAATTGGCATTTTTATGTATGGATGCACCTTTTCTCGTTTTCGTGTAAAATTAGGGAATAAAATTTTTTTATAAGGCAGGTACGAAAATGAAAACAGCTATTGTTACTGATAGTACAGCATATATACCGAAGCATATTCGTGATGAACTCAATATATATATGATTCCATTAAACGTTGTGTTTGGAACGGAATCTTATCAAGAAGAGGCTGAAATTTCAGCAAATGATTTTTATGTAAAAGTACGTGAACAAGAAGAACTTCCGAAAACTTCGCAACCAGCAATTGGAAAGTTTTTAGAGTTATATGAAGAGTTATCTAAAGAATATGATGCAGTTATTAGCATTCACCTTTCCAGTGGAATTAGTGGTACATACCAAACGGCAACGACAGCTGGACAGATGGTAGATGGTATCGATGTATATACGTACGACTCTGAAATTAGTTGTGAAGTACAAGGATTTTACGTGCGTGAAGGTGCGAAATTAGCAGGTGAAGGGAAAGCTCCAGAAGAGGTTATCGCTCGCTTTGATGAAATGAAAAAAACGATGGATGCTTATTTTGTAGTAGATGATTTACATCATTTACAGCGCGGTGGAAGATTAAATAGCGCGCAAGCTTTCATCGGCAGTTTGTTACAAGTAAAACCAGTATTATACTTTAGAGATAAAATAATTATTCCATTCGAAAAAATTCGTACGCGTAAAAAAGCATTAAAACGTATCGTTGAAATCTTTGATGAGCAGGCAAGTAAAGGTGTGCCTATGGAGGCTGTTATTATTCATGCGAATCGTGAAGAGGAAGCTAATGAATGGAAACAAGAATTAGAAGAGATATACCCTCACGTTACAATTCGTACGAGTTATTTCGGAGCTGTAATTGGGACGCATTTAGGTGAAGGTGCGCTTGGTTTAGGCTGGTATACGAAGTGATAAAGATGTAAAAGCTCTCTTACTTGAAGAGGGTTTTTTACGGGTATTTTACGAAGAATTGACAAGTTAATATTTGGAAATGGTAAAATGTACGTAAAATTAAATAATGAGGAAAGTTTTATTACTTACTTTTTACAAGAAACTATTTTATAATGGAAGAGAGGTGAAACATATGGAGCATAATTCTTGTTTATGTCCAAAGTTTGAGTCAGCTTTTACATTGCTTAGTAAGAAATGGACTGGCTTAATTATTAAATCTTTGTTGGAAGAGCCGAAACGTTTTAGAGAAATCGCAGATATTATACCGAATATGAGCGATCGTATGTTGTCAGAACGTTTAAAGGAATTAGAAGGTGAAGGTATTGTAGTTCGTAATGTTTACCCAGAAGTACCAGTTAGAATCGAGTATGGTTTAACTGATAAAGGGAAAGCGTTGGAACGTGTTATGGATGAAGTCCAAAATTGGGCTGAGAAATGGATGAAGTAATGTTTCTATCTCATTCATACTTGGAGTATTTTCAAAACGTAAGGGATTCCCTTACGTTTTTTTCAATTCTATAAAAAATATCGGAAGTCACCTAAATTTCTACATATATATACAAATTTAGATATATTTTGCTATAGAGATAAATGTAATATTACATTTATTTTACAAAACCGTAACATTAGCAAAAAAACTCCCGAATTATGGTATAAATTTTAATAGGTTATATACGGAAAATGAAAAAAGAAAGCGGTGTAAAAAATAAAATGAAAAAGCTAAAAATGGCATCTTGCGCATTAGTTGCAGGGTTAATGTTTTCAGGGCTAACACCAAATGTATTTGCAGAGGATAAAATTTCTGACGTGAACTCACAAATTAACACACAAAATGACACTTTACATAAACAACAACAAGAACGTGATGCATTACAAAAACAAATGAACGACTTAAACAAAACAATTCAAGGTTTAGATAAGTCTGTTCAAGAGAACGCTGCAAAACTTGATGAAACAACGAAAAAAGTTTCTGATACTGAGCAATTAATTGAAAAGAAAAATAAAGATATTGCAGAATTACAAACAAAGATTGCAAAACGTGAAGAGTTATTAAGAAAACGTTTAGTTGCACTACAAGAACAACCGAACACGAACGTTGTAACAGAAGTTCTTGTAAACTCTAAAAACATTGCAGATTTAGTGGATCGTTTCAATTCTATGTCTAAAATTCTTGAGTCTGACGAAGATATCATGAAAACTCAACAAGAAGATCAAACGAACGTGAAAAAAGATGTTGAGACAGTAAAAGAAAAACAAAAAGAATTAAAAGAAGCACAAGCTCAAATTGAAACTGCTAAGAAAGAACTTGACGCTGAAAAAGAGAAAAAAGCAACAGTGGTAAACGATTTAAGCGGTAAAATGGATACAGTTGTAACTACGATGACAAGCACGGAAAGTCAATTGAAAGATCTTGAGAAACAAGCACTGCAATTACAACGTATTGCGGAAGAAGAAGCGCAAGCAAAAGCGGCACAAGAAGCTGCTGCTCAAAAACAAGCAGAACAAGCGGCTAAAGAAGCACAAGCTCAACCAGCTGCAGCCCCAGCACAGCAAGCTGCACCAGCGAATAATGGTGGACAAGCTCAAAAAGAAGAACCTAAAAAAGAAGAACCTAAAAAAGAAGAACCTAAAAAAGAAGAGCCTAAAAAAGAAGAGCCTAAAAAAGAGACACCTAAACAAGAAAACAAAAAACCAGAGCCAGCACCAGGTCCAACTCCGGTTCCTGGCGTAATTGGTAAAGCACAACAATACTTAGGTATGCCTTATGTTTGGGCAAGTGCATCTCCATCAAACGGTGGTTTTGACTGTAGTGGATTCATTTCTTACATTTATGGTGTAGGTCGTCAAGATGTTAATGGATATTGGAATTCAGTTTCTAAAGTAAGTAGCCCACAGCCTGGAGATTTAGTGTTCTTCCAAAACACTTATAAAAATGGTCCGTCTCACATCGGTATTTATGTTGGAAATGGACAAATGATTCATGCGAGTGATAAAGGGATTGCGTACGGTGATATTAACAGTTCGTACAACCAAAAACATTTCTTAGGATACGGTAGATTCTAGGATTTATAATTGAATAAAATACGTGTATAAAGTCGATAGCTTACTATTTTATAAGTAGGTTATCGGCTTTTTTGAGTTTTTACGAGATAAAGAGAAGGATTTATAGTAGTGCTGGAGGTGGTTATTGATGATGTTAGCTGGTAGACAGTTATTGTTAAAAGAACTTTCTTCAGATTTGCAGGATAAATTGGATCATTTGAAAAGGAACCGAGAAGTCGTTTGTGTGCAAGGTGTAATTAAGAAATTTTCAAAATATACGTGTCAGCGTTGCGGCAATATAGAGCAACGACTATTTGCATCATTTGTATGTAAACGGTGCAGTAAAGTATGTACGTATTGTTGTAAGTGTATAACGATGGGAAGGGTCAGTGAATGTGCTGTACTGGTGCGCGGGGCTGGAAAAACAGAAATGTTGTTTCGTGGAATTGCAGAGGCACTACAAAGGGGAGAGAGAGTTTGCATTGCAACGCCGAGAACGGACGTTGTACTTGAGTTAGCACCAAGATTATAAGAAGTGTTTCCGAATATAAATGTAGCTGCTTTATACGGAGGGAGTTTATACGGAGAAAAAGATGCGGCGTTAATCGTTGCGACTACACATCAATTGTTACGTTACTATAGAGCGTTCCATGTCATGATTGTAGATGAGATAGATGCTTTTCCATATCATGCGGATAAGATGTTGCATTATGCAGTAAA
This sequence comes from Bacillus nitratireducens, assembly GCF_036320425.1. Classification (NCBI taxonomy): domain Bacteria; kingdom Bacillati; phylum Bacillota; class Bacilli; order Caryophanales; family Bacillaceae; genus Bacillus; species Bacillus nitratireducens. Next base: position 364,268 of record NZ_JAUMJO010000005.1, read on the forward strand.
CGAAGCGATGAAAGAGGAGGCAGCACGTATTTATTTAACTGCAACTCCAGATGAAACGTGGAAGCGCAAATTGCGGAATGGTAAGCAAAAAGGGATTGTTATTCCAGGTCGTTATCATCGTCATCCATTGCCAGTCCCGATATTTCGGTGGTGCGGAAATTGGAAAAAGGGTCTTATGTGTAAAAAAATTCCTCGTGCTTTATTACAATGGTTAAATAGGTACTTATCTAAACGACATTCTATTTTTCTATTTGTGCCTCATGTGCGATATGTAGAAGAAATTAGCCAGTTATTAAAATCATTAAACAATCAAATTGACGGTGTGCATGCAGAAGATCCGGCGAGAAAAGAGAAGGTAGCAGCTTTTAGGAAGGGAGAAATCCCTTTATTGGTTACAACGACGATTTTGGAACGGGGGGTAACTGTGAAGAATTTATAAGTAGCAGTTTTAGGAGCAGAGGAAGAAATATTTTTAGAAAGTGCTCTCGTTCAAATCGCAGGGCGCGCTGGCAGAAGCTCTGATGAACCTCATGGAGATGTCATCTATTTTCATTATGGAAAGACAGAGGCGATGGTGCGTGCGAAAAAACATATTCAAAGTATGAATAAGAAGGCTAAAGAACAAGGACTGATAGATTGATGCATTGTCTACTTTGTGATGAATATATTTCGTGCGCGATTAGTTGGTACACTTTTTTTGTTAAGCCCCATAAAAAGTATATATGTGATAGATGTGAGCAGAAACTATCCTATATTATAGGAGATATTTGCAAGGAGTGTGGCCGGCCTTTAGAACTTGTACCAGTGGAATATAAGAACGGTGATATTTGCACGGATTGTATAAGGTGGATGAGCGAGGGGAGATTTCCGTCTCTCATAATGTATGGTGAAGGGATGAAAGAAATATTAGCACAGTTTAAATTTCGAGGAGATACTGAATTAGTGCATATTTTCCATCCGCCTTTTCGAAGTCTTTTTCAAAAATATTTTGCGGATATTTCAGCTGTCATTCCAGTTCCACTTAGTGAAGAGCGAGAATACGAACGTGGTTTTAATCAAGCTGAGTTACTCGCTTCTTGTTTGCCTGTCAAAATGCTTTGTACATCATTAAAAAGAATAGAAACAGAAAAACAAAGTAAGAAGAAGCGTAAAGAAAGGGTGTCGGGGATTAATCCTTTTTATTTTCAAGGGGAAGAGATATTTCATGAGCAACATGTTTTAATCGTGGATGATGTGTATACGACAGGAATTACTGTTAGGCAAATTGGAAGCCTTTTGTATGGTAGAGGAGCGAGAGAAGTTTCCAGTTTGACGCTTTGTAGAAGCTAATATGCGCTGTCGAAATGGGGAATAAAAAGACGACAAGTCTTCTTTGACTTAATATGTTGTCATTCGTTATAGTCAAAATATGGGGCGAATGCCCTGATTTTAAGAGTGAAGGGAATGGAATGAACATGCAAGGACGAGTAAAATGGTTCAATGCAGAAAAGGGATTTGGATTTATTGAGCGTGAAGATGGTGACGATGTTTTTGTCCATTTTTCTGCTATTCAACAAGATGGGTATAAGTCGTTAGAAGAAGGTCAACAAGTGGAGTTTGATATTGTAGATGGAGCGCGTGGACCGCAAGCGGCTAATGTTGTGAAACTGTAAAGGTTAAGTTTTTGGAAAAGATAGAGCTGTATTTTTAGCAGTATTATATAGATGGGATGGTAAAAGCTCTTGTTCGTAATAAGGGCTTTTTTGTTGTGGTAAAGTTGTCAAAAAGTTGTTTCTTTTCTGTAACTAATTGTCCACAGTTACATTCGTTATTCACGATGTTAATAGGATAAAATAAAGATAGAAACGATGCATCTTTTCATTTCAACAAAAAACGATAAAAAAATCGCAATTCCACTAATTTTTTTAAAAAAGTTAGAAGGAGTTTTTAAGCCAATGTCGAAATTATAGTACATAGGCTTGAAAGGAGGAATTCATCTATGAAATTCAACATTCGTGGTGAAAATATTGAAGTAACTCCAGCATTAAAGGAATATGTAGAGAAAAAACTAAGTAAGTTAGAGCGTTATTTTGATACATTCCCAGAGATTAAAGTTAATTTAAAAGTATACTCTGACAAGCAACGTGTCGAGGTAACAATTCCATTTACTGATTTATTACTTCGTGCAGAAGAAACTAATAGCGATATGTACGCTGCTATCGATTTAGTAGTTGATAAACTTGAGCGACAAATTCGTAAACATAAAACAAAGGTAAATCGTAAGTTACGTGAGAAAGGTTCTGTGAAAACAAACTTTATCCTTCCAGAAGCAGTAGCTGTTCTGGATGCGGTAGAAGAGGATGAATTAGAACTTGTACGTACAAAACGATTTGATTTAAAACCGATGGACGTTGAAGAAGCGATCCTACAAATGGATATGCTAGGACATAATTTCTTCGTCTTCACAAATGCTGATACAAATGAAACAAATGTTGTATATGGCCGTAAAGACGGGAAATATGGTTTAATCGAAACAAAATAATCATTCAAAAGCGTAGCCAAAATGGCTACGCTTTTTTTATATGTTTTTTGCTTCCTTATCTTGTAATATTGATATGAATTTTAATGGCTAATTCGTAATGAAATTTAGAAGTCATGCTTTGTCACGGTTAATTGTATTACTATTCCAAAAGGATCTCGCACAATGGCATAATCCGGGCTGAAGGAATTTTTTTCAAAAGGTGTTAAAATATAAACCTCATCATGTTGAATTAGATTGTGATAGAGTGTTTCAATGGTTTGGAAATCTTTAGATTGAATGCATAATGATGAGCTATTACTTAATTGCCAAGGGCGTGTGGAATCCACTGCCTGTTCTGCAATCATAATTTTATTAGTACCAATTTGTAAAACGGAATGGGTAATATAATGTTCTTGGCTTTCTTTATACGTGAAATTCGGATCTATTTCTTTCATTTCTTTATAATTCTTTTTAAATAAAACTTTTGCACCTAAATACTGTTCGTAAAATGCAATTGCTTTAGCACCTTGCCCATTTAATGATAAAAAGTGATTACTTCAAAGTTCATTGTATTGCCTCCTTCATAATATGTGTACACTTATTACTATACAAGTATAAGGTGCCACACATTGGCACCTATAGGGAGAGTTTATGAAAAAAGTTGAACGTTTAAATCAGATGCTACGCTTTATTAATCAAAAACAAACATTCACATTGAAAGATTTAATGGATGAATTTCAAATTTCAAAAAGGACAGCTTTACGTGATATTGCATCTTTAGAGGAAATGGGTGTACCTCTTTTTGCAGAGTATGGTCGATATGGAGGATATCGTTTAATAAAAGCGATGACATTACCACCGATTTCATTTACAAATCATGAAGTTTTTGCACTTTATTTTGCAATGCAAGCACTAAGTAGTTTTGTAAGTATTCCCTTTCAAATCTCGCTTCGTTCCATCAATAAGAAGTTCTTGGATAGTGTTTCATCAAAACAGCGTGAGCAAATTGAAAACTTGCAAAAAAGAGTTTCCTTTTTTCATTCGGAACAAGCACATGAATGTGGTTATCTAGAAGAGATTTTGTTAGCCGCTGTTCAAAATAGGGCTTTAACTATAAACTATGTAACACCGAAACAAACGACAATGCGCCGTATTCAGCCGATTTCGATTTATGCAATGAAAGGTTATTGGTATTGTCAGGCTTACGATTTAGATAAATCTGCTTATCGAGTGTTTCGCTGTGATCGTATTAGGTCGTCAGAAATAGTAGATGCTCAGGATAGTCTGGATTTGGAAAATATAAATATACATAACGCACATATTCTTTGGAAAGCAACTGAACAAGCTATTCAATTTAAATGCTCAATTACTGCGAGGGGGATAGAGATATTTAAGCAACAACAATATCCTTCGATGAAATTATGGGAGGAACATGAAGGGACATATTTAATAGGAACTTATGAGCCTGCTGAAATTGACTTTATCATCTCGTATCTAGCTAGTTTTGGTAAAACTATAAAAATAATTGAGCCATCTTCTTTAAAAGAGAACTTAAAAGAATACTACATAGATTTAATACAAAATTTGTAACGAAGAGAGATTAGTTTGTTGGAACAAATGAAATACAAACTTTTTCTGAATATAGGGCTAGACATTTGGACGATTGTTGTCATAGTTATAAGACAAGTGTTACAATTATCATTAGGTTTATACATTTTAGTTTTTTTAATTAGGAGAAAAATTGGCATAACATATATTTGATTTTTATAACGACTGATTGTAAAGAGAGAAAGAAAAAAGCAATCGGAAGTTTTATTTTAATAAAAAGAGGAGCGTATTCCCTATGATCGGTATTTTAAAAAAGGTGTTCGATGTTAACCAACGCCAAATTAAACGTATGCAGAAGACAGTTGAGCAAATTGATGCATTAGAATCATCTATTAAGCCACTAACTGATGAGCAATTAAAAGGAAAGACGCTTGAATTTAAAGAGCGTTTAACAAAAGGTGAGACAGTAGACGATCTACTTCCTGAAGCTTTTGCGGTTGTTCGTGAAGCAGCAACTCGTGTTCTTGGAATGCGTCCATATGGTGTGCAGTTAATGGGTGGTATTGCCTTACATGAAGGGAATATCTCTGAGATGAAAACGGGTGAAGGTAAAACGTTAACGTCTACTTTACCTGTATATTTAAATGCTTTAACAGGAAAAGGCGTTCACGTTGTTACAGTCAATGAATACTTAGCGCAACGTGATGCGAGCGAAATGGGACAACTTCATGAGTTTCTTGGCTTAACAGTAGGAATTAACTTAAACAGTATGTCACGCGAAGAGAAACAAGAGGCTTATGCTGCTGATATTACGTATAGCACAAATAACGAGCTTGGATTCGATTACTTACGTGACAACATGGTGCTATATAGAGAGCAGTGCGTTCAGCGTCCACTTCATTTTGCTATCATCGATGAAGTCGATTCCATTTTAGTCGATGAGGCACGTACGCCGCTTATTATTTCTGGACAAGCTCAAAAATCAGCAGAGCTATATATGTTTGCAAATGCATTCGTTCGTACATTAGAAAATGAAAAAGAATATTCATTTGATGTGAAAACGAAAAATGTAATGTTAACAGAAGATGGTATTACGAAAGCTGAGAAAGCTTTCCATATCGATAACTTATTCGATTTAAAACATGTAGCACTTCTTCACCATATTAATCAGGCGCTTCGTGCACACGTTGTTATGCACCTTGATACAGATTATGTTGTGCAAGAAGGCGAAATCGTAATTGTAGACCAATTCACTGGTCGTCTTATGAAAGGTCGTCGTTATAGCGAAGGTTTACACCAAGCTATTGAAGCAAAAGAAGGCGTAGAAATTCAAAATGAAAGTATGACACTGGCAACAATTACGTTCCAGAACTATTTCCGTATGTATGAAAAATTATCTGGTATGACTGGTACAGCGAAAACGGAAGAAGAAGAATTCCGTAGTATTTATAATATGAATGTTATCGTAATTCCAACGAACAAAGATATTATTCGTGATGACCGTGCTGATTTAATCTTCAAGTCAATGGAAGGCAAATTCAATGCAGTTGTTGAGGATATTGTAAATCGTCATAAACAAGGACAACCTATTCTTGTTGGTACAGTTGCAATTGAAACGTCAGAGCTTATTTCAAAAATGTTAACACGTAAAGGTGTACGCCATAACATTTTAAACGCGAAAAACCATGCGCGTGAAGCAGATATCATTGCAGAAGCTGGTATGAAAGGTGCTGTAACGATTGCGACGAATATGGCTGGTCGTGGTACGGATATTAAGCTTGGAGACGATATTAAAAACGTTGGTCTAGCAGTTATCGGTACAGAGCGTCATGAAAGCCGTCGTATTGATAATCAGTTACGTGGTCGTGCTGGTCGTCAAGGGGACCCTGGTGTAACGCAGTTCTACTTGTCTATGGAAGATGAACTAATGCGCCGCTTCGGTTCTGATAATATGAAAGCGATGATGGATCGCCTTGGTATGGATGATTCACAGCCGATCGAAAGTAAAATGGTTTCTCGTGCGGTAGAATCTGCACAAAAACGTGTAGAAGGAAATAACTATGATGCACGTAAGCAGTTACTGCAGTACGATGATGTACTTCGTCAGCAACGTGAAGTTATTTACAAACAGCGTCAAGAAGTAATGGATTCTGAGAACTTACGCAGCATTATTGAAGGTATGATGAAATCTACGGTAGAACGTGCTGTTGCGCTTCATACACAAGAGGAAATTGAAGAAGATTGGAACATTAAAGGTCTTGTTGACTACTTAAATACAAACCTTCTGCAAGAAGGAGATGTAAAAGAAGAAGAATTACGTCGTCTTGCTCCAGAGGAAATGAGCGAGCCAATTATCGCGAAGTTATTAGAGCGTTACAACGACAAAGAAAAGCTTCTGCCAGAAGAGCAAATGCGTGAGTTCGAAAAAGTTGTTGTATTCCGTGTTGTAGATACGAAATGGACAGAGCATATTGATGCGATGGATCATCTTCGTGAAGGTATTCATTTACGTGCGTACGGTCAAATTGATCCACTTCGTGAGTATCAAATGGAAGGATTCGCAATGTTCGAGTCAATGATTGCTTCTATCGAAGAGGAAATTTCTCGTTACATTATGAAAGCTGAAATTGAACAAAACTTAGAGCGTCAAGAAGTTGTTCAAGGTGAAGCTGTTCATCCATCTAGCGATGGCGAAGAAGCGAAGAAAAAACCGGTTGTAAAAGGTGACCAAATGGGACGCAATGATTTATGTAAATGCGGTAGTGGCAAAAAATATAAAAACTGTTGTGGCATTGGGCAGTAATACAGAGCGGTAGTTCAGACTGCTGTGCAAACTTTTACATCAAAAATGTGTAATAAAAAGGATTAAACTCTCTCCGTAATAAGCGGAGAGAGTTTCCCTTGTTTTCATATGAAAGTAACAGCAATTACATAGAGGTGAAGGAAATGGAATTAGTAGAAATTAGGCAAGAATTAGAAAAAATGGCTAAGAGATTAGCGGCTTTTAGGGGGTCTCTTTGACCTCCCTACTAAGGAAAAACAAATTGCAGAATTAGAAGAAAAAATGATGAGCGCAGGATTTTGGGATGACCAACAAGGTGCACAAACTGTAATTAATGAAGCGAATGCGCTGAAAGATATGGTTGGAAGTTTCCGTCAGTTAGATGAGACGTTCGAAAACTTAGAAATGACGCATGAACTGTTAAAGGAAGAGTATGATGAGGATTTACATGAGGAATTAGAGTCAGAAGTGAAAACTTTAATTCAAGAGATGAATGAGTATGAGCTTCAGTTACTGCTAAGCGATCCTTATGATAAAAATAACGCGATTTTAGAATTACACCCAGGTGCAGGTGGAACAGAGTCACAAGACTGGGGTTCTATGTTATTACGTATGTATACACGCTGGGCTGAAAAACGTGGATTTAAAGTAGAAACGGTTGACTACTTACCAGGTGATGAAGCTGGTATTAAGAGTGTTACTTTATTAATTAAAGGGCATAACGCTTACGGTTACTTAAAAGCAGAGAAAGGTGTACATCGTCTTGTACGTATTTCACCGTTCGATTCTTCAGGTCGTCGTCATACATCATTCGTATCTTGTGAAGTTGTACCTGAGTTCAATGATGAAGTTGAAATTGAAGTGCGTACAGAAGACTTGAAAATTGATACGTACCGTGCAAGTGGAGCTGGTGGGCAGCACATTAATACGACAGATTCAGCAGTTCGTATTACGCATACACCGACAAATACGGTTGTAACATGTCAGTCAGAGCGCTCTCAAATTAAAAACCGTGAGCATGCAATGAAAATGTTAAAAGCAAAATTATATCAAAAGAAATTAGAAGAACAACAAGCACAATTAGATGAAATCCGCGGTGAACAAAAAGAAATCGGATGGGGTAGCCAAATCCGTTCTTACGTATTCCACCCGTATTCTCTTGTGAAAGACCACCGTACAAATACAGAGGTCGGTAACGTACAAGCAGTTATGGATGGAGAAATTGATCCATTTATTGATGCGTATTTACGTTCTCGTATTTAATAAGAGAAAAAGCCAACAGGATTGTTGGCACATGCTGAGGTAAAAGAGGATATAAAGAGGTTTATCTTATTTATATTGATGAAATAATGAGGAAGAGAAGTTGAAAATGACAACTTCTCTTTTTGATGAGATTATATGTAGAATACAACGCTGCATATTGTTTTGTAAAAAGTAGAGAATAGTAAAACAAAGCGGTAATAGAGTAGGATCTTATATAGAATTTTTTTGATTTACTTTGAAGAAAGAGGTTCTTTATAGAATTTTCTAAGGTGTTCACAGAATTGAAACAATTTGTGAAAGCTTTATTTTATTAGGCTTCTCGATATATTTGTAAAAAATATGAAATACACCTTAGTTTTTCTATATAAAGATAATGCTTATAATGAATATTGAGTGTGTTATGAGGACTATTGCCTAGTTAGGAATGAAAAGAATATCAACAATGGGGAGCGATAGAAGTGAAAAAGAAATTGTTGGCTATTGCGTTAGGAACATCAGTCGTTTTTGCTTTAGGAGCATGTGGAAATAAAGAAGAAAGTAAACCTTCTAAACAATCTGCAAGTACAGATAGTGCAGAACAAATTTTTCAAAAAAGTTGTATAGGCTGTCATGCTAAAGATTTATCAGGAGCAACTGGACCCGATTTACGAAAAGTAGGGCAGAAATACGACGCAGCAGAGATTGAAAAGATTATTGAAAAAGGTCGCGGTTCAATGTCACCAGGAATTATTCAAGGTGAAGATGCGAAAAAAGTAGCTGAGTGGTTAGCTGAACATAAATAAGAAACGTAATTAATAAACGAGCTGATTGTATAACTTGACCGAAAAGCGCTTTAGGTTAAGCAATTACATTAGCTCGTTTACCTTTTTTGGGGATGTAACATAACTGTAACAAAATTGTATCCGAACTGGAAACCGATTGATGTTACAATGAGGTTTGTAGAATTTTGATGAAATATATTACATAAAGTAGCGGTGCTAATAAAAAGCATGTATGAAAGCTACCTTCAACAAGAATGGTCAAGCGAGAGTAAGGTTTTCTTTTATTTTCAAATGTGCAGAAAAGTATTTCGAAAAAAATCATTAAGTATTGGGTGATAAATAATGATAAAAATGACGAATGTTTATAAGGAGTACCCAAATGGTATGAAAGCCATTGCTGGTCTCACAGTTAACATTAAACAAGGTGAATTCGTATACGTAGTTGGACCGAGTGGAGCCGGAAAATCTACATTTATTAAAATGATGTATCGTGAAGAGAAACCATCTACAGGATCAATTAATGTAAATGGACTTGTAATTGAAACATTAGCAGAAAGAGATGTTCCATATTTCCGTCGTCAATTAGGCGTAATTTTCCAAGATTTTAAATTGCTACCTAAATTAACGGTATATGAGAATGTTGCGTTTGCTTTAGAGGTAATTGAAGAAGAACCAGATGCGATTCGTGAGCGCGTTACAGAAGTATTAGGTCTTGTTGGTCTTGAAGAGCGTGCCGATGCACTTCCAAATGAGCTTTCGGGCGGAGAGCAACAACGTGTGGCGATTGCAAGAGCGATTGTAAATAAGCCAAAGGTTGTAATTGCCGATGAGCCAACAGGTAACTTAGATATTGAAACAGCTCTTGATATTATGAAGATTTTTAAACGTATTAATGAGCGTGGTACAACGATTGTTATGGCGACACATAACGCAGATATCGTAAATACAATTCGTCATCGTGTAATTGCAATTGAAGGCGGAAAAATTGTTCGAGACGAGATTGAGGGAGGATACGGATATGAAGGCTAAAACCCTTAGTCGACATTTGCGAGAAGGTGTGAAAAATCTATCCCGTAACGGATGGATGACGTTTGCTTCTGTAAGTGCAGTAACAGTTACATTATTACTTGTAGGTGTCTTTTTAACAGCGATTATGAATATGAACCATTTTGCGACGAAAGTAGAGCAAGATGTAGAAATTCGTGTGCATATTGATCCAGCAGCAAAAGAAGCTGATCAAAAGAAATTAGAAGAAGATATGAGTAAAATTGCGAAAGTAGATTCTATTAAATATTCTTCTAAAGAAGAAGAGTTGAAACGTTTAATTAAAAGCTTAGGCGATAGTGGAAAAACGTTCGAATTATTTGAGCAAGATAACCCACTGAAAGACGTATTTGTTGTAAAGGCGAAAGAGCCGACTGATACAGCAGCGATTGCGAAAAAAGTTGAGAAAATGCAGTTTGTAAGTAATGTTCAATATGGTAAAGGTCAAGTTGAAAAATTATTTGATACTGTAAAAACTGGTCGTAATATCGGGATTGCGTTAATTGCTGGTCTTCTATTCACAGCGATGTTCTTAATCTCTAACACAATTAAAATTACAATTTATGCTCGTAGTACTGAGATTGAAATTATGAAACTTGTTGGTGCAACAAACTGGTTTATTCGTTGGCCGTTCTTGTTAGAGGGATTATTCCTAGGAGTATTAGGATCAATTATTCCAATCGGAGTAATTTTAGTTATATATAATTCATTGCAAGGTGTGTTTAATGAAAAACTTGGCGGAACAATTTTCGAGCTTCTACCATACAACCCGTTCGTATTCCAATTAGCTGGTTTATTAGTGTTAATTGGTGCATTAATTGGTATGTGGGGAAGTGTAATGTCAATTCGTCGCTTCTTAAAAGTATAAAAAGTTGCAAACATAATTCGTACAAGCTTATCATATAGTAGAAATAGGTAAAGGCATCACACATCGTGTGATGCCTTTTGCTACACCACCTGTGTGTTCTGGAAAGGGGAATTCCGCATTGAAACGTAGAGTTGCAATTATTGGAATGGTTGTTGCATTTTTAATTGGTGCTGGCGGGATGTTTGGCGGTATGTACTGGCTTGGGATAAATCCAGCGTATGTAACGCAAACGATGTCGAATGGCAATGCTAGCACAGCGCAAGGGAATTTGGCAAAAATTAATGAGGCGTATGCACTAATCGATTCACGTTATGTGGAAGACGTGAAAGACGACAAGTTAGTCGAAGGTGCAATACAAGGCATGTTGTCTACGCTGAAGGACCCTTATTCCACGTATATGGATAAAGAAACGGCAAAACAGTTTAGTCAGTCACTAGATCCTGAGCTTGAAGGGATTGGAGCTGAAGTGAACAAGACGGACGGTAAGCTTATTATCGTATCGCCGATTAAAGGTTCACCAGCAGAAAAGATAGGAATTAAACCGAACGACCAAATTTTATCTGTAGATGGAAATAGTGTGAAAGATTTATCACGTGAAGAAGCAGTATTGAAAATTCGTGGTAAAAAAGGAACGACTGTTGCAATTGAAATTAAGCGCGCAGGAGTAGCTGATCCGATCGTATTTAAAATTAAGCGTGAAAAGATTCCAATCTTCACTGTATTTAGTTCAGTAAAGAAAGAGAATGGAAAAGATATCGGTTATATGCAAATTACTTCTTTCGCTGAAAATACTGCGAAAGAGTTTAAGGATCAGTTGAAAGAATTAGAGAAGAAAAATATTGCAGGCTTAGTTATTGATGTACGTGGCAATCCTGGTGGCTATTTAAATAGTGTAGAAGACATACTAGGAGAAATCATGACAGATAAAAAGCCAATGTTGCAAGTAGAACAGCGAAATGGTGAGAAGAAGAAATTCTCTACGGAATTGAAAGAGAGAAAATCATATCCAATTTCAGTATTAATTGATAACGGAAGTGCTTCTGCTTCAGAGATTTTAGCTGGTGCGCTAAAAGAAGGAGAAGGATACGATTTAATTGGTGAAAAAACGTTTGGTAAAGGTACTGTTCAGCAGGCTGTTCCATTTAAAGATGGCAGCAACATTAAATTAACGATGTTTAAATGGTTAACACCGGACGGTAATTGGATTCATAAAAAAGGAATCGCGCCAACTGTAGAAGTGAAGCAACCAGATTATTATCACGCGACACCAATTCAAATTGAAAAGACACTTTCATACAATTCGAATGATGTGCAAGTAAAACACGCGCAAGAAATGCTCAAGAGCTTAGGATATGTACCAGGCCGTGAAGATGGATACTTTGGTAAAGAGACAGAATCAGCACTGAAAGCGTTCCAAAATGCAAATGAGATGGAAGCGACAGGACAACTTGATAAAAAGACAGCTGAAGCAATTCAAAATAAAATCATTGAAAAAATCCGTTCTGGAGAAAACGATTTACAATTACAAACGGCATTGAAGTTAATAGCGAAATAAGAAAGAATGCAGGCACTTTGATGCCTGTATTTTTTTATGTGTTAAATATGATAAGATAAAAAGAAAGAATGATATAAATGGTGGTGAATGAATTCGTGGAGGCATGGCTTTTTGAAATACTACGAGCAGTTGGACGTTTTTTCTTACACCCTGCTGTCTATGTATTTTTAATTAGTAGTATCTTCGTTGGATACTTACGTATATTAAGAGAACGAAAAGATTTTTCTTTTAAAGTATATGATATTTGGTTTGAACTGCGAACAACTCTATTTGCAGGTATTGGGTACGGATTAATCGTATCTATTATTACGATTGGGCTCGGGCTTGTCGTTTCAAAAGCGAGTTTATGGGCAATTTTACTTTGGACATTATTATTCGGATTAACTGCTATGTATCGATATCTATCTGTAGCGTATACGTTCGGTATTGCTATTGCATTCGTGTTGTTATCGTCTAAGATGCCAGTTTCCTTCTTACAGCTTGGAGAAGGTGAAGAGGGTACGATTGTATCCCTTGCTATTTTACTAGGCGTTATGCTCGTTGTAGAGGGTTTATTGATCTCTAAAAATGCAGTACGATATTCTACGCCGAAAATTAAAAAAGGTAAGCGTGGGTTACGAATTGGACTACATGAATCAAATCGTCTATGGCTTGTACCAGTATTTATTCTTATACCAGGAGACGCAGTGACAGGATTTATTCCTTGGTGGCCTGTCGTTTCAATAGGTTCAACTACATACTCTTTATTCCTCGTTCCATTTTTAATTGGATTTATGAGAAAGATTAGAAGTTATGAGCCGAAGGAAGCTTTATTATTTACAGGAAGACGTGTATATGGACTAGCAGGACTCGTACTCGTTTTAGGAATCGTAAGTTATTGGTGGCACGTATTCGCGATAATTGCGATGGGAGTTGCAATGCTTGGGCGTTTCACAATTTCAATGCAAGAGAAAATTGCGGATGAGACAAGGCCAGCGTACTTTGCCGCACGTAATGATGGGCTCGTTGTACTAGATACAATTCCGAATACAATTGGGGCAGAGATGCATTTAAAGCCTGGAGAAGTTATTACGAAAGTAAATGGAGTCATTCCAAGAAGTACAGAAGAGTTTTATGATGCCCTTCAAACGAAGACAACAGGAGCATTTTGTAAATTAGAAGTATTAGACACAAATGGGGAGCTTCGTCTTGCTCAAACGGCATTATACGCCGGGGGTCATCACGAATTAGGTGTTGTGTTTATTCAGCAGGAGCATGAGTGGGATTCAGAAGCTATATAATAGAAGTGAGGGTGTCACCGATAGGTGATACCCTTTTGGTTTGGGTGGGGCGGGATTAGTAGTAAATGAAATTTATATCGGCGGTTATTCAAATATATCAGCGATTATTCAAATATATCGACTTTCCGGCAAAAAACGACAACTATCGCAAACCTTATTTTAGTTTCATAGTCGAATCACTTGAACAATTATTTGATAATAGTTATCATTTAGAGAGTCTTTTAATTTGGAAAAGGGAGGAAACATATGCTACGTAAATTTTTTTCTTACTATAAACCGTACAAAGGTTTATTTATACTCGATTTTTCTTGCGCAGTTATTGCAGGGTTACTCGAACTTGGTTTCCCGCTTATCGTAAATCAATTTATTGATAAGTTATTACCAGGGCAAAACTGGACACTTATTTTATGGGCTTGCTTTGGTTTACTTGCAGTTTATATTTTAAATGCAGGTTTGCAATATGTCGTTACATATTGGGGACATATGCTTGGGGTTAACATTGAAACAGATATGAGGCAGAAATTATTTGATCACATTCAAAAGCTATCATTCAGATTTTTTGATAATAATAAAACAGGTCATTTAATTTCACGTCTTACAAACGATTTAATGGAAATTGGAGAAATTGCTCACCATGGGCCAGAAGATTTATTCATTGCTGTTATGACTTTAGTTGGAGCATTTTCATTTATGATGATGATCAACTGGAAATTAGCACTTCTAACATTCTTTGTGATTCCATTCTTATTATGGTTGGCACTTTATTTCAATAAAAAAATGACAGGTACGTTTAGACGTTTATTCTCAGATGTTGCTGATTTTAATGCATGTATTGAGAACAACGTTGGTGGTATCCGCGTTGTACAAGCATTCGGAAATGAAAAGTTTGAGAAAGACCAGTTCGCTGTGAACAACGCTCGTTTCCGTACAACGAAATTAATGGCGTATAAAATTATGGCGTTAAATTCATCGATTAGTTATATGTTGATGCGTCTTGTAACACTCTTTGTATTAATATGTGGTACATGGTTTGTTCTGCAAGGTGAATTAACGTACGGTGGATTTATTGGATTCGTTTTATTAACGAATATTTTCTTCCGCCCAATTGAAAAAATTAATGCGGTTATTGAAAGTTATCCGAAAGGAATCGCTGGTTTTAAAAGATATGTAGAGCTTCTTGAAACAGAGCCGGATATTGTGGATTCTAAAGATGCAATTGAAGTAAAACATGTACACGGTGATATTCAATACAATAACATCACGTTCGGATATGAAAATAAAGAGCCGATTTTAAACGATATTAGTTTGAAAATACATGCAGGTGAAACAGTTGCTTTCGTAGGGCCATCAGGGGCAGGGAAAACAACATTATGTAGTTTATTACCACGTTTTTATGAACAATCATCTGGATCGATTCAAATTGATGGCATTGATACAAAAGAGATGACGTTGTCGTCACTTCGTAAGCAAATTGGAATTGTACAGCAAGATGTTTTCTTATTCTCAGGAACAATTCGTGAAAATATCGCTTACGGAAACTTAAAAGCCTCAGAAGCTGACATTTGGCAGGCGGTAAAACGTGCCCAGTTGGAGGACTTAATTTACTCGCAACCAGATGGCTTAGATACAGTTATCGGTGAGCGTGGTGTGAAACTTTCAGGAGGACAAAAGCAGCGCTTAGCGATTGCTCGCATGTTCTTGAAAAACCCACCGATTTTAATTTTAGATGAAGCAACTTCTGCGCTAGATACAGAGACGGAACTTGCTATCCAAAAATCACTTGCAGAACTATCTGTTGGCCGTACAACATTAGTTATTGCTCACAGGCTTGCAACGATTAAAAATGCAGATCGTATCGTTGTTGTAAATAAAGATGGTATTGCAGAGCAAGGTTCGCATGAGGAACTAATTGGGCAAGGCGGAGGATACAGCCGGTTATATG
Organism: Bacillus nitratireducens; assembly: GCF_036320425.1. Lineage (NCBI taxonomy): Bacteria > Bacillati > Bacillota > Bacilli > Caryophanales > Bacillaceae > Bacillus > Bacillus nitratireducens. The sequence continues at coordinate 379,811 of NZ_JAUMJO010000005.1, forward strand.
AAGCTCAATTCAGTTCGTAAATATAATTTCTGCTGAATTAGTGCACCATAAGTAAGTGAAAATCTTATATGGGGGGCTATAAAGCATGATTGTAACAACAACTTCTACAATTCAAGGGAAAGAAACTATTGATTATATCGATATCGTCAATGGAGAAGCAATTATGGGGGCGAATATCGTTCGTGACCTGTTTGCTTCTGTTCGCGACGTTGTTGGTGGTCGCTCAGGCGCTTATGAAAGCAAATTAAAAGAAGCGCGAGACATTGCAATGGAAGAGATGAAAACTCTTGCAAGACAAAAAAATGCAAATGCTATTGTTGGTATCGACGTGGATTACGAAGTAGTTCGTGAAGGGATGCTAATGGTTGCGGTGAGCGGGACTGCTGTCCGTATATAAAGTGAAACTTTAATCAGTGGGGGGGTTCATCTCCCACTGATTATTAGTTGAACCAATCGGGCGTTTACGGGCAGTTGATCTCCCACCTAATTTCTTTGCTCAAGCCGAATTTTGAGGTGGGAGTCTTACTGCCCACAAATAGCGGGATAAAGTGAAAAGCCGTGCTGGTGCACGGCTTTTTGTTGTTATTGTGTCTAACATGATGGGGAGGGTGATATTCTATGTCGAAGCCTCGATATTTCTTGGGAAATGTGGAAGGTCCCGTCGATATATGGGGAAGACATTAGAGCGCTTCTTTACACTGCCGAATTCGAACTAATAATTTTTCGTATTCTTGTTCGAGAAATGTGATGTCATCATGCTGATTTGGGATAGAAATCCGGTTGATGATTTCTGTTAATTTTGTTTGTAATCGTAATAATTCTTGTTCAGTAACGTTTACAGAATCCCCGGTGGTTCTTTTTGTGTATTGCTCGTAATTGCCGTGGAATATTCTTGGTTCGCTCTCATCTACTTGTAGAATATGGTTGGCAACAGAACGAATAAAGGCACGGTCATGGCTAATGAAAAGTATTGTGCCAGGATACTCCTGTAACATGTTTTCTAATTCTTCTTGTGTTGCCAAGTCTAAATAGTTTGTCGGTTCGTCGAGCAGAAGCATATTATAGTTTCCTAAAAATACTTTTGCGAGTGCAACTTTCATGCGTTCTCCACCACTTAAGACGTGCACAGGTTTATGAACATCTTCACGGCGGAATAGGAGCCTTGCAAGTATTGTTCGAACGAACGATTCTGTATAGTTTGTTTCTTCTAGAACGTTTTCTAAAATTGTTTTATCTGTTTTTAAAATAGATAATGTTTGTTCAAAGTATCCAATTTTACAACTTTTCGAAAGCTGAATGCCACGCTCGTTCGCGAGAAGCATTTTGAACAAAGTTGTTTTTCCGCTTCCGTTTGTCCCTAAAATAGCAATCTTTGCCCCAGGGACAATTGTTCCATTCATATTTTTAAATAGTGTGCGACCCCCTATTTTCTTCGTTGTTTTATTAAACTGTACAACCGCTTTACTATGAATTGGTGTGTGGTACTGTACATCAAACTGAGCTTGAGAAAAGTCTTTCGGCTTTTCTTTCTTTTCCAACTTTTCGAGGCGTGTTTCTAGTGCTTTCGCTACTTTGCTAACATTTTCTTGCCCATGAGCCCCGCTGCACTTATAAAGTTTAGATTCAGATGAACTGAACCGTGTTGGGATTTTGGTCATGCTAGAAGCACGTTGCTTTCTTTGTGAAATTGACTGTTCTAACCGATTTTTTTCTTGTATATATTGATCATATTCTGCTTGTTTTTGTGTTCGCTCACGTTCTTTTTGCTTTCGATAGTTTGAATAATTCCCTTTGTACTCTTGAATTATGCCGTCTTCAATTTCGATGATTTTGGTACATATGGTATTTAGGAAGTCACGATCATGTGATATTAAAACAAGTGCACCGTTATAAGATAAAAGTGCCTTTTCTAATTGCTCTGTACCAAACATATCTAAGTGACTTGTTGGCTCATCAGCAAATAGAATGCCTGCATCTTGTTCGAGGGCATGGGCGATCTTTAGGCGCATTCGTTCACCGCCGCTCATTGAATTTGCGACGTTTGAAATATTCCATTTTCCTTTAGCGAGGGAAGAAGCGGTTTCCGGTATTTCTTCGCTAAGCTGAGGAATGATGGCGATAGAGCTATGATGAGTTACTGTACCTTTGTCAGCTTCTATTTCTTTACTTAGTATTTGTAATAACGTAGATTTTCCGGCTCCGTTGACTCCGACAATTCCTATACGATCGTTTGCTTGGATTTCTAGTGATGGTAACGTAAATATGGTGCGATCACCAAAGCTCTTTTCGATATTACGTGCGATTAAAATAGTCATAAAAAACCCTCCCTAGTTTCACTAGAGAGGATAAACGTCGCCCTTCAATGTAAAAAATCGTACATAAATAAACGATTTTTTACATGATTGTATCGAAAGAAAGTATCGACAAATGGACAGACTAATCCTCTGCTAGTTTTCATCATTTTTGTTCACTATTTGTGATGGATGAAATAAATAAGAGAATTAGAACTTCATTGGTCAAAGTACCTTCCTTTCATAATATTATTTTTATTGTATGCGCATACAAATGAATTTGTCAAACTTATTTCTGTTTGTTATTTTTGAATTTGTTATTATACAATTGCGCTTTTGCCAGCGCCTCAGCATCGTTCTTGATTTCATCTAGTCCATTCGCATCCCCAATAATATACCCTTCAAATGATGAGCCAACAAAATCAAAGATATATTGAAACTGGGCGATAAGCGGCAATGCTTTCAGTTTTGGATTGTCTCCGCCAACGATGACAACGTACATTTTTTTGCCTTTCATTTTTTCTTTGAAGTGAAGAGATGTATCACGCAAGCTTTGTGACCAGCGATCAACGAAGTTCTTCATGTGGCCGCTCATTCCGTACCAGTATAGCGGTGTAGCGAAGATAATCGTGTCGTGCTCTAGCATGCGTTTGGTTAACTGCTCGTAGTCATCATTTACAGGTTGAAACCCTTCTGCATCATGGCGCTGATCTATGATTGGGTGGACGATATGATCACGCAAGTAAATTTGTTCTGTTTCAATTCCATCAATCACCATATGTGTTAAAGCTTCTGTATTTCCGTTTGGTCTTGAACTGCCATGTATAACAAACATGTAATCATCTCTTTTCTTTTGCTTGTTTTAGGAGTGAAACGTGTTTTTGTAAATTTGTTTGAATGTTGGAAAGTAATGTAATTTGCTTCGTTACCTCACCAAGTTTGTCTTCGTAAAGTGCAAGGATACTACTACACGGATTTTCGTAAAGATGCGGCTCAATTTCAAGGCAACGTAGCATTCGTTCTGTTTCTTCTAAATTTAAGCCGAGCTGTAAATACATTTGAATCAGCTCTACTTTTTCGATTGCACTTTCATCAAAATCACGGTAGCCATTTGCTAGGCGTTTCGAAGGGAGTAATCCCTTTTCCTCATAATGTCTTAGTGCCCTTTCGCTAACCCCAGTTTCTTTTGATAACTCTCCAATTCGCAATGCGTTTCACTCCTTTTACATGTATTGTAAACCTTCACACTAATGTAAAGGTCAACTCTGTTTTTTCGCAAAAGAATCTACGTGTTTTAAAAAGACTTGAATAGCTTTAGACGAGATGAAATATTTGCCGCGCACGATGGAGAATGGACGGATTAGCTCTTCGTTCGGAACGGGGATGTGGAATATTTCTTGTGCCAACAGTTCTTTTCGAACAGTCCAATCTGAAAGGATAGCGATGCCAAGACCGGCTGCAACGGCTTCCTTCACGCTTTGAATACTGCTAAATGTAAAGAAACGTTTCATTTTTAAATGATGTTGGTGTATAAAACGATCGCTATAGGCACGTGTGCCAGAGCCACTTTCCCTTAATACCCAAACTTGGTCTTGCAATGTATTTTCGTTAATCCCCTTGATATGGAGCAATGGATGGTTTGGCGGGACGACGAGTTTCATTTCATCTTGCATAAAAGTTTCAACGTCTACGTTAGCGTATACGACTTGGCCTTCCACTAAGCCGATATCAATTTGATTAGAGCGAAGGCTTTGCAAAACTTCTTCCGTATTGGAGATAAATGTATGAACTTCGACGTGTGGATTTTCATTCGCATAGTTAGCGAGTATTTTTGGAAGCAAATATTCACCAATTGTAAAGCTAGCGCCGATTCGCAGCGTTCCTGTTACGACATTGTGCAATTCATTAATTTCTTGTTTTGCATCTTCATAAAGTGAAAGCATTTGCTTTGCGTGTATGTATAATATGTTTCCAGCTTCCGTAACTTGGACGTGCTTGGGGGAGCGCTGAATAAGTGTAGTTCCAAATTCATTTTCCAAGTTGCGAATGTGCATGCTTACGCCAGGTTGTGAAAGGTTTAATAATTCCGCAGCACGCGAAAAATGTTTTTGTTCAACGACAGTAACAAAGATTTTCAAAATGTCGACGTTCATTTGTTAGGCCCCTTTATTTTTGCTTTTATTTTATCATAAATATTTCTGATGATAGGGATTCAATATTGATATTAAACTTATTATTAAAACTCTCTTATAATGTAACTAGAAAGAACATGCATGTTCCAATACGATTATTGGGGTGGTACAAAGTGGAACAAACACTTGTTATACAAAAGAAAAAGGGCTTTGGATTTTCGCAAGGTATTGGGATTACGTTATTAATCGCCATCGCAGCGAAATATTTAGCAGAGCTTCCATTTTTAAATATTATGGGACAATTAGTAATCGCTATTCTAATCGGGATGGTTTGGCGCGCGACAATCGGGATTCCTCAAGAAGCGATAGTGGGAACGAACTTTGCGAGTAAGAAGTTGCTTCGCTTCGGGATTATCTTACTTGGAATGCGGTTAAATCTTGTAGATATTGCGAAGGCAGGACCGAAAGTATTGGTCATCGCAGCGGTTGTTATTACATTTACAATTTTCGTTGTATATGGACTAATGAAAGTATTTAAAGTAGAAAAGAAACTTGGAATTTTAACGGCGTGTGGAACGGCGATTTGTGGTGCGGCCGCAGTCGTCGCGATTGCACCGCAAGTGAAAGCGAAAGATGAAGAAACAGCAGTCGGGGCAGCGATTATTGCAATTTTAGGTACAATATTTACACTTATTTATACGCTGTTATATCCAGTTCTTGGATTCTCTCCGTACAGTTACGGCGTTTTCTCAGGAGCGACGCTGCACGAAATTGCTCACGTTATCGCGGCTGCAGCACCAGGCGGTAGCACGGCTGTAGACATCGCAGTTATTGTGAAATTAACACGCGTTGCGATGCTTGTGCCAGTAGCGATTTTAATTGGATTATGGTTTGGTAAGAGCGAGGGAAGTAAAGAAAAAGGATCGTGGCGCGATCTTCCGATTCCTTGGTTCATCTTCGGATTTTTAGCAATGAGTGCAGTGCATTCGCTTGGGATTATCCCAGAAGTTGTTGCTGGATATATTGTAGTCATTGCGTACATGCTTATCGCAATGGCGATGGCAGGACTCGGTTTAAATGTAGAGTTTAAAACGTTCCGCAAATTAGGAAGCAGAGCATTTGTGGCAGGGCTGATTGGCTCGGTTTGCTTATCTGCTCTTGGGTACGTTCTTGTATATGCATTAGGATTTATGTAGTAGCAAAGAGGCATCTTATAGATGTCTCTTTTTTTTACCTTTTTTTGTAAAGGTTTCTTTACTTGCAATTGGAAAATATTTATAATTAAAGTAAAGATATCTTTACTTTCGAAGGTGGAGCCTATGGATGTGAAAAATAAAATTAAGGAATTACGAAAACAACATCATATAACGCAAGTGGAAATGGCGAAGGCGATGCAGGTGACGCGGCAGACGATTGTGGCGATTGAAAACCATCATTATAATCCGAGTCTAGAGCTATCCCTAAAAATCGCCAAATATTTTGGGATGAAGGTGGAGGAAATATTTACGCTGGAGTAAGGGGAGAGAAAATGAACGACACTAAAAAGTTGTATATCACTACTGTCTTAGGATTATGTGGAGGAGACGTTTTAGTTCGTATTATGGACCCATCTATACCAATGTTACCGCTAATAGTTAGTAACATTTTAGCAATTTTACTTTTAACAGTTTATTTGTATTACAAAAAGCGGAAGTACAAAAAAGAAGAACTTCCAGATATAGATGAGCGAGTAAATGAAAATATAAAAAGGCATGTAAATGTCTCGCTTATATTCGCATTTGTCCTTCTTATTGTTTACATTTGTGCGAGCAAAATTGTAGGCAGAGATGTCATACCTACGCCAGAAATATTTATTATATGTAGTTTCTTATTTGCTGGTAGTCTCATCATAGGAGTAATGGCGGGGAAACGAGCATAGCGATAGGAGGAATGAAAATGCAAGATGAGTTTGAGAGATTCCAGTCAGATAAAGCGTTTAAATATGTAGGGTTGTTTTTAACAATGAGTTTAGCGGTATGGAGTTTATACAATTTAATTGTTTATGGAAATGCGGGCATGCCGTTTGTTTTATTTGTATTAGGACAGTTTGTTTATTTCTTTGTGAACTATTGGCCGAAATGGAAATATGGAAATCAAAAAGAGGCTGATCATGTATGAGTAAGCAAGCGGTTATGAGGTTTGTAGGGAGCTTATCTTTAGCAGGGCATCAACGAGTGTATTAGCAACAAGGGAAATCAAATAAATATATAAAGGGGAAACGGGATGGGGTTAGCGGTGTTATGTGTTGCGACGGCTATATTTGCACTTTTGTGGGGGATGCAAAACTTCTCTCGTAATCCAGTGCCAAGTGTATGTATTATGATTGGCGCTGTAGGTTTATCATACTATTTATTAGTTTTAGCGCATTATCATAAAACAGCAACAAGTGTTGTTGTTGGGGCAATTATTTTATCTTGTGGGCGTGCTGTACAAAAGGGGTTATTTCCATAAAAGCTGTTTATACAAAAGGTATAAACAGCTTTTTGTATTTTTTTTACAAAAGTCTTGAAAGTTACGTAACGTCATCTTTTATAATGAAGGGGAAGAGGTGATGGTAGTGATTTCAATACAACAATTGACAAAAGAGACAGGGATAACAGTACGTACATTACGTTATTATGATCAAATAGATTTATTAAAGCCAAGCGGGAAAACGGAGGGTGGACATCGGTTATATAGTGAAACTGATGTCATTCGACTACAGCAAATTTTATTTTTAAAAGAAATGGGTTTTTCATTAAAAGAGATTACGAATGTGTTAGTAACGGATGAGCTCAATTTAAAAGTATCGCTTGAAAAGCAACTTAAGTTTGTACAAGAAGAACAGAAAAAAATTAATCGAATGGAACGTATTTTACAAGCAGTTGTTTATTCAGTAGATGTAGAAGGGGAACTGGATTGGAAAGTTATGTTTGAACTCATTCAGCTTTCGAAACAGTCTCCGCGAATACGTGAGATGTTTCAAAATGAAGTTTTTTCTAAGGGAGAACAAAAGTTGCTTCATAATTTGCCGAACATGAGCGAAGAAGATCCAAATGTTTTAGAGTGGATAGATTTATTAAAAAAATTGCGTAACTTTATGAAAGACGGTAAGGAAGCATCGTGTGATGAGGTACAAGGTGCAACAAAGAAATTAATGCAGAAATGTTTAGAGATGGCCAATGGTGATGAAGCATTTTTAGATAAATTGTGGGAAGTAAGAAAGTCAAAAGAAGATTCACAGAAAATGAGTATGTATCCAATTGAGGAAGAGCTTCTAGTATATATGGATGAGGCTTTTCGTATATATGATGAAAGGGAGAGGGATAAATGAGTATACTCGCAGAATATCGATGGTACTTTTTAATTGGTGCAGAGATTGTATTTTGGCTATCAGCTATCGGATTCTTTTTACTAAGGTATGGATTTCGCTTGAAAAAGGCGAGCTTTATTATGGGGATTGTGCTGCTCATAAATGAAGTGTTTATTTTAACTTTAGGGGTAGTGGACTATTATCAAACAGGGAAGTTCTCTAATTTTCAAATCATTACGGTAATCATTTTATTATATGCAGTTTTTTATGGGAAAAAGGATTTGAAGAAATTAGATATATATGTACAAAAATTAGTTGCGAAGTGGCGGAATGAACCGGCGTCTATTATCGAAGAACCACTTGAAGTAACAGGTATGGCGCATGCGAAGCAGGAAATAAAAAATTGGGTTTTACATCTTATTTTGTTTGTTGCGGTTCATATATTCTTTTTCTTCATGTATGGGCTTATTCCGGTAGAACAGTGGGGAAATTGGTTAGAGTCAGGAATCGTTTTAAATAAAACGGCAAGCCGTGTAAGCCAAGTATGGGCTATTATTCTTTTAGCGGATACTGCGATTTCATTTTCATATGTTATTTTTCCGAAGAAGGAGAAAGGAAACAAGAAGCTACTTTCATAGAGGAAAGTAGCTTTTTCTAGTATACCAATAGTTTGTATAGGAGAGGATAACAATAGGAAAAAGAGCAGGTTTTATATGTCTATTTCTCTTTATTTTAGTAGCTTGTTCACAACCTAACAGTGCAATTGATAAGAAGAATGATGTCGTTGCGAAGGGGGCAGAAATTTCTAATCTAGATAAATTCGAAAAGTTCGTTTTGAATGTGGAACAAGGGGAAGTTGATAAAATAAGAATTGTACATTATACACATGAAGGTGATCCTGTTTTTCAAAGGTTAGAGCATAGTGGGACAAATATACTTCATGTGTTTGATAATAGGCAAGATCAATTTGCTGGTGACCATAAAGGGTTACATAAAGATAGTTGTAAAAGGATTGTTAAAGAGCAACGTGAATCAGAAACGGCATATAGGTTAATAGATTGTACGAATGAAAATGGGCGCAATGGATATGACTTATTATATGTACTTAAAAAATAGAGTTAGTAGAGGAAGGAAGTATTTATTCCTTCCTTTTTTATGTATATATTGTCGAAAGTTTTACCGAATATCTGTTCGATTTTTTAGGTTTTTTATGAGCATTCGTGGTAAAATAATAATACAGATTTTTATGAGGAGGTCGGTTTTTAGTTGGAACATCCATTTGAAATTATCTCAGAGTATTCCCCGCAAGGTGATCAGCCGGGAGCGATAGAGAAGCTTGTAGAGGGAATTAATAGTGGTAAGAAAAAGCAAGTGTTGCTTGGAGCAACAGGAACGGGTAAGACATTTACGATTTCAAATGTCATTAAAGAAGTGCAGAAACCAACACTTGTAATGGCTCATAATAAAACGTTAGCAGGACAGTTATATAGTGAGTTGAAAGATTTCTTTCCTAACAATTCTGTTGAGTATTTTGTTAGTTATTACGATTATTACCAGCCGGAAGCGTACGTACCACATACGGATACATTTATTGAAAAAGATGCACAAATTAATGATGAAATCGATAAATTACGTCACTCGGCAACGTCTTCTTTATTTGAACGAGATGATGTTATTATCGTTGCGAGTGTGTCGTGCATATACGGTTTAGGTTCTCCGGAAGAATACCGCGAGTTAGTTGTTTCACTTCGAGTTGGTATGGAAAAGGACCGTAATCAATTGCTTCGTGAACTTGTTGATGTACAGTATGGACGTAATGATATTGATTTCAAGCGTGGTACATTCCGTGTGCGCGGAGATGTAGTTGAAATCTTCCCGGCATCACTCGACGAACATTGTATTCGAATTGAATTTTTCGGTGATGAAATAGATCGTATTCGAGAAGTAAATGCATTAACGGGTGAAGTATTAGCAGAACGTGATCATGTAGCAATCTTCCCGGCATCTCACTTCGTTACACGTGAAGAAAAGTTGAAGGTCGCTATTGAAAATATTGAAAAAGAATTAGAAGAACGTTTAAAAGAATTAAATGATAACGGTAAATTGTTAGAAGCGCAGCGCATAGAACAACGTACACGCTATGATTTAGAAATGATGCGTGAGATGGGCTTTTGTTCAGGGATTGAAAACTATTCCCGTCATTTAACACTTCGTCCAGCAGGTTCAACACCGTATACGCTTTTAGATTATTTTCCAGAGGATTTCTTAATTGTTATGGATGAGTCGCACGTATCGGTGCCGCAAGTAAGAGCGATGTATAACGGAGACCAAGCGCGTAAGCAAGTGCTTGTGGATCATGGATTCCGTCTGCCGTCAGCTTTAGATAATAGACCGCTTACGTTTGATGAGTTTGAAGAGAAAACGAATCAAGTTATTTACGTTTCGGCAACGCCAGGACCGTACGAGTTAGAGCAGGCACCGGGAGTAATAGAACAAATTATTCGTCCAACAGGGCTGTTAGATCCACCAATTGATATACGACCAATTGAAGGTCAAATTGACGATTTATTGGGAGAGATTCAAGACCGCATTGCAAAAAATGAACGTGTATTAATTACGACTTTAACGAAAAAGATGTCAGAGGATTTAACGGATTACTTAAAAGATGTAGGGATTAAAGTGAACTACCTTCACTCTGAAATTAAAACGTTAGAACGTATTGAAATTATCCGTGACCTTCGCCTTGGTAAGTTTGATGTACTTGTCGGTATTAACTTATTACGAGAAGGATTAGATATTCCGGAAGTATCACTTGTAGCTATTTTAGATGCAGACAAGGAAGGGTTCTTGCGTTCAGAACGTTCGTTAATTCAAACGATTGGTCGTGCGGCGCGTAATGAAAACGGCCGCGTTATTATGTACGCAGATCGTATAACGAGATCAATGGGAATTGCAATTGAAGAAACGCAGCGTCGTCGTACTATACAAGAAGCTTACAATGAAGAGCATGGTATCACGCCGAAAACGATTCAAAAAGGCGTTCGTGATGTAATCTGTGCAACGACAGCGGCTGAAGAACCGGAAACATATGAAGCAACTCCTGCTAAGAAGATGACGAAGAAAGAACGTGAGAAAACAATCGCTAAGATCGAAGCAGAGATGAAAGAAGCGGCAAAAGCGTTAGACTTCGAGCGTGCAGCTGAATTAAGAGATTTACTATTAGAATTAAAAGCGGAAGGGTGAAAAGAGTGAGCATGAGCAAGGATTTTATTGTTGTAAAAGGTGCTAGAGCACATAACTTAAAAAATATTGACGTAACTATTCCGAGAAATCAGCTTGTTGTTGTGACGGGATTGTCTGGTTCAGGAAAATCATCGTTAGCATTCGATACGATTTATGCAGAAGGACAGCGCAGATACGTAGAATCGTTATCTGCGTATGCACGTCAGTTCTTAGGGCAAATGGATAAGCCGGATGTTGATACGATTGAAGGTTTATCTCCAGCGATTTCAATTGATCAAAAAACGACGAGTCGTAATCCACGTTCAACTGTCGGAACAGTAACGGAGATTTATGATTATTTACGTCTATTATTTGCACGAATTGGTACACCGATTTGTCCGAATCATGGGATTGAAATTACATCACAAACAGTGGAACAGATGGTAGACCGTGTTCTTGAATATCCTGAACGTACGAAGTTGCAAGTATTAGCACCTATCGTATCAGGGCGTAAAGGTGCGCACGTGAAAGTGTTAGAAGACATTAAGAAACAAGGTTATGTTCGTGTGCGTGTTGATGGTGAAATGCTAGATGTATCTGAAGAGATTACGTTAGATAAAAATAAGAAGCATTCAATTGAAGTTGTGATTGATCGTATTGTTGTGAAAGAAGGAATTGCAAGCCGTCTAGCTGATTCACTCGAAAGTGCTTTAAAGCTTGGCGGTGGCCGAGTGTTAATCGATGTAATGGGCGACGAAGAGCTTCTATTTAGTGAACATCATGCTTGTCCGCATTGTGGTTTTTCAATCGGGGAATTAGAGCCACGTATGTTCTCCTTCAATAGTCCGTTCGGCGCATGTCCTTCTTGTGATGGACTTGGCTCAAAGTTAGAGGTAGATTTAGAGCTTGTTATTCCGAACTGGGATTTATCATTAAATGAACATGCGATTGCTCCGTGGGAACCGACAAGTTCACAATATTACCCACAACTTTTACAATCTGTATGTAATCACTACGGCGTTGATATGGATATACCGGTGAAAGATATACCGAAAGATTTATTTGATAAAGTGTTGTACGGAAGCGGGGAAGAGAAGGTTTATTTCCGCTATGTGAATGAATTTGGTCAAGTAAAGGAAAATGAGATTTTATTTGAAGGTGTTATTCCGAATATCGAGCGTCGTTATCGTGAGACGAGTTCTGATTATGTTCGTGAGCAAATGGAGAAATATATGGCAGAGCAAGCTTGTCCGAAGTGTAAAGGTGGACGCTTAAAGCCCGAGAGTTTAGCTGTTTTCGTTGGTGATAAAACGATTGCTGATGTTACGAAGTATTCTGTTCAAGAAGTACAGGAATTCTTCTCGAATGTTGAGCTAACTGAGAAACAACAAAAAATTGCTCATTTAATTTTAAGAGAGATCCAAGAACGCGTGGGCTTCTTAGTGAACGTTGGCTTAGATTATTTAACGTTAAGTCGTGCTGCAGGAACTTTATCAGGTGGTGAGGCGCAGCGTATTCGTTTAGCAACACAAATTGGTTCTCGTCTTACGGGTGTACTTTACATTCTTGATGAACCTTCTATCGGTTTGCATCAGCGTGATAATGATCGTCTTATTCGCACATTGCAGGAAATGCGTGATTTAGGAAATACGTTAATTGTCGTTGAGCATGATGAAGATACGATGATGGCTGCTGATTATTTACTTGATATCGGACCAGGTGCAGGTATTCATGGTGGTCAAGTCGTATCAGCGGGTACACCAGCCGAAGTGATGCAAGACGAGAATTCATTAACAGGGAAATATTTAAGCGGTAAAGAGTTCATTCCAGTACCACTTGAAAGACGTAAAGGTGACGGACGTAAAGTGGAGATCGTCGGTGCGAAAGAAAACAACTTGAAAAACGCGAAAATGTCATTCCCTCTAGGTACATTCGTAGCAGTAACAGGTGTATCTGGATCTGGAAAAAGTACGATGATTAATGAAGTATTATATAAAGCGTTAGCTCAAAAGCTATATAAAGCGAAAGCGAAGCCAGGGGCTCATAAAGAAATTAAGGGTCTTGAGCAGTTAGATAAAGTGATTGATATTGATCAATCACCAATCGGGCGTACACCACGTTCCAACCCAGCTACGTATACAGGTGTATTCGATGATATTCGTGATGTGTTTGCGCAAACGAATGAAGCGAAAGTACGCGGATATCAAAAGGGACGTTTTAGCTTTAACGTAAAAGGTGGCCGTTGTGAAGCGTGCCGCGGTGATGGAATTATAAAAATCGAAATGCATTTCTTACCAGACGTGTATGTTCCGTGCGAAGTATGTCATGGTAAGCGTTATAATCGTGAAACATTAGAAGTGAAATATAAAGATAAGAACATTTCTGAAGTATTAGCAATGACGATTGAAGACGGGGTGGAGTTCTTTGCTAATATCCCGAAAATTAAGCGTAAACTTCAAACGCTTGTAGATGTAGGGCTTGGTTATATGAAGTTAGGGCAACCAGCTACGACGTTATCAGGTGGTGAGGCGCAACGTGTGAAATTAGCTTCTGAATTGCACCGTCGTTCTACAGGGCGTACGTTATACATTTTAGATGAGCCAACGACTGGCTTACATGCCCATGATATTGCACGTCTTCTAGAAGTGTTGCAACGTCTTGTTGAGAGTGGCGAGACAGTACTTGTAATTGAGCATAATTTAGATGTTATTAAAACAGCTGATTATATCATTGACCTTGGACCAGAAGGCGGGGACAAAGGTGGACAAATCGTTGCTTCCGGAACGCCAGAGCAAGTAGTGAAAGAAGAACGCTCGTATACAGGTAAGTATTTAAAAGAGATTTTAGATCGTGATAAAGCAAGAATGAAAGCGAAAATAAAAGAAGTAGAGTTATCGCAATAAGTTGTTAATAAAAACCGAGTGGGAATTACACTCGGTTTTTATTTCACTAAGGAAAACTGGTAAGGTTGTTAGTAGGTATACAAGCATAGAGGGTAGAATAAGTTGATATAAGTGTTTGTATGTTACTTGCGTTTATTATCTATTAGCGTATGATGAAATATATATGTTAAAAGGATGTGTAAAGAAATGAGATGGATTGTATCACTTCTTGTAAATAGCGTTGTGTTAATCGCTGTATCCGGACTTTTAAAAGGGGTTGCACCAGACGCATTTTACATAGCAAATATACAAACTGCAATTATTGCGAGTATTATATTGGCGATTTTAAACGTATTTGTAAAGCCGCTTTTAATTTTAATTACGCTACCAATTACTGTTGTAACTTTCGGTTTCTTCTTAATTGTTATTAATGCGATTACGTTAAAAATGGCAGATTCATTATTAGGAGATGCTTTTAATATATCAGGATTTGGTGTAGCGATTGTTGCGGCAATTTGTATTTCGATTTTTAATATGATAATTGAAAAGGCAATTGTTGAACCGTTATATGAAAAAAAGAGAAAATGACAAAAAGAAAAACATTTCATGATTCGTATGAAATGTTTTTTTCTATTTATTAGAAACCGTATTTCTTGTTTCCAGAAAAAAATGGTACAATATCCGGTAGAATGGAATTTTACATCAAATGAGACTGAACCCGCAGCGGAGTGGAGGTTTATACATATGCCAAAAGTAAGGACAAAAGATTTAATTGAACAATTTCAATTGGAGTTAGTAAGTGGTGAAGAAGGAATTCATCGTCCAATTGATACAAGTGATTTATCACGACCTGGAATTGAAATGGCAGGATTTTTTACATATTATCCAGCTGATCGTGTACAGCTTCTTGGAAAAACAGAGCTTACGTTCTTTGATACGTTAACGACAGAGCAAAAGCAAGAGAGAATGAAAGCGCTTTGTACTGAGGAGACGCCATGTATTATTGTAACTCGTAATCAAGATGTGCCGGATGAGTTATTACAAGCATCACGCGAATCAGGTGTGCCTTTATTACGTTCTTCTCAAACGACGACGAGATTATCAAGTCGTTTAACAAACTATTTAGAAGGTAAGTTAGCGCCAACAACAGCTGTTCATGGTGTGTTAGTAGATATTTATGGTGTTGGTGTTTTAATTACAGGTCAAAGTGGTGTCGGGAAAAGTGAGACAGCGCTTGAACTTGTAAAACGTGGCCACCGCCTTGTTGCGGATGATAGCGTAGAAATTCGCCAAGAAGATGAAGACACATTAGTAGGAAGCTCACCTGATTTAATTGAGCACTTATTAGAAATTCGTGGTCTAGGTATCATTAACGTAATGACGTTATTCGGTGCAGGGGCAGTACGAAATTATAAGCGTATTACACTTGTTATTAATCTTGAAATTTGGGATCAAAAGAAAAATTATGATCGCTTAGGTCTTGATGAAGAGAAGATGAAGATTATTGATACAGAACTTACGAAGATTACACTTCCAGTTCGTCCTGGTCGAAACTTGGCTGTTATTATTGAAGTAGCAGCGATGAACTTCAGATTAAAACGTATGGGAGTCAATGCGGCACAGCAGTTCTCTGAACGATTGATGAGTGCGATTGAGTTAGGAAATCAAGAGTAGACTCTGGAGAGGGAGGTCATACATATGCTGCTAGGTTCCGTACCACAGCTTGACCGTGTAGCAATTCAGCTTGGACCGTTCCCTGTTTATTGGTATGGGGTTATTATCGGTACAGGTGTGCTATTAGGTCTTTGGCTAGCGACTCGCGAGGGAGAAAGGCTAGGTATTCACAAAGATACATTTATCGATCTTGTATTAATCGCAGTACCAATTGCTATTCTTTTTGCGAGAATGTATTATGTCATTTTTGAATGGGAATATTATTCGCAAAATCCGAGTCAAATTATTAATATTCGTCAAGGTGGTTTGGCGATTCACGGTGGTTTAATCGGGGCTGTTATTACAGGGATTCTTTTTGCGAAACGCCGCGGGCTTTCATTCTGGAAGTTAGCGGATATTGCTGCGCCAAGTATTTTACTAGGACAAGCAATTGGCCGATGGGGAAACTTTATGAACCAAGAGGCGCATGGTGATGAAGTAACGAGACAGTTTTTAGAAGGTCTTCATTTACCGGACTTCATTATTAATCAAATGTATATTGATGGTGTGTATTATCACCCAACGTTTTTATATGAATCATTATGGAACTTTGCAGGTGTTATTTTACTACTCGCATTACGAAAAGCGAATTTACGCCGCGGGGAACTATTCTTCACATATTTAATTTGGTATTCAGTTGGACGCTTCTTCGTAGAAGGTTTGCGTACAGATAGTTTAATGTTAGGACCACTTCGTATTGCACAAGTAATGTCTATTGGAATTGTTGTTATTTCTATCATTTTCATTATTGTGAGACGAAAGATGGGGCAAGCTGATAAAAGATATTTAGAAAATTAGAGAAAAGTAGCATCTTATATAAGATGCTGCTTCTTTCATATTCAGGTAATGAAAGGATTAAGGACAATGAAAATAAATACAGTGTTATTTGATTTAGATGGAACGTTAATTAATACAAATGAACTTATTATCTCTTCTTTTTTGCATACGTTACATACATATTACCCAAATCAATATAAGCGTGAAGATGTATTGGCATTTATCGGTCCATCTTTGCATGACACTTTTAGTAAAGTGGATACAAGTAAGGTTGAAGAAATGATTGCATGTTATCGCCAATTTAATCATGAGCATCATGATGAATTAGTGGAAGAATATGAGACTGTATATGAAACTGTTCAAGAATTGAAGAAGCAAGGCTATAAAATCGGTATCGTTACAACGAAAGCGAGACAGACGGTTGAAATGGGATTAAAGCTTTCAAAACTTGATCAATTTTTTGATGTTGTCGTGACGATTGATGATGTGGAACATGTGAAACCACATCCAGAACCACTTCAAAAAGCATTGAAATTATTAGATGCAAAACCAGAAGAAACATTGATGGTTGGTGATAATCATCATGATATCGTCGGTGGACAAAATGCAGGTACGAAAACAGTAGCGGTTTCATGGACATTGAAAGGTAGAGCGTATTTAGAAGCGTATAAACCAGATTATGTGCTAGATAAAATGAGTGATTTACTACCGATTTTATCTAGCACATAAAGGTCCAAGTAAGCAAGTAGGGGATATGTTTCTCTACTAACTTCAAGTTTCACTTTTTTAGTAGAGGAGAGAGCTAAGTGCGACGGACAACGCGCTATCCTGTTTCAGGAGAGAATTCATTGTGGAATGTGTATAAAACAGTTTCTTTTTGGAAGGTAATGAAAAACTTTATTATTATCCAAATCGCACGTTACACGCCCGTTTTATCCGTGAAGAATTGGTTGTATCGCACGTTTTTGCGGATGGAGGTAGGAAAGAAAACGTCGTTTGCACTTATGGTAATGCCAGATATTATGTTTCCAGAAAAGATTACTGTGGGAGACAATTCAATTATCGGCTATAATACAACGCTGTTAGCGCATGAATATTTAATTCGTGAGTATCGCCTCGGTGAAATCATCATAGGGAATGAAGTTATGATTGGAGCGAATACGACAATTTTACCAGGTGTGACGATTGGAGATGGTGCTATCGTTTCTGCTGGCACACTTGTCCATAAAGATGTACCAGATGGCGCTTTCGTAGGCGGAAATCCGATGCGTATTATTTATACGAAAGAGGAAATGGCCACTAGAGAAGGTTGATGTTAAAAATGTAACATTTCCCTTCTCTTTTTATGAATAAAAAGGAAATAATTGATTATAATATACTGTTTTGTTTTTTACGGAATCGTTTATACTTATAGATAGAAGAATGTGTGAACGAAGAAAACAAAAAACTGGAGGATATATGGGGAAAAATCAAAGAATATATAAGGAGAACGGACAAGTCATCTCTTTTAATCAATTAGCGGACTTCTTTTATAAAAAAGGGATGAGGGCTTATAAAGGGCAAAAATTGCAAGATGCAATTAAATATTTTCGAAGAGCGGCACAAAGCGAGAAGGAGCCGTTTATTTTATGCCAACTAGCAATAGCATTATCTGAATCTGGTGAGTATCAAGAGTCGAATCAGATATTTCTAAAGCTTGTTAGATCCAATCCGGAACTTGAGCAATGCTATTATTTTATTGCAAATAATTATGCATATATGGGCTTGTTTCAACAGGCGAAAAAGTATGCAGAGCGTTATTTAGAAGTTGCGGAAGAGAAAGAATTCGTAGAAGATACATTAGACTTGCTTGAGATTATGGAAGAAGAAGCGATGGGTGCGGAAGAGATTGAGGATGAAGATGAGCTGATTGTTATGCAGGAAGAAGCGAATCGCTACATTCGTAACGGACAATTAGAAGAGGCGATTGCTACATTAGAAGTTGTTACGAAAGAATATCCAGAATTTTGGTCGGGACATAATAATTTAGCGATTGCACATTTTCAATCAGGTAATGTAGACAGGGCGCTCAAGTTAACAGAAATGATTTTAGAGAAAAATCCTGGTAATATGCATGCGCTTTGTAATACGCTTATTTTTCTATATTCAATTGGAGAGCATAAGCAAGTAGAGTCATTAGCCGGGCAGTTAGTTTCGGTATATCCAATTTCATTTGAGCATCGTTTGAAACTTGGAACAACACTTGCAACAATTGGTCATTTTGAACCTGCATATAAATGGTTCAAAGTATTAAAGCGTCAAGGGTACGAAGGAGATGTTAGTTTTTATTACTGGTTTGCATACTCTGCGTATATGGTGAAGGAACAGCAAGTAGCTGAAAAAATGTGGCAACATGTTGTAGAATTGCATCCGGATAAAAAAGGAAAAGAACCGTGGAATGCACTGAATTTAGCAGATGAAGGACAAAATCTTTTATTTGAAGAGTTACGAAAATCATTTCAGCAAAGTACGACGCTAGAAGAGAAGATGCTAGCTTTATATTTAATGAATGAGTTGTCAACGCCAGAGAAGGTCGGATTCTTCTTTGATGTAACGCAAGCGAAAAATGGTGTTCCAATCGTATCGCAACTTGCAAAGTATTTCTTTTTACTTAATAGTCATAAAAGCATCCCAGCTGATTTACAGCAATTTGAACAGTGCGTACGAATTGCAGATGCATTATACAATTATACGAAAAAAGACGATGAATTAATCGAAGAGTGTTTAAACTTTTGGTTTTGTACGTTCATACGTTTATATACATCTGGAGCGACTTTTACAAATGTGTACGGTTGGTCAGCGGCAATTGAATATATTGTGCGCGGCGAACAAAGAAATAAGATGACACAGGCAGAGCTTGGTGATGTATATAATGTATCTGTAGCGACTGTACGAAAGTATGTGCAGGCTGTTAAGCGCACGCACAAGTAGGTAGGCAAATCATTGGGAAAAAAGTGATGCTAACAGTATAATGAGGGTAACTTAATGTGTATGAATGAATGGGAGTGAATAGTGTGTCAGAAGAAAAAATTTATGATGTCATTATTATTGGGGCAGGACCAGCTGGTATGACAGCTGCGGTATATACATCTCGTGCGAATTTAAGCACATTGATGCTTGAGCGTGGTATTCCAGGTGGACAAATGGCAAATACAGAAGATGTAGAGAACTATCCAGGTTATGAGTCTATTTTAGGACCAGACTTATCAAATAAAATGTTTGAGCATGCGAAGAAATTTGGTGCTGAATATGCATACGGTGATGTAAAAGAAATCATCGATGGTAAAGAGTACAAAACAATTATTGCTGGTAAAAAAGAATATAAAACACGTGCAATTATCGTTGCAAGCGGTGCAGAGTATAAAAAAATTGGTGTGCCAGGTGAAGCAGAACTTGGCGGCCGCGGTGTATCATATTGTGCAGTATGTGATGGTGCATTCTTTAAAGGTAAAGAACTTGTTGTTATTGGTGGCGGAGATTCTGCTGTTGAAGAGGGTGTGTTCTTAACACGCTTCGCATCAAAAGTAACGATTGTTCACCGTCGTGACACTCTTCGTGCACAGAAAATTTTACAAGATCGTGCTTTCCAAAATGAGAAAGTAGATTTCATTTGGAATCACACGATTAAAGAAATTAACGATGCAAATGGTAAAGTAGGAAGTGTAACACTTGTAGATGTAAACAGTGGAGAAGAACAAGAAGTTAAAACTGACGGCGTTTTCGTATACATCGGTATGTTACCATTATCAAAACCGTTTGTTGAGCTAGGTATTACAAATGAAAATGGTTATGTTGAAACGAACGAACGTATGGAAACGAAAGTTCCTGGTATTTTCGCAGCTGGTGATGTTCGTGAAAAAATGCTTCGTCAAATTGTAACTGCAACAGGTGATGGTAGTATTGCCGCGCAGAGTGCACAGCATTATATAGAAGAGTTAGTAGAAGAATTAAAAACTGTAACAGAAAAATAAGGGGTAATATACCTTTTGAGAAGGAAGCTACCGATAGGAGCTTTCTTTTTTTGTGCAAATGTCAAAGTTTTGTCAAAAACAATTAGGATTATAAGGTTTCTTATTGATATACTGGACTTTACGGAAAAATCACTATAAGAAATGAGGAATTTATTCAGTATGGAATGGCGTAATATATATCGTGGATTTTGTATGGGCGTTAGTGATTTAATTCCTGGTGTGAGCGGCGGAACAATCGCTGTTGTGTTAGGAATTTATGAACAATTACTCGCAGCAATTAGCGGATTCTTTAGTCGTGAATGGAAAAAACATTTAGCGTTTTTAATCCCACTTGCAGCTGGTGTAGCGGCAGCTTTTCTAACGTTAAGTCACGTTATTAAATATTTATTAGCAAATCATTATGAACCGACTCAATTTTTCTTCCTCGGTTTAATTATTAGTATATTACCGATGTTAATGAGAGAAGCTGATGCAAAGGCAACGTTTAAAGATAGTCATATTGTCTTGTTAATAATTGCAGCAATTCTTGTTGCAATAACAGCATTCTTTAAACCAGATAAGGCAACGGATCCAATTACGACGTTAACAATTTTAAATGCAATCGGTTTGTTTTTCGCAGGATGGATGGCTAGTATGGCTATGCTTCTTCCTGGAATTAGCGGATCGTTTATTTTATTAATTATTGGTGTGTATCCGACAGCAATTAACGCTTTAACTACACTCAATTTACCGTTAATCGCGGTTATTGGTGCCGGCGTTATGGTTGGATTTGTTGTAAGTAGTAAAGGAATTAGTTTTTTATTAGATCGTTATAAAAGTATGACATTTGCGGCAATTATTGGACTTGTTATCGGTTCAATTGTCATTGTGTTCCCTGGCATTCCGACTGGTGGAATTTCAATTGTAAGTTCAATTATTACTTTTATTTTAGGATTTGCGGTTGTTACTTATTTCGGTAAGAAATAAGGATTTTTCGTCCCCTTAACGGTAAAAACGTTAAGGGGATTTTTATGTGCTATTCATGGGAAGTAAGGTATTTTGATTGCTTGTTATAGAAAAAATTTTTACAATTGCTTAGCGAAAGGGGATTGGCACCTTCGTTGTAGCAAACTGTTTTTGATAGTATAATGAAATGAGTATGCAGTGAGAAATTTTGCTGCAAGTAGCTGAGGTGAAGAAACATGCAAAGAGTGACAAACTGTGTGTTAATTAGAGATAATGAAGTACTCTTACTCCAAAAACCTCGCCGAAATTGGTGGGTTGCGCCAGGCGGAAAGATGGAGCGTGGTGAGACGGTAAGAGATTCCGTTGTTCGCGAGTATCGTGAAGAAACAGGTATTTATTTAAAGAACCCAGCATTAAAAGGGGTCTTCACCTTTGTCATCCAAGAAGGTGATAAGGTTGTTTCTGAATGGATGATGTTCTCCTTTTTAGCAACAGATTTTGCAGGAGAAAACAAATTAGAGAGCGAAGAAGGCATCATTGGTTGGCATACATTTGATAAAATTGATGATTTAGCAATGGCACCAGGAGATTATCACATTATTGATTATTTAATTAAAGGGAATGGTATAATCTACGGTACATTTGTATATACCCCAGATTTTGAGTTGCTTTCATATCGATTAGATCCGAGTTAAATCTGCAAGGAGAGGATACGATGACAGAGAATAATGATATAAAAATGGTAATTATTACAGGGATGTCTGGAGCTGGAAAAACGGTAGCGTTACAAAGTTTTGAAGATTTAGGATATTTTTGTGTAGATAATTTACCACCGATGTTATTGCCGAAGTTTATTGAACTTATGGCGGATTCAAAAGGTAAAATGAATAAAGTGGCACTCGGTATTGATTTACGTGGCCGAGAGTTTTTTGAGTATTTATGGGGAGCACTTGATGATTTATCAGAACGTACATGGATTATCCCTCATATTTTATTTTTAGATGCGAAAGATAGCACGCTTGTAACTCGTTATAAAGAAACGAGACGTTCGCATCCACTTGCGCCAACTGGCTTGCCGTTAAAGGGAATTGAAGCTGAGCGAGGTCTATTAACTGATATGAAGGCGCGAGCGAATATTGTGCTTGATACATCAGATTTGAAACCGAAAGAATTAAGAGAAAAAATTGTTCACATATTCTCAACAGAAACTGAGCAAGCGTTCCGTGTAAATGTTATGTCATTTGGATTTAAGTACGGAATTCCAATTGATGCTGATTTAGTATTTGATGTTCGTTTTTTACCAAATCCATACTATATTCCACATATGAAGCCATTAACAGGACTGGATGAAGAAGTTTCGTCGTATGTGTTGAAATTTAATGAGACACATAAGTTTTTAGAGAAATTGACGGATCTTATTACTTTCATGCTGCCTCATTATAAAAGAGAAGGTAAGAGTCAACTTGTAATTGCGATTGGATGTACAGGGGGACAACATCGTTCTGTTACGCTTACAGAGTACCTTGGGAAACATTTGAAACCAGAGTATAGTGTTCATGTATCTCATCGTGATGTGGAGAAGAGAAAGGGCCATTAAGGGATGAAAAAAGAGAGAAAACCTAAAATTGTCATCATGGGAGGAGGAACTGGACTTTCTGTATTATTAAGAGGATTAAAACAATATCCTGTTGATATTACGGCAGTTGTAACAGTAGCCGACGATGGGGGCAGTTCAGGTAGACTACGTGATGAGCTAGAAATTCCACCTCCAGGTGATATTCGTAACGTACTTGTTGCGTTATCGGATGTAGAACCATTAGTGGAAGCTTTATTCCAGCACCGTTTTACAACTGGAGACGGGCTGAAAGGTCATGCGTTAGGAAATTTATTATTGGCAGGTATGACTTCGATTACAGGAGACTTTTACCACGCGATTACGGAGACAAGTAAAGTATTAAATGTCAGAGGACGTGTATTGCCAGCAGCGAATCAAAGTGCGGTACTTCATGCAGAGTTAGAAGATGGGGAAATTGTAACAGGTGAATCAAAAATCCCTTATTTCGGGAAGAAGATTAATCGTGTCTTTTTAACTCCAGAAGATGTAGAACCGCTATATGAAACGTTGATGGAAATTAAACGAGCTGATTTACTTGTTTTCGGTCCAGGAAGTCTGTACACGAGTATATTACCGAATTTAGTTGTTAATAAAATTGGGGACGCTGTTCTTGCTGCAAAAGCGAAGAAGGTATATGTGTGTAATGTTATGACGCAAGCGGGTGAAACGATGGGGTATACTGCGTTCGATCATGTGCAGGCGTTACATGATCATTTAGGTAAACCATTTATCGACACTGCAATTGTAAATAATCGTGATATTCCTTGTGAATTACGTAAGTTATATGAGGAAGAAATGTCGGGACCAGTTGTAGTGGATACAGATCGTTTTGCTGCAAATAATATCGAAATCATTCAAGATCAATTAGCGAAGTATGATGAGCGTGTTGTAAGACATGATACATTAAAGTTAGCTTCGATTTTATATTCACTGCTATAAATGTGCGTTGCCTCGTTTGAGGTAACGCTCCTCATTCATATAGGACAAGATTTTTGTTCCAAAATAATCGTATAAGGAGGTGTTGACTGTGTCATTTGCATCGGAAACCAAGAAAGAGTTGACCAACCTTGAAATGAAGGAATGCTGTGAGAAAGCTGAATTATCAGCGCTGCTTCGAATGAACGGATCGCTTTCTTTTTCAAACCGTCGCTTATCTATCGATATTCAAACGGAAAATGCAGCAATCGCAAGAAGGATTTATACGCTTTTGAAAAAAGGATATGATGTGACGGTAGAATTACTTGTTCGTAAAAAAATGCGATTGAAGAAAAATAATGTATATATCGTGCGGCTTGTTGAGAAGTCTCGCGAAATATTAGCAGATCTTCGTATTGTTCGAGATGACTTTTCGTTAATTCGAAATATATCGCCGGAATTAATCGAGAAGAAATGTTGTAAACGATCGTATTTACGAGGTGCATTTTTAGCAGGTGGTTCAGTAAATAACCCAGAAACATCATCTTATCATTTAGAGATCTTTTCGTTATATAAGGAACATAATGATGCTATATGTGAACTGATGAACGGATTTGATTTAAATAGTAAGACGTTGGAAAGAAGAAAAGGGTACATTACGT
This sequence comes from Bacillus nitratireducens, assembly GCF_036320425.1. Classification (NCBI taxonomy): domain Bacteria; kingdom Bacillati; phylum Bacillota; class Bacilli; order Caryophanales; family Bacillaceae; genus Bacillus; species Bacillus nitratireducens. The sequence goes on from NZ_JAUMJO010000005.1 coordinate 404,306, forward strand.
ATTTGAAAGAAGCTGAGAAAATTACAGAGTTTTTAAATATTATAGGTGCTCATAATGCACTTTTAAGATTTGAAGATATTCGAATTGTTCGCGATATGCGTAATTCAGTAAATCGTTTAGTTAACTGTGAAACAGCTAATTTAAATAAAACAATTGGTGCAGCGCTAAGGCAGATCGAGAATATCCGCTATATTGACGAGACGGTTGGGCTTGATATTTTGCCAGATAAATTAAGAGAAATTGCACAGTTACGAAGAGATTATCAAGATGTAACATTGAAAGAGTTAGGTGAGATGGTATCCGGGGGGAAAATTAGTAAATCGGGTATTAATCATCGTTTGCGTAAAATCGATGATATTGCAGAGAAATTACGCGCGGGGGAAGCAGTAGCAAAAAAATAAGAGGTTAAAGGGGAAATGGAGCTGTGGTTCAAAAACTGGTTAAAGTTTCATTAAAAAACGGCTTACAAGCACGTCCGGCTGCGTTGTTTGTGCAAGAGGCAAATCGTTTTCATTCTGATATTTTCATCGAGAAAGATGGGAAGACAGTTAATGCAAAGAGCATAATGGGGATTATGAGCTTAGCAATCGGAACGGGTAGCATGATTACAATTACAACAGAAGGTTCAGATGCAGAGGAAGCTTTAGAAGCATTAGCTGCATATGTACAATAAAAAGGCTATCGCGAATGTGCGATAGCTTTTTTGTTTTGCTGTTTGTGGTGGATGTAGACGAAAGTGCATAATAAAAAAGCGCCCTGTGTATAGGGCGCTTCCGCTTTTAATGTATCTAGCTCCGGCGGCTAGAATGGTCGGTGGCTTCGCTTCTTCCGTCGAGGTAAAAAGCACCTCTTTGTCAGAAGCTCCATCCCCCTCTCATTCTGAACGAGCCGCTTCCGCTTTTAGTTATTAACGATTTGTAAAGATCTTATCGATTAAACCGTATTCTAGAGCTCTTTCTGCTGTCATGAAGTTGTCGCGGTCTGTGTCGCGTTGTAGAACTTCAAGTGGTTGACCTGTGCGGTCAGCAAGAATTTGGTTTAGTTTTTCACGTAAGAATAGGATACGTTTAGCAGCGATTTCGATTTCAGTCGCTTGACCTTGTGCTCCACCAAGTGGTTGGTGAATCATTACTTCACTGTTTGGAAGTGCATAACGTTTTCCTTTTTCACCTGCTGCAAGTAAGAATGCACCCATAGATGCAGCCATACCGATACAGATTGTTGATACTTGTGGTTTAATAAATTGCATTGTATCGTAAATTGCCATACCTGCTGTGATAGAACCACCAGGGCTGTTGATGTAGATGTGAATATCTTTTTCTGGATCTTGAGATTCCAAGAATAAAAGCTGGGAAACGATTGAGTTAGCTACGTTGTCATCAATTGCACTACCAAGCATAATGATGCGGTCTTTTAATAGTCGAGAGTAAATATCGTAAGCGCGTTCTCCACGATTTGTTTGTTCAATTACTGTAGGAATTAAATTCATCTGTTATTTCCTCCTTCTAAAGCTTTCTTAGTCTTATAATACAATTATGGTCAATAAAGGTCAAACGAAACCACTTTAAATCAAAAAAATATGTAGTTGTACCATGAAATATTCGCTATGTTTTTGAAATTCCCTGCTTATGTATCTTCAACATCATAACCGAATTACATAAATTTAAACGTTATAAAAACTGTAGAAAAAAAGAAAAGAACGCCTTTTGACTGAAGCGTTCTTTCGATATCTATTCTTTTAAAAGATAGGTTACTTTATTTAAAATCTTTTCGATGTGTTTCGCGTTTTTACTATACATTTCGCTTGCTGATTTCGACTTTGTTTCTAGGGAAAATAGTTCAAGATCAGCATGACATTTTTTTAAAGACGCTAATAATAAAGGCTTGTTTTGGGGAGAGGGCATTTGTAGTTTGTCATTATAAATGTCGATAGTAAGTTGTCCGTATGAATCCACTTGACCGAGAAAGACATTTTCAATAACAACACCAAGCTTTTCTAGTTCAGAATGTAGCCAAGCGCGGTTATGTCCACTAGCGGATAGAGGTTCGTCTAAAATATTGCCATCCATAATAACAGTTTGTGGTTCTTTTTCGTTTGGTACTTTTAAACCGATGTCTTTTGCTGTAAGTGGTTGGCGATCTTTCTTCAATAATACATTTAATTCTCCGCTAGGTTCTAGTACAGCAAATTCAACATCAGCTACGCTGAAAGCATCTTTTCCACGGAGAAGTTCCAGTAATTCGTCACTTGTATATTTTTCTTTCTTTAAGTTGTCTTCGAGTATCTTTCCGTCTTTTACTAATACGGTAGATTTTCCTTCAAAAAAATCTCGAGCTGTTTTGTTCTTTAAAGAGAGGATTCCTGTGAAAAAAGGTACCACAGCGAAAATGAGTATCGCAAAGACACCGTGGAAAAATTTTGAATCGAGCCCTGTAGATACTTGGGCAGCGATGTCACCGATTGTCATTCCGGCTATGTATTCAAAAAAGGAGAGCTGAGAGATTTGTCTTTTCCCTAACCATTTCGTAATAGCGAATAAAATAATTAATATGAATACAGAGCGAAGAATGACAAGTGTCCATTCCGGCAGGTGAGACATAGTCATTTCCTCCAGTCTACTTAAAACCCTTTATATTGAGGTTCTTCACGTTCTAATACTGAAACTCTATCCTTTAGATCAGCGATGACGCTGTCCATTTCTAACATACATTCATGAAAGACGCGTTTTGTTTCTTCGTCTTCTGAATTTAACGAAAGGGAACTTAAGCTTGCTTGAGCGCCCCTTAAACTAGCGAGGCATGTTTTTACACTAGCGATAACAGTCATGAAAACACCTCTTATCCTTTCGGTTTAAATAGCAATGCTCCGATGAATCCGAAAATGATAGCTGCTGATACACCAGCACTCGTTACTTTAAACATACCGGTAATTACGCCGACGATTCCGTGTTTAGCCGCTTCTTCCATCGCACCGTGAACGAGGGCATTGCCGAAGCTTGTAATTGGTACTGTTGCCCCGGCCCCGGCGAAATCAATTAGTGGTTCATACAAATTGAATCCATCTAATATAGCTCCAGCAACAACGAGCGTTGCCATCGTATGTGCAGGTGTAAGTTTGCCGACATCAAACATAAGTTGTCCAATTACGCATATAAGTCCACCAATAACGAAAGCCCAGAAAAAAATCATTGCGTTGCACCTCCAAATTCAATCGAAACAGCGTGAGCGATACACGGAATCGTTTCTTCTTGTTGGAATGTAAGAGGGGATAGTAAAGCACCTGTTGCAACGACAAGTATTTTATTAAATTCTCCTCTTTTCATTCGGTTTAATAAATGCCCGTAAACGACTGTTGCGGAACATCCAGGACCACTTCCACCAGCTATGACAGGTTGTCCTTCTCTATAAATGATGATTCCGCAATCTTGAAATTGCTCGCTCTGTACTTTTGTTCCATGTTTATGTAGCAGGTCGTAAGCAATTTCGCGACCAACATGTCCAAGGTCACCTGTTACGATTAAGTCGTAATAAGAGGCGTCAATTTGTCGTTCCCGTAAATGGGCTTCAATTGTATCGACAGCAGCTGGAGCCATCGCGCCTCCCATATTAAATGGATCTGTTAATCCCATATCAATAACTCGACCAATCGTTGCAGATGTTACTCTTGGACCATCTCCTGTATCACTTAAAATAGCTGCGCCTGCACCCGTCACTGTCCACTGAGCGGTAGGAGGTTTCTGACCACCATATTCAGTTGGGTAACGGAATTGTTTTTCTACGGCAGTGTTATGGCTTGAAGCTCCAGTTAATAAATATTTCGCACCTTTCGCATTTACGATACTTGCGCCGAGTGCTAATCCTTCCATAGAAGTAGAGCAAGCGCCAAATAATCCGAGATAAGGTGTTCCGAGTGTACGACATGCAAAGCTTGTTGGAGTAATTTGATTAATTAAATCTCCTGCGAGTACGAATTGAATATCATCTTTCCGAAGTTTTGCTTTTTCTGTAGCACGGCTACAAGCTTCTTCAAATAAAATTTTGTGAGCTTTTTCGTAAGAGTCTTGTCCAAGCCATAAATCTTCATGGAGGGTATCGAAGTCTTCAGGGATATTACCTTTCGCTTCAAAGGGTCCACCGACTACCCCGGTTGAGATAATGACTGGCTTGTTTTCAAATACCCACGTTCGGTGTCCTTGTAACATTTATAGCCCTCCCCATTGAACGAGAATCGTTTTAATAAGTGCGATGACGAAAGCAGAAAATACACCAAACAAAATAACAGAGCCAGCTAATTTAAACATGTTGCCGCCAACACCTAGGACGAACCCTTCTGTTCGGTGTTCGATACATGCTGCAATAACAGAGTTTCCAAACCCGGTGACAGGGACAGCTGTGCCGGCTCCGGCAAATTGTCCAAAGCGATCATATATACCGAATCCAGTTAGTAACATGGAAATGAAAATTAAAGTTGCTACTGTCGGATTTCCTGCGGAGCGCTCGGTAAAGTCAAAATATGTGATGTAAAAAGTAGAAATCAGTTGTCCGATGAAGCAAATAAAACCACCAACGAAAAAAGCTTTTATACAATTTTTCAAGACAGGACGCTTCGGTTCTCGCTCTTGCTCGAATTTTTTATATTCCTGTTGTACAGGTGTTAAGTTTTTATCTTTACTAGACATTGCAATCCTTCCTTTTCTTTTAGAAAGCGTTAAGTGTTAGATTCCATTTTTGCTCCAATGAGTTTTAACTGCTTTTTGATTTCATCTTTAGATACTTCTTTTTTCTTAATTTTGCTTTCAAGCTTTTCGAGTAACATAAAGATTTTTTTATCTGTACTTACACGAACATCGAAAGTAGGATATTCATCACTTAGTTGTTTTTGAAGTTTGCTGCGCAGCGGTTTTAATCCAAATCTTTCATGATGCTCAGGTTTAACTGCTATGTAGAGGTCTAAATTTGAATTCACTGCTGTACTTTTTATAATTTCATCCATAGCGAGAGCTCTTTTCTTGGCTCCTTGTGATATAGATTGATTAAAGGATTCTGTACTGGTCTTTGTTAATTTTGGACCTTTTTCTTTCTCCGTTCGTTTTGCTTCTTCCTTCACTTTTTTATCTAAAGGACTATTATCACATCCGGTAAAAGAGCTAAATAGAAGTGCAAATAATGCGGTTATGAGACCGAGTTTTCGCATACTTATCATTCCATTTCTATTGCAATATGTAATGTGATAGAAAAAGGATGACTGCATATCATCCTTTTTCTATTTCACAGCATGACTGATTCGTTATTGCTGTGTGTATTGTGGTTCTTCTTGCTGAACTTCTTCAACGCGCGGGTTTAAAGAATCGATAATTGTTTGTGTTTGCTGCGCAGCTGTTTGGAAAAGTTGCTTTGCTTGTTGGTTATCCGTATCAAGAGCGAATCCCTCTAAGCTAGCTTGTGCACTTTTTAATCCAGAAACAGTTTGCTTTAGTTTAGTAATTACAGTCATTGAATGAAGCCCCCTTTGGAATATCAATTCAAAGATTATAATTTGTGAATTGGGGTGAATTTATGATTGGAAAATTTAGGGGAGAGATATGTTTTATATGCTCTTAGCTAAGGTGCATAAAGGATTAAGGGGATATTTTTATTGATTTAGATAGATTTTATTGCTATTATTATGAGAAGAAAATGAAGTGTTTTTTATATCCATGCGCCCATAGCTCAGTCGGATAGAGCGGTGGTTTCCGGTACCACGTCTGCCGGGGGTTCGAATCCCTCTGGGCGCGTCAAAAAGTCCTAACTTACGTTTTGTAGGTTAGGACTTTTTTTATTTCCCTCTTGTTATATCTAGTGATAAGATTTACTATTAGTACTTGGTAATAATATTGTGCTTTATTATTTTCTTTCAATATTATTCATTTTTCGGTTGTAAGTTGTAAATCTCATTAATACATATAAATTAATAATATTTTGGAATGGGTGTCTGTGATAGCATTCTCCTTTTACCAAACTTATTGTACAATAGAAACAAGGGGGAGATTAGTTTGAAGGCAAGTCTTTTACAAGAACAAAGCTTACGTTTGGCAATGACACAAGAGTTAAGGCAAGCGATTACAATGCTCCAGTATAATGTACAAGAATTATCGGAGTTTTTGTATGAGCAATCGTTAGAGAATCCCCTTATTGAGTTAGGTGGTTTTGAGAGGGAGAAGAAAAAGAGCTCTAACACAAGTAAAAGTACCAGCAAACAAGTCGAAAATCAGATGGAAATCTACAGTGTGGATTCAACAACGATTCAGCAACATTTATTAAATCAAATACAGTATTATAAAATAGAAGAAGAAGAGCGAAAAGTAGCTTCCTTCATTATTATGAATATGGATGGAAATGGGTATTTACAAGAAACGAATGAAGAGTTAGCAGATCTCCTTTCCGCACCGCTTCATGTAGTCGACCGCTCTGTTGAGCTTGTCCAATCACTCGAGCCAGCGGGGGTAGGAGCACGTAATATTCAGGAATGTCTAACTTTACAATTGAAGCGCTTACAAAGACGGAATGGATTAGCGGAAGAGGTTATAGAGGATCACTTTGCTTATTTCGTGAAGAAAGATTGGCGAAAGCTCGTTCAAGTGCTGAAGTGTAGTAATGAGGAATTGCAGAGTGCGGTAAATTGTATAACGTCATTACAACCAAAGCCAGGTCTTGCATTTTCTTCTGATAAACCACTTTATATTGTGCCTGATATGGCGGTGAAAAAAGATGGTGATCGTCTCGTTTTACAAATGAATGAGAGAAATATGCCAAGAATTGAAATTCATTCTGAGTATAGTGCGCTTCTTAATAATAGTGAGAGTGAAGTAGCATCTTACGTATCAGAAAAGTATCAGCATGTGCAGTGGATTATGCGCAGTTTGAAACAGAGAAAACAAACGCTCTTACAAGTAATGGGCATCATAATGGAAAAACAGCGTGATTTCTTCTGGGAAGGTCCAGCGTATTTAAAACCGCTTGCTTTAAAAGAAGTAGCAGAAGAATTAAGTGTGCATGAATCTACAATTAGTCGTGCAACGCGAAATAAATATGTGCAAACACCACACGGTTTATTTGAGATGAAATCGTTCTTTAGCAATGCCGTGTCGACTACTGAAGATGAAGCAGTTTCTACAAAGCGTGTAAAACAATTTATTCAAACACTTGTTGAAGCGGAGAATAAGAAAAAGCCACTTTCAGATCAAAAGATTTCAAAATTATTAGAAGAAGAGCATGAAATCGTTATTTCTCGAAGAACAGTTGCGAAATATAGAGAACAGATGCATATTCCAGCTTCGTCTCTAAGAAAAACAATTGGATAGGTGAAGAAGATGAAAGTTGTACTATATACAAAAAAAGATTGTGGTCTTTGTGAAAAAGCGAAACAAGTTTTAAAGGAAGTACAATGTGAATATTCTTTTCAAATCGAGGAAATAGATATATATGAAGATAATGACCTTTTGGAGAAATATCATTTAATGATTCCGGTTGTAGAAATAGGCGGGAAACAGGTAGAATATGGTAACATTCACAAAGGTGTCATAATAAACTATATAAACAATGCAGTTAAGAGTTGAATAAGTTTCTATCTCCTGTTACAATAATACACGTAGCAGGGATTATTTTTTTAACCTATGTGGGACATAAAATGTCACTACGGGACACAAAGTGACCACGAGAGGAAATGAACCAATGTAGTGAGGAGAAAAGATATGCGCTCATGGATTCAGAACACAAAAAAATTATTACCTGATCTGCTACCTGTTATGCAAACGAGAATGCAAGTTCTTCAATACATCAGGCTCATGCAGCCGATTGGAAGAAGGAACTTATCAGCAAGTCTCGGTATGACAGAACGAGTATTGCGAAGTGAAGTTCAAGTTTTGAAAGAACAAAACTTAGTTCACGTCGCTTCTTCTGGAATGACTTTGACAGAAGAAGGAACAGCTTTAGTTCTTGCTTTGGAAGACTTTATGAAAGAAATTTCCGGGTTAAAGGTTTTAGAAAAACAACTTAAGGAAACATTAGACTTGGATGAAGTTTTCGTTGTCCCTGGTGATAGTGATGAATCACCTTGGGTCAAACTGGAGATGGGCCGTGCTTGTGTGACTTGTATAAAAGACCGTCTGACAGTGAATAATATCGTTGCTGTGGCTGGAGGAACTACGCTAGCTGCTGCTGCGGACATGATGCAACTTGATTGCAAAGATTTACATATGCTATTTGTCCCAGCACGTGGTGGAATTGGAGAAGGTGTTGAGTTAGAAGCCAATACCATTTGTGCCAAAATGGCACAAAATACGATGAGTAATTATCGCTTATTGTATGTTCCAGATCACGTTAGTAGCGAAGCATATGCGTCCATTGTAACAGAGCCCTCCGTGAAAGAAGTTCTTGAGTTGATTCGATCTTCCAATATCGTCATTCATGGAATTGGTGATGCGCTAACAATGGCACGTCGCAGAAATACTTCAGAAGCAGATTGGTTAAAGATTCAGGCAAGCGAAGCAGTTGGCGAAGCTTTCGGTTACTACTTTAATGAACAAGGAAATGTTGTTCATAAAGTAAGAACGGTTGGTATGCAACTTGAAGATTTACAAAATGTATCTCACGTTGTTGCAGTCGCTGGAGGTTCTTCAAAGGCAAAGGCAATACAGGCTGTAATAAAGCAAGGGCACACTTCAATTCTAATTACAGATGAAGGTGCAGCAAAACAGTTAACAAAGGGTATTACCCTTTAAATATAATCCCCCAAGGAGGAAATTCAAATGACTAAAATTGGTATTAATGGATTTGGACGTATCGGACGTAACGTATTCCGCGCAGCTCTTAACAACTCTGAGGTAGAAGTAGTAGCAATCAACGACTTAACAGATGCTAAAACATTAGCTCACCTTTTAAAATATGACACAGTTCACGGAACTTTAAATGCAGAAGTATCTGCTAACGAAAACAGCATCGTTGTTAACGGTAAAGAAATTAAAGTTATCGCTGAGCGTGACCCAGCTCAATTACCATGGAGCGACTACGGAGTAGAAGTAGTAGTAGAATCTACTGGCCGCTTCACTAAAAAATCAGACGCTGAGAAACACTTAGGTGGATCAGTTAAGAAAGTTATCATCTCAGCTCCAGCTTCTGACGAAGATATCACTGTAGTTATGGGTGTTAACCACGAACAATACGATGCAGCTAACCACAACGTAGTATCTAACGCTTCTTGTACTACAAACTGTCTAGCTCCATTCGCTAAAGTATTAAACGAAAAATTCGGCGTAAAACGCGGAATGATGACAACAATTCACTCTTACACTAACGACCAACAAATCTTAGACTTACCACACAAAGATTTACGTCGTGCTCGTGCAGCAGCTGAAAACATGATCCCAACATCTACTGGTGCTGCTAAAGCTGTAGCATTAGTATTACCAGAACTTAAAGGTAAATTAAACGGTGGCGCTGTACGTGTTCCAACTGCTAACGTTTCTCTTGTTGACTTAGTTGTTGAACTTGACAAAGAAGTAACAGTTGAAGATGTAAACGCAGCATTCAAAGCAGCAGCTGAAGGCGAATTAAAAGGTATCCTTGGATACAGCGAAGAGCCATTAGTATCTATCGACTATAACGGATGTACAGCTTCTTCTACAATCGATGCATTATCTACAATGGTAATGGAAGGTAACATGGTTAAAGTACTTTCTTGGTACGATAACGAAACTGGTTACTCTAACCGCGTAGTAGACTTAGCAGCATACATGACTTCTAAAGGTCTTTAATTCTTAAGTATATAAGCAATCAATGACAAAACGAGGGAGAGGGTTTGTTCCCTCTCTCTCTTCTTTCGTTTTAGAAGCAAATGTGTTAAGCTTTTGAATGGGTTTTGTCAATCCTAACTAGTAGTCGGAGGGAAATCCAATGAACAAAAAATCAATTCGTGACGTAGATTTAAAAGGTAAGCGTGTATTTTGCCGCGTTGATTTCAACGTACCTATGAAAGAAGGCAAAATTACAGATGAAACTCGTATCCGTGCAGCTCTTCCTACAATTCAATATTTAGTAGAGCAAGGTGCGAAAGTAATTTTAGCAAGTCATTTAGGCCGTCCAAAAGGTCAAGCAGTAGAAGAATTACGTCTTACTCCAGTAGCAGCACGTTTAGGCGAGCTTCTTGGTAAAGATGTTAAAAAAGCGGACGAAGCATTCGGACCAGTTGCACAAGAAATGGTTGCAGCAATGAACGAAGGCGACGTATTAGTTCTTGAAAACGTACGTTTCTATGCGGGCGAAGAAAAGAACGATGCAGAACTTGCGAAAGAATTTGCAGCTCTTGCTGATATCTTCGTAAACGATGCATTCGGTGCAGCTCACCGTGCTCACGCTTCTACAGCAGGAATCGCAGACTACCTACCAGCAGTATCTGGTCTATTAATGGAAAAAGAGTTAGATGTATTAGGTAAAGCACTTTCTAACCCAGAACGTCCATTCACAGCTATCATCGGTGGTGCGAAAGTAAAAGATAAAATCGGTGTAATTCGTCATCTATTAGACAAAGTAGATAACTTAATCATCGGTGGCGGACTTGCTTACACATTTGTTAAAGCTTTAGGTCATGAAATTGGTCTATCTCTATGTGAAGACGACAAGATCGAACTAGCTAAAGAATTTATGCAACTTGCAAAAGAAAAAGGCGTAAACTTCTACATGCCAGTTGATGTTGTAATCACAGAGGAATTCTCTGAAACTGCAACAACTCAAATCGTAGGTATCGACTCTATCCCTTCTACTTGGGAAGGCGTGGACATCGGTCCTAAAACACGTGAAATTTATGCAGATGTAATTAAAAATTCTAAGCTTGTTGTATGGAATGGACCAATGGGTGTATTCGAAATGACTCCATTCGCAGAAGGTACAAAAGCAGTAGGACAAGCATTAGCAGATGCAGAAGATACATACTCTGTTATCGGCGGTGGTGATTCTGCAGCAGCTGTTGAAAAATTCGGTATGGCTGATAAAATGAGCCACATTTCTACTGGCGGCGGTGCGTCATTAGAATTCATGGAAGGCAAAGAACTTCCAGGTGTAGTTTGTCTTAACGACAAATAAGTAGCAGCCAAAGAAAAAGGACGGTGCAAAGCATGCGTAAACCAATTATCGCAGGTAACTGGAAAATGAATAAAACTCTATCTGAAGCAGTTAGCTTCGTAGAGGAAGTTAAAGGTCAAATCCCAGCAGCTTCAGCTGTTGATGCAGTAGTTTGCTCTCCAGCTCTATTCTTAGAGCGTTTAGTAGCGGCAACTGAAGGAACTGATTTACAAGTAGGTGCACAAAACATGCACTTCGAAAAAAATGGTGCATTCACTGGCGAAATTAGCCCAGTAGCACTTAGCGACTTAAAAGTAGGCTACGTAGTACTTGGCCACTCTGAGCGTCGTGAAATGTTTGCTGAAACAGACGAGTCAGTAAACAAAAAGACTCTTGCAGCATTTGAACATGGTTTAACACCAATCGTTTGTTGTGGTGAGACTTTAGAAGAGCGCGAAAGCGGAAAAACATTTGATCTAGTAGCAGGTCAAGTGACAAAAGCACTTGCAGGTTTAACAGAAGAGCAAGTTAAAGCAACTGTTATCGCTTATGAGCCAATCTGGGCTATCGGTACAGGTAAATCTTCTTCTTCTGCAGATGCAAATGAAGTATGTGCGCACATCCGTAAAGTCGTTGCAGAAGCTGTTTCTCCAGAAGCTGCAGAAGCTGTTCGTATTCAATACGGCGGTAGCGTAAAACCAGAAAACATTAAAGAGTATATGGCACAATCTGACATCGACGGCGCTTTAGTTGGCGGTGCTAGCTTAGAGCCTGCTTCGTTCTTAGGTCTTCTGGGGGCGGTAAAATGAGAAAGCCAACAGCTTTAATCATTCTTGATGGTTTCGGACTACGTGAAGACACTTACGGGAATGCTGTAGCACAAGCTAAGAAACCTAATTTTGATGGTTACTGGAACAAATTCCCTCACACAACGCTTACAGCTTGTGGTGAGGAAGTAGGTCTTCCAGAAGGTCAAATGGGTAACTCTGAGGTTGGTCACTTAAATATCGGTGCAGGCCGCATCGTATACCAAAGCTTAACACGCGTAAACGTTGCAATTCGTGAAGGTGAGTTCGATCAGAACGAAACTTTCCAGAATGCAATTAAAAGCGTAAAAGAAAAAGGTACTGCTCTTCATTTATTCGGTTTACTTTCTGACGGTGGTGTGCACAGTCACATGAACCATATGTTTGCTCTTCTTCGCTTAGCAGCAAAAGAAGGCGTGGAGAAAGTTTATATCCATGCATTCTTAGATGGCCGCGATGTTGGACCACAAACAGCAAAAGGTTATATCGATGCAACAAATGAAGTAATTAAAGAAACAGGTGTAGGACAATTCGCGACTATCTCTGGTCGTTATTACTCCATGGACCGTGACAAGCGTTGGGATCGCGTAGAAAAATGTTACCGTGCTATGGTGAATGGTGAAGGACCTACTTATAAATCAGCAGAAGAGTGTGTAGAAGACTCTTATGCAAATGGTATCTACGATGAATTCGTATTGCCGTCTGTAATTGTTAACGAAGATGACACGCCAGTTGCAACAATCAATAATGATGATGCAGTTATCTTCTATAACTTCCGTCCAGACCGTGCAATTCAAATTGCTCGTGTATTTACAAACGAAGACTTCCGTGAGTTCGATCGTGGTGAAAAAGTACCTCACATTCCTGAATTCGTTTGTATGACACATTTCAGTGAAACTGTAGATGGTTACGTGGCATTCAAGCCAATGAACCTTGATAACACATTAGGTGAAGTTGTTGCGCAAGCGGGATTAAAGCAACTTCGCATCGCGGAAACTGAAAAGTATCCGCACGTTACATTCTTCTTTAGCGGTGGTCGTGAGGCTGAATTCCCAGGAGAAGAGCGTATCTTGATTAACTCACCGAAGGTTGCAACGTATGACTTGAAACCTGAAATGAGCATTTACGAAGTAACGGACGCTTTAGTAAATGAAATTGAAAATGATAAACATGATGTTATCATTCTTAACTTTGCAAACTGTGATATGGTTGGCCATTCTGGGATGATGGAACCAACAATTAAAGCAGTAGAAGCAACTGACGAATGTTTAGGAAAAGTTGTAGAAGCGATTCTTGCAAAAGATGGTGTAGCACTTATTACTGCTGACCATGGTAATGCTGATCAGGAGTTAACTGCTGATGGTGGACCAATGACAGCTCATACAACTAACCCGGTTCCTTTCATCGTTACAAAAAATGATGTAGAGCTTCGTGAAGGTGGTATTTTAGGAGATATCGCTCCAACAATGCTTACACTTTTAAATGTGGAACAACCGAAAGAAATGACAGGTAAAACAATTATTAAATAATTTGCTTATATAAAAAGGAGAGAATTTATTATGTCAACAATTATTGATGTTTATGCTCGCGAAGTCCTTGACTCTCGTGGTAACCCAACTGTAGAAGTAGAAGTTTACACAGAAAGCGGCGCTTTCGGACGCGCTATCGTACCAAGTGGTGCATCTACTGGTGAGCACGAAGCAGTAGAATTACGTGACGGTGACAAATCTCGTTACCTTGGTAAAGGTGTTCTAAATGCAGTAAACAACGTTAACGAAGCAATCGCTCCAGAAATCGTTGGTTTCGACGTAACTGACCAAGCTGGTATCGACCGTGCTATGATCGAATTAGATGGCACTCCAAACAAAGGTAAACTAGGCGCTAACGCTATCCTTGGTGTATCTATGGCAGTAGCTCACGCAGCAGCTGACTTCGTAGGTCTTCCATTATACCGTTACCTTGGTGGATTCAATGCAAAACAATTACCAACTCCAATGATGAACATCATCAACGGTGGTTCTCACGCTGATAACAACGTTGACTTCCAAGAGTTCATGATCTTACCAGTTGGTGCTCCAACGTTCAAAGAATCAATCCGTATGGGTGCTGAAGTATTCCATGCACTTAAAGCTGTATTACATGACAAAGGTCTTAACACTGCAGTAGGTGACGAAGGTGGATTCGCTCCAAACCTTGGTTCTAACCGTGAAGCATTAGAAGTAATCATTGAAGCTATCGAAAAAGCTGGTTACAAAGCTGGCGAGAACGTATTCTTAGGAATGGACGTTGCTTCTTCTGAGTTCTACAACAAAGAAACTGGTAAATATGACCTTGCAGGCGAAGGCCGTACTGGCTTAACTTCTGCAGAAATGGTTGATTTCTACGAAGAGCTTTGCAAAGACTTCCCAATCATCTCTATCGAAGATGGTTTAGACGAAAACGACTGGGATGGTCACAAATTATTAACTGAGCGTATCGGTGATAAAGTACAATTAGTTGGTGACGACTTATTCGTAACTAACACTCAAAAACTTGCTGAAGGTATCGAAAAAGGTATCTCTAACTCAATCTTAATTAAAGTTAACCAAATCGGTACTTTAACTGAGACTTTCGAAGCTATCGAAATGGCTAAACGTGCTGGTTACACAGCAGTTGTATCTCACCGTTCTGGTGAAACTGAAGATGCTACAATCGCTGACATCGCAGTTGCAACTAACGCTGGCCAAATCAAAACTGGTTCTATGAGCCGTACTGACCGTATTGCTAAGTACAACCAATTATTACGCATCGAAGACGAACTAGGCGAAATCGCTGTTTACGATGGTGTAAAATCTTTCTATAACATCAAACGATAATTGTAGAAAATAACGACAGACCGTGAGAAATCACGGTCTGTTTTTTTATGCTAAAATTGCTCACTCGTCATAAGGGACATGAAATGTTTAAAGAAGAGATTATAATCAAAATCGATAGCAATTTGTTGCGAGGGCCGATTGATGAATGGGCTTGATCCTACTAAAGAGCGGAAATCACCGATGCTTGCTCCTTGAGCGTAAGATTCGGTCATGACGGTAATTGGTGATTTGTAGTAGGTAAACATAGAATTATCAAGTAAAGCTAATATCGGTATCGTGTCATGAAAAGGGCAGCCTTTTAATTGTGGCAAAATTTTTTCGTAATATCCATAGTAGTAATGATCGAATAGAGGTTTAACGAGAGAAGCCTTTCCTTTCGCCTCAATATATTCAGCCATGTCAGGTGTAACGATGGAATACTGAGTTACATTTAACGGGTATATGTACATGTTGGATGCGGATTGTAATACAATGTTAGCCGCGATTGGATCACCATAAAAATTCGCTTCTGATATGGGAGTTACATTACCTGGGTGCAAAAAGGCACCACCCATTACGTAATAAGACTTGATTTGCTGCATTAAATTTTTACATAAAATAAATAAAACAGCTAGGGAAGTGAGTCGCCCTAAACTTACAATGATTAGTTCGTCTTTATACTGCTCGATAAGAGGGATAACTTCAAAAAAATTCTCCATTTCCCCGTTTTGTAACTTTTCATTTGGGATGATTGGCCCTAACCCTTCTTTACCGTGAATATTGGTAAAAAAAGCGGGTGGATCTCCATTGAGAGGACGGTCTGAACCACCAAATATTTTCATATCTCTATTTCTTGATTTTTGTTTAAGAAAATGAGCATTTTGTACGGACATTTCTTTTGGAACATTGCCGTAATCAGCGACAATCCCAACGATTTCAATTTCATCGATAAAGAATGCGAGGAGGATGGCTATCGTATCATCGATTCCAGGATCACAAAAAATGAGAACTTTTTTAGACATATGTTCACCACCTATTTATATATATATGTGTGCTAGAGAGAAGGAAGAATAAAAATGGAGTGAAGAATTTTGTTTTATTAAAATAATAACCACCAAAATTCAGAAAATATAAACTTTACATAATAGGTCAAGGTTTTTGACGTAAATTACATTCGGAAACGCAGTCATATCAAGGGTGTAAGCGTATAATATAGTGGATTTTCATTGTCGATTTGATAAATTGCAGCATTTTACAATTTATACTATGATAAAGATATTAACAGAAGATCGTATAAACATGAGGGATGATGAAGATGAAATTTACAAAGATTCTTGTCCAAATTGCTGCTCTTTATGTGTTTTATATGGTTGGAACTTGGCTGCAAGAAATGTTAAATATGCCGATTCCAGGAAGTTTAATTGGGATGTTTCTCTTACTTGTTTTACTTAGCTTAAAAGTTCTGCCTGTGAAATGGTTCGATTTAGGAGCAGAAACACTCGTTGCGATTATGCCGTTTTTATTAATTCCGCCAACACTTGGCCTAATGAATTACGGTGCTTTTTTTATGAGTAAAGGAATTTCTCTTTTCATTACAATTGTAGCGAGTACATTTTTAATTATTATCGTCGCAGGACATACAGGACAATATCTTGCGAATAGAAAGGAAAAAGAGACACAATGAGCCAAATATTAATCGGAATCGGTTGGGTTCTTTTTACGGTGCTATTATATCAATTATCTAAAAAAATCTATAAATTATTTCCAACACCATTTACAATTCCAATGCTTGTAGCGACAGGATTAATGGCTTTCTTATTTATCATGCTTGATATACCATATCAAAACTATATGGAAAGCGGTGGTGGCTGGATTGCGAAGCTACTTGGACCAGGTGTTGTAGCATTTGCAATCCCGCTTTATAAACAACGTCACGTTCTGCAAAAATATGTTGTACCAATTGCTGGTGGCGTATTGGTAGGTACAACAGTGGCGATTGCAAGTGATTTCGCTATCGCCACGCTTATGGGAACAGATAAAAGTTTAATTTTATCTTCTTTACCAAAGTCAGTGACAATGCCAGTTGCGATGAGTGTATCTGAACAAGTGGGCGGTGTCCCTTCCTTAACAGCGGCCTTCGTCGTTATCGCAGGTATTACTGGAACGATTACAGGCCCGCTTTTATTAAAATGGAGCCGTGTTACAAACTCTGTTGGTAAAGGTATCGGATTTGGATGTGCGTCTCATATTATGGGTGTTATGAGAGCGATGAAAAATAATGAGCATGAAGGTGTTATTGGATCGGTAACAATGACATTAACAGCAATTTTGACATGTTTGCTCGGACCATTATTTGCAATGATGTTTATGTAATAGAAGAAAAGCGAGAGCGACCCTATAGCTCTCGCTTTTCTATAGGATTTATGCTACAGTTAAAATAACTGAATCTTTGTAGGAGGTACGCCAAGTGCATACGTTATTATCCGTTTTACTTATTATTGTATCGATTTTAATGATTGTTATGGTACTTATGCAGTCTAGTAATAGCTCAGGCCTTTCAGGTGCAATTTCAGGCGGTGCAGAGCAATTATTTGGTAAGCAAAAAGCACGTGGAATTGAAGCAGTATTAAACCGTATTACGATTGTTTTAGCTGTTCTATTCTTCGTATTAACAATTGCTGTTACGTACTTAAATTTATAGAATTGAAAGAAGAAGCGTTAGTAAGTTGTACTAATGGTTCTTCTTTTTTTATTTTGCCATTTGAAAGATGTTTCTAATTAGATTATAGAAATATAAATATGGTACACTAAGATATAGAAAGAATACGACTAGATTACAGAAGAGAAAGAGGAGAAGTACATGATGAAGTTAGCATCTCCGAAACCATTTACATTTGAGGGTGGAGACCGCGCTGTTTTATTACTACATGGTTTCACAGGAAACTCAGCTGATGTACGTATGTTAGGGCGTTTCTTAGAAAAGAAAGGCTACACTTGTCATGCGCCAATTTATAAAGGGCACGGTGTACCACCAGAAGAGCTTGTTCATACGGGTCCTGAAGATTGGTGGCAAGACGTAACGGAGGCATATCAGCTTTTAAAAGATAAAGGCTTTGAGAAAATTGCTGTTGTTGGATTATCACTTGGCGGAGTATTTTCTTTAAAATTAGGTTATACAGTACCGGTTTTAGGTGTGGTACCAATGTGTGCACCGATGTATATTAAGAGTGAAGAAACGATGTACCAAGGTATATTGGCATATGCCCGCGAATATAAAAATCGTGAGCAAAAATCACCAGAGCAAATCGAACAAGAAATGTTGGAATTCCAAAAGACACCGATGAATACATTAAAAGCATTACAACAATTAATTGCTGACGTACGTAACAATGTGGATATGATTTATGCACCAACATTTGTTGTACAAGCGCGTCATGATGAAATGATTAATACAGATAGTGCTAACATTATTTATAACGGTGTAGAATCTACGTTAAAAGATATTAAATGGTATGAAGACTCTACGCATGTCATTACACTTGATAAACAGCGTGAAGAGCTACATGAGGATGTATATAACTTCTTGGAGCAACTAGATTGGTAAGATCTAGTTGCCTCTTTTTTTCATAAGGAATTTTTTGTGAAAACTGTAAAAATCATTAGGGGAGTATTAAAGTTTCGCTTTATACATCCCGAGTCTTTCGGATACACTAAATAATATAAGGGTTTAAAGGAGGTATTTCTGCTTGGAAGAAATCATACAAGAAAATATTGATAAGTTGTTATTATTTATGAGAGAAGAAGCGTATAAACCGTTAACAATACAAGAGTTAGAAGCGGCATTTGGAATTGAAGGTTCTGAAGGCTTTAAAGATTTTGTAAAGGCACTTGTAATGATGGAAGAGAAGGGACTTGTTATCCGCACACGTAGTAATCGCTACGGTCTTCCTGAAAAGATGAATTTAGTACGTGGTAAGTTAATTGGACATGCACGTGGCTTTGCATTCGTAGTACCAGATGAGAAGAAAACGGGAGACGATGATCTTTTCATCCCGCCTACAGAGTTAAACGGTGCACTTCATGGTGATACAGTATTAGCACGTGTTAGCGCACAATCAAGTGGATCACGCCAAGAAGGTTCAATTGTACGTATTTTAGAGCGTGGAACGAAAGAACTAGTTGGTACATACACAGAATCGAAAAACTTTGGGTTTGTTATACCTGACAATAAGCGCTGGACGAGTGATATCTTTATCTTGAAAAGTGCATCAATGGGTGCTGTAGAAGGTCATAAAGTAGTTGTGAAAATTACGAGCTATCCAGAGAATCGTTTAAGTGCAGAAGGTGAAGTTATTCAAATTCTAGGTCATAAAAATGATCCAGGGGTAGATATTTTATCTGTCATCCATAAACACCATTTACCTTTAGCATTTCCTGAAGAAGTGATGGAGCATGCAAACAGTGTACCAGAAACGATTTCAGAAGAGGATTTAAAAGATCGCCGTGATTTACGTGACCAAATGATTGTTACAATTGACGGTGCAGATGCAAAAGACTTAGATGACGCTGTTACAGTAACGAAGCTTGAGAACGGTAACTACAAGCTTGGTGTTCATATTGCGGATGTAAGTCATTACGTTCAAGAAGGTTCTCCAATTGATGTTGAAGCAGCAGAGAGAGCGACGAGTGTATATCTTGTAGACCGTGTAATTCCGATGATTCCGCATCGTTTATCAAACGGTATTTGTTCGTTAAATCCGAAAGTAGACCGTCTGACACTATCTTGTGAAATGGAAATCAACAATCTAGGTGATGTTGTAAAGCACGAGATTTTCCAAAGTGTGATTAAAACGACAGAGCGTATGACGTATGCTGACGTAAGGAGCATTTTAGAAGATGAGGACGAAGAGTTAGTCAAACGCTATGAGCCGCTAGTACCGATGTTTAAAGAGATGGGTCAATTGGCACAAATTTTACGTGAGAAGCGTATGCGCCGTGGTGCAATTGACTTTGACTTTAAAGAAGCGAAAGTATTAGTAGACGAAGAAGGAAAACCGACTGATGTTGTAATGCGTGATCGTTCTGTATCAGAGAAGTTAATTGAAGAGTTTATGCTTGTTGCGAACGAAACAGTAGCAGAGCACTTCCACTGGATGAACGTACCGTTTATGTATCGTGTCCATGAAGATCCGAAAGAAGATAAGCTTGAGCGTTTCTTCGAATTTGTAACGAACTTCGGATATGCAGTAAAAGGACGTGCGAATGAAGTGCATCCTCGTGCACTGCAACAAATTCTTGAAATGGTTCAAGGGCAGCCGGAAGAAATAGTAATTTCAACAGTTATGCTTCGTTCTATGAAGCAAGCTCGTTACGATTCGGAGAGCTTAGGACATTTCGGTTTATCAACTGAGTTCTACACGCATTTCACATCACCAATTCGTCGTTACCCAGATACGATCGTTCATAGATTAATTCGTGAATACATCATTAACGGTAAAGTCGACAAGGAAACACAAGCAAAATGGCGTGAAAACTTACCGGAGATTGCAGAGCACTCTTCTAATATGGAACGCCGTGCTGTTGAAGCTGAGCGTGAAACAGACGAAATGAAAAAAGCAGAGTATATGGTCGATAAGATCGGTGAAGAGTATGACGGTATGATTAGCTCTGTAACAAACTTCGGTTTATTCGTAGAGCTTCCGAATACAATTGAAGGTCTTGTACATGTTAGCTACTTAACGGATGATTACTACCGTTATGACGAGAAGCATTTCGCAATGATCGGAGAACGTACAGGTAACGTATTCCGCATCGGTGACGAAATTACAATTCGTGTTATTAACGTAAATAAAGACGAGCGCGCAATTGACTTCGAAATCGTTGGCATGAAAGGAACGCCTCGTCGTAAGTTCAAAGATCGTCCAGTCGTTATCGAGCAGCCAAGAACAGGCAGAAAGAAACGCGGTGGACGTAGTGAGCGTAGTAATGAGCGCGGTGGCGAACGCGGCACAGGAAGAAAGTTTGATCGTGGTGGCCAAGGAAAAGGAAAAGCATCAGCATCCACATCCGCTAGTCAGCCGGGTAAAAAAGATAGTAATAGTAATGGCAAGAAGAAAAAAGGATTCTTTGAAAATGTACCAGGATTCAAGAAGAAAAAGAAAAAGCGTAAGTAAGAGAAGAGTGGCTTCGCTTCGATGAAAAGCGGGGCTTTTTCTTTTTAATGGAATCCAGCTACAGTGGCTAGAATGTTCGGCGGCTGCGCTTCTTCCCAGGAGGCAAAAAGCGCCTCAAGGTCAGAAGCTCCATCCACCTTACATTCTGAGCGAGCCACTTTCGCTTTTGGTTTACATTTGTTACAATAGTAAAAATAGAGGAGGGACGTTATATGCCAAAAGGTTCAGGTAAGGTTATTGCACAAAATAAAAAAGCATTTCATGATTATTTCATCGAAGAAACATACGAAGCAGGGCTTGTCCTTCAAGGAACGGAAATTAAGTCGATTCGAGCTGGACGCGTGAACTTGAAAGATGCGTTTGCACGTGTACATAATGGTGAAGTATGGGTTCATAATATGCATATTAATACGTACGAGCAAGGGAATCGTTTTAACCATGATCCACTTCGTACGAGAAAATTACTTCTTCATAAAAAAGAAATTGATAAGCTAGCGGGAGCTGCAAAAGAAACGGGTTACTCATTAGTTCCACTTAGAATTTATTTGAAAAATGGATTTGCAAAAATGGCACTTGGTTTAGCAAAAGGTAAGAAACAATATGATAAACGTCATGATTTAAAAGAGAAAGAAGCTAAACGTGAAATTGCACGCGTGTTCCGTGATCGCCAAAAGATGTAATACAGATATTTACATTTGTAAAACGGCGCGCGTATGATATAATAACTTATGTAAGATTGTTGCACATTGAAAAACAGCTCTTAGTAGCTATCACGATATTTCTTCGTATGCTCCATTTTTATCATGGGGACGTTACGGATTCGACAGGGATAGTTCGAGCTTAGGTTGCGAGTCGAGGGGATCGGCCTCGTTAAAACGTCAAAGCCTATAATTGGCAAACAAAACAATCTTTCTTTAGCTGCTTAATTGCACTAAAGGTTCCTCCCTCCATCGTCCATGTGGTAGGGTAAGGGACTCAAACTAAGTGGACTACGCCGGAGTTCGCCGTCTGAGGGCGAAGGAAGAGAATAATCAGACTAGCAACTTGGAAGCCTGTCGATAGGCCGAAGAGTTCGCGAAATGCTAATATATCGACTACACTCGTAGAAGCTTAAGTGCCGATATTTTTGGACGTGGGTTCGACTCCCACCGTCTCCACCAATACATATTTGGTGGTTTTTTTATTTTGTATATGATATGAACCATAACTTTGCCAGATTGGCGAGGTTATGGTTCTTTTTGTTTTGTAGTTTTATAAAATGCTTAAGTTGATGGGGTAGGGCGGTACCCCTGAAACAGAAAATGAAGAAATAGTTATTGATGATAAGCAGGTAGATACTATAGATGCCCTTAATGATTAAATAATATGTATTTAAATCTTCATATCCTTTGTGTTTCTATTCATATCTATTGTAAGATTATATAGAGTTCGCCTAATAAGCTGTTATAATGGCTTTTTTTAGGGGTTTTATATTTATAAATCTTAAAATATTTTTTTGAGATGATTTTTTATCTAACTAAGTTATATTGAAATAGAGGTGAACCATCGGTGAAGCAGGTGTTAGTAATTAAGAATGAACGGTCTTTAGCGAAGAAAATCGTAAGCGGTTTAAAGAAAGAAGGCCATTTCATTTTAAAACTTCACAATGAAAACCAAGGTTTAAATATAGTATATGAACAAGATTGGGATATTATCATATTGGATTGGGACTCATTAAGTATATCCGGACCAGAAATTTGTAGACAAATACGATTTGTTAAAACGACACCAATCATTATTGTGACCGACAATATTTCTAGCAAGGACTGCATAGCAGGGTTACAAGCAGGAGCAGATGATTATATTAGAAAACCATTTGTGAAAGAAGAATTAGTAGCAAGAGTTCAAGCTATTTTAAGAAGAAGTGACTATAACCAGCAAAATGAGACAAACTTTTTTCAGTTTAAAGATCTCTTTGTTGATGCATCTAGCAATATTGTAAAAAAAGGTGGTAAAAATCTCTCGCTTACGAAGCGTGAGTACGATTTACTTGTATTTTTAATCAAGAATAAAAATACAATATTGAGCCGTGAAATGCTTTTGAATCAGGTTTGGGGATATAACGTAGTAGTAAATCCGAATGTAGTAGACTTATATATTGGGTATGTAAGAAAGAAGTTAAAGTGTGAGAAGAAAGACAGATATATTCAAACGATACATGGCAGAGGCTATTCAATGGTTGATTGATAAAAATAAGATAATAAAGTAGTTTCTGTGAAATATTAAAAGAAGATTGCTATAAGGAAATGTGCATTTTTTTTGTAGTAGAAATCATGGTTTATAAGGTACTAATCTATCGGTTAGTACGTGTGGGGGATGGATCTGGTGTGCATTAGTTGAGACCGTATCTAATTTATTTTTAATTTAATTAACTCACACCATTCACAAGATTTTCACAGAATTAATGACTATACTTATTTACAGGATATTCAAATGAAAATGATTATCAATAGCAATTTAGATACATGAAAGTTACTATCTAATTCAATCTATGGACGTCATCATTTTCGAACTAAATTACATAATAAGGAGTATACGTATGAAAAAAACTATGCTTTTAAAATTAGTAAGTATTCTAGCAATTTTCACTTTAATGTTAGTAGCTTGCTCAGATTCAGGTAAGGAAACTTCGAAAGCTAATAAAGGTGATAGTAGTGGTAAGTCAAAAACGGTTGAAATCACTGATGCTCATGGAACTGTTAAAGTCCCTGTAAATCCAAAGAATGTAGTTGCTTTAGATAATAGAACGTTTGAAACTTTAGCTGATTGGGGAATTAAATTAGCGGCTGCTCCAAAGGATATAATGCCTGCGGATTCAGCATATAAAAAGGATGATTCAGTTAAAAATATCGGGAATCACCGCGAACCAAATCTTGAAATTATTGCAGCGGCAAACCCTGAACTTGTAATCGTTGGTCAAAGATTTGCTGATCATTACGAAGAAATCAAAAAATTAGTGCCAAATGCAGCTGTTATTGATCTTAATTTTGATGTTTCTGAGAAGGCTACTAAGCCTGGAGAAAACTTAGTAAAAGGACTTAAAGATTCTACAACTACTTTAGGAAAAATCTTTGCTAAAGATAAAGAAGCTAAACAATTAGTAGCTGATTTCGATAAATCTATTGAAAAAGAAAAATCTGCTTATAACGGAAAAGATAAAGTTATGAGTGTTATCGTTACTGGTGGAAATATTGGCTTTGCTGCTCCACATTCTGGTCGTGTTTGGGGGCCTATGTATGAAATTTTCGGTTGGACTCCAGCATTAGAAGTTTCGAATTCTACTGCAGGTCATAAAGGTGATGACGTTTCTGTTGAAGCTATCGCACAAACAAATCCTGATTGGCTTTTCGTATTAGATCGTGATGCTGCAACATCTGATGCAGCTAAGTCAGCTCCTGCTCAGGATGTTATTTCTAAATCACCAGCTCTTCAAAATACAACTGCTGTTTCTAAAAAACAAGTTATTTATGCACCAGCAGATACTTACACAAATGAATCAATTCAGACTTATATAGAGTTATTTGAAAATCTTGCAAAAACTTTAGCTAAGTAGTGTAAAGGGGTACGAAACAGTGTCAAAAAATATGATTTCTAGGGTTGAGAATATTTCTCAACCCCAGTTTTATAATCACAATAAAATATGGACAAAACCTTTTATAATAGCGGTTATAGTTGTTATAATTTTAGGGGTTATATCACTGTTTACTGGAGTTTATGATATTCGTGGACAAGAGGACGGAATGGAGATGTTTTTCATCACTCGTGTTCCGAGAACAGTTGCATTAATGCTTACTGGAGCTGCAATGGCGATGGCAGGACTCGTAATGCAACTCATTACACAAAATCGCTTTGTTGAACCTACTACAACGGGGACGATTGAATGGTCAGGCTTAGGCCTACTTTTTGTATATTTATTATTTCCTGCCCCGACTTTAGTTCAAAGAATGACTGGTGCAATCATTTTTTCTTTTATAGGAACTATGATTTTCTTTTTATTTTTAAGAAGAGTTAAACTTCGTTCTTCTTTAATTGTCCCAATTATTGGATTGATGCTTGGAGCAGTTATTTCTGCAGTGTCTACGTTTATGGGACTTCTTTTTCAAATGACGCAAAGTATTGAAACTTGGTTCGTAGGTTCATTTGCTACTGTTCAGGTAGGAAGATATGAATATTTATGGCTGATTGTTATCGTTACTTTGTTTATTTTTATGTATGCTAATAGATTGACTTTAGCTGGACTAGGGGAAGATGTCGCAACAAGCCTTGGAGTTAATTACAATAGAATTGTTCTTTTTGGGACTGGTCTTATCTCTGTTGCTGTTGGAATTGTTGCAGCTGTTATTGGAAACTTACCTTTCTTGGGATTAATTGTTCCAAACATTGTTTCCATGTTTAGAGGCGATGATCTTAGGAGTAATTTACCTTGGGTATGTGTGATCGGAATGGGGACAATAACTGCCTGTGACATCATTTCTCGAACAATTATAAAGCCGTTTGAATTACCTGTCTCTTTAATACTTGCAACAGTGGGAGCGGTCGTGTTTATTACTATTCTATTGAGACGAAGAAAACCAAGGAGGCTGCGATGATCACATTAGATTATAGAAATAAAGAAAATGTCGAAGTCGATTCTAGCCTTCATAATGAAAGTAGATCAGCTAGTGCTTTTCGTTCTAAGAAGGAAGCAAGACGTTATTGGATTGTACTGACAACATTGATTGCTTTAGGTCTCCTTTCTTCATATGGACTTTTAGTTTATAACAATCCAGTTCCGATAGATTCACCTTCTTTTATCCCAGTTGTTAAGAGAAGGATAGTAGCTATTGTTGCGATGATTATTGCGGCAGTTTGCCATAGCTTGTCGACAGTTGCTTTCCAATCCATTACGAACAATAAGATTATTACTCCTTCGCTTTTAGGTTTCGAATCACTTTATTCAGCAATTCAAACGAGTACAATATTCTTCTTTGGTGCTAGTGCATTAATAAACTTTAATGGAATTGGATCATTTTTATTTCAAGTTGTTGTGATGGTCTTCATGAGCTTGATACTTTATGGATGGTTACTTTCCGGTAAATACGGGAATTTACAACTTATGCTTTTAGTTGGAATTATTATTGGTACCGGGCTAAATTCTGTGTCAACTTTTATGAGAAAACTACTTGCGCCTTCAGAATTTGATATTTTACAAGCGAGATTATTTGGTTCTGTTAATCATGCAGACCCTGCATATTTTCCTGTTGTAATTCCTATGATCATAATTGTAGCGTTATTAATTTTTGCTCATTCTAAGAAGTTGAATGTTTTGTCACTAGGGAAGGATGTTGCTACTTCTTTTGGGGTTAAATATCAACCTAGTGTAATTTATACGCTTGTGTTAGTAGCTATTTTAATGTCTATCTCAACCGCTCTAATTGGGCCACTTACGTTCTACGGCTTTTTAGTAGCAACTTTGAGTTATCAGGCGGCGTCAACTTATGATCATAGATATATTTTCCCAATGGCGTTTGCTATAGGATTTTTAATAATGACGAGTGCATACTTTTTAATGTATCATGTATTCCATGCTCAAGGTGTAGTTTCAGTTATTATTGAATTATTTGGTGGAATCATATTCTTAACTATAGTTTTAAGGAAGAGGGCTTTATGATAAAAATCGATAATGTTAAAAAGTTCTATACTGATAAGGTGAAAATAGGACCTTTGGATATTGAAATACCAAAAGCAGGCTTTACTTCTTTAATTGGACCAAATGGCGCTGGAAAGTCTACGACACTTTTGATGATTGGAAGACTTTTAGATATGGATGAAGGTCAAATTCAAGTAGCGAATATGGATGTTTCTGAATCCAAATCAAAAGACTTAGCAAAAATTT
This sequence comes from Bacillus nitratireducens, assembly GCF_036320425.1. NCBI lineage: Bacteria > Bacillati > Bacillota > Bacilli > Caryophanales > Bacillaceae > Bacillus > Bacillus nitratireducens. The sequence continues at coordinate 431,127 of NZ_JAUMJO010000005.1, forward strand.
TGACTATATTGCGACAAGAAAATCATTTTGTAACGAGGCTTACTGTTAGACAATTAGTTGGATTTGGGCGCTTTCCTTATTCAAAGGGAAGATTAACTAAAGAAGATGAGGTTATCATTTCTAAATATATCGATTTCTTAGATTTAACTAGTTTAGAGAATAGATATTTAGATGAGCTTTCTGGTGGTCAAAGACAAAGGGCATATGTAGCGATGGTATTGTGCCAAGAGACTGAATATGTGCTATTGGACGAGCCTCTGAATAATCTTGATGTTGCGCGTTCTGTTCAAATGATGGAGCATTTGAGACGTGCGGCTAATGAGTTTGGAAGAACAATTTTGACTGTTATGCATGACATAAATTTTGCAGCTAAATACTCTGATAAAATTTGTGCTATGAAAGATGGACAAATTGCTGCTTTTGGAACAGTAGAAGAGGTTATGGACCCAACACTTTTGACAGATATTTTTGAAACAAAAATTGAAATTATCCAAGGTCCTTATGGGCCGATTGCTGTTTATTAGTTACAACATGTTCCATTAACAAATGAAATAAAAGTTTCAAGTGTTAATGGAACAACATTATACCCAACTGCTAGTATTAGTCATTAGGTATAAAAAAGCGCCCTTTAAGTAGGGCGCTTTTTTACTTAATCACAAATTTTACTCTTTCCAAAACTGTTCTAACAAAATAACAATCATAGTACCTACGAGTAGTCCATTACTTAAAACATATTGTAAAGAAGAAGGAATGCCGCTAAATGCGCTTTCTGGAAGAAACATTATTCCTAAACTGATTAACAATGTAATTCCCAATATAGTTAATCGGTGTTGATTTAATTCTTCACGTAAAATCGAGTGAAATGAAATGCCTATTACTTGGACAAATGTTGCTAAAAGTGCAGCATTAGCAATCGGGCCTGGAAGCAAGGATATAAAGCTTACAATTGAGGGAATAAAAGAAATTCCTGCTAATATAAGACTTGCTATAAGGAATGACTTCACTTTTCTTTGTCCTGTTAGTTGAATAAATCCTGCTGATGCAGGTAATGGTACAATTCCAATTGTAGAGAACAACGACGAGATAATATGTGATATACCTCCGATCCATACACCACGGTTCAGTGTTTGTCTTTCATTTTCTTTAGATAACGGAGCCACTTGTTTTACAGCTGAAACAGCAGCAATCGTATTTGCAACTAAAAGAAATGTAAATAAAGTTGCAGTTAGAGTCATTCCAATATCGAATCTAGGTGTGCCCCAAGCAAATATCTCTGGTAACTTAACTAGCGTTGTGTACGAAGGCATATGAGATGATTTTCCTAATACTACATACAAAAGCCAACCAAATGAAATGCCAAGTAATACAGCGTAACTTTTCATCCAGCCTTTCCCTTTAATTGATAAGAAAGTAATAAGGGCAAAAACAATGAGCGCAATAGTAGCTGTTGTATAGTCAGGATGAGTTGCAGATCCTTGTAATCCCATCATTCCATTTAGTAACACACCACTAAGCTGAAGTGCTAAGATTAAAAGAAAAGTTCCTGTAACTAACGGGGTAAATAAACGTAAGATTCGATGAACAAGCCCTGTTATACCAAGAACGAAGAGTAATATACCTGCAATAATTAATCCACCTTCTAAAAGTTGCAACACGTCTTTTGCACTTTGTCCCTGATGCATAGCGACTTGTCCCAATATGACAAATATACTTACCCATGAACCGGCTGGCCCATCCGCAATGGGATAACGATGTCCAAACCACGCTTGTATAAATGAACTTACTCCGACAACTAAAAAAGTTCGCTGCATTAATGTTGAAATATCTTCTATTGATAAATGAAATATGCCACCAATAATTATAGGTAATGCAATTGCATTTGCTAATAAAAAAACAAACCACTGTAGAATACTAAAGCTCGTATTAGAGTATTTTTTATTCATGTTATTCTCCTTTATCGAAAAAGAATCTCATAGTAAAGATCCATCCTTTCTATACCGTTAGATTAAAAAGGATGGATTTTGTAACTCTATAAAATCATTTTAATTATATAGATGAATTTTTGGTTAATTACCATGTACGGAACGGTAAGAATTTCCCGTTAAGTGTAATAACGATACGAGGATCGCCACCTTTTGGATCTTCTTGTGTATCCACACCTAGATTGAAGTTAATTGCACTCATTACACCTTCGCCAGCTTTTTCTAAGATTAGTTCTCTAAGAGTTGGTGCGTATTGTAACATCATTTCGTATAATCGATATAGGATTGGATCAGTAGGAGGCATTTGCATTACTTGCCCTCTAAGTGGAACTACTGTTAATGCTTGAACTACTTCTGCATCTAATTCTAATAGTTTACCGATTTTTTCTGCTTCCGGATGTGTCATTGTAGCCTGTCCTAATAATGCTGTTACAACCCAAGTCTCAGAGTTTTCACTTACTTTTGAGATTTCTTCCCATGTTAAACCTCTTGCGATTTTTGCTTCCATAATTTTTTGCGTAGCTTCTTGTCTATTCATATTTAATAACTTCCCTTCATTTAAGTAATGATTAATGTTTCATACCATTTAATTTTTTATATCCATCGACTACTAAATCTAATTTACCTGTGTGAGGATCAATAACTAAACCATGTACAGGAACATCTTTTGGAATAAGTGGATGATTTCTTACTAAATCAACATTAGCTTGAGTCGAATCGCAGATATCATCGAATCCAAATAGCCATTTTTCAAGGTCAACACCAGCATATTCAATTGCTGATAAAATTTCTGGTGAAGCTACTCCGCGATCTAATATTTTTTGAAGTGTTCCTTTTGGATCCGTTTGGCTCGCACCACATCTATGGTGTCCGATAAGAAAGATTTCATCTGCATTTAAATCATATACTGATGCTACAACACTTTGCATAACACTATCGAAAGGAGAAGCAATCTTACCACCTGCATTTCTGATAACTTTTGCATCACCATCGTGTATATCTAAAGCTTTTGGAAGTAGCTCAATTAAACGAGCATCCATGCAAGAAACAACAACCATACGTTTTTTAGGCATTTTTGTCGCTTCACGAGGAGCGTACTCCTTATTTTCTACAAATTGTTCATTGAACGATAGAATTTCTTGTAATAACATATTTGTAACCTCCTTTAAATCTAGATGTATTTTTTTGTTGCGTCCTCTGTGTTATAAGTAAATATAACTGATAAACAATGTGATGTAAGAGGATAAACTAAGTATAGTGAATTGTATCGACAAGCAGAATAAGTTGGCGAAACACTTTCTGGCTTTCTACTTTCACGATGAAAGGATTGGTTTATATCATTGATCAAACAGATTTTGAGATACTGAAATTATTAGGAGAAAACTCAAGAATACAATGGAAAGAACTTGGTCAAAAAATACATATGACGGGGCAGGCTGTAGGAAATCGAATTCGAAGATTAGAGGATTTAGGGATTATTGAACAATATACAATCGCAATAAACCGAACCAAATTAGGACAAGTAGTGACTGCATTTGTTACTTTGTTCGTAACAACAGCTAATCATCAAGAGTTTATGAATTTCTTTCAAGGAGAAGAAGGGATCTCTGAGGTACACCGTGTAAGTGGTGAGGGGTGTTATTTATTAAAAACACATTTTGCTTCCAATGAAGACTTAGATAACTTTCTAGGACGACTATTAAAATACGGGAATTATCGTGTTAACTTATCAATAGGAAAGTTGAAATAAGGTTTCTTTTCCTTGGAGGGGATGGTAACATTATTTGCTAAACCTTATTTGTATAGAGATAATGAAATCGTTTAATGTTTATCTTAAATAGCCAGAGCCTTACTACAATTTATGTGTAGTAAGGCTTTTTTTAGGAAGTTATAAATAATTTTGCCTTAAAAAAAATCCTGTAGCTCAGTACAGGATTTGTAATAAAATGTTTTTAAAAGCTAAATTGTGGTTTCATATCACCTTTATAAGGTTCATGTTCAACGAATATAGTTATGTCTTTACCAGCTTGATCTTTACCAGTTCTTTTATACGTAAATTTATTATTATTCAGTTCAGTAAGTTCAAGAGCGGCACCATATTTGTTATTTCCAATTGAAACATGGGCTCTTATTTTATTTTCATGTACAACATCGAAGTAGCCATAATCACCGCGGCTTTGACCTGTTTCGCCATTGAAGAACTCGTATTTATTAGACTTGTCATCAAATTTTGCTAGACTTATAAAATTCGAATTAAACTGCGTTACATCATTACCGGCTTCATCTAATACCTTTGTTCCATGCCAAAGGGTTCCGCCTAAAATTTTATCTCCATCAACGTTTTTAACGATATCACCTGTAGTAGAGTTTAGCTGCTTATCCGGATCCGTGAAAGAAAGCTCTTTTTCTTTATATGGAACATGTTCAACGAAGACTTCTACATCTTTACCGTTAGCATCTTTCCCCATTCGTTTATAAGTAAATACATTTTTATTTAGCTTTGTCATGTCAACAACAGCTTGATACTTCATTGATTCTGAAATTAATACTCTCTTCTTCCCATCATTTGTGACAAAGAAAGTTCCTTTATCGCCACGACTTGCACCTGTTTTAGCATCAAAGAATTCATATCTTCCTGATTTAGCATCATATTTTGCAAGACCAATGAAGTTTGCATTCTCTTTTGTTAAGTCATTTTTATCTTTGTCATATACTTTTGTACCTTGCCAATTCGTATCGCTAAGAATATTAGCCATTTTTTGCCCTTTCGTTAACTTATGTTCCTTTTTTGTTTCTTTAGCAGCTTGCTCTTGTTTTTGTTTACCATGATTTTCTTCAGCTTTAGTACCAGCACAACCTGTTAATGCTAATGTGAATCCGAGCAGTATGGATGATAGTGCTTTTGTTTTTTTGTTCATGTTTATTGTCTCCTCATTTTATGATTTTAAGTAGCACGGTTTGCGATTATAGTAATAGTTAGTCATTCTGAACGCAGTTATTACGTTTATTATGTTAATCCTCGAGTATAAACTGCCTCTAAATAAAACATTAAAAAAAGATAAACTAATTACTAAAAAATTTTCATATTTATAAAAAAATCGCTAGCTTGCTGTATGGCTCTTTCGAACACTTACCAATTTTTTTGATACCTACGAGTAATCCAAAAATACATAGTAAGGAAGAAGGAAAGCCGTTAACAGTAATGTAATTCTAAATAGAGTTAATCAATTGTATTGTAAAAATTTTCAAGATGAATTGTAGGGGGAAATGAAATCTTATAGAAGGTGATTCCTATAGGAAGGGGACGGCTATGTTTGATTCAACAGATCTTAAGATTATACAATTACTACAAGAAAACGCTAGGATGAATTGGAAGGAAATTGGAGAGCTAGTACATTTGACGGGCCAGGCTGTTGGGAAACGAATTAATAAATTAGAAAAGGCAGGTGTCATTCAAAAATATACGATAGATATCGACAGGGCTAAGCTGGAAGGGTCTATCATGACCTTTGTTACGCTATTTTTGCATGCACCACATTATCATAATCAAATTCAAACCTTTTTCGAAAAAACGGACGTAATTACTGAAATGTATCGTATAAGTGGCGATGGGTGTTATATCATGATTCTTCATACATCTTCGCACCAGCAATTAGAAGAGACTCTTGCAGATGTTTTACATTATGGTGACTATCGTATAAATACTGTCATTAAAACAATTGAAAAAAAGAAAGAATAAGATATTTATTCTTTCTTTTTTTATATGGAACTGTAATTCTTTATTTGATTTTGTTTATAAAACTGCTTGCGGATATGACTTTTGCGTAAATATCACCAAACTCTAATGCACTCATGAACGATTGATGAGCGTGTACCGCGGGGAGTAAATTTCCTTGAAACTCTAAATCTTTTGTTGTACAAGCATCTTCAATTACAACACATTGAAATCCTAAATCACTGGCAGCGCGTACGGTTGCATCAATACATACGTGAGTCATCATACCGCAAATGACTAGTTGATCTATTTTTTCTGCCTTTAATGTTTCTAATAAATTTGTTCTTAAAAAACTGTTAGGGTGATGTTTTTGTATGACTTTTTCGTTAGCAATCGGTTGTACATCATCATGAATTTGAACACCTACTGTTTCAGATAAGAAGAAAGTAGCTCCTTCATTGTTAGCAATATGTTGTACGTGAATAACTGCTTTATGTTTTTCACGAAATACTTTCAAGACTTCTTTCGCTTTTTGTGCTGCTTTTTCAGGTTGATGTAATTCCATATTGCCGCCTTCAAAGTAATCATTTTGTATGTCGACTAATAGTAACGCTTCGTTCATCATTAATCCCCCCGCAATTAGTTATACAGCACGTTATTTGTACTGTACTGTTATTATATAAATTACAAGTGTGTGGAAGTAATAACGTCATGAAACGATTTTGACGTATATAGTTTCATTGTGAAAAAGCTAAAAGATAAAAAATGAAGCTTGGGGAAGTGACTATATTAAGCGTAAATATCAGAATGGTGAAGTGATAGTGAAAGAGGACGGTCATATATGATTTAACACTTCTGTAAGTATAATTTTGCTATAATGAATAAGTACTTACACGAAGGGGAGCTAAAAGAGAAAATGAAGTCATTTGATATCGATCATTTTATAGCTAGTGTTTTACAGTGGATATTAAATATAGCGTTAATCATATTGTCCATTGTTTTATCGGTTTTTTTAATTAACGAAACAATTACTTTTATTCAATACATATTCTCAGCGAAGAAGTATACATCGTATAAATTAGTTGAGAGTATCATCGTCTATTTCCTATACTTCGAGTTCATCGCATTAATTATTAAGTATTTTAAATCGAACTATCATTTCCCGTTACGTTATTTTATTTATATCGGAATTACGGCGTTAATTCGTTTAATTATCGTGTCTCATGAGGAACCAATGGAGACGTTATTATACGCAGGAGCAATTCTTATTTTAGTTATTGCTTTATACATATCAAATATGAGGGATTTGAAGAAAGGGTAGTAGTGCAGACTTTTGTTTGTGCTACTTTTTTTACCTTGACCTTCAAGTTACTTGAAAGTTTACAATGTAAATAGGGCGTTTGAAATCGAAAAAAAATGAGAAATTAAGTGAAGAGGTTTCTTTTACTTGGAGGTTATAGAAATGAGTCAAGAATTGAAGTTACGTCCTTTAGAACGAGAAGATTTAAAGTTTGTACACGAACTTAATAATAACGCGCATATTATGTCATATTGGTTTGAAGAGCCATATGAGGCGTTTGTGGAGCTGCAGGATTTATACGATAAACATATACATGATCAAAGTGAACGCCGATTTATCGTTGAGAAAGATAATGAGATGGTTGGATTGGTCGAGTTAGTGGAAATCGATTATATTCACCGTAGAACAGAATTCCAAATTATTATTGATCCAAATTATCAAGGATATGGTTATGCAGCAGAGGCGACGCGTTTAGCGATGGATTACGCTTTTTCTGTATTAAATATGCATAAAATATATTTAGTTGTCGATAAAGAGAATGAAAAAGCTGTACACGTTTATAAAAAGGTTGGATTTATGGTAGAAGGAGAACTTCTCGACGAGTTTTTCGTCGATGGCAACTACCATAATGCGATAAGAATGTGCATGTTCCAGAAGGAATATTTTAGAACGAAATAATGGATTGAAAAGGCTATAGACAGTGATTGTCTATAGCCTTTTTTTGTGTGTTAAACAACAATAATTTATCGTAAAACAATAAATTATTGTTGACTTATAATGTAGTCAAGCTTATTATGATGGTAGTAAGAATAGTAAAAAGGAATGCAGATAAATGAATTGTGAAATCAAAGGAGAATATATTATGAAAAAATATTTATTAGCAATTGTATTGATATCATTAGGGGCTACTTGTTTAATCATACATGGGACGACAAGTAAAATGGATGGAAGTGGTTTGCTTATAGAGCCTTACTTTTTCCTAGTACCAATAAGTTATTTACTGTTCTTTAGTGGTATTGGTGTGTCAGTATTTGAATTTATTACTTCGAATAAGGAGAAAAAATATTTATTAGCTTCTAGTCCAATGTTTTTAGGAGTGTTATGCATAATTATGTTTAATATAATTGGTTCTGAAGTAAAACCAGACGGAACTTTAGTGGAGCCATTTTACTTGATTCCGTTAGCATATTTATTTACTTTCACTGGAATTGTTGCAATTTTGTGTGTGGCTCTTTTCTCAGTGATTCGAAAAAAGACAGCACGATAAAACACTTGCCATGAAATAGAAACATAAGATAGGGAAGAAAAATACTAAGTGAGCTGAATCATGATGAATCATTATTTTTATAGTAGTAGACAAGTGGGAGCAGCTATTACACTGGCAGGAGCACAGGGGACAATTCATGCTGTGAATCAAGCGATTCAAATGCAGCAACAAGCATATTTTGCACAAATGATGCAAGGGCAGTATATGTCGTACTCACAGTCTCCAATGCAAGTTGTACATTATGATGTGCAACCAGTGGATTTATTTTCTATTCCTTATGGCGGGACATACTTCTTATGAAAGAAAGCGACTGATCAGAGTCGCTTTCTTTATATTCCGCCTAGCTTCATTCCAAGGAATGCGAAGAGGATACCGATTATGTAAGTAGTGCTTACGTATAAAAGGAGCATGCTAAATTTTTTAAGATTGAGAAGCTGAATAGATTCTAATTTAAACGTCGAAAATGTCGTGAAGGCACCCATAAATCCAGTCCCTAATAATAATTGCCAACTTGTAGTGACGCCGTTGCCAATTATATATCCAAGTAAAAACGCTCCTGTTATATTGATGAGAAATGTAGCAATTGGAAAGGAAGTTTTATTTCTTTTTTTAAACCAATTGCTAATTGCAAATCGTGTAATAGCACCGAAAAAACCGCCTATTGCTACTAATAAAGCTTCTATCATAAGTGATCACCTTCCGTAAGGCGTTTCTTGATTAAGAAATCACCTAGTGTATAGCCAAGAGCAGACATAATGAGACCACCAAGTATACTGCATGATACGTATAAGAAAGCGGTACTCCATTCAGAGTGATTGATTAATTGCACGTTTTCTACACTGAATGTCGAAAACGTCGTAAAGGAACCGATGAATCCAGTTCCAATGCCTGTAATAATCTCTGAGGGTAAGATATTTCTCCGAGCGACATACGTAGTTAGCCACGCTAATAAGAAGCAGCCGGCTAAGTTAATAAGTAACGTAGCTAATGGAAATGAATGATGCCATGAAGTGTGAATAGTAAGACCTAAATAATAACGAGAGAGGGCTCCTAATATACCGGCTATGCCAACGATAATATAAATCAATTTCTTCACCTCTTTAAATAGCTTGCTCAAAAAAATAGACTCCTACCAGTAGTTATACTGGTAGGAGTCATTAGCTTAGCAGCAGTTATGGCGAACTCCATCGCCTATGATTATTACATATAGTGTACTAAAAATTGCATTGAATTTCCAGTGAAGAAGTGAAGCTGTTTTGGATGTGTGTGATGGTTTGAGATGAGGAATTTATTCTCATAAACTAAATATAGTGATACAAGGTTTTTGATATGATAAAATGTTTCGTATGTCTGTCATTTATTTTTAGTTAACTGAAAATAAAGAAAAGTAAGATTGGTAGTTTTAGAAAAGGGGCGTTTATTTGAAGAAATTATTAAAGATATTACTTATATGTATTTTGATAGGAGCTTGTATTTTAGGTGGTTTTTTAGTGTATATGACAATTACAAAAGAACAGCCAGCGAATGTTTTAGATGTAAAGGTTGAAAACAACAAAGAGCGCGTACTGCAGCCAGGAAATGAATTTAAAGTTACAACATTTAATATTGGGTACGCTGGATTAGATAAGGACCAAGACTTCTTTATGGACGGGGGAAAGGGTTCTGGTTCGAGTAGTAAAGAACAGACTGAAGTAAACTTAAAGAAGATGCTTTCATTTTTACAAAATGAGAATAGTGATTTTACGTTATTGCAAGAAGTTGATATAAAATCAATGCGATCTTTTGATGTAAATGGGCATGAGTTTTTGAAAAAGGGATTACCTGATTATGCATCGTCATTCGGGAAGAACTATGATACAAAATGGGTCCCTGTCCCAATTACAAGTCCAATGGGATATGCGGAGGCTGGATTAAGTACGTTTTCTAAATATAAAGTTCAAACAGCGGAGAGGTTCCAGCTTCCTGGAATGGAGCCTTGGCCGAAGCGTTTGTTTGATTTAGATCGAGCGATTGTTGAGCACAAAATACCTGTTAATAATGGGAAGTTTGTTAGACTTGTCAATTTACATTTGTCTGCTTATGATGAAGGCGGGAAAATTAGAAAGCAGCAAGCAGAGTATTTAAAAGAATATATGAACAAGTGTTATCAAAACGGTGATTACGTAATATTAGGTGGAGATTGGAACCAGTTACTTTCTAATGTCCAATTAAGTGATCCTAAGTTTGTGAAAGAGCGTCCTGAATGGCTAGTAGAGTTACCGAAGGACTTCGCCGATGGAGGATTCCAATGGGCTGTAGATCCATCTGTTATGACGGTAAGGGATGATGTGAAGAAATATGTGGAAGGTGAAAACTTTGTCACTATTATTGATGGCTTTATCGTTTCGCCGAATGTTGAAATTGTAAATGTACAGGGGAAAGACTTAAAGTTTGAAAACAGTGATCATAACCCAGTTAGTGCGGTATTTAAATTGAAGTAATTGATACGTGGGGCTTCATAGAATATCTTCTAACGGGTGAGGGTGTCGTTATAAGATATTCTAGAAAAATAATATCACATAAAAAGGGCACAAATAATGTGCTCTTTTTATACTTGGTAGGAATTTAATTGCTTTTCTCTTCGTTTTCTGCCAAGCTTAAGGAGAAAAATACTTCGAAGAAAGAAATATATAGGTGACGCATATGATTGAAGTTAAGACTTCTGAACTTAGTGATGGAGAATTTAATAGAGGTGTATTTGCAACTCGTGATATTAAAAAGGGTGAGTTGATACACTCAGCACCAGTTATCTCTTATCCGAATGAACAGCATGAACACATTGAGAAAACGTTACTTGCTGACTACGCATTTGAGTATGGGGTAAATCATACAGCATTCCTTTTAGGATACGGCATGTTATTTAATCATTCATATAAGCCGAATGCAACGTATGATATTGTCTTTGAGAATCATATGTTTAACTTCTTTGCTTACAAAGATATAAAAGCGGGAGAAGAGATTCTAATCAATTATAATGGTGAAGTTGATGATGATGAGCTGTTATGGTTTGATAAGGAAAAAGAAGAGAACGAAAAATAAAGTAAAGATTATAAAAAGAGCACATTCTATTGAATGTGCTCTTTTGTATTGATGAAAATAAAGTAAAGATTACAAAAAAATACCACTTTCTTTTCGTGTGATATAGTAAGATATTGAAGGATATTACTTTATAAAACCTATATATTTTACAAATTGTTGTCTATATGGTTACATGTCGAGTTTAGTAGCTCATTTGGGTTGCTTTATTATGCGATATATATTTTAATATGAGTGGCACCTCTTATAATTTAAGAGGTTTATAGGTGTCTCGAATTGATTTTAGGTACACTGTATCCACCACTTTAGCTTTTGATTTGTATTGCATTTTTTATGTGGGGATATTATGGGCCCGTTGTTAGCGGGATAAAAAGATTATAGAAATAGAGGAATCGTAAAATGAATATGCAAGAGGTTTATAAATATTTAAGTACGGTATTGCCTGAAGGTCATGTAAAGAAAGATGAAATGCTAAAAGATCATACGCACATTAAAGTGGGTGGGAAAGCAGATGTATTTGTTGCGCCTACTAATTATGATGAGATTCAAGAAGTGATAAAGTATGCTAACCAATATAATATTCCAGTTACGTTTTTAGGAAACGGATCGAATGTTATTATTAAAGACGGTGGTCTTCGCGGGATCACAGTAAGTTTAATTCATATTACAAGTGTTACTGTAACAGGAACGACGATTGTAGCACAGTGTGGTGCAGCAATTATTGATGTATCACGTATTGCATTAGATCATAATTTAACGGGTCTTGAGTTTGCTTGTGGTATTCCAGGTTCAGTTGGCGGAGCGCTATATATGAATGCTGGTGCTTACGGCGGTGAAGTCTCGTTTGTATTAACAGAAGCTGTCGTAATGACAGGTGATGGAGAGCTACGTACTTTAACGAAAGAAGCATTTGAATTTGGATATCGTAAGAGTGTATTTGCGAACAACCATTACATTATTCTTGAAGCGAGATTTGAACTTGAAGAAGGTGTGCGTGAAGAAATTAAAGAAAAAATGGATGATTTAACGTTTAAGCGTGAATCAAAACAACCGTTAGAATATCCTTCATGTGGTAGTGTATTTAAGCGTCCACCAAATAATTTTGCAGGTAAGCTTATTCAAGACTCGGGACTGCAAGGTAAGCGAATTGGCGGAGTGGAAGTTTCTTTAAAACACGCTGGATTTATGGTGAATGTTGATAACGGAACGGCACAAGATTATATCGATTTAATTCATTTCGTACAAAAAACTGTTGAAGAGAAATTCGGTGTGAAATTAGAGCGAGAAGTAAGGATTATTGGAGAAGATCTACAATAGTCTTTGAATAAAAAGCGTATAAAGTATGAATTATTTCGAAATAATATTTGGGTATTGTTGACATTTTGTTTTCAATTCAATATAATGGCTAATAATTTAACAAATAATATACGTTGAAAGAGCCCAGTAGCAGTTTGTCACTGTTATTAAAGAGAGCTAGGGGTTGCTGGAACCTAGCACAAACAAACTTGTGAATTACACTCTGGAGTATCTTAGGTAATGCTAAGCGGATTGGCAATCGATATTCTTGCTAAGAGTGGTATGAGTAGCTATGCTATTTATGCAAACTGGGTGGTAACACGGTGAATAATCGTCCCTATGTCATAGACATAGGGACTTTTTGTTTTTCAAAAAATAAAGGGGATGACAAAAGATGAATATCATTGATGAATTAGAATGGCGCGGCGCCATTAATCAACAAACGGACGAAGAAGGCTTACGTAAGCTGGTAGAAGAGAAAAAGATTTCACTATACTGCGGAGTGGATCCGACTGGTGATAGTATGCATATCGGACATTTGATTCCATTTATGATGATGAAGAGATTCCAATTAGCTGGTCATCATCCTGTTATTTTAATTGGCGGGGCAACAGGAACAATTGGTGACCCGAGTGGACGTCAATCAGAGCGTCAACTGCAAACGTTAGAAGTAGTCCAGCATAATGTGGATGCGTTAACAGCACAAATGAAAAAGCTATTTGATTTTGGCGGCAATAGCGAAGTGAAGATGGTAAATAACTATGACTGGACACATGAGATAAACATCATCGAATTTTTACGTGATTACGGCAAAAACTTTAGCATAAATAGCATGTTAGCAAAAGATATTGTAGCAAGTCGTTTGGACACTGGAATTTCTTTCACAGAGTTCACGTACCAAATCTTGCAAGCGATGGATTTCCATCATTTATACACAAAAGAAGATGTTCAACTGCAAATTGGTGGTAGTGACCAGTGGGGAAATATTACAAGTGGTTTAGATTTAATTCGTAAGTTAGAAGGTCATGAAGCGAAAGTATTTGGATTAACGATTCCATTATTATTAAAATCAGATGGTACGAAGTTTGGTAAATCAGCAGGTGGTGCGGTTTGGCTTGATCCGGAAAAAACAACACCGTTTGAATTTTACCAGTTCTGGGTGAATACAGATGACCGTGATGTAATTAAATACTTGAAATACTTTACGTTCTTACAGAAAGAGCGAATTGATGAATTGGCAGCGAAGGTAGAAACTGAGCCGCATAAACGTGAAGCGCAAAAAGTATTAGCGGAAGAAATGACGAAATTCGTTCACGGAGAAGAGGCATTTTTGCAAGCTGTGAAAATTACAGCAGCGTTATTTAGTGGAGATATTAAATCGTTAACAGCTGATGAAATTGAGCAAGGCTTTAAAGAGATGCCGACATTTGAGTCTTCAAAAGAGAAGAAAAATATCGTAGAGTGGCTAGTTGATTTAGGGATTGAGCCATCTAGAAGACAAGCACGTGAAGACATTAATAATGGAGCTATATCTATGAATGGTGAAAAAGTAACGGATGTAGCTACGGATGTTACTGTAGAAAATTCATTTGATGGACGATTTATTATTATTCGTAAAGGGAAGAAAAACTACAGCTTAGTGAAATTGGGAGAATAGTTTTTGTGAAAGAGTGGAAGTAGGGAAGATATCTACTCCCGCTTTTTTCATATACACAATTTTGACATAAAAGAGTCAGTATATTTTGATAATTAAAGAGGGTTATATGATTCTGCTGCCGAATAAATAAAGTAGAGAAAATTACGGATAAAAATAGCCCGAACCATGCAGGGCATGATTCGGGCTTATATTCAGATTAGTAAGCTAAGCTGAATAGACCTTTAATGTGTGATAAGTAACGAACGTTACTTGCTTCTTTCATTAATGATGCTGGTAGACCTTTAAGCGGAGTATTGCTTGCTCCGATTGTAGCAACAGCATCTTTACGTCCTAGACTAGCAAGTGTTCCAGAGTTTACAGGTGCGAACTCTTCGAATGCTTTGCCTTCTAGTGCTGCGTATAAGTTGTATCCAATTAACTCACCCATTTGCCAAGCGATCTGTGCAGTTGGTGGGTATGGACGACCGTCTTCAGCAAAGACAACAGCGCTGTCTCCAGCAACGAATACGTCTTTGTGAGAAGTAGATTGTAGGTGTGCATCAACTGTTGCACGGCCACGGTTTACTTCAAGACCTGATTCACCGATTAATGGGTTACCTTGTACGCCGCCTGTCCAAACGAATGTGTTAGCAACAAGTTTTTGACCGTCTTTTAAGTCGATTTCATTGCCAGCAACGTTTGTTACAGGAAGACCTGTTAAGAATGTAACACCGCGTGCTTCTAGGCTAGTAGTTGCACGTTCGATTAAGTGGTCTGGTAATACTGGAAGGATTTTTGGACCTGCTTCAACAAGAAGAAGTTTAACTTCTTTTGGATTTACGCCGTGGCTTTTTGCAAGTTTAGGCATAATGTCAGCAAGCTCACCAACTAGCTCAACGCCAGTTAATCCGCCACCACCGATTACGATTGTAGCGTCAGCTTCGTTTTTCGTTTTAGCGTATTCACGAATACGGTCTTCAACGTGTTTGTAGATTTTGTTTGCATCAGCAGCAGATTTTAATACCATGCTGTTTTCTTCTAGTCCTGGAATACCGAAGTAAGCAGTTTTACTTCCTAAAGCAACTACAAGTGCATCGTAAGATAAAGTAGTGCCACCAGCTAGTTTAATTTCTTTGCTATCAACTGAGAATGACTCAACTGTTGCGATTTTAAGATCGATATCTTTACCTTTGAAAAGCTTTGTAAGTGGCATTGCAATTGCTTGCTCAGCAACGTTACCAGCTGCAAGGCGGTGTAGTTCAGTGATGATTTGGTGTGTTGGGTATTGGTTAATCACTGTAACTTGTGCTTCTGATTTGCTGTAATATTTACGTACGTTTAAAGCGGCAAGAAGACCGCCATAACCAGCGCCTAAGATGACAATTTGTTTTGACATAGTATGATATCCCCCGTCTTTACTAATTGTTGTTATAAGTTAACTTATTTATTGTTACGTTCTGCACTAATTTGAAGATATGCGTTCACAAAGCGGAACATTTTTTGCGCTTGTGGGTCTTTTAATAATTTTAATAGACCGAACAGGCCGATAACTTCGTTGCTTTCGTCAGCACGATCTTTCGCTTCGATTGCAGTAGCAGCCATGCTTTTCACTGTATCTTTTACAGGTTCTACAAGCTCTGTGATTGCACCAACAGTGTCGCTTTTTAATACTTCATCAGTAGCAACAGTTTGAGCGAAGTCATAAGACTTAGTTAAAATATTAACAAGCTCAGTTAATTTTGGAAGCTGTTCTACTAGTGTAGTTAATGATTCTTGTACCTCAGGTTTTAACAACTGATCAAGTACATCAAGTTGTCCTTGGCTAGCAGAAATTTGTACAGTTTCTTGTTCTGGCTTTGTTTGAGTCATAGTTTCTGGCATCTCCAATTCTCCTTTACGATAGCAATACTCTTATTTTTGATAGGTAAGATAGTAAACGTTTGCGAAACTTTATACAAAGTTTCACAAAGCACAATAAAATGCCTTTAAATTTATGCCAGCAAGTAAGCTGAAATCATAAATCCAAAACCATATTGTCCTACCTATTATTTATGAACTGTCCGATACATGGCTTGTCCGCATAATGGAAAGTTCCTTTATCGGAAAGTGTATATAATATATATCCTATATTATATACTATATACACCTATGTTAACATAAAAATGATTCCTAATTATTTGATATTAAGCGTATAACGTAGTACTGACAAGGCGTGAAAGCGCATAAATTATTTTGTTAAGGTTAGAAATGTACGTATATATAAATAAAAAAAGGAAAAAATGGACAAATTTATGTTCATTTTTTTCTTTTTTTATTGTTCACCTTCTGTAATTAGCATCGATGTGTTACCGCTTTTTTCAAGGTGGCATTCGCCCCAAGTACAAAGAGAGTCAAGAATGGATTCTAAAGACCAACCGTAGTCTGTAAGAGAATATTCTACTTTCGGTGGTACTTGATTGTATACCTTTCTTTGAATAACTCCGTCTTCTTCTAATTCGCGTAATTGCTGTGTTAACATCTTTTGTGTAATACCAGGCATGAGACGTTTTAATTCACTCGTTCTCTTTGTACCTTTCGTTAAGTGGCAAAGAATAACGACTTTCCATTTTCCGCCGATAACCTCTAAAGTCGCTTCAACGGGAATATTATATTTCTTCATATAAAAATCTCCTTTGATGAATGTAGATTTCAGTTCTCCAACAAAAGAAGCCAAATAATTTAAATGTTACTAAAAAGTACCTATAGCACTTTAAAGTACGTACTTTTTATCATGTTGAATATGTTCCATAATAGCATACGTAAGAGGGAAATGAGTAGTACGGTACCAAAAAGTGCCTATGTTACTTTTTGGTACCTATCGTACTTTAAAGTGCGTTCTTCAAAAAAAGAGTGAAGCCATTCATAATAGCATATATCAGCAGTAAAGTTATGTTTGTAGAAGATAAAAAGGCCTTTTTATCACACTATTATGATTGGATTTCTCGCATTAAGGAGGAGTTCAATTGAATTCATATACAGTATCATCTTCGGAAGTTCAGACGAATCGAAGAAGTATGTTTGCGTTATTAGCACTAGCAATTAGTGCATTTGGAATTGGTACAACCGAGTTTATTAGCGTCGGATTATTACCATCTATTTCAGAAGATTTACATGTTTCCGTTACAACAGCGGGTTTAACGGTTTCTTTATATGCATTAGGGGTAGCATTCGGTGCTCCTGTCTTAACTTCGCTAACAGCTAGTATGTCGCGAAAGACATTATTAATGTGGATTATGATTATTTTCATTATTGGTAATGGGATTGCAGCAGTAGCAACAAGTTTTACTGTGTTACTTATCGCTAGGGTTGTATCTGCTTTCGCACATGGCGTTTTTATGTCAATCGGATCTACAATTGCGGCCGCACTTGTACCAGAGAATAAACGAGCTAGTGCAATTGCCTTTATGTTTACTGGTTTAACGGTTGCGACGATTACAGGTGTACCGATTGGAACGTTCATTGGTCAACAGTTTGGCTGGAGAGCTTCCTTTATGGTAATTGTTGCGATTGGAATTGTTGCTTTCATCGCCAATAGTATGCTGATTCCGTCTAACTTGAAAAAAGGTACATCCGTATCATTTCGTGATCAATTTAAACTGATTACGAACGGAAGGTTATTACTTGTTTTCATTATTACTGCATTAGGATACGGGGGAACATTCGTAACATTTACGTATTTATCTCCGTTATTACAAGAAGTAACAGGATTTAAAGCAAGTACCGTTACAATTATTTTGTTAGTGTACGGAATCGCAATTGCGATTGGGAATATGGTCGGCGGAAAATTATCAAATCATAATCCGATTCGAGCGTTATTTTACATGTTCTTTATTCAAGCGATTGTATTATTCGTTTTAACATTTACAGCACCTTTTAAAGTTGCTGGGTTAATCACAATTATTTTGATGGGACTATTCGCATTTATGAATGTTCCAGGGCTACAAGTGTATGTCGTTATATTAGCTGAGCGCTTCGTTCCTAGCGCTGTCGATGTTGCATCAGCAATGAATATTGCAGCATTTAACGCAGGAATTGCTCTTGGTGCTTACTTAGGCGGTATTGTAACGAACTCGTTAGGATTAATTCATACAGCTTGGGTAGGCGGCATTATGGTAGCGGGGGCTGTTATTTTAACAGCGTGGAGTATGACATTAGAAAAAAGAGATCAAGTGAAATAAGGGAGAGAAAATATAATGAAAAATTTACAAAGTAAAACAACATTGCATAACGGTGTAGAAATGCCTTGGTTCGGTTTAGGTGTATTTAAAGTAGAAGATGGACCAGAACTTGTAGAAGCTGTGAAATCGGCAATTAAAGCAGGATACCGCAGTATCGATACAGCTGCGATTTATGGAAATGAAAAAGCAGTAGGAGAAGGCATTCGCGCTGGTATAAAAGAAGCGGGGATTTCTCGAGAAGATTTATTTATTACTTCAAAAGTGTGGAATTCGGATCAAGGATACGAAACAACGCTTGCTGCATATGAAGAAAGTTTAAAGAAGTTAGAACTAGACTATTTAGATTTATATCTTGTTCATTGGCCTGTAGAAGGGAAATACAAAGATACGTGGAGAGCGTTAGAAACACTTTATAAAGAAGACCGCGTACGTGCAATTGGCGTGAGTAACTTCCAAATCCATCATATGAAGGATGTACTAGAAGGCGCAGAGATTAAACCGATGATTAATCAAGTAGAATATCACCCACGTTTAACACAAAAAGAATTACAAGCTTTCTGTAAAGAGCAAGGAATCCAAATGGGAGCATGGTCGCCACTTATGCAAGGTCAGTTATTAGATAATGAAACATTACAAGAAGTTGCTGATAAGTACGGTAAAACAACAGCGCAAATCATTTTACGTTGGGATCTTCAAAATGAAGTTGTAACAATTCCAAAGTCAACGAAAGAACATCGTATTATTGCTAATGCAAGTATATTTGATTTTGAACTAACAAAAGAAGACATGGAAAAGATTGATTCTTTAAATCAAAACCACCGCGTTGGTCCAGATCCTGATAACTTTGATTTCTAAACCTATAGTGGAAGAAAGGGTGCAAATAGTTTGCACTCTTTTTTGTTTTGCTTATGCATAAAAAAAGTTTCTAACTAAATAATAAACAGTATTAAATTTGTTATTTTATAAGGGGTTGTAAAAATGAATATAAAACGATCGTTCAAGCTAATGGCCGCTTTTTTGAGTGTTTTATTTGTATTTGCGAACTTATTATTTCCACTTCAAAAAGCATTCGCGGAAGTTATGGATCATACAAAGTATGAAATGGATTGGAGTTATAGTAGGTCAAAGAAGAAACCAATTCGAACAGAGCTTATTAAAACGGCAGATGGTAAAATTGCCTTTTGCTTAAATGTAGATTTGAAATCTCCAAGCGGTCAAGATTTACCGGAAATGGGGAAAGTGGATATTAATGTGTATCGTGTACTATTAAATGGATATCCACAAAAGAGCCCACAAGAATTAGGTGTTTCTGATTGGAGAGAAGCGCATTATGCAACGCAGCTTGCGGTGTGGAATGCTTTAAAACAAATTGATATTAACGATTTAGATTTCCGTAATAAAAATGTAGAAAAAGTAACGAAAGATATCGTTGCAAAAGCAAGCGCTAGTGAGGAACTACAAGAAATTACGATGAGTGTAGTACCATCAGAAGAACAACAAGCAGTATTGAAAAATGATTTCTTTGAAACAGGATTATATACAGTAGAAACAAACGCGAAAAGTGGAACGTATAAAGTGCAAGCAACAGGTGCACCAGAAGGCGCGAAGTTCGTAAATGAAAAAGGCGAAGCAAAAACTGAATTTAATGTAGGAGAAAAATTCCGCATTTTAATTCCGAAACAAACACCAGCGGGTGGATTTAGCTTTAAAGTATCAGGAAATTTAACGAAATTACAAGGAATTGCTCATAAAGGAACACCAACGATTCAAAATGCGGTTGTGTTACTTGAGCGTAGTGAAGAAAAAACAAGTCCAGAGTTGGCGGTAAGTTGGAAAAAAGCAAATGGTCATGATAATAAACCAAATAAACCCTATACACCAAATGAACCACATAAACCGAATCAATATAACAGATGATAAAAAAAGCTCGTAAACATTATGTTTACGAGCTTTTTCTATTACTCAGCTTCAGAAACAACTGTGAAGCGTTCATTTACGTGTTTTGGATTTTCAATTTCATCAAGTGCTGCTACCGCGAAGTCTTCGTAACTTACGTAGCTATCACCTTTTGAGTTAACAAGAAGATTGTCTTTGCCACCTGTATAAGAGCCAGTGCGTTTTCCTAATGCGAATAGTGCAGAAGGGCTGATAAATGTCCAAGTGATATCGTTTGTTTGTTGCAAGATTTCTAAGTTTTTACCTTGGTTTTGAGCAGTTGCAAGGTATTCATTTGGGAAACCTGGTGTATCAAATACACGTGTTGTTTTTTCTGCGTCTACAAATAAGCTACCAGCGCCGCCAACAACAAGTAATTTTGTATTAGGTGCACCTTTCATAGCTTCAATTAGTACGTTTCCTGCATCTACGTGAAGGTGTTCTTGTCCTGCTGGAGCACCGAATGCATTTACAACTACGTCAAATGCTTGTAGGTCATTAGATGTAAGAGAGAATACATCTTTCTCTAAAACCTTTACGTTTTCTTCTGTAATTTTTGCAGCGTTTCTTACGATTGCAGTTACGTCATGTCCGCGATCTAATGCTTCTTTTAAAATACGACTTCCTGCTTTACCAGTTGCTCCGATGATTCCGATTTTCATAATAAATCCCTCCAAAGTGTTTTGTTAAAGTGTATATCTGAAAGTAAATGAATACATTGTAATTAGGTTTGTTACAACCTGGTGTAATCATTATAGTTACAGGTTGATGTTTTTGTCAATGGGGTTGTTTGTAGATATATTTTTTGTTTTAGTATGCACAGTTAGAGGAGGGAGAGTCATAAAAAGATTATTACTTTGTAAACCTCTAACATTTGGAAATCGTGAATTGTCGAAAAATGTTGATTTTTAAATGTTTTTTAAATATAATTCGTTTTATGGAGAAAAGGAGGGGGTTAATTGTATGAATATTTTAGAGCAATTTGTTTCATCAACGAATACAATTCTTTGGTCATATATTCTTATTGCAATGTTAATTGGTTTAGGTCTTTATTTTTCTATTAAATTGAAATTCGTACAAATTACTCATTTAGGGGAAATGGTTCGACTAATGAGTGATGGATTAACTGGAAAGACGCGTAAAAAAGGTAGTGTATCTTCTTTCCAAGCGTTTTGTATGAGTTCAGCAGCTCGTATTGGAATCGGGAACTTAGCGGGCGTAGCGTTAGCTATTTCTATGGGAGGACCTGGAGCTGTATTTTGGATGTGGGTTATTGCGATTGTCGGAGCGTCTTCAAGTTTCGTAGAAAGTACGCTTGCGCAAATTTATAAAATAAAAGATGGCAGTGGCTTCCGTGGTGGTCCTGCTTATTATATGGAAAAAGGTTTAAATAAACGCTGGATGGGGATTTGGTTCTCTATTCTAATTACAATTAGTTACGGTTTAATTTTTAACTCTGTACAAGCGAATACAGTTACTTTAGCATTTAAAAATGCATTTGGTATTGAGCGTTACATTGTTGGGATTGTATTAGCTGCATTAGTGGCAGTTATTATTTTTGGCGGTGTGAAAAGTATTGCGCGTATGTCGGAAATGATCGTTCCACCAATGGCACTTATTTATATTGCAGTAGCTATTTTCGTTGTTATTAAAAATTATTATTTAATACCGGACATGTTTACAGAGATCTTTAAAGGTGCATTTGGTTTAGATTCAGCTGTAGGTGGCGGTATTGGTGCTGCGATGAAATATGGTATTCAGCGTGGATTATTTGCGAACGAAGCAGGTATGGGTAGTGCGCCAAACGCGGCAGCAACAGCGGATGTAACGCATCCAGCTAAACAAGGATTTATTCAAACAATTGGTGTTTTAGTAGATACATTTTTAGTATGTACATCAACAGCGTTTATCGTACTATGTTCTGGTGCATATAAAGCAACAAATTTAGAAGGTATTGAATTAACGCAAGTGGCGTTAAGTTCACAAATCGGTTCGTGGGCAAGTAGCTTCTTAGCGATTATTATTTTCTTATTTGCGTTTAGTTCGCTTCTAGGAAATTACTATTATGGTGAGACGAATATTGAATTCATTAAACAAAGTAAAACTTGGTTAACAATTTACCGTATTGCGGTAGTTGCAATGGTATTATTCGGTTCTGTTGCGACACTTCAAGTTGTATGGAATATGGCAGATTTATTTATGGGACTAATGGTAATCACAAACTTAATTGCGATTACGCTTCTTGGCCGATTTGCATATGCTGCTTTGGCAGACTATGTAAGGCAAAAGAAACAAGGAAAAGATCCAGTCTTCAGTGCAGATTCTATTCCGGGTTTAACGAATACAGAGTGTTGGGATAAGCCAGTGGTAACGGACAAAGAAAAAGCAGTGTAATGAAAAGGCGAGCATCGAGATAAATTCGATGCTCGCCTTTTTTGTTGTAGTAAATGATAAAGAGGGTGGGAGGTAATTATTAATATAATTTTTTGTTCATTCATTCCTCTCGTTATTTGTAGGAACGTACTGTCTTAAAAGTATGACTGGTCGAATAGGATGAGTGATTGAGTATTGGGGAAATGCACGTACTGGTTATATTTTCACGCAAAAAAACGCATATGTTAATAAGTCTAACGTGTCCGTGTCATAAAACCTAACATAAAGTTCTTGATTACTAAAAGTTTTTAGAATATAATTTTCTTATTGTGAAGAAGAGGGGGCAATGCAATTATGGATTTTTTAACTAATGTAATTGGGGATATAAATAATGTTCTTTGGTCATATATAATCATTGCGATGTTAATTGGATTAGGACTTTACTTTTCGTTCCGTGTGAAATTTGTCCAAATTCGTTACTTCGGTGAAATGATTCGATTGCTTGGGGATGGGGCAAGTTCGAAAACGAGGAAAGAACAAAAAGAGAAGAGCGGTGTATCATCGTTCCAGGCTTTTTGTATGAGTACAGCTTCTCGTGTAGGTACTGGTAACTTAGCTGGTGTAGCTATCGCAATCTCAGCAGGTGGACCAGGAGCTGTATTTTGGATGTGGTTAATTGCGGTAATTGGGGGTGCTTCTGCATTTGTAGAGAGTACATTAGCGCAAATTTATAAAGTAAAAGATGGGAATGCATTCCGCGGTGGTCCAGCGTATTATATGGAAAAGGGTTTAAAGAAACGCTGGCTAGGGGTTGTTTTCTCTGTTCTAATAACAGTTAGTTTCGGATTAATTTTCAACGCCGTGCAGTCAAACACAGTAGCGGCGGCTTTTGATGGAGCATTTAACACAGATGGTAAGTTTGTAGGTCTGTTTATGGCTGGTTTACTTGCAATCATTATCTTTGGCGGAGTAAAACGTATTGCTCGTGCGGTTGAAATGATTGTTCCAGTAATGGCAATTATATATGTAGCGGTGGCATTATTCGTCGTTGTAACAAACATTACGGCAATTCCATATGTATTTAAAGAAATTTTCTTACATGCTTTCGGAATTAAAGAAGTAGTAGGTGGGGGATTAGGAGCTGCGATTTTACTAGGGGTAAAACGTGGATTATTCTCAAATGAAGCTGGTATGGGTAGTGCGCCGAATGCAGCTGCGACTGCAAACGTAACGCACCCAGTTAAACAAGGTTTCATTCAAACTTTAGGGGTATTTACAGATACATTATTAATTTGTAGTTGTACAGCATTTATTATTCTTTTATCAGATGTGCCTGGAGCGGCTGATTTAAACGGAATTCAATTAACGCAACAAGCATTAAGTCAACATATCGGACCGTGGGCTTCTATATTTGTAGCAGTTGCAATCTTCTTGTTTGCATTTAGTTCATTAGTAGGTAACTACTACTATGGTGAAACAAATATTGAATTCTTAAATGGAAGTAAAGTGTTACTCAATGTTTATCGAATTGCGGTACTTGGTATGGTTATGTTAGGATCTGTAGCAACAATTCAAATCGTTTGGGATTTAGCAGATTTATTCATGGGGATTATGGCTATTATTAACTTAGTTGCGATCGTATTCCTTTCTAAGTATGCTTTCGCGGCATTATCAGATTACGTAAAGCAAAAGAAACAAGGAAAAGATCCAGTATTCTATGCGGAGTCTATTCCAGGTTTGAACAATACAGAGTGTTGGGATAAGCCAGCGGTAGCTGATAAAGAAAAAGCAGTATAATGAGGTGAGCATCAAGTGAAACTTGATGCTCATTTTTTTGTTTTATCCGGCTGCTTGTGAGTAGTAAAGCTCCTAATTGGTGCGGGCTGATAATCAGTGGAAATGACACTGATTAAAGTTTTACTATATAGTGTAAAAGACGAACATTCATGAATGTTTTATAATAAAATATAATTTTTTTGAGGAAATTGCAGATGTGAGTTGTAATTTATGTTAGAATGGAAAATGGCTTTGAAACAAGAGATTTTATGGTTTTTCATATCGAATTGAAGGTTTTGGAGGAGAAATGGAAAGTTCGGATTATTTCTTGTTTTTAGTAGTCAGACGTTCAACGTTAATGAAGAGTTAAATGGAGGATTTTATTAATGAAGTTTGTTATGTTTCTTGTAGGATTACTCGTTGTATTCGTACTAGGTTTTCTTATAAGTTCCGATCGTAAGAAGATTAAGTATAAACCAATCGCGATTATGCTTGTTATTCAGCTAGCGTTAACGTATTTCTTATTAAATACGCCAATTGGTTATATTTTAGTAAAAGGAATTTCAGATGGATTTGGAGCACTTCTTGGATATGCGGAATCTGGAATCGTTTTCGTATTTGGTGGTCTTGTTAATAAAGGGGAGGTTTCATTCTTCTTAACAGCTTTATTACCAATCGTATTCTTTGCCGTGTTAATCGGAATTCTGCAACACTTTAAAATTTTACCGATATTTATTCGTGCTATTGGTACTTTGTTAAGTAAAGTAAATGGTTTAGGAAAATTAGAATCATATAATGCAGTAGCGGCTGCAATTGTTGGGCAAGCAGAAGTATTTATTACAGTAAAAGATCAATTAAGTAAAATCCCAAAACATCGTTTATATACACTATGTGCATCTTCCATGTCGACAGTATCGATGTCGATCGTTGGTTCTTATATGAAAATGATTGAGCCAAAATATGTAGTAACAGCACTTGTATTAAATTTATTTAGCGGTTTCATTATTATTCATATTATTAATCCGTACGATATTACGGAAGAAGAAGATACACTGAAGTTAGAAAATAAGAAAAAACAGTCATTCTTTGAAATGTTAAGCGAATATATTATGCTTGGTTTCACGATTGCGATTACGGTAGCAGCAATGTTACTTGGTTTCGTAGCATTAATTACAGCAATCAATAGCTTGTTTGATTCAATGTTCGGTATTACATTCCAAGCTATTTTAGGTTATATTTTCTCACCATTAGCATTCGTAATGGGCATCCCGCAATCAGAAATGGTAACGGCGGGACAAATTATGGCAACGAAATTAGTATCCAACGAATTTGTTGCGATGCTTGATCTAGGAAAAGTAGCTGGTGATTTATCAGCTCGTACAGTTGGTATTCTTTCTGTATTCCTTGTATCATTTGCGAACTTCTCATCTATCGGAATTATTGCAGGTGCAACGAAAGGGATCGATGAAAACCAATCAAACGTTGTTTCATCATTCGGATTACGACTTGTATACGGTGCAACATTAGTAAGTCTTTTATCGGCGATTATCGTTGGTGTTATGTTATAAAGTGAAACTTTAATCAGTGGGGGGGTCATCCCCCACTGATTATTAGTTGAACCAATCGGGCATTTACGGGCAGTTGATCCCTCACCTAACTTCTTTGCTTTCGCTGCATTTTGAGGTGGGGATCTTACTGCCCGTTAATGCGGGATAAAAAAGGGTGGTCCTAGCTCATTGCTAGGGCTATTTTTTATGGTAAATTTGCATGAAAAATCCAATTGCTTAGGAATATATTAACATATAAAAATCTTTTAAAATTTATATTGCATTTCGGTTAGATAACGCTTACAATTTGATTTGTAGGTGGTATCAATTTCAGACTTTCAAGTATGGTAGGAGAGAAGAAGCTACCTTTTATAAATTGCAATTTATGTAAACGCTTACTGATTTTAGAAAACAGTTGAATAGTATTTAGGGGTTTTAAATTTTTTTAACATCAATGGTCGGACGTCATTCGTTATACGTTATACGACCAATAACTCGTGGGAGAAGTGGAGGATTCACATATGAAAATAGTAATGTTTCTAGTCGGTTTACTTGTAGTATTTGTACTAGGTTTCCTTATCAGTTCAGATCGTAAGAAAATTAAATATAAACCAATTGCGCTTATGCTTGTCATTCAATTGGTACTTGCGTATTTCTTACTAAATACAAAGGTCGGATTTGTATTAGTAAAAGGGATTGCAGATGGATTTGGCGCTATTTTAAAATTTGCGGAAGCTGGGGTTAATTTCGTATTTGGTGGTTTAGCGAACGATGGACAAGCACCATTCTTCTTAACAGTATTATTACCGATTATTTTCTTAGCAGTATTAATCGGGATCCTGCAACATATTAAAGTGTTACCGATTATCATTCGTGCAGTCGGTTTCGTATTAAGTAAAATTAATGGTTTAGGAAAACTTGAATCATATAATGCGGTAGCAGCTGCAATTGTTGGTCAAGGTGAAGTATTCATTACAGTAAAAGATCAATTAAGCAAATTACCAAAAAATCGTTTATACACACTTTGTGCATCTTCAATGTCAACAGTATCGATGTCAATCGTTGGTTCTTATATGAAAATGATTGATCCAAAATATGTAGTAACAGCACTTGTACTAAATTTATTTAGCGGATTCATTATCGTTCATATTATTAATCCATATGACGTGAAAGAAGAAGACGACATTTTAGAATTACAAGAAGATAAAAAACAAACATTCTTTGAAATGTTAGGCGAATATATTATGCTTGGTTTCTCTATCGCTGTAACAGTAGCAGCGATGTTAATCGGTTTCGTAGCATTAATTACAGCAATTAACGGTGTATTCGATTCAATTTTCGGAATCACATTCCAAAGTATTTTAGGATATATCTTCTCACCATTAGCATTCGTAATGGGTATTCCAACATCAGAGATGCTAGCAGCGGGACAAATTATGGCAACAAAATTAGTAACGAACGAATTCGTTGCAATGCTTGACCTTGGAAAAGTAGCTGGTGAGTTATCAGCTCGTACAGTAGGTATTTTATCTATCTTCCTTGTATCATTTGCGAACTTCTCATCTATCGGAATTATCGCAGGTGCAACGAAGAGTATCGATGGCAAACAAGCAAATGTTGTATCATCATTCGGACTAAAACTTGTATACGGTGCAACGTTAGTAAGTATATTATCAGCGATTATCGTTGGGGTTATGCTTTAATAATAAGAAAAGCAATGAGCATTGGGCTCATTGCTTTTTTTGTTTAACTTGCTTTATCCAAACTTCTTTTAAATCGTGGTCTCTCTAAATAAGTTCCCAGTCTCCATACATATTCAACAGGCCCCATTCGATATTTCCGTAGCCAATATGTGCTAACCAATAGTTGAATCGTATAAATTCCGATGGTTAAAACAATACCGAAGAAGTATCCGATTTTACCGAATAAGCCAAAGCCATAAGCGTAAAAAATTGTTGTTGCGATAATGGATTGAGCTAAGTAATTACTAACCGACATTTTCCCCGTATTCGCCAAATATGTTAGTAAGCGCGATGCTTTTTTGTAATGGAATAATAAAATAATTGTGCTTCCGTAAAAGAATGTCATGGTTACTGATGTAAGGCCATCTTGTAACATAATTAAAATTGGATGCTTTACGAACATGGCTAAGATTTTAATTGTAAAAGAGAAAATACCAGTGATAAGCCAAATCTTTTTGATAGAAGGTATGTGTTTATCAATCTCAAATAGCCAGCCCTTTTTTCCTACATACATTCCGAGTAAGAAAAGTGGGGACATAAAAATTATTGCGAAAATTGATATGAAAACTAGTCCGAAGAAACCGTTAATCCCAATATACTCGAAAGGATTTTCAGTTAATCTAAAGTTGACATGATCCATATAGCTTCCAGTTTCATGAACTTTATGCTCTTTTTCAATATAAGGAGCAAAATCATTAATATTTGTATTTGGATCAGTTTGATAAGACATAAGTGTAATGAGTGCGAGTAGAATAGTTGCCCAAATCAATAATGTTTTTGGTTTTCTATTTATAAACATCATTAAGAAAATCCCGATAAGCCCGTATGCAAATAAAATATCTCCGGACCAAACAAAGGTGCCGTGAATGAAACCTAGTAGTAAAAGAATGCTAATACGCCTTATATATGTAGGGAAAAACTTTTTTCCTTTTGCGATAATACTTTTTTGTAACAAAACAATACTAAGCCCAAATAAAAAAGAGAATAGGGAAATAAAATTCTGCGTGCCGAAAAATTGAATAAACCAATTAGCACTTTCATCGAGTTTTCCGAAAATATAAGTGGGTTTTTCATTAGCGAATAACCCGAATTGGATTAATGTCATATTAACAAGTAAAATGCCAAATAAAGCGAAACCACGAATGGCGTCAACAGCTTCTACACGTTGGTTCATTTTTTCTCTCCTCGTATATTATTTTATATTGAAAATAATACCATTTATTTGCTGGTGCTATGACAAATACGAGGAATTTTAAGGTGATTTTAAGCTAGAGAGAAAATAAAAAATCACCTTAATACATTCATTAAGGTGATTAAAATATTATTCAGCTGGAGGTGTAAATGTACGTTTCTCTAATTCAGCATCTAGCATAAATAATGCGTTCGAATCGCTTGTAATACGTTTTAATTTTTGGATGATGCTATCAAATGAAGCTTCTTCTTCTACTTGCTCATCAACGAACCATTTTAAGAATGTAATCGTTGCGTGTTCACGCTCATCCCAAGCGATATCAGATAAGTTGTAAATACGCTTCGTTACTTCACGCTCGTGCTCAAGTGCCACTTCAAAAGCGTTCAGTACAGATTCATATTCGTTATTCGGATTATCAAATCCAGTAATAATAGCGCGCTCGCCGCGGTCATTAATATAGTTGTAAAGCTTCATTGCGTGGAAACGTTCTTCTTCAGCTTGTACAAGGAAAAAGTTAGCGAATCCATCATAGCTCTCGGCTGTACAGTAAGCAGCCATTGCCATATAAGCATGGGCAGAGTAAAACTCAAAGTTCATTTGTTCATTTAATGCGTCGTGCAATTTTTTAGATAACATAAAATCCCCCTTATTATTGTGACAAGAATATTATACCATAATTGATAATATTCTCATTTGGATGCTTCGAACCTTTTCGAAAGCTTTGTGACGTGTGCGTCCATAATGTCTTGTAAATCTAAATCATATTTTTGCGAAAGAATAATAAGGTTAGATAGTACATCACCAAGTTCTTCTTTTAGTTCTTGTTTTAGCTCTTCTTCTGTTTTCGCATCTTCATCAGGACGATCGCGGCCGATTTCAATAGCGCGAACAACTCGTGATACTTCCCCAACTTCTTCAGTTAAGAAATTTAAGCGAATAAAGGCATTATACTGTGACCAGCTTCGTTTTTCGTAAAATTCCTCAACCCATCTTTGAAATGCAACGATATCCATTTCTTCCTCATCCCTTCAATATGTTGTACAATGTTCATTGTATCATAACAATATATAGTTTCGGGGTGTAGGGATGAGAAAGATTTGTGTGTTTGCAGGTTCAAATTTAGGGGAAAGACCAGAGTTTAAAGAACAGGCAATCCAGTTAGGAAAAATGTTTGTTGAAAACGATTATGAGCTTGTATACGGTGGTTCATGCGTTGGATTAATGGGAGAAGTAGCGAATGAAGTTCTTCGCTTAGGTGGGCGTGTAACAGGTGTTATGCCGCGCGGTCTATTTCGAGGAGAGATTGTGCATACAGGATTAACAGAATTAATTGAAGTAGAAACGATGCATGAGCGCAAGGCGAAAATGGCAGAGCTTGCGGATGCTTTTATTGCACTACCAGGCGGATACGGAACGTTTGAAGAGCTATTTGAAATTGTATGTTGGTCACAAATTGGTATACATAATAAGCCAGTTGGTTTATTGAACATAAAGGACTTTTACGGACCAATTCTGCAAATGGTTGAACGTGCAGCTGAAGAAGGATTTATGAATCCATCGAATAAAGAGTTAATCGTTTCAGCTGATACGGCAGATAAATTAATTCATGAAATTCAAAATTACGAGCGTCCTGTTTTGGGGACAAAGTGGAAGCAACTATCATAATACAATTGTATAGAGATTTTTGGAAACACATGTCATTTTATCTTGAAAAGGCATGTGTTTTTAATTTGGTTAAATATGTTAATGTTGAGATGTAATGTTTTTGGAAAAGGAGAAATAGATGGAGGAGTTTGTGTATTTACGTCCTGTTTTTAAAAGTATTTTAGCAGCATCAATTTTGGTTATGCTAATTGTTTCAACACAGAAGAAAGAGCTAATTAATGAATTTTCGCTTTGGTTTATTTCGATATTGTGTATCGGTGTTTCGGCGATAACATTGTTTATGTCTGGGTTTATCGTTGATGAGTATAATTTAGGTGGAGATGCACAATCGTTTTGTATGTTTATTGCGATTGGCTGTATTAGCGGTTTTAATTTCATTATTTACTATAGACGGAAATAACAAGGAAGGCATTCCATATGACTTTGGAATGCTTTTATCATTTTGGTTACCTTGTTTTTTATATAGATTTTTGGAAACACATGTAAGTTTATTTTAAAAAGACATGTGTTTTTAATTTGGTTAAATATATTGATAGGGAGATGTGAAATCGTTCGAAGAGGGGAAGTAGATGGAGGGATGTTTTGATGAATAAAAAAAGAAGATCTGAATAAAAGGTGAGTAAGGAATTATTGAGTGACATAGAATTGTTCCGTTAAAGGGTCAGATTGTGGAAGATAGCGAATGTTTTTATGAAGTTAATAGAGGTTTTTTTAATCGAAATCAGAATAAATTTTATAGATGTAATCCTTTGGGAATTTTAATCAGCTATGCATCATAATCTAATCATTAAAATGAAAATTGGAGGAGAAATGAGCATGGGTCGTTCTATATTAAAAATGTATAACTACCACTTATGGGCAAATGAAGTTATTTTAAATCGCTTAAAAGAACTACCGCAAGACATTTTCCATAAGGAAGTTAAGAGTGGTTTTTCTTCGGTGGCAAAAGTAATATCTCACATCTACCTCACAGATTTAGCCTGGTTTGAGATTATTTCTGGTAAAAGCATGAGTGATGCAATGGTACAAACAGACCAATTGAAAGAACAGCTGGAAACAAAAAATATTGAGGAAATGGAAACTAGTTTTTATGAATTATCTAAACGATATAAAGAACTTTTAAGTAGTCAACAAAATTATGAAAAAGTGTTTGAGGTTGATAATCCATATGCTGGGCTTCTGGATACGACGGTTTCTGAAACAATACTACACGTCGTCACCCACGGAGCATATCACCGTGGGAATATAGCCACAATGTTGCGGCAAATGGGGCATACCTCTGTTATGCAAGATTTCGGACTATTTCTATATTCAAAATGAATTCTTTTTATTTACCATAGAATATGGCTTTGTATGATGTTTTTGGGGGACTGCTTTTATTAGTGATTTAAGCTAAATTGTGTATTATACAAAAAAGGCATTCCATATTACTTCGGAATGCCTTTATCACTTTGATTACTTTGTTTTTTATACAGGTACCAGCCCCCCCAGCCGCCACCAATTGCTACAACAACGAGGAAAGCATAGTCTTTCACCTCGATACGTATATTGAAAATATTAGCTATAAGTAAGACAATCCCAACTGTTATTAACGCAAAAAATGCTCTAATTAAGTAGTCTTTCAACTGAACCACTCCCGCCATTTAAGTAGTAAATGATGAATATGGAAAAGCTTTTTTGGATCTATTTTACTAAAGGGTGTTACCTATATTTTAACATAAAAGGGATTGTAATATATTGATAAAAGTAGAGGAGGGGGTGCTAATATTGTCGTGATTTGTCGGTAAGTCGATATATTTGAAAAATCGCTGATAAATTTGACGGAATCGCCGATATAATTAGAAAATCGCTGATATAAATTTCATGTACTGATATGCGCGATTACTCCATAGAAAAAAGCGACTCTGAACAAGCCGCTTCCACTTTAAGTATTATCCAGCTCCAGCGGCTAGAACAGTCGGTTGTTTCACTCCTTCATTCGAGGCAAAAAGCGCCTCGCAATCAGGAGTTCCAACACCCTCCTGTTCTGAACGAGCCGCTTCCGCTTTTAGTGGTATCCAGCTCTGGTGACTAGAACAGTCGGTCATTTCGCGCCTTCCTGCGAGGCAAAAAGCGCCTCTTCGTCAGGAGCTCCAATGCCCTCCTGTTCTGAGCGAGTCACCTCCGCTTTAAATGATATCCAGCTCTCCGGTCATTTCGCTCTCTCGCTCGAAGCAAAAAGCGCTTCAAGGTCGAGAGCTCCAATGCCCTGCGATTCTGAGCAAGCCGCTTCCGCTTTTAATATATTATTGATTCAAGAACGCACGTAGCATCCAAGCGTGTTTTTCTAGTTCTGTGTAGATGCCTAGTAGTAGGTCAGATGTCATTTCGTCGTCAGATTCTTGAGCGATTTCCATGCCTTTTTTCAGTTCAGTTAGCATCATTTCGTAGTCTTTCATGATTGCTTCGACCATCCCTTCTGCAGTTTCTCCGTAAGCTGCTTCTTGAATAGAAGATAGTTCTAAGTACTCTTTCATTGTTGCTACTGGTTTGCCGCCAATTGCTAAAATGCGTTCTGCAATTTCATCGATGTGAGTAGCTGATTCTGTGTAAAGCTCTTCGAATTTCTCGTGTAATGTGAAGAATTGAGGTCCTTTTACGTACCAATGGAAGTTGTGTAGTTTTGTAAATAAAACGCTCCAGTTTGCTACTTGTTTGTTTAATACTTCGATTACTTGTTTGTTCATTATGATCAATCTCCTTTTGAGTTGTTATGTTATATCAATTACTAATTTATAATTATTATAATCTAGTAATTTGTATAAATCAACCCTTTTGCTGGAATTAATTTGAACAAATTATGAACTGTTGTAGATAAAAATCCCTATTACTGTGAAGTAATAGGGATTTTGTTTGATATATAGTTCTTGTTTTAAACGAGCCGCATCCGCTTTTAATTATTATACAGCCTTCTGTTTTTCTTCTACATCCTGTCCATCCCAGCACTCTGTATTCTGTAAACCAGGGATAGAACTTGCAACGAAAACAGGATCTTTTCCTTGTTTCTTTTGCTTTATATAGTCTACTAAAGCTGCGTATGCAAACTTGCTAAGGAATGAGATGGCAATTAAGTTTGTGAATACCATTAGTCCCATAAAGAAATCAGCTAAACTCCAAACTGTTTGAAGGGCAGCGATAGATCCGAAGAACACCATTCCGACAACTGCAACACGATAAATCAGTAACCATGTTTTGCTTTCTTTAATGAATGCGATGTTTGTTTCACCATAATAGTAGTTTCCTAGTAAAGAACTGAAAGCGAATAGGAAAATAATAATCGCTAAGAAAGTGCTTGCCCACGGTCCAATTTGTGAACTTAATGCTTGTTGTGTTAATTCAATACCTTCTAAATTCGATCCTTTGTAAAGTCCAGAACATAATACGATAAACGCTGTTGATGTACATACTAAGAATGTATCTACGAAAACACCTAATGCTTGAACAAGTCCTTGTTTTACAGGGTGAGATACATCTGATGTTGCTGCTGCGTTAGGGGAGCTCCCCATACCTGCTTCTGTCGCGAATAAACCGCGCTGAATTCCGAATTTGATTGCTGCTCCAATACCACCAGCGA
The DNA here is from genome assembly GCF_036320425.1 of Bacillus nitratireducens. NCBI lineage: Bacteria > Bacillati > Bacillota > Bacilli > Caryophanales > Bacillaceae > Bacillus > Bacillus nitratireducens. Next base: position 465,458 of record NZ_JAUMJO010000005.1, read on the forward strand.
TAGCTTGGTCTAAACCAAATGCACTGTTAAATATTTCTGTAAAAATGCTTGGTAACATAGTGAAGTTGTTAATTACGACAAAAACAGCTACGCCGATATAAATGATTGCCATTGGAGGAACAATCGTTTCTGTAATACGTGAAATGCTCTTGATACCACCAAAAATAATAACTGCAACTAATAAAGCTAATAGAGCTCCTACGATCGTTCGCTCTAGTCCAAAAGCATTTTCAAATGCTATTGTTACCGTGTTTGCTTGTACAGAATTGAAAATTAATCCGTACGCAACTGTAATAAGAAGTGAAAACCAAACACCCATCCAGCGTTTGTTTAACCCTTTTTCCATGTAATACGCTGGTCCACCACGGAATCTGCTTCCATCTTTTACTTTATAAATTTGCGCGAGCGTACATTCTACAAAACTAGTAGCTGCTCCAAGGATAGCGATAAACCACATCCAAAATATTGCGCCAGGTCCACCCATTGAAATGGCTAATGCTACACCAGCTAAGTTCCCGATACCAATACGTGCTGCTGCACTTAAGCAAAATGCTTGGAATGGAGAGATGCTATCTTTCTTTTTTTCTTTTCGATTAAATCCTTTACTAATTAAACTGACCATCTCACGGAAATGAGTAATTTGGACAAATTTTAATTTGAAAGAGAAATAAAGACCGAAGCCGATTAACATTGCAATAAGAATATATGACCATAAAATATTATTCGTTACCTCAAGGAATCTGCTAAAGATATCAACCATATAATACACTTCCTTTTTTTCATAATAAGAAAATTATATGCAAAAAATATACCAGAATCAATTTTTCTAAAAAATCATGTTACTTAAATGTATTTTGTGTTATGATTATGTTACATCGTAATATTTTTAGAATTATTTACATTTTAAAAAACTAAATGTAAAGCGAAAAAGAGGGGATAATTTGAAAGAAGAATCTTTATTGAAAGTAAGTCTTAAGAGTTTGAAAATAAGAAGTAATTTATTTTTTATCATTACATCTTTAAGTATCTTTTTAGGAGCCACTTATTATTACAATAAAAGATTTCCAAGTCATAGGTATCCTGAATGGTTAGAATTTCTAAAATTGATTGGATGAACAAAAGACAGAAAAACAGAAAATTAAAATAAAGAAGTTATGGAGGAGCTAAATATGAATATTAGAGAAAGTGAACTTCCGGGTATTGGTTATAAATTTCAAATCGTTACGAAAGGTAACGAAAAGATGGTGATTGTCATTCATGATGATGGGCGTAGAGAAATGTATCATTTTGATTCAGACCATGAAGAAAGCATCTCAAGTATTTCATTACGTGACTCAGAGGCAAGACAAATTGCAGCAATATTAGGTGGAATGGTATACAAACCTAGAGCATTAGAAAATGTTGAGATGGTCTTTGAAGGTTTAGCAATTGAGTGGTTCAAAGTGGAGAATGCAGCTCCGGCAATCGGAAAAACAATTGGCGACCTTGAAATAAGAAAAACATATAGCGTAACGATAATTGCAGTTATGAAAAAGAATATGAAAAAGCTATTTAATCCAGGTCCAGACACGGTGATTGAAGAAGGAGATATGCTTGTAGTTTCCGGTGAGAGAGAAGAAATTAAAAAAATTATTAATGAGTTACTTTCGAATAGGGGGACTGACTAGATGGATACTTTAATTTTTGAAGTTGGTACAGCTTTAGTTTTAGTAGCAATTGCGGCGGTAATCGCTGGAAAGTTTAAATTCTCAGTAATACCTTTTCTAATTGTTCTTGGCATGTTAGTAGGACCGCATGCGCCGACAATAGGTGTTATCGATCTCAAATTTATTGAAAGTGCAAGTGTAATATCCTTCCTTGGAAGGATTGGAGTTCTGTTCCTTCTGTTCTATCTAGGGCTAGAGTTTTCGATGAAAAAACTAATTAAATCTGGACGTTCTATTGCGATTGGCGGAACGATTTATATTTTAATTAACTTTTCACTTGGATTATTATATGGATTTATAATGGGATTCCCTTTACTTGAAATCTTAATTATTGCGGGTATTATTACGATTTCTTCTAGTGCTATCGTTGCAAAGGTATTAGTGGATTTAAGAAGAACTGGTAATAATGAGACCGAATTAATTTTAGGAATTATTATGTTTGAAGATATATTCCTTGCTGTATATTTATCAGTAGTTTCTGGCTTAGTTCTTGGGGATCACGCTTCCTTCTTAGGTGCCCTTACTTCAATTGGAATTGCTTTAGGATATATGCTTCTATTCTTTATTGTGGCTAGAAAAGCAACGCCGTTATTAAATAGATTGCTCAATATTAGTTCAGATGAAATTTTTATTATTGTAGTATTTGCTTCGTTGTTCTTTATTGCAGGTTTTTCAGAAACAATTCACGTTGCAGAAGCAATCGGGGCACTTCTTTTAGGGTTAGTTTTCTCTGAGACAGAGCATAGTGATCGAATTGAACATCTTGTTGTTCCATTTAGAGACTTCTTCGGAGCTATTTTCTTCTTCAGTTTCGGATTAAGTATCGATCCGTTTTCATTAGGCGGGGCGATATGGTTAACGTTAGGTGCTGTCCTTCTTACAATCGTCGGAAACTTTGTTGCAGGGATGATTGCAGGAAGACAAGCTGGATTATCTCATAAAGCATCAACAAATATTGGATTAACAATCGTTTCAAGAGGAGAGTTCTCCATCATTATGGCTAATATCGGCATCGCCGGTGGTTTAATGTCAGTACTGAAACCATTCTCAGCACTATACGTGCTTATACTATCGATCTTAGGTCCACTTCTGACGAAAGAGTCAAAGAATGTATATAAATTTTTAAATAAAATCTTTAAGTGGGATACGAAGACTAGATAAATTTTTAAAAAATAAAAGTACAAGATATTTACTGCTTGTACTTTTATTTTTTGCAATGAAAACAGTAAAGAGAGGTAAATGATGTTAGGAGAGTTGATTCATTCAGTTTTAGTTTTTCTAGAAGGACTTGGTTATTGGGGAATTATGCTGGGATTAATGATAGAGGTTATCCCAAGTGAAATCGTATTATCTTATGCAGGTTATTTAGTATCAACAGGAAGCATTACATTTTGGGGGGCTGTCGCGTTCGGTACAATTGGTGGTGTAATCGCACAACTATTCATTTATTGGATCGGTCGATACGGAGGAAGACCTGTTCTTGAGCGATATGGAAAATATATTTTGATTCAGAAGAAACATATTGATTATGCTGAAGCGTGGTTTAATCGTTACGGAACTGGTGTTATTTTTACAGCGCGTTTTATTCCTGTTGTGCGTCATGCTATTTCGATACCAGCGGGTATTGCGAAAATGTCACATGCTAAGTTTATTACGCTAACTACACTAGCTGTTATTCCATGGTCAATTGTATTTGTATATTTAGGTTTTAAATTAGGAACAGAGTGGGAAAGTATTAATAAAGTAGCTGGGCCATATGTGAAATACTTTGCACTTGCTGCTATTGTTTGTGCAATTGGTTATTTTATATTAAAAAAAATGATGAAAAAAAAGTGATTATGAAAAAAGAATCTATGCTGACATAGATTCTTTTTTATTGTCATTTTTTAAAGGATGAAAGTGTATGTTTAATATTTACCATATTGTGGCATATATATAGGAAAAGGGAGTTTAGGAAGGGGATTATTGAGAAATGGAACTCCAGTTTCAAAATGTATATCAACAAGTTGAGAATTGGTATGTGTTGGATTCGGAGCTTCCTTGGGATGTCAAAAAGTTAAGAAATGATTTGTTTTCTCTTATTGAAGTAAGTGCAACGCCAGTTATTTTTTGTGATACGTGTGATGCGAATCATGTACTTTTATCATTAGGAGAAGAAGAAGAGGAATTTTTATTCCCAGTAGGTGGTTTTTATCATAAAGAAAAGCAATTAATTTTCGTTTGTATGTGGGAAGAGTATGAACAAGTGCTCAAAACGCTATTGCATGAATTCAGGCATGCGATGCAGCATAAGGACGATGTACTATATATTGGAAATGAACTATACGAAGAAAGATGGATCGAGAAAGATGCGAGGCATTTTGCGGAGAGGAAGCTAGATGAATATAAAAATAGAAATTTAATCTGAAGCATAGTGGAGAAAGGGCGCTGTGCTTTTGTTTTGTTGCTAATTAAAAATAAGTAGTTGACCTTTATTAAGTTTAGTTCTAAACTAATAGTATCAAATGAGCGAGGTGATGGAATGAAAGCAGAGGAAAGACTTGGATTACTATTATGGTTTCGTTTATCACGCTTTTATAATAGAAGTATTCGTGAGACGAATCAGCATTTGAAAAAGTGGAATGTATCTGCTGCTCAGTTTGATGTATTAGTTCAAGTTGGAGGACACGATCGTTTAACGCAGCAAGAACTTGGAAATAAGTTATTTGTTACGAAAGGAAATGTTACTCAACTTTTAAATAAGATGGAGCAACTCGATTGGATTCAGCGTGAACAAGAAGGCACCACGAAATATATTTCATTAACAGAAGAGGGAAAGGTTCTATATGAAGAAATAGTCCCGCCGCAAGAAACATTTCAAGCAGAACAATTTGATAAGTTAAATAGAGAAGAACAAAAACAATTATTAGAATTACTGAAGAAGTTGCAGTGATAAAAATTAAAAATAAATATCTCGATTTCGAGATGATATGAGGTGAAGGATATGTTTAGAAAAGTTGATCATAAAAATATGAGAAGAGCAAATCACGGGTGGTTAAATACACATTTTCATTTTTCTTTTGCAAATTATTATAATCCAAACAATATGAATTTTGGAGCAGTACGTGTTATGAATGATGATTTAATAGCGGCACAAACTGGTTTTGATATGCATCCGCACCGTGATATGGAGATTATCTCTTACGTTATAGATGGTGAATTAACACATGAAGATAGTATGGGGAACCGAGGGACAATTGAGCGTGGGCATGTTCAATATATGAGTGCAGGTACTGGTGTATTTCACAGTGAGCATAACTTAGGAAATGAAACATTGCGTTTATTACAAATTTGGATTTTACCGGACCGTGATGGTCATAAACCGAACTATGGTGAGTTTAAATTTGATTGGAGTAAACGTGAAAATGAGTGGTTCCATATGGTATCTCCTTCTGATGGAGATGCGCCAATTCATATTCACCAAGATGCAAATTTATATTCTTTATCATTAGAGGCTGGTAAAGAAATTCAGTTTCCTGTTCAAGAAGGACGTCAATTATATCTTGTACAAATTGAAGGTAGCAGTGTTGTGAATGGTGAAACACTCGTAACGCGTGATGCAGCGGAGGCTGTAGAAGAAGATATTCGCATTCAAGCGAAAGAAAACTCTCATTACTTAGCGATTGAAATGAAAATGGAATAAAGTGAAATTTTAATCCATGGTGGTTTTAAGTATGTGAATAGCGAGATGAAAAGTTATAGGAAAGAGGATATCGGAAACGATATCCTTTTTTGTGTGAGTTAAATTAACAGAAAAAACTTTCTCAATTTTTGGAAGCAGGTATCAGGGAGGTTATTCAGAATTTTATAAAAGTGTTAAAAACTTTTAGGGGAATGGGGAGTGTTAGATTGAAAAAGCAAGTAATTTCATCAGCATTAGCATTAACTGTTATCGCAAGTGGGTTTGGGGCATTTGGAGCAACTACGACGAAAGCAGAAGAGCAAAAAATCCAGTATCACCAAGAGTTTAAAACGCCAGCTTACATAGGTGAAGAATGGAAAGCGCCGGAAGGACTAGATAAAAAAGAGACAGTCTTTCAATATTTAGAGAGTAAAAAGGATATGTTTAAACTAGCGGGAAATATTGACAAACATTTCAATATCGTTGGTGAAGAAAAAGATGCTGAGTCTGGTACAACACATGTGAAGTTAGTTGAGAAGCATAATAACATTCCTGTGTATGGTTCAGATCAAACGGTTACGCTTGATAAAGAGAATAATGTAAAAGCATTTTTCGGACAAGTTATTCCGAGTTTAGATGATAAAAATATTCCTGCATCTGCAAGTATTAGTGCAGAACAAGCAGAAACGATTGCAAAAGCTAATATTGAGAAAGAAATTGGTAAGGTAAAGAATTATGATGGTGTGAAAAAAGATTTATATGTGTATGAAAAAGATGGTCAATACTATCTTGCATATCTTGTAAAAGCATCGGTTTCAAAACCAGCTCCAGGATATTGGCATTACTTTGTTGATGCAACAAATGGAAATGTTATTGAGAAATATAATGCTGTAGATAACATTACTGGATTTGGTTACGGAGTATTAGGTGCTAGACAATCATTTGAAATTGCTCAAGATACGAAAACAGGAGCGTTCAACTTATTTGATGGTACACGAGGACAAGGTGTCCATACATTTGATGCAGAGAATATGAACGAAGACTGGTTTAATTTATTCTCACAAATTCTTGGATATACAGGAGAAGAAATTGGAAGTAAATCTAAGTTCTTCGAAGATAAAGCGGCAGTTGATGCGCATGTGAATGCAGGAAAAGTATATGATTATTATAAAAAGACATTTAACCGTAACTCTTTCGATGATAAAGGTGCAAAACTTATTTCTGCTGTTCACGTAGGTGAATCTTGGAATAACGCAGCGTGGAACGGTGTACAAATGATGTATGGTGATGGAGATGGTAAGACATTTATTCCATTATCAGCTGGCCTAGACGTTATTGGCCACGAATTAACGCATGCTGTAACTGAACATACAGCAAACCTTGTATATAAAAATGAATCAGGAGCGTTAAATGAATCGTTATCTGATATTATGGGCGTCATGGTTGAGAAGAAGAGCTGGGATTTAGGTGCTGATATTTATACACCTGGTAAACCTGGAGATGCACTTCGTTCTCTAAAGGATCCAGCATCTATTCCAAACCCATTAAAACCAGGTGAAGGTTACCCAGATCACTATAATAAACGTTATACTGGAACAGCTGATAATGGCGGCGTTCATATTAACAGTAGTATTAACAATAAGGCGGCGTATTTAGTGTCTGAGGGCGGCACGCATTACAATGTGAAAGTAACTGGAGTGGGCCGTGAAGCGACAGAAAAAATTTACTATCGTGCTCTTACAAAATATTTAACTGCAAACTCTGACTTTAAAATGATGCGCCAAGCTGCACTTCAATCAGCAGAGGATTTATACGGTAAAAACTCTAAAGCTGTACAAGCTGTAACGAAAGCTTATGATGCTGTAGGAGTAAAATAATAAGAGAAAAAGACCTGACTGGATTGTCAGGTCTTTTCTTTATTTAGTCACGAATACCTAATGCGATTTTCGCCATACGTGACATACGTTCTTTTGTCCAGGGCGGATTCCATACAACGTTTACTTCTATTTCATTTACTTCAGGTACGTTCGTTGATAATACTTTTTTAACGTCTGATACGATTTGGCCAGCCATTGGACAACCGATAGAAGTCATCGTCATTGTAATGACAGCATTATTATTTTCATCTGCTGTAACGTCATAAACTAATCCAAGATTGATAATATCAACACCTAGTTCAGGGTCAATAACAGCTTCTAAGTTGGCATATAACTTTTCTTCAAAGGCTTGTTGTGACATGCGTAGCACCCCCTAAATATTAATGATATCGTTTCTCATTATAACGGATATGCGGGATAAGTGCAGTAAATAACCCCTTAAAGCTGAAAGTTGTAAATGACAAAAGGGGGTTAAAAAAGTAATCCCTCTTTATTTTAAAGGTTATTAATCTATTCAATGAAAATTATAGCGGATAATGGAAAAGGGCAGATGAGTATAAGTGAATGATATATAAATGTATACATTTATATATCAAAAGTTCTTAAATAAAAATAAGAAATCCTATTGTAATTCGAAATAACATCATGTATACTTCTAATTAGTTGATAACGATTATCACTATCAACTGAAACATTACTCTTCGTTATGTTGGTCATACCCCTTTTTGACGACGTAAGTCAGAGACGAATGTTGAAATATCTTGTGTCCTATTCTACAGAATTATGGTAATCTCCAACCTCAACTTATATGCGTAAGCATGCAAAAAAAGGATCCTATCCGTGAAGGGATCCTTTTTTGCATGTTGTCGCAATTAATGTATATAGCCCGGGTATACGTTCTTCAATTCCTTCCGGTGAAGTAGAAGGGAAGACCCACCTTTGATGAGATCCGTGTTCTTCAATTAATTTTTCAATCTTGAAATTTGCTTCTGCCATTGCTGTAATAACTTCTCCTAGTGTCCAGCGCCTAATTTTTGTTCTCGGTACAGCAGCTTTCTGCGATTCCGTAAGGAGGATACTATAAGCTACGTCATCTTCAATAAGTTCTTCATCGAAATAATTTTCATTTGCTCGAAATGATGGATGATCTACTCCTAATAATTTTGTATAAACGGGATGGTAATCACGCAGTATAAATGTCCCATCTTGTTTTAGTAAGTGGGAGATTATATGAAAGAGTGGCTCTAAGTCTAAAAAGTAATGGAGCACGCCAAGTTCCAGTAACACGATATCAAATGACTGAGATAGATTTAGATCTAGTACATCGGAAACGATATACTGAATAGAGACGCCAGCAGCCTCGGCTAGTTCGGTTGCATATTTTTCGTTACTTGCTGAAATATCTACAACTGTTACATCGGCTCCTAAAAGAGCAAGAGCAACTGCTTTGTTACCTTTTGATCCGAGTAAATTAATAATACGCTTTCCTTTTGGAGATTGTATGTAAGGTAAATAGTAGGAGACTTCATGAACAGGATCTTGCATGAGTTTTTTTGCATATTCTGTCGGTGTGCCGTGACGATTCGTCCAAGCTTCATAAGCAGCTGCATTCCAGCTTTTTTCATTAATCGTGCTTAGTTGTTTTTGATTCAATTTTATCACTCCTTTTGTGAACATATAGTTATTCGGTGAATGAGTGGGGTTTCCTGTTCTTTTTTGAATTAAAGTTTGATTTTTCTGTTGTTAAGTCGTAAAATACGTTTTATACATAAAAGCGTTGAAAAGGAAAAGTAGAATGGAACCATTCTTTCCAGAGAGCTTCGGTAGCTGAGAAGAAGCAAGAATATTCATTTGAACAATGGCCTTTGAGCTTCGTTCTGAACTTATCAAATGATAATAGTAGGCGGCGACGAGAGTTGGTACTCGTTATCAAAACCACAGTATACGAGCATGAATTGCTCCGTACTTGTTAAGGTTAGTTATGCGAATGACTGACGAAATAAGGTGGTACCGCGACTGTTTATACAGCCCCGCCCTTATCTTTTTTAAGATAAGGGCGGGGCTTTTTATATTTTAAAGGAGGAATATAAGATGAGTATTTTTATTGGAGGCGCTTGGCCGTATGCAAATGGTTCGTTACACCTTGGACACATTGCTAGTTTGTTACCAGGAGATATTTTAGCACGTTATTATAGGGCGAAAGGTGAGCATGTGTTGTATGTTTCAGGAAGTGATTGTAATGGAACACCGATTACAATTAGAGCAAAACAAGAAGGTGTGACGGTGAAAGAAGTTGCTGATAAGTATCACGAAGAGTTTGAGCGATGTTTTCGTAGCCTTGGTTTTACTTATGATTGCTATACACGTACAGATAGTGAGCACCATCATGAAACTGTTCAAAAAGTCTTTTTGCGTTTATTAGAAGAAGGCTATATTTATAAAAAAGTAGTTGAACAAGCTTATTGCGAAACGTGTACGCAATTTTTACCAGATCGTTATGTAGAAGGCCTTTGTCCACATTGTCATGAGGCAGCAAGAGGAGATCAATGCGATGCTTGTTCTGCCATCTTAGATCCACTCGATTTGTTAGAAAAGAAGTGTAAGTTATGTGGTAGTACGCCATCAGTACAGGAAACAGAGCACTTCTATTTTGCATTGCATAAATTTCAGCAGCAAATTAAAGCGGCTGTAGAAATTGCAAAGCAGAAAGGAACATGGCGCGACAATGCAATTCAATTAACAGAGAGATATTTAAAGGAAGGATTACAAGATAGGGCAGTATCACGTGATTTACCAATTGGGGTACCAATTCCGGTGGAAGGATATGAAGATAAGAAAATTTACGTATGGATTGAAGCGGTGACAGGATATTATTCAGCGAGTAAACACTGGGCTGAAGAAACAGAGAAAGCTGATCAAGAGTTTTGGAATAGAGATGCGAAAACATATTATGTACATGGTAAGGATAATATTCCGTTTCACTCCATCATTTGGCCAGCGGTATTACTTGGAATAGGAGAAGAAGCGATCCCGCGTCATATCGTTTCGAATGAGTATTTAACAGTAGAAAAAAGAAAGTTATCGACAAGTAAAAACTGGGCAGTATGGGTACCTGATATATTGGAACGCTATAATCCAGATTCTATTCGTTACTTTTTAACAGTAAATGCACCAGAAAATCGTGATACTGATTTTTCATGGCGTGAATTCATATACAGTCATAATAGTGAATTGTTAGGTGCATATGGGAACTTTGTGAACCGAACATTAAAGTTTATTGAAAAGTATTATGATGGCATTGTGCCGAAGGGAATTATTAATGTAGAGCTGAAGGAGAAGATAGAAGGATTATATAAAAATGTAGGGGAATTGATTGAGCAAGCAAAATTTAAGGTGGCATTAGAGACAATATTTGATGCAGTACGTTTTGCAAATAAATACTTTGATGAAAAGCAGCCTTGGAAACAAAGAGAAGATGCCCCAGTTTCATGTGAAGAAACGATTTATAATTGTGTTTATCTTATCGCTAATTTTGCAAATCTCCTTGAACCGTTTTTACCATTTTCAAGTGAGAAAGTTAGAAACATATTGTCGATTGTTAAACAAAATTGGGAACCTCAAAATACGTTGCCCAATAGAATTGATAGCGTGCAGCCATTATTTGAACGAATTGATGTAAAACAAATTGAGCATGAGATAGAGAAGTTATATGGAGCGGTAAAGTGAGATATAGAAAAAAGACCTTTCAAGTAAATGAAAGGTCTTTTTTCTATGCACTATGCACACGATTATGTTTTTTTTCTTTCCTAGCAGTAAGTAGTTGTGGTGTGAAAATACCGAGTAATATAAATACAATCCCAATCCACTGCATGAGCGATACAACTTCATGAACAAGTGTAATAGAAGCGATAATTGCTGTTGGTAATTCAGCTGCACCTAATATTGTCCCAAGCCCCGTTCCGACTTTCGGTACACCAATTGAAAAACAAATGACAGGTACAATAACTCCAAACAGTCCAAGGAAGAAAGCATATTTCCATAGGCCTGCTTGTAAAGCGCCGTCCGTTAAAAAGGTAGGCGGGAAAAATAAACATACAATAAGAGTAGCACTCGTTGTCATAAGAAAGCTTTTCGTATAAGGCGGAACATCTGTAGCGACGCGCCCGCTTGCAAATACATAGAATGAGAAAGAGACGGCAGCTAATAGCCCGAAGATAATACCTTTCGTCGAAAAGTTTTGTCCAAGTCCTTCAAATACTCCACCAGCAAACAATGTACCAGTAAACAAAATAATAATAGATATAACTTTTTCACGGCTTGGGAATGTTCGGTTGGCAATTGCTTCGATGACTACACCAATCCAAGTGAACTGAAAGAGTAAAACGACAGCGATAGAGGCTGGCAGTTCTTCTACCGAAATAGCATAGAAAATACCTGTCATACTCATTGTGGTGCCGACTGTTAGTAACGAAAAGAATTGTTTTTTTGATACTTTATGACGTGAAAAGAAAAGGACAAGTAAAAGTAGGCCAATCCATCCGAAGACATATTGTCCTCCTAGTAGTTGGTGTGCTGAAAATCCATCGATGAATCCAAGCTTAAAAATAGTTGAAAGTACGCCGTAGCTACAAGCGCCGAATAAAACTAATAATGAATACTTAAATTTTTCCATGGGAAAACCTCCTTATATAAAGTGAAACTTTAATCAGTGGAGGGTGTTCATCCCTCACTGATTATTAGCCCGCACCAATCGGGATAAATAAAAAACGCCCGTTATCCTAATAAGGACAACGGGCGAACGAAACAGAGTAAGAGACTCTACAAAATTCCGCCACTCATACGAAGTATGAGTTTGGGGTATGAAATTATAGTAGTAGTTTACATTGCTTTTGGAAAGACAATTGAGCATTTTACACCTTGAGGTGTGTTTTGTATTCCATAAGGAAACTGATGTTTATCTAGTATTTGTTTTACAATATATAATCCAAGACCGCTACCTTGTACTAAACCATTGTTTCCAGGATTAGCGCGATAGAAAGGCTCAAATAGATGAGCGAGTTTGTCCTCATCTATTTGTGAACCTGTATTTAAAACCTCTAATGCGTAACCGTTCGGTTTTTCATAAAGCTTTATATATACATACTGATGATCGATTGTATAGTGAATTGCATTTGAAATAATATTAAAAATAGCAGTTTGAATAAATTTAGGATCAGCTAAAATTGTTACATCTTGTTTAATGTTAGATTGAACAGTTAATTGCTTTACAGATATAAAATAATCTACTTTCCTCATAACGTCCTCAATGATGTTAGATAGTGAAATAACTTCTAAATTCGGTTTGAATTGAGGATTTTGCATTTTGGATAATTCTGACATCTTTTCCATTAGTGCGTTAATATCTTGCATCATCTCATAGGATCGTTTTAGATATTTGTCTCTATCTTGGTATGCACCGATTCCGTGAATCATGCCATCTAGTTGTCCCATAACGGCTGCGATAGGTGTTTTTAATTCATGGGATACCATAGACATAAATTCTTTACGAGATTGTTCTAATTGTTGTTCTTTCTTGAGCTCATTTCGTAAATCTTTATTTGTTTCGTGTAGATTCCTCACAATAGTTGGGACTTGTGAAGCCGCTACTTGTAAATTGAAATCTGTTTGATCTGTATTTTTGTTAGGTGATTGTTTATCTGAACAGTCCAGATTTATAATATCTTTTAAAGTATCACTTATATATTGAAAAGGTTTGGCAATTAGTTTGGCATAAATTAAAGAACCGAGCAGAGATAATGCAAGCATTGTTACACCAATATTTGGAGCTAAGTGTTGCAAGGCATCTGCTAAACTTGGACTATCATGTGTTTCATTTGTTTTCTTTTCTGCATTTTGTGTATGTAAGGAAGCAGTGTTAGCGGCCGTTTGTTCCGCTTTAGTATGTGATTCAGTTTTGTTGCTTTCCCCCGAAAGATTTTCTGCATTTTCTTTTGCAGTTGCAGTTTGGCTAGGTTGCAAAAGATGATTAATAGCTGTAGAGAGTGTTTTGAAATCTATAATAGATGACTGGAAATTTGAGATGCTACCCTCTGAAACAACTTTATTTTCTTCTCTATTATTTTGTTCATGATTCGTAACTGAATCCGCATGTTCCACAGTTTGAGTTTCAGGGTTTTGCGCATAACGCTCTTTATCATAGTCTAAAGCTAGAAAATAAATAATTTGATACAGGCAAAGTGATAAAAGAACACAAAACAATAAGGTTTTGATGAAAATATTTTTGGTGATGTTATCCTTGCTATGCTTCGATTTTGTAGCCAATGCCTTTCACCGTTTTAATATAAGGGATCCCCAATTTTTTTCTTAAATTTTTAATATGTGTATCTATAACTCTTACATCACCATAATGTTCATAGCCCCATACCTTATTTAACAAATCACTTCTTGATAATACTTTTCCTCGATTTTGTAACAAAGTATATATAATCTCAAATTCTTTAGTTGTTAGTTCAATTTGATTGCCATGAACATAAGCCGCATATGCTGTAGAATTTAACATCAATTCATGGAATTGTAGTATAGTTGCAGTTTCGGTTTCCTTCGTTGTTGTTCTTCTTAATACAGCTTCTACACGTTTAATAAATACCGTGTAATGGAACGGTTTCGTAATATAGTCATCAACGCCCAACTCAAACCCTTTAATTTCACTTTCTTCATTATGTAAGCCTGTTAACATAATGATTGGTACATCAGACTGTCCTCGCATAATTTTACAAATACTATAACCATCTATATCTGGTAACATTACATCAAGGAGGACAAGGTCGTATGAATTTTTTTGGAAAAGAAGAATTCCTTCCGTTCCAGCGCCAACCACATCAACGGTAAAATTTTGGGCAGTTAAAAATTCACGAATAAGTTCTTGTATATCTGGGTTGTCTTCAATCACCAGTATATGCGTCATAGTAACACCTCCTAAATAACGCTTTTTACTGCAATATTCGAATTCTTCATTTTTGGATGACTCAGGTTATATATATAATAAGCCCCTGCTATAAAGTAATCATAAAAGTAGCAAGGGGAATTGTTTATTGGAACTGAATATTTCAGAATCACAGTAGTTCTATTATAGTGTGCAATGTAACAGTTATAAAATATTATAACTGTTTAATTTTAATATCCATGTGTATCGATGTTTCGATGCTATTTAGTGCAGTCTACTTTCATTATATATGCAAGTATAGTTGTTTCGCTACTGTAAATGAATAAATAAAATAAGCCAAGATATAAAATTCTTGGCTACATGTAAATCTGGTTCATATGTTATTTTACAGTGACAGTGGCACGATCGTGGATACGTTCAAATAACCAATGTATATCATTGTTATACATGCGAATACAGCCAAGTGTTGTAGCTTTACCAATCGCTTGATTATTGTTAGTGCCGTGAATTGCATACGTTGTTCCGTATGTTCCTGCCATATTTAATCCGAGCCAACGATCACCGAGTGGATTACGTGGATCGCCGCCTTTAACATGTCCTTTATAATAAGGACGGTTTTTAATTTTGTTTACCACTTGAAAAGTACCTTTTGGTGTAGGCGTTGCAACTTTGCCAGTAGCGACAGAGAAGCTTTTTATAAACTTTCCATTTTGATAGAAATCCATTTTATTTAATTTCGTGTCAACGATAAGCTGTTCGTTAGTTGAAGCTGCTTCTGCAGACATATATGGAACAGTTAAAAAACCTAACGATAACATCATAGTTACTAGTAATTTTTTCATTATATTCTCCTTTTACTATTTTAGTAGTGTTATATACAACGAATTTGTAATCCGCGTAATGCTTGATGTACGTTTTCATTTAGTGATTCAAAAAAATTGGCGATTTTTGCATTATATTTGTTATTTTTATCAATAAGTAATCTTTCATTTAGTAGAAGCTCGCCGTATAGCCCAAAGCTCTGTACTTGAATGTTCATTTCATCTTCTGTTTCAGAAATGATAGGTAAGAAATAATGAAAGGCTTTAGTTGGAATGATATAACTTTTTCCAATCATGCTTTCGTGATTAGAATTAATCCATTTTTTCGTGACAATCTTAATATTCTTTTTAGAAATGATAAAGGATAGCGTTGTAGATTTTGTTAAACTTACGTCAAATTCATTTGTTTCACATATGTGTAAGTTAAAAATCGTTTCATTTGGATGAGATTCAATATTGGTATTAATAAAATCGTGCATTTTATAAGCTTCCATTCCTATTCTCCCTTTTTTCATTTTCAGAAAGCGATTTATATTTATTCAATTTAATGTTTAGGTAATATAGTAGTAAAAGTATTCAACAAATTCCGATATAATCTTACAATACGTATATGAAGCTAATATGAAGTTAGTATGAGTTTGTTATGGTTTTTTATAGAGAACAAAATGAGGTGATTTCCGAGGGTTAAAAACTGGATAAATTTTGTATATTAATGTCCCTATCCAGTGTAATAGATAGGTGTCATCTCGTTTTAAAGCGATAATTTATATAATTAAATAAAGAACAGAAAACGTTAGTGTGAGCCTTACAAAAATGTAATAAAAATGTAAGCTATTGCGATAGTTATTTCGACAATTTTTTTATACAATATATAGTAAGAAGTTGTACGTGATTGAAAGGAGAGATGACATGGAATGGGTTCATGAATTATTTCAGCAATACGGGTATTATGTAGTGCTTGTAGGCTTGCTGTTAGAATATATTGCGCTTCCGTTTCCGGGAGAGCCAACATTAGCATATGCGGGATTTTTAGCACAGAAGGGTGATCTAAGCTTACCTATTTTAATTATCCTATCCTTTATTGGGACAAGTGTAGGAATGACGATTCAATACTTTTTAGGGAATAAGCTTGGTATGCCTTTTGTTCAAAAGTATGGGAAGTATGTATTTTTAACACAAAGAAAAATTGATTTAACGAGAATGTGGTTTGATAAATACGGATATTTCCTTATCTTTATCGGTTTCTTCATTCCTGGAGTACGTCATTTTACAGGATACTTTGCAGGTATCATTAACTTACCGTTTCGCCGTTTTGCGATTACAATTTATTCAGGTGCTTTATTCTGGGTATCATTCTTCTTAATCGGTGGCTACTGGTTAGGTGGTAACTTACATGATATTTTCGGATTATTGGAAGATCATATCGGCAAAATTATTTTCGGAGCTATTGTCATTGTAGCAATTACGTTAAGTGTTCGTTTCCGCAAGCAACTAAAACGAGTATTTTTACAAAACGCAAGTTAATATGGAATCCATTCTATGTCAGATTTTAGAAAAGGCAGTGCTTTAGGGCACTGCCTTTTTTATTTTCCAGTTTGTTTTTATTTTTCCTTCGATACCGTAACCGGTCACTACTATATAATATGTTCCCGTTTTACTAGGGGAAAGTTCATACGTATCGTCGTTTAGTTCGGAAAGGGGTTCATATTTATTAAATTCACTAGAAAAGTAAGTGCTATAACCTTGATAGGCGCTATTTTCAGTAATAAGGAAGTTTACGTTAACTTCAAGTGTTTCTCCCTTTTTTACATAAACGGGTATTTTATGTGTGCCGTTAAAAAACGAGAATTCCGCTTCGAATGCATTTTTTGTACTGTGCTCAACCCAGTTTTCTTTTTTTGTAAAATCAATAGAGCATATTACGATGAATAAAATAGGAATGATAATAGCGGTCGCATATCGAAACCATTTTGATTTATTTGCTATACATGTACATAAATAAAAGAAAAGTGAACAAATTGCTCCTACAGATCCTATTATGAGAGTTAGGATAATATCTCCCCCATTGTATATATGCAATGGAAGAAAGAATAAGTAACCAGATAGAATATAAAGCAAAACTTTTCTTGGCGTGCTATTATGTTTTGAACTTAATTTGTCAATTACAAGCGAGCATAAAATCGCGTAGAAGAAAAGAAGGTAAAACCAAAAATTATATAAAAATCCAGTTAAGTATGCGGAAGTTTTAAAGAAGTTCATATCACTTCCTATAAAGAAAAATAATAAAAAAGAAAAAAAGAGAGAACAGGCCGCTGAAAGTTTAATAAGAGCATAAGGAAAGACCATTCTTTTATCCATGAGACACCTCAATTATGTAGTTCTTAAAAATTATTATATACGTTATATCTAGTATAATATATATGTATTTTTGACATGTATCTATGTCAAAATGACAATGATAATTGACATTTAACAGGATATTATTTACAATTCTAATTAAATAAAAGAAAAAGAGGTAAAATATGAAGCTTCAAAATCGGGTGAGGGAATTTCGAGCAAAGCATCGTTTATCACAAGGTGAGTTAGGTAAAGCGATTGGCTCATCACGGCAAACCATTAGTTTAATTGAACGTGGGGATTATGCGCCATCTATTGTGTTATCGCTAAAAATCGCACAAATTTTTGGAGCGCCGGTGGAGGAGATATTTATGTTAGTGGAGGGGGAAGATGGAGATGGGGAGTAAGGGGAATGGGAAAATGACGGCTATATTGAAGTTGTTAGTAGGAGCAATTTTTGGTGGGTTTATAGGGTATGTAGTAGGGGATATTGCAACAGCGGGTACTAGCAAAATATCTCCTGTTATTAGCGTCGTGATGGTGAGTGTATTTGGCGTAGCGATTATATATTATATTTGGAAGCGTACAAGAGCGCTCGCACAAACGAAAGATGAAGAAGAAAATGTTAAGGGACGAAGATTAGGGATAGCGCTTATTTATTTTAGAGTAATGGAAATTGTTATTCCATCATGGTTTGTTTGCTCAGTTATCGCTTTTTATAGAACGTATACAAGTGAGGGGAACTTGCTCTTTGTTAGTGTAAGTATTGTGGTATCTACAGTGTGCTTTATTGCTATAACTTGGTTAGGATCTGTAATGAGGAAAAGGTATAACGCTCTATATCCAGAACAGAGTGTTACGTATTCTCAGTCAATGGAAATGTGGGCAAAGAATGCAGATGAAGGGCAAAAGCAAATTGTTCATGAAGCGGGATATAAGGCATATCAATATACAAATATGACACTTGCTTGTGCGTGGTTGGTGGCGATTGCGTATGCAATTTTAGATGGAAAAGACTTCTTTATGGTCATTATGATTTCATTTGTTTGGGTTTTACATGTTGGAACATATATGTACGAAATGCATAGAAAAATGATTTATTAAGGGGAGAAAAACGGTGGACATTTTAAAAAGACCTGCTTTTTCAATGTTCGTTGCCTTCGTTTGCTCCGCTTTATACGGATTCATTCGAATAGAAAAAGTACAGCAAATTATAGAAATATGGGCCTTTTTCGGGATTGCATTGCTTGTGTTAGCTATTCATGAATTAGGGCATGTAATATTCGGTTTGATGGGTGGTTTGAAATTTAAGTTTATGACAGTAGGGCCTATTACTGTTCAAAAAGAAAAGGGAAAAATACGAATTCGAGAAAATAAAATATGGATGTATGTTGGTGGCGTCGCAATGTTAGTACCGCCTTCCACATACACACCGAACCTCTCAAAAAAATGGGCCTGGATGACTTTAAGCGGACCATTAACGAGTTTCGTATTTTGCATTGTATCAGGTTACATATATATGGTGAGTTATTACCACATGCTTTTATACTTTTCAGTGTTACACCTTGCAATCTTTGTCGTCACAGCAATTCCAATAAAGGGAACGCTACTAAGCGATGGCATGCAATTTCTCATTTTAATTAAAGATGATGAAAAGGCTAGAGAGCATTTATACACGATTCAAGTATCGAGTGAGTTATTTAGTTACAAAAGACCAGAAGATTGGGATGAGAGATTAATAGAGCTTAGTGAGGAAAAATTAAAAGAGGATAAAAGTATAAGCGAGATAATGAGTGGACTTATGCTCGTCTTTTATGCCCGAGCTGATCAAGAAGGAATGGAAAAGGCGATAGTGTATTTAGAGAAAATTGTGCAGTTACCTGTGACAAAAGAGAATAAATATTTTGTTGGTAGTTTTCATAGTTGGTATCTTTTATATAGAGTACTGTATCAAAAGGAAGGTCTTTCTCTGCAAGAAGCGAAGAATCATGCAAAGGCCATTACAAGGCTAGACTTACATGGGTATTACCGCGCACAAGGAATTATCAAATATTTAGAGCAAGACATAGAAGCATTCCATATTTATATGAAGAAAGCAGATAAAGAGTTGAAGACCGCTGAGAAGAGTGAATTGGGATATTTACAACTGGAGAGAGAATGGTTTGAGCGGCTGAAGGAGAGGGTATCTTACGATGGGTGAGGTATCCTCTTTTCTATATGTAATCTTCTGCCGTTCCGTAAAAAGCTTGGGGCGAGTAAAATGAGGTAAGAAGAGCAAAGCTTGGAGGAATTCTAGATGGAAATTTTAACGATTATTTTAATAGTCTTGCTCATTTATGCTGTTTTTAAAGTAGCATATGTAGCATTAAAGATACTCGCGATCCTATTAGTTATCTTTTTAATCGTAGAGTTCGGCAGTAAATTACTTGGGGGATAGGGTATGTTGTACGCCTTGAGTGTCGAAGGATGTCGGTAAGTCGATATAATGAAAAAATCGCCGATATAAGTGGAGAAACGATCGATATATTTGAAAAATCGTTGATATATTCCAGTAAGTACCGGATGGGGTATGTGGAAAAGAAGTTGCCGTGGGGGTAACTTCTTTTTATTTTGATGATGGGTATGAACAGGGAAGGATAACAAACAAAAAAGCTGGAAGAATATCTTCCAGCTTAAGAGTTGCTTTCAATTTGTTGACCATTTTCTTCTTCGTGATCTTGTAGTAGGTTGAATACATCTGCTAGGCAGAATGCAATGAACCAAGTCCAAAGACCGTGGAAGAAAGCTGAGCTTAATTGAAGTGGTAATGTATAGTTTGTCATTGAGTAGGAAATGCATCCGCCAACGATTCCGATCATTGTTAATAACATTGTTTTTTGAGCATTTTCTTCTGGATTGAAGAGGAAGTAAATGTATCCACCTAAAATTGAAGCGCTTACAAGGGTTTCGATTCCATTAAAAATGATATTCTCTCCAAGCTGAGTGTTTGTCCAGAAGCAGATTGTTCCGCCGATAATAGCAAACAGGACAGCTATTGTATATCTTATATATTGATTCATATGTTCATCTCCTTATGTAATAAGATGATTTGGAAGTCAAAAAGGTAGGTATAGTATATTGAAGTGAATTTTAGTTGTACGTATCTTTTTATAAAAAGATCATGGAAGAATAACTAAGATGATCGGTTTTTTAAACCGTTACGTGTATGGTGTCTGAAATATACCTGACTGCTCGTTTCTTTTTGCTTGTAAAAATAAGAGAAACTTCCAAGTCTATATACTCTTTTTTTGTGAGTCTGCTTTCATTATAACACATTTAGGGCCACAATAATAGAATTATCTGATTTTGTAATAAGTGTAAAAAATAAAAATCGCAAGGAATTCCCATTAACGGTGCAGTTTAGTGGAAGAAGGATTTTAATTTACTATGATGAAATATGTAATCAAGGTGGGATATAAGAAGGGGACTTAAATACTATAAAAATGTTTTGTAGTATGAATGAAAAGGAGGAGAGCTAACTTGGAGATCACAACAGAAAGATTAATAATTAGACCTTTTAAGGGTACTGATTTACAGGATGTATTTGCTATTTATAATAATGATGATACATGTAAGTTCCTATTACATAATAAGTGGACTCATGAAGACATGCAGAAAAGGTTTAATAAGAAGCTAGCAAACAATGTACTTACTAAAGAATCAATATTAAGTTTGGCAGTTATATATAAGACTAAAGTAGTTGGTGACTTATCCGTATGGTATACAAATATGAAAGACACTGTTGAGATTGGTTATAGTTTTTCAAATGAAGTAGCTGGGATAGGTTTGGCAACAGAAGCAGTAAGTAGTTTGGTATTTAAATTATTTAATGAATGTAATGTACATCGTATACAAGCTAATCTTGATGCACGTAATACAGCTTCACAAAAATTGTGTGAACGAATAGGCATGAGAAAGGAAGCCCATTTCATACAAGATTTTTGGAGTAAAAATGAATGGACAGATAGTATTATATATGGAATGCTATCCTCCGATTTGTAGTAATAAACTTAGTGGTTTTATTATGCTAAAGGGTGCGTTAGTTAAATAACAAAGGGCATAACATATTATATATGGCTAATATGTTATGCCCTTTCATGTATTAACCTTTTTTATATACGTTTGAAACGGCCGACAATTTCAACTGTTTCAGTAATGTTCATAAATGCTTTATTATCCACTTGGCGGATAATACGTTTCATTTCGCCCAACTCGTAGCGAGTTACGACAGTGTAAATCATTTTTTTCTTATGGTTTGTATAGCCGCCGACAGCATCTACCATTGTCACCCCGCGTATGCCGTGATGTAATAGTGAGCTTTTTATTTCCTCACCTTTTTCTGTAATTGTCATTATCGTTAATTTAATATGTTTTGTATGCACGGCATCAATTACTTTGCTGACTACAAACCGACTAATTAACGTATAAAGTGTAATATCCCATCCGAAAATAAATCCTGCTGCAACAAGTAAGATTAAGTTGAATCCAAAGATGATTGCTCCAATTGAAACATCGCGATGTTTCGCTACAATCAATCCAACAACATCAAAACCACCTGTTGAAGAAGCAAATCGGAATATGATTCCTGAGGCAGCACCGCAGATGACACCACCGAATACAGAAGACAGTAAAATATCGTCTGAAACTTGGTGTACTGGGATAATGTTCATCGCTAAAGATGATACAGCCACAAAGTATGCCGTTAAAAAGGTTGTCTTCTTACCTAAGTAAAAGTGACTTAAAATAAGAAGCGGAATGTTTAGTAAAAAGATAAGTGCTCCGATATTGTAGTGCATTAAATAACCGATAATCATCCCTACACCAGCGAATCCACCGCTAATCATATTATGCGGGATAAAAAACATATTCATAGAAATTGCATACAAAATAGAAGCTATAAAAATAACAACTAACTGTATGATAAATTCTAAATGAAATGTTTTAGCTGCTGGGAAGGATAAAAAGGCGGTGTCGGGAACGTAATCGGCGTCTCCTAGTTGACCCATAGTATGTTTCATCTCCATATTCATTTTTGATTACAAGAAGAGAATAAAGCTTTTTTCAAAAACTGGCAATAGTTTTATTATAATGCAAAAATTTTATAAATTTCTAACAAATTAAACCTATTCAAAGATACGTGTGAATATACTAAAGAAAGCGAATACATTGGTTTTCTAGCATAATTTTTTGAGAAAATATGCAAAAAAACTTTTGAGAACAAAAGGAAATAGAGAATGTTTGCTGAATATGCTAAAATGACTTTATTAAGGATGTGAAGCGATGGAATTTTTATTGCAGGATGCAATTCTATATATATCGTTTGTAACGACAGCGCTTTGTGTATTAGAAGTCTTTTTTCTTGCTAATGTTTCTCGCTTTGTACGTCAACAAGCATCGAGCGGTAGACAGAGAGCTTTTAAACTAGTTGATACGTGTGAAGAGGGTATAGGAAATGTACCGCTTTTCTCTATTTTTTATAAATATGGAATGATTCGTTCTGTCCGTAGACAAGAATCGAGCGGAGAGAGTGACGAGGTAGGTCCGTATACACCAATGTTTCGCTAATTAATTACGAAACATTGGAGGAATGAACATGTTAAAATCATACCGAGCTGCGCTCATTAGTTTATCATTATTACTTGTTTTTGTTTTATCTGGCTGCAGTAATGCAGGCACAATTGATTCACATAGTACGGGAATTTGGAACCATTATTTCGTATATCCAATCTCGTTTATGATTCAATTTGTTGCTCATCATATACCTGGTGGAAGTTTCGGGATTGCTATCATTGTTATTACGCTAGTTGTTCGTTCAGCGATGATTCCATTAGCTGTTTCGCAATATCGCAGTCAAATGAAAATGAAAAAGATGCAACCTGAATTACAGAAGCTGAAAAAGAAACACGGTGATGTGAGTAAAGATCTTGAAAAACAAAAACAGTATCAAAAAGAAATGTCAGAACTAATGAAATCAGGCGGTTGGAATCCGTTAGCTGGGTGCTGGCCAATCTTTATACAAATGCCGATTTTCTCTGCTTTGTATTATGCGATTAGCCGAACTGAAGAGATTCGTACATCTTCATTTTTATGGGTGAACCTAGGACATGCAGATCCATATCATGTATTACCGATTATCGCAGCGTTAACAACATTTATTCAAATGAAGGTGTTCCAATCAAATATAACGCCTGGAGAGCAAGTACAGATGCTAAAAGTACAGCAAATTATGATGCCTGCAATGATTCTATTTATGGGATTTGCGGCGCCATCAGGACTTGTGCTGTATTGGATTACAGGTAATTTATTTACAATGACACAAACAATTGTGCTAAGAAAAGTAATGGAGCGTGAAGAAGTACAATTACAAAATGCATAGAGAAACACCGCTCATGATGAGCGGTGTTTTTTATTTACATCGTTAAGGAAATTTTAAGAAACCAACATTACTATTGGCATTGTATACGAAAGTGTACATGCTTTAGAAATATGAAGGAGGAAATTTCCTATGAAGAAGAAAACAGTTGGGTATTTAGCAATTGCAGGTGCTTTATCATTTGGAATTATAGGAGGAGTGGGTATACCAGCATTTGCGGCAACGAATACTCCGGCGGCTGAGCAACCTACAAAAACGGCGAAGCAGGATTTAGATGACGCTACAAAACAAAAAGTAAAAACGATTATGGATGATACAAAGAAACAGTTAGAGGAGCTAGGTGTAAAGCTTCCAGAGAAAGAAAAACGTAAAGATATGTTTGCGGGATTAGATGATCAGGCGAAAGAAAAAGCGAAGTCGATTTTAGAGCAAGAGAAATCTGGGAAATTAACACGTGAGCAAGCAAAAGAGGAATTAACAAAACTAGGTGTGAAATTCCCAGAGAAGGGTAAGCATAAGGAAATGTTCGCGAACCTAGATGAAGTGACGAAAGAAAAAGCGAAGTCGATTTTAGAACAAGAAAAGTCCGGAAAATTAACACGTGAACAAGCGCAAGAGGAATTAACAAAGTTAGGCGTGAAAATGCCAGAGAAGGGTAAGCATGGTGATATGTTTGCGGGATTAGATGATCAGACGAAAGGAAAAGCAAAATCAATTTTAGAGCAAGAGAAATCTGGTAAATTAACACGTGAACAAGCGCAAGAGGAATTAACAAAGTTAGGCGTGAAAATGCCAGAGAAGGGTAAGCATAAAGACATGCTTGCTAACTTAGATGAAGCAACAAAGGAAAAAGCAAAGTCGATTTTAGAACAAGAAAAGTCCGGAAAATTAACACATGAGCAAGCAAAAGAAGAATTAACAAAGCTAGGTGTAAAACTTCCAGAGAAAGAGAAGCATGAAGACATCTTTACTGGATTAGATGAGGCAACAAAAGAAAAAGCGAAAGCAATTTTAGAAAATGAAAAGAAACAATTAGAGGAATTGAATGTTGATTTACCGCACCATAAGTTTTTTATGAAAAAAGAAGATAAATAATTGAACTATGTCGTATCTTCCGTGTGGGCAACCGAAAGGTACGTATGCGAGGAGGCTGTCTTTGGAACAGCCTCCTTTTAGTATTTAGGGTGATATCGTTGTCGTTTTTGTCGAATTATCGATATAATTCCATTTACGATCTTATGGCGTTCGTGGAAGAGGAGATTAGAGAAATAAAGTAGCTTCTGTTATAATATAAGAAGAGAAATATTTCTTATGTTATATAAAAAATATATTGATTTTTTCTAACAATTCAATATAATGGGAAATAACTACAAAATTCGACATCAAGAAGTGATGATGAGGACATGATCAATTTTTTACGATTCTCAGAGAGGGAAGCCTTTGGCTGTGAGCTTCCTAATACGGGAAAATCGATTACCCCCTCTGAACTGCAGCAGTGAACGGATATCTAGTAATTGCTTGCCGGCAAAAACCGTTATTTAGACTTGAGAAATTGGTGAAGTGTGTCACTTTGCGAATTGAAACAAGGGTGGAACCACGAATACAACACTCGTCCCTTTTTAGGGAGGAGTGTTTTTTTATTTCATTTTTGCATCACACTAGAATTGGAAGGAGGATATGCAGCATGCATCATGATGAGAAAAACAAAATTGGTTTAACAGTGGCACTTTCTATCGTAGTAGGAACTATTATTGGGTCTGGTGTGTTTATGAAACCAGGGAGTGTATTAGATTACTCAGGGAGTTCTAATATGGCTATTTGGGCTTGGATAATTGGTGGTCTGTTGACGTTAGCAAGTGGTTTAACAGTAGCCGAAATTGGAGCGCAGATTCCGAAAAATGGTGGGTTGTATACGTATTTAGAGGAGATTTACGGAAGCTTTTGGGGGTATTTATCTGGCTGGATGCAAACGATTGTATATGGTCCAGCTATTATTGGAACGTTAGGTTTGTACTTTAGTTCTTTAATGATTAATTTTTTCTATTTAGATAAAGTCTGGAATTTACCAATTGCAATTGGAACAGTTGTGTTCCTAGGCGTTATAAATAGTATGGGAACAAAATATGGAGGCATCGTTCAAACCGTTACGACAGTTGGGAAGATGATTCCAATTATATTAATTGTTGTGTTAGGGTTTTGGAAAGGGAATAGTGATATCTTCAACGTAGTTGTACCGATATCAGAAAATCAAAGTATCGGGATGGCAATTTTGGCAACTTTATTTGCTTATGATGGTTGGATTTTACTCGCTTCTATTGGCGGAGAAATGAAGAACCCAACAAAATTATTACCGAAGGCAATGACAGTTGGGATTTTAATTGTAACAGCTGCTTACGTATTAATTAACTTAGCGTTATTAAATGTATTACCAGCAGCGAAAATTGTAGATCTTGGAGAAAATGCAACAGCGACAGCTGCGGGCATGTTACTTGGAGAATATGGCGGGAAAATTATTAGTATCGGTATTATCATTTCTATTTTCGGCTGTTTAAATGGAAAGATCTTAACATTCCCACGTATTCCGATGTCGATGGCAGAGCGTGGACACCTTCCGTTTTCTAAGTTTATTGCAAAGGAAAGCCCAAGATTTAAAACACCAGCGAATGCGATTACTGTTGAAATCATATTAGGAATTATTTTAATGCTTATTAGTGATCCGAATAAGCTATCTGAGATTTCCGTATTCATTATTTATATTTTCTACGTAATGACGTTTATTGGTGTCTTCATTTTAAGAAGACGTAACAAGGATAAAGAGCGTGCATATAGTGTACCGTTATTCCCGATTGTACCAATCGTTGCGATTTTAGGGTCATTGTTTGTACTGGGAAGTGCGATTATTAACGATCCGGTAAGTTGTTTCTTATCGATTGGAATGGTATTTACTGGACTTCCGGTGTATTGGTACTTAAATAAGAAGAAAAAAACTGGAGTTTAATGTTTGAAGGGCAGGCGTATTATACGCCTGCCTTTTTATTGCGAAAAAATTATACTTGCGTCCATTTTTCTTTTAGGTTACTATAGCGGTAGTAACCTAAAAGAAAGTGTGGGAAAAGTCTTGGATTTTCGTGTGTATATTTTAGCTATCGCGGCTTTCGTAGTCGGAACGGTTGAGCTAATTATAGGAGGAACGCTTGATTTAGTTGCCGATGATTTAGGAGTATCGATTAGCGCAGCTGGTCAGCTTATAACCGTATATTCGGTAGTGTTTGCTTTGTCAGGTCCAGTTTTATTAGCATTAACAGGGAAGTTTGAAAGAAAAACATTATACATTGGGGCATTATCGATTTTCTTAATCGGAAATATCGTTTCGGCATTTAGTGTGAATTACGGAATGTTAATGTTCTCAAGGGTCATTTGTGCAGCGGGTGGATCGCTTATTATTGCACTGTCAGTAACACTTGCTTCTAGTGTAGTAGAGCCGCATTTTCGTGCGCGTGCAATTGGAATCATTTTCATGGGGATTAGTGGATCACTCGTACTTGGAGTACCACTAGGTCTTGTGCTAGGAAATGCATATGGGTGGCGTGCGCCATTTGTGTTAATTTCAATATTAACGGTTATGGCGATTGCTTGTATTTCATTATTCTTAACGAAAGTACCACCAACATCGGTATTATCAATAAGAGAACAAATTGCTACGTTAAAGGATAAAAAAATTGTAAGTGCACAGTTAACATCATTTTTATTTTTAACAGGTCATTTAACACTGTATGCATACTTAACACCATTTTTAAAAGATGTGATGCATGTGGAAGCGAACTGGATTAGTGTATTTTACTTCATTTTCGGAATTGCAGCGGTACTTGGAGGTGGCCTTGGCGGCTGGCTTGCTGATAAATGGGGATCGAAGAAAAGTATTATTTCCATCATTATCGTATTTGCATGTGCAATCTTTATGTTGCCGATGATGACATTCTCATTCCCGCTGTTCATTATTATGATGGGACTTTGGAGTATGCTGAGCTGGGCAATTTCGCCAGCACAGCAAAACTATTTGATTGAAATTGCGCCAGAATCAGCTGGTATTCAGCAAAGTTTAAATAACTCTGCACTTCATTTAGGAATTGCACTTGGCTCAACAGTGGGCGGAGTTGTTATTGAGAAATCATCTGTTATATATAACGCTTGGGTAGGCGGCGTTTTTATTATATTGGCACTGCTTTGTGCGATTTTCTCTATTACGAGAGGACGCTCTACTCAGTTCGCGAAAGAAGAATCTATCGTTTGATAGGTTCTTTTTTGTTTTGTAAAAAATTGCAGGTTTTAGTAGGGAAATGGAGAAGGTGTATATGGCGAGGTGATGGAAAATGGCATATGATTTAGTTGGAGCTATATTGGCACTACTACCGATAGTTATAGTCGTGTTTGTTCTTAGATGGGTTCGTTTCATCTATCAAAATTCAGAGAAACAAGTGGAGCAAAATGAGAAAATTATTGAACTGTTGATGGAGATAAAGGAGAAGAATAAGTAATAGTAGTTATTTTGAAAATAATTATATGCAGATATAAAGAAATGCAATTTTAGCAAATTTGAAAGGTACTTTTGAAAGTGCCTTTTTATTATGTTTAAAGGGCTGAGCGCAAATTATCTTTATTTATCAATAGTCAAATGAGAATGAGAAATTCAAAATTCGCAGTTTATCCGTTTGAATTTCTCAACAATTCGACAAGATACTACAAAAAAACCAACTATTCTCTTTTTTTTACTATAAGTACAATGAAACAGTAAGATTGCTTCATGTAGAAATTTAAATATGGTGGTGGAGAGAATGAAACGAAAGATGGTAGGGAAATGGTTTAGTTTTTTAAGTGCTCTTATTATTTTATTAGGAATTGCAATGCCACAAGTGAAGGCAGAAGTAATGAACAGAGACACATATAAAATGGATTGGAGCTATAGTAATTCGAAACAGCGTGAAATAAAGACAGAGATAATTAAAACGGCTTCGGGTAGTATTGCGTATTGTTTAACGCCTGATTTACGTTCTCCCAATGGGGATGATTTGCCTGAAATGGGAAAAACATCTGATGCTGTATATCGTGTTTTATTAAATGGATATCCTCAAAAAAGCCCATCTGAATTAGGTGTAGCGACAGTAGAAGAAGCGCATTATGCGACACAATTAGCAGTATGGATTGCAGCAAATGAATTAACGGAAGAAGATTTAGTTGCAAAAAATGAACGAGTACATAATCTTATGAAGAAGTTAGTAGAAGCTTCAAAAAATACAACTGGATCACAAGATGTGTTTTTTGAAGTTAATCCTGTAGATCCACAAACTGCTACACAAAAAGGTGACTATTTAGAAACAGGGTTTTATGCAGTGCAAACAAATGCGGTTTCTGGCTCTTATACAATTCTTCCTGAAAATGCTCCTAAAGGACTTCGAATTGTAAATGAAAATGGAGAAGAGAAAAGTACATTACAAATTAACGAAAAATTTAAAATATTAATCCCGAAAGATACGAGTAGTGGAAATTTTAAAATGAAAGTGAAGTCTACTTTAACAAATTTACAAGCAATAGCTTTTAAAGGCTCGGGAAAAGTTCAAAATACAACGGTATTGTTACAAAGAAATAGTGAGAAAATCAGTACAGATTTAGCTGTAAATTGGGAATCAGTAGGCTCTTTAAAGATTATGAAATTAGGAGAAAAAAAGGAATTATTAAAAGGAGCTGTGTTTGAAGTCTCTAATGAAAACTTTAAACAAAATGTTACGACAAATGATAAGGGAGTTGCGGAGCTAGGTAATCTTCCAATTGGTATATATAGCGTCAAAGAAATTCAAGCGCCAGCTGGATATGTGTTAGACGAAAGTGTTAAAAAGATTGAAGTGAAAACTGGTGAAACAGCTGTATTAGAGTTGAAAAATGAAAATCTAAAAGGTGAATTAGAAATAACGAAAGTAGATGTAGCGGATGGAAATACGAAACTGCCAAATGCAGAGTTTACAATTTATAACGAACAAGGAAAAGAAGTAGTAAAAGGAAAAACAAATGAGCAAGGTGTAGCGAAATTCAAACTAGCATACGGAAAGTACACGTATAAAGAAACATTAGCACCGAAT
Organism: Bacillus nitratireducens; assembly: GCF_036320425.1. Lineage (NCBI taxonomy): Bacteria > Bacillati > Bacillota > Bacilli > Caryophanales > Bacillaceae > Bacillus > Bacillus nitratireducens. The sequence continues at coordinate 495,346 of NZ_JAUMJO010000005.1, forward strand.
GGATATGTAATAAATGAAGAGACATTCGCATTTGAAATAAAAGAGGATGGAGAAATTATTAAACATATTGTGAAAAATAAGAAAGAAGAAAAGGCATCACTTCCTTCTAAGCCAAATAAGCCAACACCGAGTGGAGAAGTGAAACCTTCCACTGATGTGAAGCCAGTAAAACAACCTAATACTCATAATGAAGTTCGTTTACCAGCTACTGGTGGCGTCGGTAATGAATTTACGTCGTTATTCGTTTTAGGAATTAGTTTTATTATTGCTGGTGCTTATGTGTTAAGAATGAAAAATAGAAAAGAAATGTAGAAAAAAACGCCTTGAAATAGAGGCGTTTTTTTTAGTATCTCAACTTCATCAACAAGCTCTTAATTTCCTCATCTTCCATAAAGAGATCATGGTGTTTCAGGGTAATCTTTGCAAGTGCAACATCATGATAGAAGAACTCCGTAAAGAACTTCACGAAAGGTTGTGACATTGTTTTCATCGCTTGCCATGATTCTTGCTCTACACCAGCAAATAAAATTTCACGATCGTCAACGATGAGTAGTAAGTAGCGCTCTAATGCGTTAGGTTCTTCAGTTGGGATTAGAAAATGCATGTTTTCTAAGTCTGTTTCTACTTTTCCAACTATGAGGGACTCGATTTGGACGCCTTGTTTTGCTTTTTGTTCTAGTAAAGGAAGATATTCTAAAAGGGTATCGTTCCATGCGGATATGCGTATAGATTCTTTTGCATCTTCTATAAGTTGCCTACTTTGTACTTTAATAGAAGACTGCATTTTTAAGCTCCAAACGCGGTCATCTGTAAATGACTTTTTAGAAATATTATTTTCAAGTTCTTTAATATTAGATTGGAATTCTGTCGTTAATTTTTCAATTGCTAGCTTGAGTGGTAATGCTGTATACAACTTTTTCTTTTCTGAAACAGAATCCATTACCATCCCCTTATCAATGAGGCGTGCTAACACTTCGTATATTTTTGCTTTTGGAACACCTGAATGTTTAACGATAGTTGTTGCATCTAATGGTTCGTTGCTTGATACGACAACTTCATAGGCCTGGCTTTCATATTGTGAGAAACCGAATTTTTGTAGCATAGTTCCCTCCGAACGAATGAGATTATATGTTAAGGATAATGAACTATTTGTTTTTGCACAAGTGTTGAGATAATAACTAAGCTGATTGAAATGAGAATAAATTTTAATTTTTTATACTATATAGATTGAGCTTTTATATTTATCCATTATACTTAATATAGTAATTAATAGAATTATAATTCATCGAGAAGGAGATGCTTGAGGGAAGATGTTGAGAAGTTTAAGTTTAAAAATTGCAGTAGTGTTTTCGGTGCTTATTTCTATGATGTTTGTAATATTAGGTACAGGTGTGTATCAATTACAAAAAGAAAAAGAAACGCACTCCTTAGACCAGCATTCTAAAAATACGATGGACCTTGTGACAGAGCAATTAAATGCATTTATGCAGCAAATTGAAGAGGGCATGGGGTATTATGGGAGCCATTATAGCATTCAAAATATGTTACAAGATGGAGTTACGCCAGAAGAAGAAAGTTCTATATTAAAGGAGTTTTCCTATTTTAAAAAATCCCACCCCGATATTTTAGACGTATATATTGGGACGAAAGATAAAAAGACATTCAGTGCAAATATTGCAGATGGTGGGACGATTCCAGAAGGATATGATCCGACGAGTCGCCCTTGGTATAAAGCAGCAGAAGCAGATACGAATTCTATTATTTGGGGACAAACACATTATGAAGTTGCGACAGGCAAGCTAAGTATCGGAGTTTCAAAGGCTGTTGTTGGTCAAGATGGATCAGTATTAGGAGTTATGGCAATGGACGTATCGCTAGGGACACTTCAAAAACTACTCCATAATATTCAATATAACAATGGTGGGGAAATGTTTATCGTAAATGATAAACATATTGCCCTTGTATATCCGGGGAAAGTTGGGAAAGATGTTTCGAAAGAACCACTTGTGAAAAGTTTAAATAAAGGTGAAACGAGATTTGCAGTAACGACACTAGATAAGAAAGATGTAGTTGCGTATAGTCAAACCTTTAATAAGATGAACTGGAAGGTAGGGATTGTATATCCGAAAGAGGAAATTGATAATTTACTTGTAGAAACAAGGAATACGGTTATTTTAATGGCGTGTATAAGTTTATTAATTGGAATAGTTGCGTCATATATATTCTCAAGAAGATTAGCAAGACCATTACAACTATTAACAAATCACGTTCAAAAAGTAGCGGAAGGTGATTTAACACTCCAAATGATGGTGACAAGTAAAGATGAGGTTGGTACGCTTACGACGCACTTTAATCATATGGTTGAGCAAATGAATGAAATGGTAAGTGAAATTAAAAATAGTGTATCGACAGTACAGCAATCAACTCACAATCTGTATTATTTAACGAATGAAACGGTAGCGGCTAGTAGAGAAGTTTCAGGTGCAATGGATGATGTGAGCGGAGGCGCATCTACTCTTGCTAATAGTGTAGATAAGGTTTCAGCGCAACTTGAAAATATGGCGAAATCGATGGAAGAAATGAATGGTTCCGTTGGTGAAATAAAGGGAGTGACTGGCAAGGCGGAAGAAGCGTCTAAGCAAGGATTAAATACGATGCGGAATTTAGTTCGTACAAGAGCACAATCATCTTCTATCGTTGTTCATACGGAAGAAGCATCCGGTAAGTTAGAGAAAAGGGTTGGATCCATTCAAAATGTTGTAGAGCTTATAAAGGGTATTTCGGATCAAACGAATTTACTAGCTTTAAACGCTTCGATTGAAGCAGCACGTGCAGGTGAGCAAGGTAAGGGCTTTGCTGTTGTTGCTGAAGAAGTTCGAAAGTTAGCGGAACAATCGAAAGAGGCAACAGGAGAAATCGCAACGATGATTGGCGATGTACAAGTAGAGGTAAAACGAGTTGTAGAAGTTATAAGTAAATTAAAAGATATTGCAGATGTACAAAATAAAGTTACGACAGAGGCAGAGGCAGAATTCCGTACAATTATGTCAGTTGTTAATACGATTAGTACTTCAGTGGAACAAATCGTAGAAGAGGTAAATAACATTGGTCACGAGCAAGGAGAAATTACAGCGGTAATGCATACGATTGCTGGTACGAGTCAAGAAAGTGCAGCTGTTTCTGAAGAGGTAAATGCTGCAACTGAATCACAAGTGAATCATCTAGAAAAGGTAGCTCATACGATGGAAAGCTTGACGGAGCATATGAGAGACTTAGAAAGATTGGTTGAGCAATTTAAAATAGAGGAATAACAAATTAGTAAAATGCTGCGTATTTCGGTAAAATAGACAATGGATATATAAGAAACGATTATAGGAGGAAGACTACTATGGCAATTGTTGACGTATCGATTATTCCAGTAGGAACAGGTAATCCAAGTGTTAGTGAGTATGTAGCAGAAGTACAAAAGGTGCTTGAGAAAAATGCAGATCGCGTGAAGTATCAATTAACACCAATGAATACAGTTATTGAAGGAGATCTTCCTGTCATTCTAGAAGTAATTCAACAAATGCATGAAGTTCCATATACGAAAGGTGCACAGCGCGTTGCAACAACAATTCGTATCGATGATCGTCGTGATAAAGTAAGTACAATGGAGAAAAAATTAAACTCTGTTCGATCAAAATTATAAGGAAAAGCAGCGATCTTCGCTGCTTTTTTCATATAGGAGGTAAAGAAGATGAGTGAAAAGTTTAACGAACAATTTGACGGGTTGTTAGAGAAATACACGGAACTATTACTCGGAGAGAGCAATGAAGAGAGAAAAGAACAGGTGCAGAAGTGGGCACTGTATTCTTACATAGCTAAGACGATGCCGGCTTTAGTAAAGCACTGGAATGAGACGTATCCAGATGCGAAAGAAGAGATGGTGAAGTTAATTACGGATATTAAAAAAATGAATGAAGAGAAGAGAACTGAAGGATAAAAAGAATAAAATGCACAACTTTTTCTCAATACAATATTGAGAAAAGGTTGTGCATTTTTTGATCGATTCCTCATTATAAAATTAAATGCATTCTTCAATTGTTTAATCAGCTATTTCGTATGTTCTTGGAAGAATGCTGATTTGAATTCATGCTCTATCTTTTTTCTTCTTTTTCTATTTCGGATACAGATTTTTCAGGATCTTTTATAAGTTTTCCCAGTTCTCCAGAACGTGTAAGCTGCTCCTCAAAATCTTTTGTAGTACTGACGCTAGCTATAAACCATAATTTGTCATCTTGGTTTATATATCCATTTATATGTGGAATGCCCATAGGGGTTATTTCCCTTTTTGTAAATGTAATAGATTTCACATCCTTTACATTATAACGAATGTACTTTTCCACTCGTGCTTCTTGTTTCTTCCAAAACAGCTCTTCTTGTTTTTTCTTCTCTACATATTTCATTGCAATATATCCTCCTGCTATAATACAAATAATGGTTAATGTAATTACCAATTTCTTTTTCATTTGGAATCTCCTTGCATTAAAATATAATTAAAATATATCATGAAACGAGTGGTGAAAGATGACTGAATTTCAAAAAAATCCTATTGCGACAGATCAAGATTATTTTGAATTAGCAGATCAAGTTTATGGTGACGTTTTGCAAAAGGGTACTGAAATAAAAGGTAGTTAAGGGAAAAAATGGGTAGTAATTGAATCCATCGATACCAATCAAAACGAAGCAAAAAATGGCCTGCAAGCTATTGCTGTTGTACCTGCCAAGGATTATGACCCAGATAAAACGCAATATGATAATATTATCTATTCTTTTCGTGGAACGGAATTTGGAAAGTTTGATGGTGATTTATCTACGGATACTTTCCAAATCACAATGGGAATGAAAGATAACTGGGGAGCTGTTGGGGGAGACATCCAAAAGCTCCCGACTTCTTTTGATAGTTCACTAGAATTTGTAGACAGAGTGAACGAAACCTACAAACCAATCTCTGTTCATACGACTGGACATAGCAAAGGAGCTGCGGAAGCTGATTTTGTTGCTGCTGAACGAAACTTTTATGCGACAACATATGCTGCACCTAATATTTATCGCTTGTTAAGTGATGAAGCAAAAAAACGTGTAGATGAAGGTGTAATGGATCATAAGGCTGTTGATTATACACATGAAAAAGATGCTGTAGGGAATTTTGAACAATTTGGTGCAAATCCGATTGGTAAACAATATGTTGTAAAAAGTAATGGAACTTCTCATGGTGTACTGGGTCTTTTACTTATGTCAGAACACCCTATGGATACATTTCAAGGAATGTTCCACTCTGATGGAAGTCCGATGTTAGTAGCCGAACCCCATGGAGTTATTCGCCAAGTTAAGAATACAGAAATCCACCTGAAAGTTGAGGATATTCAAGCCATTACAACAGATTTACAACGTGAAATAGATCATATTAACGAAAAAATCGTGGAAGCCAGCTCAAAGATTATACAAGTATTACAGCAATCACCGGCTAGTGTAGATGGTAATTTAATCCCTACAATCACGTATGCTGTAAATCAATTCCAAAGAAACTATGTGGAATCTCTACGTTCTACATCAGATTTTATTTATCAAAAGGCAAATGAATTTGAACGGGTGGATAATGAAGGCTAAATAGGAGGAAATAGCATGAAAAACTATGATGTTATTCAACATTCTTTAGATGTACAAGGGGCAACCAATCAATTAGCTGAGTGTTTATCAGATTTAGAAAATCACAAAATCAAACTATATTCTATCAAAACATTATTAGCTCATAATTGGAAAGGGAACACTGCAAGCGAAATTGAAAGAAGATTAAGTGAAACTGAAGATAAATTAATGTATGTACTTAATCAATTTCAAAATATAGAAGGTGATTTAGAAAGATATAAAAGAAGTGTAGACAGTTTTGCCAATCAGTTTATGATGATGGGGCCAAAATATTAATTAATATCCTCTATATGCAAAATATAAAATGAGTCTTAATCTACATAGAAAGTTGGTTTTACTGTAAAAGGGTATATTTAATTGTAAGTGCTAGTCATTGCATCCCTTTTTAGGTAGATATTCAAAGTCACGATGATTGATGAATATGAAACATATATTGTTCTTGACATTAATATCCTCATATAATTTACATGGAATATAAAGGGTTTTATAGGCATGTCGAATATTTTCGATATGCTTATTTTTTGCCTAGTAAACCCGTTTTTTATAAATGTCGAAAAAAATTCCCGGCATATTTGTAAGCAAGAATATGGGGTTTTAAATATTTTTATAGTATTTTATAAATTATCTAAATAATTATTTGTATCAAATAATTTTAAACAGTGATATAATTTTGAAGAGGGGTAAAAAACAGATAAAGAACAGTCATAGGGGTGAATTACATGGAACAATTAATGCGCAATTCGTTTCTTTTTTTATCAAAAAATAAAGCGCTAACAAAACTGGCTAAAAAGTACGGTTTACGCTTTGGCGCGGGTCGCTTCGTCGCAGGGGAGACGATTGAATTAGCGACAGCAGCAATTAAAGCATTAAATAAGCAAGGGCTTTGTGTAACGATCGATTATTTAGGTGAATTCGTTGATAACGAAGCGGAAGCAAATGAAATGGCTAGCGAATCGATTGAAGCGATTCGTGCAATTGGAAGAGAAGGTCTTAATTCGCAGCTTTCTTTAAAGATGACTTCTATGGGATTAGATATCTCTGATGAAATCGTAATGAACAATATGCGCCGTATTTTAGAAGCTGGAAAAGAAAACGGTGTGTTTATTACAATTGATATGGAAGACTATACGCGCTGCGGAAAAACAATTGATATCTTTAAACAGTTAAAATCTGAATACGATAATATTGGTACTGTTATTCAAGCTTACTTATATCGTACAGAAAAAGATATGGAAGAATTAAATGCTTATAGTCCTAATTTACGTCTTGTAAAAGGAGCCTATAAAGAGCCTGAAGAGGTAGCGTTCCCGGATAAGAAAGATGTAGATGATAACTATAAAAAAATTATTAAAATGCACTTATTAAATGGAAATTATACTGCAATTGCTTCACATGACGAAGCGATTATTGAATATACGAAAAAACTTGCCGAAGAACACAATATTCCAAGAGACCAATTTGAATTCCAGATGTTATATGGTATTCGTAATGAGCGTCAACTTGAGCTAGTAAAAGAAGGTTACAAAATGCGTGTTTACGTGCCTTATGGAAACGACTGGTATGGCTACTTCATGCGTCGTCTAGCAGAGCGTCCAGCAAACGTTGCGTTCGTATTAAAAGGTATGGTTAAAAAATAACCAAGGAGAAAATACTCCTTGGTTATTTTAATTGCTGAAATGCGTAGTGCGCCATTTTCTTCGTATCAGGGTATAGCTGCGTACGAGTAGAAGATAACACGACGTTAATGACGCGTTTACCGTCTTTTTTATCAACTGTTACGACTGTGTATTTTCCGAGTGCTGATAGACCACTTTTACTTCCAATCGCATATGGATCGTCATATAGTTCTTCTCGTCCATAGTTTGCAATTTTTGGAGAGCGCTCTGAAGTATGTAGAGTAGTATGTGTTGAATTCATATAATCTAAAACAATTGGATACTTTAATGCTTCTTTCGTAATAATAGCAATGTCATAAGGTGATACTTTATTTCCAAGTGCATCAGCACCGCTTGCATTTTTGAAAGTTGCATGCTTCGTCCCGAGTTCCTTCGCCCTAGCATTCATCATTTTCACAAACTCATTTTTTGATCCTGCGATATGTTCTGCAATTGACTCAGCGATAGGGTCTGCACTAATGATAAGCATAAGTTTTAATGCCTCATCACGTTTTAATTTTTCACCAGCACGAAGCTTAATCTTCTTACTTTGACTTTCTGTTTTTATTGCGTTTTCTGTAACTGTAATTTCCTCATCTTCTTTTACATTCTCAAGTAAGAGAAGAGTTGTCATCATTTTGGCTATACTAGCCGGATAAGAGCGCTCATCCTCGCGTTTTCCATACAAAATTTCACCTGTGTCTGCATCGATTGTAATTCCATATTGCCCAGTAATACTAGGTTGATCCGCTCTTACGGCTTGTTGTCTGTGAGCATAAGAGAAGAAAATCATCCCTGTAAACAGTGTAGCAATCATTACAATCATAACTATTGTTCGTTTCATTATAATTCCCTCTTTTGTTCCAAATAAATTGGGCAGAAAAAGCAGCCATTAATCATTATGCCACGTTCTCTGCCCAAAAATATAGCGTTATTTTTCGCCCATATTATGCTTCTTATATTGTTGGTTATTACCTTGACGCCCTTTTTCAACACCTTGATTATGCGGGCCTGCATTTCCAGTTACGCTTGCTGCGCTAATTCCAGCTTTTGAAGGGTTCTTCTTAAGTTTTGCCATATATATTCCTCCAGTTTCGTCAGATTATAAAAAGGAAAAGTGCATTTTAATGAAGAAAATACACATGTATAGCATAGCCAAATGAAAGAAATATATTTATTTCAGAAAATTTTATCAATAAATATATTGCGAAAATTCAAACTGTATCATATATTTATTAGTAGAGGCTCACTCATTGATTGCGACTTATGTCGAAAAATTGAATGAGCATTCATTCAAGAATAGGGGGAGAAATGGATGTTCCAAATTAAAAAGGCTGCTGTTCTAGGTTCAGGCGTAATGGGTTCAGGAATTGCGGCACACTTAGCTAATATTGGTATTCCGACATTATTGCTTGATATTGTACCACCTGCGCTTACGAAAGAAGAAGAAGCGAAGGGACTTACATTAGAACATAAAAGTGTGAGAAATCGTTTTAGTAATACGGCTGTGCAAAAACTATTAAAGCAAAAACCAGCTCCTCTGACAGTGAAAGGAAATTTAGCACTGATTGAAGCAGGTAACTTAGAAGATGATCTTGAGCGTCTAGCTGATGTAGATTGGATTATTGAAGTAGTAGTTGAGAACTTAGATATTAAAAAGAAACTATTTGAAAAAGTAGATGCTGTTCGTAAACCAGGCTCAATTGTGAGCTCAAATACATCAGGCATTTCCGTTGAAAAAATGGCAGAGGGTCGTTCAGACGACTTCCAGAAACACTTCTTAGGCACACACTTTTTTAACCCACCACGATATTTAAAACTTCTAGAGGTAATACCGACGAAAGAAACTGATCCACAAGTATTAAGCTTCATGAAACTATTTGGCGAAGACGTTCTTGGAAAAGGCGTTGTTATCGCAAAAGATACACCAAACTTTATTGGAAACCGCATCGGTACGTATGGCTTGCTTGTAACATTACAAGAAATGATTAAGCGCGGCTATAGCATTGGGGAAGTTGATTCTGTAACAGGCCCACTTATTGGTCGTCCGAAGAGCGCAACGTTCCGTACATTAGATGTTGTTGGTTTAGATACATTCGTACACGTTGCAAATAACGTATATGAAAACGTAAAAGAAGAAGAGCGTGATGTATTTAAAGTACCAGCTTTTATGCATGACATGCTTGATAAAAAGTGGCTTGGAAGCAAAACAGGTCAAGGCTTCTTCTTAAAACAAGGAAAAGAAATTTTAGAACTAAATCCTGAAACGATGGAATACGAAGCTCGCAAAAAATTAAAAGCTGCATCTATCGAGTTAAGTAAACAAGAAAAAGGTTTATCGAATAAATTGAAAGCGCTTGTATACGCGAAAGACCGCGCAGGAGAGTTGTTATGGAACATCATTACACCGACTCTTTTATACTCTGCAAAACTTCATAAAGAAATTGCTGACGATATCGTTGCAATTGACCAAGCCATGAAGTGGGGCTTCGGCTGGGAGCAAGGACCATTTGAAGTTTGGGATGCAATTGGCGTTGAAAAGTCCGTTCAAAAGATGGAAGAAAGTGGTGCAGTTGTTCCGACTTGGGTGAAAGAAATGGTAGAGAAAGGTTTCACTACTTTCTACAAACATGATAACGGAGATAGCTACTATTATGATAATGGCGAATATAAGCTAATCGAACGTAATAAAAAGGCAATTTCTCTTAAGCAATTAAAAGCGAAAAATGGCGTATTAAAGAAAAATAGCGGAGCGAGCTTAATTGATTTAGGTGACGGTATCCTTTGCTTAGAATTCCATTCGAAGAGCAATGCAATCGGTATGGATATTACGCAAATGATTAACTACGCTGTTGATGAAGTAGAAAAGAATTATAAAGGTCTTGTTATCGGTAACCAATCGAAGAACTTCTGCGTTGGTGCGAACCTAGCAATGATCTTAATGGAAGCACAAGATGACAACTACTTTGAAATTGAGTGGGTTGTGAAAAACTTCCAAGATGCAATGACGAAAATTAAGTACTCTTCTAAGCCAGTCGTAGCAGCACCATATGGTATGACGCTTGGTGGAGGTACAGAAGTTTGCTTACCAGCTGCTAGCATTCAAGCTTCTAGTGAAACGTATATGGGCTTAGTAGAAGTTGGTGTTGGCTTAATCCCTGGCGGAGGCGGTAATAAAGAGCTATACATTAAACACTTAAATAAAATGCCAAACGGTGTAGAGTTTGATCTGCAAAAAGTTGCGAATAAAGTATTCGAATCTGTAGCGATGGCGAAAGTTTCTACATCAGCACAAGAAGCTGTCTCGAACAACTTCTTAGGCGATAAAGACGGTATTAGTGTGAATGGTGATCACTTACTATATGATGCGAAACAAAAAGCACTTGCTTTATATGAAGCTGGCTATAAAGCACCAATCCGTAAAAAGATACCAGTTGTTGGTGAAACAGGATATGCAACGCTTGTACTTGGTGCAGAAGCAATGCATTTATCAGGTTACATTTCTGAACATGATCTTCACATTGCGAAAAAACTTGCATATGTCATTGCGGGCGGAAAAGTGCCGTACGGAACAGAAGTTGATGAGCAGTATTTATTAGATGTAGAACGTGAAGCATTTATTAGCTTAGTAAGTGAGATGAAATCACAAGCAAGAATGCAGCACATGCTTGTAAAAGGAAAGCCATTACGTAACTAATAACGAGGGGAGATATCGTTCATGAGAGAAGCTGTCATTGTTGCGGGAGCAAGAACACCAATTGGAAAAGCAAAGAGGGGTTCATTAAAAACAGTTCGTCCTGACGATCTAGGGGCATTAGTAGTAAAGGAAACGTTAAAGCGTGCGAATTATGAAGGACCAATCGACGATCTAATCTTCGGTTGTGCGATGCCAGAAGCAGAGCAAGGGTTAAATATGGCCCGTAATATCGGCGGACTAGCAGGACTTTCTTATGATGTTCCAGCTATTACAATTAACCGTTACTGTTCTTCAGGGTTACAAAGTATCGCTTACGGAGCAGAGCGCATTATGCTTGGTCACTCGGAAGCTGTATTATCAGGCGGAGCGGAATCAATGAGTTTAGTTCCGATGATGGGACACGTTGTTCGTCCAAATAGTCGCCTTGTAGAAGCAGCTCCAGAATATTATATGGGTATGGGACATACAGCAGAGCAAGTTGCTGTGAAATATGGAATTTCTCGTGAAGAACAAGATGCATTTGCAGTAAGAAGTCATCAACGTGCTGCGAAAGCATTAGCTGCAGGGAACTTTGCTGATGAAACAGTATCTGTAGATGTAACGTTACGTACTGTTGGATCAAACAACAAACTGCAAGAAGAAACAATCATTTTCGCACAAGACGAAGGTGTAAGAGCAGAAACGTCGCTAGACATTTTAGGTAAATTACGTCCAGCATTTAACGTTCGCGGTTCTGTAACAGCTGGTAACTCTTCACAAATGAGTGACGGTGCAGCATCTGTACTATTAATGGATCGTGAAAAAGCAGTGAGTGATGGCATGAAACCACTTGCAAAATTCCGTTCATTTGCAGTAGCTGGCGTACCACCAGAAGTAATGGGAATCGGTCCAATCGCTGCAATTCCAAAAGCGTTAAAATTAGCTGGCTTAGAGCTATCTGATATCGGTCTATTCGAACTAAACGAAGCATTCGCTTCACAATCGATCCAAGTTATTCGTGAACTTGGTTTAGATGAGGAAAAAGTAAACGTAAACGGCGGTGCAATCGCACTTGGACATCCACTTGGCTGTACAGGAGCAAAACTAACACTATCCCTTATTCACGAAATGAAACGCCGCAACCAACAATTCGGTATCGTAACAATGTGTATCGGCGGCGGAATGGGAGCAGCGGGAGTATTTGAATTACTATAAAAAGTGGAAGCGGCTCGCTCAGAATGTGAGGGGGATGGAGCTTCAGACGTAGAGGCGCTCTTTGCCTCGCAGGAAGAAGCGAAGCCACCGAACATTCTAGCCGCTGGAACTAGATTATAAAAAGTGCAGGTGGCTCGCTCAGAACGAGATGACGCTAATGCAAAGAATGGAAGCAACAAAGGTTTATAAAAAATAAACGGGAGAGCCAGCTTCTTTCAAAATGAGAGAAGCGGCTTATGGAAATATGAAGGAGGAAATTTTCATGGAAAAAACAGTAGGAAATGCGGTTAAAGGCGGTAGCTTTTTAGTTGATGAGATTACGATTGATCAAGTGTTTACGCCAGAGGATTTTTCATCTGAGCATAAAATGATTGCAAAAACGACAGAGGACTTTATCGTAAATGAAGTTCTTCCAGAGCTTGAATATTTAGAGCAACACGAGTTTGATCGTTCTGTGCGTCTTTTAAAAGAAGCTGGTGAACTTGGTTTATTAGGCGCTGACGTACCAGAAGAGTACGGCGGAATTGGTCTTGATAAAGTAAGCTCAGCGTTAATCGCAGAGAAATTCTCTCGCGCAGGTGGCTTTGCAATTACTCACGGTGCTCACGTAGGTATCGGATCATTACCAATCGTATTATTCGGTAACGAAGAGCAAAAGAAAAAGTATTTACCATTACTTGCAACTGGTGAAAAATTAGCTGCATACGCATTAACAGAGCCAGGTTCAGGATCTGACGCATTAGGTGCAAAAACAACTGCACGTTTAAATGCTGAAGGTACACATTACGTATTAAATGGTGAAAAACAATGGATTACAAACTCTGCATTCGCTGATGTATTTGTTGTATATGCAAAAATAGATGGTGAGCACTTCTCAGCATTTATCGTAGAGAAAGAGTATCCAGGCGTATCTACAAGCCCAGAAGAAAAGAAAATGGGTATTAAATGTTCTTCAACTCGTACGTTAATTTTAGAAGATGCATTAGTACCGAAAGAAAATCTACTTGGTGAAATCGGTAAAGGTCATATTATCGCGTTCAACATTTTAAATATCGGTCGTTATAAATTAGGTGTTGGTACAGTTGGATCTGCGAAACGTGCAGTAGAAATTTCAGCACAATATGCAAATCAACGTCAACAGTTCAAACAACCAATCGCTCGCTTCCCATTAATTCAAGAGAAACTTGCGAATATGGCAGCAAAAACATATGCAGCTGAAAGCTCTGTATATCGTACAGTAGGTTTATTCGAAAGCCGCATGAGCACATTATCTGAAGAAGAAGTAAAAGACGGTAAAGCAGTAGCAGCTTCTATCGCTGAATATGCAATTGAGTGCTCTTTAAATAAAGTATTCGGTTCTGAAGTATTAGATTATACAGTAGATGAAGGTGTTCAAATTCACGGTGGTTACGGATTTATGGCAGAGTACGAGATTGAAAGAATGTACCGTGATTCTCGTATTAACCGTATTTTCGAAGGAACGAACGAAATTAACCGCCTAATCGTACCAGGTACGTTCTTACGTAAGGCGATGAAAGGTGAATTACCACTTCTTCAAAAAGCACAAAAATTACAAGAAGAGTTAATGATGATGATGCCAGAAGAAGTAGGCGATGAGCCATTAGCACTTCAAAAGTATTTAGTAACTAACGCGAAGAAAATCGGTTTAATGGTAGCTGGATTAGCTGCTCAAAAATACGGTAAAGCATTAGATAAAGAGCAAGAAATTCTTGTGAATATCGCTGACATCGTAAGCAACCTTTACGCAATGGAATCAGCTGTTCTTCGTACAGAAAAAGCAATTAAAACAACTGGTCTTGAAAAGAATAAACAAAAAGTGTTATACACTGAAGTATTCTGCCAAGAAGCATTCAACGAAATCGAAGCAGATGCGAAAGAAACACTTATCGCAGTTGAAAATGGCGACATGCTGCGCATGATGTTATCATCATTACGCAAATTAACACGCCACACGCCACTTAACGTAATTCCGAAGAAACGTGAAATCGCTGCGAAAATTTTAGAAGATGAGCGTTACACAGTTTAATACCTTTAAAGAACAGTAGTCGTTTATACGACTACTGTTCTTTTTTTTTGAAAAAATGAAATTTTTAGTGACATAAAACTAATGCCGTTAGTATAATAAAACTAATAGCATTAGTTTTTCGGAAAGGGAGCTGGAAATATGAGAATGATACATGAAAAAACGGTATATCAATTGTCATTTTTACCAAGAGTGTTTCCTGTGAATTGTTACTTTGTGGAGGAAGAAGATGGTTTAACTTTAATTGATGCAGCTTTGCCATATAGCGCAAAAGGTATTTTACAGGCGGCTGAGAAAATAGGGAAACCAATTACTAAGATTGTATTAACGCATGCGCATGATGATCACATCGGTGCGCTAGACGAATTAAAAGAAGTACTTCCTGATGTCCCAGTCTATATTTCTAAGCGGGACGCAAAGCTGTTAGAGGGAGATACGTCGTTACAAAAGGATGAACCAAATATACCAATAAAAGGCGGTGCACCTAAAAAGGTAAAAACGGTACCTGATGTTTTATTGGAAGATGGCGATCGAGTTGGATCGCTTCTTGCGATTATGACACCGGGACATACGCCAGGATCCATGTCGTTTCTTGATGTACGAAATAAAGCTCTTATTGTCGGGGATGCCTTCCAAACAAGAGGAGGTATGGCTGTTTCGGGACAAATGAAATTTTGGTTTCCGTTTCCTGCGATGGCAACGTGGAGCAAAGAAATATCATTACAAAGTGCAGAGAAGCTAAGAGAATATGAGCCTTCCTTGCTTGCGGCGGGACATGGAAAAATGATAAAGGATCCAGGCGCTGCTATAAAACTTGCTATTAAGGAAGCTAAGCGGAATATGGAAAGTAGAAAAGAGGTTTAATTGATGTCACCGAGAATCGGACTTACATTACAGAAAATTGTAGAAACAGCAGCAGAAATTGCAGATATAAATGGAATACAAGAAGTAACGTTAGCTTCATTAGCGCAAACATTAGGGGTGCGTTCTCCCTCGCTATACAATCATGTGAAAGGGTTACAAGATGTACGGAAAAATCTTGGTATGTACGGAATAAAAGAGCTGCATAACAGACTGGAAGAAGCGGCCGAGGGTAAACGTATGGATGAAGCAATTCATGCTTTAGGAGAAGCGTATGTAGCATTCGTACGCAAACATCCTGGATTATATGAAGCGACTTTTTTACGAGATGAAGAAGTAAGAAAAGCAGGTGACGGAATTGTAAAGCTTTGTCTTCATGTTTTACAACAATACGGCTTAGAAGGAGAGAATGCACTTCATGCGACGCGTGGATTCAGAAGTATTTGTCATGGGTTTGCGTCGATTGAACAGCAGGGTGGATTTGGTTTGCCACTAGATTTAGATACAAGTTTACATGTATTATTGGAGACATTTATTAAAGGATTACACGTAATGAGAGATTGAATAAGAGGCGAGACAACATGAAACCTTAGGAGCGATTCTAAGGTTTTTTAGTGCATAGGATTCCAAAAGAACGGTAGGTGGGCGGATTGAAGTTTCACTTTATCTGTGTTAAAAATAGTTTACATGATGTTAAAAATAAATTACAATTAAAATATAGAAAATAATGTAAAACGAGGAGAGGTTATGAAACAGAGTGGGAATTTACAAAATAATCTCGTTGTACTCAGAGCAGAAAAACGCTGGTCACAAACGGATTTAGCGAACAAAGCTGGGGTAAGTAGACAAACGATCGCATCAATTGAAGCAAATCGTTACAATCCATCTTTAATTTTAGCTTTTGAAATTGCGCATATTTTAGGTAAGGAGTTTCATGAAGTTTTTCAATATAAGATAGAGGGGGAAACGGAATGAGTATTGTAATAGGGATAATAATCTCAGTAGCAGGACTAATAGGTGTTTTATATTCAACACGTTTTCAGAAGAATGAGGGGGAAGATGAGAGAGGCGAGCATATTACAGGGAATGCAGCTAAAATTTCATTGTTTGTATTTTTATTTCTATATTTAATTATCTTTTTAATCGGGAATCTATATTCATTGACAGGCGAACAGTATAAGTTAGCAAATGCATTTTTATTAGCTGGAGTACTTTGTTCGTATGCTTTAACTATCGTAGTTTTAAAAAGAAGATATTAACTGGAAAAGAGTCTCTAATGGTTTAGAGGCTCTTTCTTGTTAAATGATATTATTTTGCAGGTTTGAAAAATGTGTATATGGCTAAGAAAAAGCAAACGAAACTGAATGCAATAGGATCTTGATAGGGGGTAGGTTCAGAGCCTTTCTGGATTTCTGTAAGGAATTCATGGGTTTTCATAGTCGTTGCTCCTTTGTTATGTAGAGTTTATAAAAGGGTGTTTTTCATTAAACTAACGCTTACCAATAGAGTTGCACTAATAAATATTAAGAAAAAAGTGGTATTACGATTTCTATAGTTGTTAAGCGCAATGAACAAAAAACCAATGAGAAATAACATATGTAAAGGTATGGAAGTGAATAGTGGTTTTAAAGTTGATATATCAATCAACAATTTTACATACAGGATTGCATAAACTATTAAGAAGATAGCTTTAAAATGTTTTTGCATAAGCACACCTACCTACTATGCTATGGGTTGTTTGGGGATTATATTGTTGTTATAGGTTACCTATTGAAAATTTGTATTTTTCTGTAATTATAACATTTTATTGGATTTATAAATAGGCGTGATTGATTTGAAATGTAAGAAAGCTTTTTAATGAATATGATTTAGAAAGAGCAGAATACTAAAGGAGAATGAAAGAAGAAAGGTAGGAGTATCCTATGCAAAATTTAACAGAGCTTGAAGTAGAAAACTTACGCCATTTAATTGGTGGACATGCAACAATTATTAATAAATTAGACCAGTATGCACAGGCTTGTACAGATCCACAACTGAAACAAATGTTACAAAAGGATGCACAAGATGCACGAAATACGAAACAGCAATTAATGACTTTCCTAGGATAGGAGGAAGTGAAAGATGAATGAAAAAGATATGGTAAATGATTATTTAGCAGGATTAAATGCAAGTTTAACAAGTTATGCAAATTATATTTCTCAGTCTGATAATGAACAGTTACATCAAACGTTAATTCAAATTCGTAATCAAGATGAGATGCGTCAACGTAATATGTATGAATACGCAAAGCAAAAGAGTTATTATAAACCGGCAGCACCTGCTAACCCAATGATTGTACAGCAATTAAAAGGTCAATTAAGTGCGGAATAATGGGATGAAAAAACGAGCGAATGAAGTCGCTCGTTTTTTTGTTTTGGGCATGTCAATAAATATATAATAAATATTTTTCCAGTTGTAACAAATATGACGAAAATGGAATATAACAATTCACAAAAAGGACAAAAGTTTGCTCAATATTTCACAAAGTATCCATGGTTTCTATCGTGGGAATCTATATAATTAGGGGTGTAAAGAACAAAAGAAATAGATTATATGATCAATTAGGAGAGATTGCTATGAAACGAAATACAAGAAAAATTGCAATTATCGGTACTGGATTAGTTGGATCAAGTTGTGCATATTCCATTGTCAATCAAGGCATTTGCGAAGAGCTATTATTAATTGATATAAATCATGAACGTGCAGTTGGGGAAGCAATGGATTTATCACACTGTATTAACTTTACAAATACAAGAACAAAAGTATATGCAGGAAGCTATGAAGACTGCAAAGATATGGACATTGTAATTATTACAGCAGGACCAGCGCCGAAGCCTGGACAAAGTCGTTTAGACACTTTAGGGGCAAGCGCTAAGATTATGGAGAGTGTTGTGAATGGCGTAATGGAAAGTGGATTTGATGGCATTTTCTTAATCGCATCGAACCCAGTTGACATTATTACATATCAAGTTTGGAAATTATCTGGTTTACCAAGAAATCGTGTACTTGGTACTGGCACATCACTAGATTCTTCTCGCTTAAGAACAATTTTATCTGAAATGTTACATGTAGATCCTCGTAGTATTCATGGGTATTCATTAGGAGAGCATGGTGATTCTCAAATGGTTGCTTGGTCTCACGTAACTGTTGGTGGAAAGCCAATTCTGCAAATTTTAGAGGAACAAAAAGAACGATTTGGTGAAATAGATTTAGATGAAATTGTTGAGAAGACTGCAAAAGCTGGATGGGAAATTTATAAGCGTAAAGGAACTACTTATTACGGAATCGGAAATTCCCTAGCATATATTGCCCGCTCAATCTTCAATGATGATCACCGTGTTATCGCTGTTTCAGCTATTTTAGATGGCGAATATGGCGAATACGATATTTGTACAGGAGTACCAGCAATTATTACTAGAGACGGTGTAAGAGAAGTGGTAGAACTGAATTTATTAGAAGATGAAGAAAGCCGCTTTGCGAAATCAAACGATGTTTTACGCGATTATATGAAGACAATTGGTTACTAAATTATAGGAGAAGGTGAAACAAATGAAGGAATATATAATGTCTCGTGTGTTTAAAGCTTCTGCCGGAATCGCACAGGGTATTTTCGTATCCCTTGGAATTGGTTTACTGATCGAAAATATAGGAAGAATTGTTGATATCCCATTACTTATTACAATCGGAGTTGTTGCAAAATCACTTATGGCACCAGCAATTGGAGCCGGAATTGCTTTTATGCTTGGTGCAAACGGACTCGTAATTTTCTCAGCAATGGTAGCCGGAGCAATTGGAGCAGGTTCCATTTCAATTACTGAAGCTGGTCTCATTATTAAAACAGGTGAACCAATCGGTGCGTTATTAACAGCGACTTTAGCAGTTTATATTGGTAAACGATTAAGCGGAAAAACTGCTTTAGATATGATGCTCGTTCCATTTGCAGCAATATTAGGTTCTGGTTTAGTCGGTATTTGGTTAGCTCAAAATATTAGCCCAGTTTTAAATGCAGTTGGAGCATTCATTAAAGATAGTTCAGCTGGTAGCCCGTTCGTCGCTTCTATCGTGATTGCTGTAGTTTGGGGATTATTACTTATCTCTCCAGCTTCATCAGCTGCTTTAGCGATAGCACTTAGCTTAGATGGTGTTGCAGGAGGAGCAGCACTTGCAGGATGTGTTGCTCAGTTTATCGGATTCTCTGTTATCTCAGCGAAAGAAAATAATTTAGGTGGCATATTAGCTCAGGCACTTTGTACTCCAAAAGTACAATTACCGAACATTACTAAAAATCCAATGATTCTCGTCCCAACTGTCGTCGCCAGCGCTATAGTAGGCCCAGTATCAGCATTAATTTTCCAACTGGAAGCAGGGAAAGAAATTGCAGGTCTTGGATTAAGTTCTCTTATCGCACCAATTAATTTAATTTCCAGCCAAGGATGGGAAGTTGTCCCAGCGATGGTAATCACTTATATCATCATTCCAGTAGCTGTTTCTTATATACTTTACATTGCTCTTAAAAAAACAGGTCGTATTCATTCTGGTGATATGACTGTACCGCAATCTTAAATTGAAAATCTCCTTAATATAGAGAAAAGCAGACTGAAGAAGCCACAGTCTGCTTTTTACATTTTTTGATTTTGTTTTACTGGAACACGTACTGTTTCTTTTGCTAATAATAGCTGAACACCGAAGTATAGTACGCTTGCGAGTGTCATTCCAGAAACGGCATCTACAAAAGCATGTTGCTTTGTAAATAGCGTTGATAAAATAATAAGAGTACCGAAGAACGTAAGGATGTAATACTCAAAAGCATGTTGTTCTCTACGTCTAAAGGCAGCTAACATAATTATAAAGGTGGTAAGGACATGAATGCTTGGGAAACAGTTTACTGGTTGATCAATACTATAAATATAGCGGACTAGTTCGGAAAATACGTCCGTTCCAACGACTGTTGGACGTGGTACAGTTGTCTGCCAAAAATAATAAATAGAAAAACAAGCAAGTTTTCCAAGAATTACACTACTTAAAGTGACATAATATTGCTTTCGATCAGCAAAACAGTA
Source organism: Bacillus nitratireducens (assembly GCF_036320425.1). Classification (NCBI taxonomy): domain Bacteria; kingdom Bacillati; phylum Bacillota; class Bacilli; order Caryophanales; family Bacillaceae; genus Bacillus; species Bacillus nitratireducens. The sequence goes on from NZ_JAUMJO010000005.1 coordinate 515,587, forward strand.
ATAAATAAGTGCGCCGTATAAGTAAGGAAACCAAAGTAAATAAGGAATAATAAATGCTTTCACAAATGGAATCCAATCATCTACTACAGTTGTGACATCCACTGCGTGAACAGTGGATTTATTTAATACATCGTAAAGGGGACTTACGAGCACGAGTAGAAGTATATAACTTAACGGAAGAAAAGATGAAAGTTTAAAATTCTTCATGATAAGCTCCTATGTTTTAGTAATGTAAGTAAATTCAATTGATTATAATATAGAAAATCCAATTGGGCTATCGATTTCACTTACATTTTCTTGAATTTACCTTACATTTTTGTCACTTGACTTAAAAGAGGGAGAGGGTGCTAAATGAAGCGTTCATTTTATTTCTTAGTTTTTATATTGTTATGCCTAGTGAGTACTGGGTGTGCAAAGGATAAAGAAGGAGAGAAATTAGAATACAACGGGAGAGCACTCGTAATTGGAGTTGTTGGTGAAAAGCCGAAAGATACGTTTAGGAATATAAAGTTTGAAAATGTGAAGTTAGAGGAATTGGAAAAGAAATCTAAGGAAGTGGATGGTTTTCTAATAATGAAAAATCACTTTCAAGAGGCCTCAACAGAGCAGTATAAAGATGTATTTTCATCGCTAAAGAAACCAGTATTTTTTATTGGTTTACAAGATAAATCATATTCAACTTTTATTACAAAAGGGATAGAGTATAACAGTGCACGAAAAGATGTAAATGCTATGTATACGCAAGGTTTTGCAAATATCGGAAGTGGTGAAGGACAACAATGGGCAGTTGGTTTATCGAATGGTGGAAATACAGAAGAAAGTATTCATAATATGTATATCGTAGTATTTCAAACAATTGCAGATTATTTGAATAGATGATGAAGGAGCCTGTAAACGAGGCTTCTTATTTTTTTAAGAAACGTTTGTTTAAGATGTATGTTCGGTAGGAAGAAATCGATGCAGCTCAAGGGTTAACAAAGAAAAATGTGGAATTAATCAAACGTTTGTTTAAGATGTATGTTCGGTAGGAAGAAATCGATGCAGCTCAAAGGTTAACAAAGAAAAGTAGGAAATTAATCAAACGTTTGTTTAAGATGTATGTTCGGTAGGAAGAAAGCAATGCAGCTCAAGGGCTAACAAAGAAAAATAGGTAGTTAATCAAACATTTGTTTAAGATATATGTTAGGCGGGTGATGAGAGAAGAATCTAAAAAATTTATATATTTATTTTTTCTTAACAAATGGCGGAAAAATAAGAAAAATTAGCAGGATTATTAAAAATTATCACGAAATAAGTAAAAGTTTAGCGAATAATCGTTTGAAATAATAAAACGTTTTCTATATGATAAAGGTAAAGGTAAGTAAAAAAGTAGGTGAATTTATGACAGTAACATTTTATTCATATCCAAAGTGTGGCACATGTCAAAAAGCAAAAAAATGGTTTGAGGCAAATGATGTAGCATATGAGATGATTCATATTGTTGAAAATCCACCGTCAAAAGAAGATTTACGTAATTTACATGAGAAAAGTGAATTGCCATTAAAAAAATTCTTTAATACAAGTGGAATGCGTTACCGCGAACTTGGTTTAAAAGATAAGTTAAAGGATGCAAGCGAAGACGAAATGTACGAGCTTTTAGCATCTGATGGCATGTTAATTAAACGTCCAATTGTAACAAATGGAACGAGTGTAACACTTGGTTTTAACGAAGAGCAGTTTGAAAGTGTGTGGAAAAAGTACCAATAAGGTATTTTTACATAATTAATACATTCACTGGAGGTACAGTCATGAGCATTCCAAATAATTTACGTTACTCTGAAGAACACGAATGGGTAAAAACAGAAGGTAATGCGGTTGTTATCGGTATTACTCATTTTGCGCAAGGTGAGTTAGGCGATATCGTATTCGTTGAACTTCCTGAAGTAGGTGCAACAATCCAAGCTGACGAGCCATTCGGAAGCGTAGAATCTGTTAAAACAGTTTCTGAATTATACGCACCTGTAAGTGGTAAAGTTGTAGCAGTAAACGAAGAATTAAGTGACCAACCAGAACTTGTTAACGAATCTCCATACGAGGGTGCATGGATGGTTAAAGTTGAACTTTCTGATGCAAGCCAAGTTGAGAAGTTATTAACTGCAGAAAAATATGCAGAAATGACAAACCAAGACTAATTATAGTCGACTAAAGGACAGCCTTTGTGCTGTCCTTTTTTATGTTGTGTTACATAATGAATTTGAAAGCACATATATATTAATTATCATATAGGAGAAGATTTTTGAAAAACTTTTTCGCAGATGTTTCATGTTGATTGAGCGGGTTTTGTTTTTTATTGTGATCCAGCTCCAGCGGCTAGATTGTTCAGTGGCTTCGCTTCTTCCTACAAGGCAAAAAGCGCCTTTACGTCAGAAGCTCCATCCCCCTCACAATCTGAACGAGCCGCTTGCGCTTTTCTTTTGCAAAAATAAACAGGAAACAACATGAAAATAACGAATATACTATATACTAAGTTAAAGGTTGTATAGTATATGGTGATCGGGTGATGACATATGATTTATGTGGAAAAAGTCATTATTGTAGAAGGTAAATCAGATAGAAGAAAGATTGAATCTATTATTCGTGAACCGGTGGAAATTGTTTGTACAAATGGTACAATTGGTTTGTCGAAAATGGATGAGCTCATTGATCAATTTTTTGATAAGGACGTATATGTGCTAGTGGATGCTGATGATGCTGGAGAAAAGTTAAGGAAACAATTTCGAAAAGAATTTCCGCAAGCAGAGCATATTTATATTGATCGCTCGTACCGAGAAGTGGCAACTGCGCCATCTTCACACTTAGCAAATGTATTATGGGGAGCTGACATTGACGTTTATACAGAATATTTACGGTAAGGAATGATAGAAGTGATTGATTGGACAGGAGCCGAAGCTACAGCCCTAATAGAGAACGAAGAAAAAACAGTGTTATATGTATATACTCCAATGTGTGGAACATGCCAATTAGCAAAAAAGATGTTAACGGTTGTCGAGATGACGATTGAAGATTTGAAAATTGGAATGTTAGATTTAAATTATGCTCCGCATTTAGCGAAAGAGTATGGAATCGAAAGTGTGCCGTGTTTACTTATTTTTGAAAATGGGACACTGATGAAGAAGATATATGCATTTCATTCGGTTGAATATTTATATACGGAATTAAAGTAGGCGGCAAAGTTTTTGCCGCCTCGACATATTTCTTGGGAAATATGTCGAGATGCAGGGTGGTTACAGTATTTGTCGAGCGAAAATTACAGGATTGCTCTTTAGTGAGAGGGAATGGTATGTGTAATAGAAAGTGATATGAAGGATGTGATTTAGGGTGAAATTATATTCTTTGCTACAATCATTTGTAAATTACGCTAATGGTCAATATCATTTAGAACCGCTTTTAAGACAAGGAGAAAGAACTGTTAATTTTCGTTTTGGAGATGAATGCTGTTCATTACAAATTTCAAGGGATTATATTGAACTTTTGAAAGAGGAAAGAGGAACAGAACAAATCGTGTGTTTAGGGGAAGAGGATGTAAAACGTTTGGTGAGTGGAAATATAAGGTTACAGACGTTAATGAGCGATGGGCGTGTGCAATATTCGGGAACGTATCGAACGATGTTGTTAATTGAATCAATGTTTCATATATGTAAGCCGATGTCAGTGGGTGCTTAAAAGTCTGAAGTTTCTTTTTTTGCGAAAATTTCTGTTGACATGGCGTATGGATATTGATACAATTCAATTCATAAAATATAGACAATTTCATAAATTACAAATCAGACGAAAATTTAATCTGATTTCTCTTATCAAGAGAGGTGGAGGGACTGTGCCCTGTGAAGCCCGGCAACCGTCAACTTATGTTGAAATGGTGCCAATTCCTGCAAAGCAAATGCTTTGAGAGATGAGAGAGAGGGATAATGTTGTTATATACGCATATAAACCTTTCTGCTTCTCTAAAAGCGGAAAGGTTTTTTTGTTGTTTGAATGTGGAGGACATTCAAATAATAAGAGGAGTTATACCGATGGACTACACGCATCAAAAATAAAAAAATTGCGGAGTCTATCCAAAGTTTTATGAAATCTAGCTCCAGCGGCTAGAATGTTCGATGGCTTCGCTTCTTCCTATGAGGCAAAAGGCGCCTCTACGTCAGAAGCTCCATCCACTTCACATTCTAAACGAGCCGCTTACGCTTTTTAAACAAAAAAGGGGTGAACATCATGATCTTATTAGAAAATGTAAAGAAAATATATAAGGCAAAAAGCGGTGATGTCACTGCTGTAGATAACGCCAACTTACAAATAGAGAAAGGCGAAATATTTGGTGTTATCGGATATAGTGGCGCTGGGAAAAGCTCTTTAATTAGATTGTTTAATCAGTTAGAGAAACCAACGTCTGGTCAAATTACAATCGCAAATCGTGTAATTTCAGCAATTACAGGAAGTGAACTTCGTAAGGCAAGACAAGAAATCGGAATGATTTTTCAGCACTTCAACTTACTTTGGTCACGAACTGTACGCGAAAATATCGAATTCCCACTCGAAATTGCGGGTGTGGATAAGGCGAAGAGAAGAAAACGTGTTGATGAGTTAATTCATCTCGTTGGATTAGAAGGAAGAGGAGACGCGTATCCATCTCAGTTAAGTGGTGGACAAAAGCAGCGCGTTGGGATTGCAAGAGCGTTAGCAAATAATCCACAAGTACTTTTATGTGACGAAGCAACGTCAGCTCTTGATCCAGAAACGACGGATCAAATTTTAGATTTATTATTAGACATTAATAAGCGCCTCAACTTAACAATTGTATTAATTACACATGAGATGCACGTGATTCGGAAGATTTGTAATCGAGTTGCTGTAATGGAGAAAGGGAAAATCGTAGAAACAGGTCCAGTACTTGACGTATTCCGTAATCCAAAGCAGGACATTACAAAACGCTTCGTACAGCAATTAACTGATTCTGAAGATACGAATGAAACGATTGAAAGCTTAATAGAAAAGTATCCAGATGGAAAAGTAATTCGCTTGCAGTTTGTCGGTGAGGCTGTAGAAAGACCAGTACTTCAAAGATTAATGCAACGCAGCGATATAGAAGTTAGCATTTTGCAAGGAAACATCGCACAAACGAATAATGGTTCTTACGGAAGTTTAGTTGTTCATTTAAATGGTGAGGAAACAGCGATCCAGCACGCGATAGAAGGAATTCATCAAGATCAAGTAGAGCTGGAGGTGATTGCACATGGATAAGTTAATCGCAAATATTGATTGGAATCAAATGTTAGAAGCAACTGGTGAAACGTTATATATGACGGCAATCGCAGCGCTTGCCACATTTGTTTTAGGACTTATTTTAGGACTATTACTCTTTATGACAGCGAAAGATAATTTATGGGAAAACAAAGCAATTAATACGGTGATTGGAGCGTTCGTAAACATTTTCCGTTCGATACCGTTCATCATTTTAATTATTTTATTAATCCCGTTCACAAAGATTCTTCTTGGAACAATACTCGGAGCGAGTGCAGCGCTGCCAGCTTTAATTATTGGTGCAGCACCGTTTTACGCGAGAATGGTTGAAATCGCGCTTCGCGAGATTGATAAAGGTGTAATTGAAGCTTCAAAAGCGATGGGAGCAAAAACAAGCACAATTATTTTGAAGGTGTTAATTCCAGAATCGTTACCAGCGTTAGTATCTGGTATTACGGTTACAACAATTGCTTTAGTAGGCTATACAGCAATGGCAGGAGTTGTTGGTGCTGGTGGCCTTGGAACACTTGCTTATCTAGAGGGGTTCCAGAGAGGAAATAACGATGTAACAATCGTTGCGACAATTTGTGTATTACTAGTTGTATTTTTCATTCAGTGGATTGGTGATAGTTTAACGACTCGAATAGATAAAAGATAATGAAAACAGGGGGATATTTCAAATGAAAAAATTATTACTTACAGCACTTATTACAACTTCAATTTTTGGGCTAGCTGCTTGTGGCGGGAAAGATAAAGATGAAAAGAAACTAGTTGTTGGTGCTTCTAACGTACCGCACGCTGAAATTTTAGAAAAGGCAAAACCGTTACTTGAGAAAAAAGGAATTGAGTTAGAAATTAAAAAATTCCAAGACTACGTGTTACCGAATAAATCGTTAGCAGATAAAGAATTAGATGCTAACTACTTCCAGCACATTCCGTATTTAGAAAAAGAAATTAAAGATAAGAAATATGATTTTGAAATAGCAGGGAAAATTCATTTAGAACCGATTGGTGTGTATTCTCAAAAATATAAGAGCTTAAAAGAACTTCCAGATGGAGCGACAATTATTATGAGTAATTCTGTTACTGATCATGGTCGTGGTTTAGCAATTTTACAAAAAGAAGGCATTTTAAAAATTAAAGACGGAGTAGAGCCAGTTAAAGCAACTCCAAAAGATATTGCAGATAATCCGAAAAACTTAAAATTCAAAACAGATATTGAGCCGGGTCTATTGCCACAAGTGTATAACAATAAAGAAGGCGATGCGGTTTTAATTAACTCTAACTATGCAATCGATGCGAAATTAAACCCAGAAAAAGATGCAATTGCAATTGAAGGCGATGATTCTCCATACGCAAACGTAGTAGCTGTTCGTAAAGGCGATAAAGATAAAAAAGAGATTAAAGCTCTTGTAGAAGTACTGCATTCTAAAGAAATTGAAGACTTTATTAATAAAGAATATAAAGGGGCAGTTGTTCCTGTAAAAGAATAATTGCTGAAAAAGGGCTGGTGTATGCCGGTCCTTTTTTTACTACATAACTATAGGGGAGAAGGGGACATCATATGAAAAAGATTCTATTGTCAGTTGTTACAGCATTATCTGTATTTACACTAGCTGCTTGCGGGGGAAAAGAGGAGAATAAGCTTGTTGTTGGAGCTTCTAACGTACCGCACGCTGTTATTTTGGAAAAGGCACAGCCGATACTAGAGAAAAAGGGCATTAAATTAGAGATTAAAAAGTTCCAGGATTATGTTCTGCCGAATAAAGCGTTAGCGGATAAAGAAATTGATGCGAACTACTTCCAGCACATTCCGTATTTAGATAAAGAAATTCAAGAAAAAGGATACAAAATTGTAAATGCAGGAAAGATTCATTTAGAGCCAATGGGCATTTATTCTAAGAAATATAAAAGCTTAAAAGAACTTCCAGATGGCGGAACAGTTATTATGAGTAATAACGTAGCTGAGCGTGGCCGTATGTTAGCGTTATTACAAAAAGGCAGCGTTATTAAATTAAAAGATGGTGTAGATGTTGTTAAGGCAACAGTAAAAGATGTTGTAGAAAACCCGAAAAATTTAAAGTTTAAAACAGATGTAGAGCCTGGACTTTCACCGAAGCTGTACGAAAACAATGAAGGTGATGCTCTATTTATTAATTCAAACTACGCAATTGATGCGAAATTAAATCCAACAAAGGATGCAATTGCAATTGAAGGATCAGACTCTCCTTATGCAAATATTATTGCAGTTCGTAAAGGTGACGAGAAGAAAAAAGAAATTAAAGAACTAGTAGAAGTACTACATTCAAAAGAAATTCAGGACTTTATTAATAAAGAATATAAAGGTGCTGTACTTCCGGTAAGTGAATAAATGTAAGGGAAGGACTGGAAAATTACCAGTCCTTTTTTCTTTATATAAATAAGAAGAAAGGTGTATCATATAAGGATGCAAGGGAAATACTTATATACATTTGTGAAAAAATTGTTACTTTTTTTCGTCGTTTGCGATATCATTTTATTTGATATAAAATTAGAATGAGAATAAAATGAGAATATGAACGTTTTAGGAATTTTTAAAATGTATATAGAGGATTAATGGAGGTATTGAGATGGCTGGTTCTACATTAACGGTTAAAGACTTACACGTATCAATCGACGGTAAAGAAATTTTAAAAGGTGTAAACCTTGAAGTAAAAGGTGGAGAAATCCACGCAATTATGGGACCTAACGGAACAGGTAAATCAACTTTATCTTCTGCAATTATGGGTCACCCAAAGTATGAAGTAACAGAAGGTAGCATCATCATCGACGGTGAAGATGTATTAGAAATGGAAGTAGACGAGCGCGCACAAGCAGGTCTATTCTTAGCAATGCAATATCCAAGTGAAATTAGTGGAGTAACAAACGCGGACTTCTTACGTTCTGCAATTAATGCACGTCGTGAAGAAGGCGATGAAATTTCTCTTATGAAATTTATCCGTACTTTAGATAAAAACATGGAATTCCTAGAAATGGATCCAGAAATGGCACAACGTTACTTAAACGAAGGTTTCTCTGGTGGAGAGAAAAAACGTAACGAAATTCTTCAATTAATGATGATTGAGCCAAAAATCGCAATCTTAGATGAAATCGACTCAGGTCTTGATATCGATGCATTAAAAGTTGTATCTAAAGGTATTAACCAAATGCGCGGCGAAGAGTTCGGTTGCCTAATGATTACGCATTACCAACGTTTATTAAACTACATCACTCCAGACTTCGTTCACGTTATGATGAACGGTCGTATCGTTAAATCTGGTGGCCCTGAGCTTGCACAACGTCTAGAAGCTGAAGGTTACGACTGGATTAAAAAAGAATTAGGTATTGAAGACGAAACAGCAGAGCAAGAAGCGTAAGAGAGGAGCATAAACATGACAATCGGTACATTACCTTTCGATCAAGAAACAATCCGTCAGCGCGCAAGCGAAGTAAACGAAGCTGCTTGGTTGACTGAGTTCCGCTTACAAGCTCTTGCACAAGCAACTGAACTTCCAATGCCAACGCCTGATAAAACGAAAATTGAAAAATGGGATTTTATCGGAAAAGGCGACGCTGCTAAGCAAGAGCCTGTAAGTTCTTTAACAGAGCTTCCAGAAGCAGTGAAAAACTTAATCGATGAAAATAACAGCGTATTAGTACAACGTACTGGTACAACTGCTTTCGTTTCTTTAGCAGACGAAGCAAAAGAAAAAGGTGTTATTTTTACAGACATCGTAACAGCTGCAACAGAGCATGCTGAATTATTACAAAAGTATTTAATGAAAGATGGCGTGAAAGTAGACGAGCATCGTCTAACTGCACTTCATGCTGCATTAATCAACGGCGGTGCATTCGTATATGTTCCGAAAAACGTTGTTCTTGAAACTCCACTTCAAGCTGTATTCTTAGTAGACGGCGAAGAAGCTAACGTATATAACCACGTATTATTCGTAGCTGATGCGAACAGTACTGCAACTTATGTAGAAAACTACGTTGCAAATGAAAATGTTAAAGGTATTGCAAATATCGTAGCAGAAGTAATCGTGGAACAAGGCGCACAAGTGAAATTCGGTGCGGTTGATCTATTAGCAAAAGACGTAACAACTTACGTTAACCGCCGCGGTGTTGTTGGACGCGACGGCCGTATTGATTGGGCTCTAGGCCTTATGAATGACGGAAACACAATTTCAGAGAACGTTACGAACTTAATGGGCGACGGTTCATATGCTGATACGAAAACAGTAACAATTGGCCGTGGTAACCAAACGCAAAACTTTACAACTAAAGTTGTTCACTTCGGTAAACACTCTGAAGGTTGGATCTTAAAACACGGTGTACAAAAAGATAGTGCAACATCTATCTTTAACGGAATTGGTAAGATTGAACACGGTGCATCTAAATCAAATGCACAACAATCTTCTCGCGTTCTTATGTTAGATGAAAAAGCTCGCGGGGATGCAAACCCAATTCTTTTAATTGACGAAGATGATGTAATGGCAGGTCACGCAGCTTCAGTAGGCCGCGTAGATCCGTACCAATTATACTACTTGATGAGCCGTGGTATTCCAAAACGCGAAGCAGAACGTTTAGTCATCCATGGATTCTTAGCACCTGTAGTAAATGAGCTTCCAATTGAAGGAGTAAAAGCACAGCTTGTTGAGGTAATTGAAAGGAAAGTTCGCTAATGAATATTCATGAAATACGCAAACAGTTTCCAATTCTTGATCAAAAAGTGAACGGCAAACAACTTGTTTATTTCGATAGTGCAGCAACTTCTCAAAAACCAATTCAAGTCATTGAAACGTTAGAACGTTACTATAAAGAATATAATTCTAACGTGCATCGCGGTGTTCATACGCTCGGTACGAAAGCTACCGACGCGTATGAAGGTGCACGTGAGAAAGTTCGCAAGTTTATTAACGCGAAATCAATGGAAGAGATTATTTTCACGCGCGGAACGACAACTGCATTAAATACAGTAGCAGCTAGCTATGGTCTTGATAATGTAAAAGAAGGCGATGAAATCGTCATCTCTTACATGGAGCACCACAGTAACATCATTCCGTGGCAACAAGTTGCGAAGAAAACTGGCGCAACTTTAAAATACCTTCCGCTTCAACCAGACGGTACAATTTCTTTAGAAGATGTTCGTCAAACAGTTACACCGAATACAAAAATCGTTTCTATTATGCACGTGTCAAACGTACTTGGAACGATTAACCCTGTAAAAGAAATCGGAGCAATCGCACATGAAAACGGTGCAATCATGATCGTTGATGGAGCACAAAGTGCACCTCATATGAAAGTGGATGTACAAGATTTAAACTGTGATTTCTACGCATTATCTGCTCATAAGATGTGCGGACCAACAGGTGTCGGCGTATTATATGGTAAGAAAGAATTGCTAAACAATATGGAGCCAATTGAGTTTGGTGGTGAAATGATTGATTTCGTAGATTTACAAGAATCTACGTGGAAAGAGCTTCCGTGGAAGTTTGAAGCAGGTACACCGATTATCGGTAATGCAATCGGACTTGGTGCGGCAATTGATTTCCTAGAAGAAATCGGTCTTGATAATATTGAAAAGCATGAGCATGAATTAGCGCAATACGCTTTAGAAAGACTATCAGAAGTAGATGGCGTTACAATTTATGGTCCGAAGCATCGCGCTGGTCTAGTTACATTTAATATTGAAGACGTACATCCTCACGATGTAGCAACTGTATTAGATGTAGAAGGCATTGCGGTTCGCGCAGGACATCACTGTGCACAACCGCTTATGAAGTGGCTAAAAGCTTCTTCTACAGCACGTGCAAGCTTCTATTTATATAATACAAAAGAAGAAATTGATACATTTGTTGAATCGCTAATCAAGACAAAGGAGTATTTCACAAATGTCATTTAATAATTTAGATACGTTATATCGTCAAGTTATTATGGATCATTATAAAAATCCTCGTAACCATGGCGTGCTAGAAGATAGTGTTACCGTTAACTTGAACAATCCAACTTGCGGCGATCGTATTCAACTTACGATGAAAGTAGAAGAAGGTATTGTACAAGAGGCGAAGTTTGAAGGAGAAGGGTGTTCTATCTCAATGTCTTCAGCTTCGATGATGACACAAGCAGTAAAAGGTAAGAAAATTGAAGAGGCACTTCAGCTTTCTAAAATTTTCTCTGACATGATGCTAGGAAAAGAGTACGATGACAGCATTGATTTAGGAGATATTGAAGCATTACAAGGCGTATGCAAGTTCCCTGCACGTATTAAATGTGCAACATTAGCGTGGAAAGCGTTAGAAAAGGGCTTAAACGAAGATAAGTAATGTTAAAGGTTCCTAAAAACGAGGTTATCTAAGGAGGGACACACCAACATGGCGAAGCAACTGCCAGATATCGGCGATTATAAATATGGTTTCAAAGACAAAGACGTTTCGATTTTCCGTGCTGGACGCGGTTTAACAAAAGAAATCGTTGAAGAGATTTCACGTATGAAAGAAGAACCACAGTGGATGTTAGACTTCCGTTTAAAATCACTGGATAAGTTCTATGAAATGCCAATGCCACAATGGGGCGGCGACTTAAACGACTTAGATTTCGATGAAATTACGTACTACGTAAAACCATCTGAGAAATCTGAGAAGTCTTGGGATGAAGTACCTGAGGAAATTAAAGCGACATTTGATAAATTAGGTATTCCTGAAGCTGAGCAAAAATATTTAGCTGGTGTATCTGCACAGTACGAATCTGAAGTTGTATACCACAACATGAAAGAAGACCTAGAAGCTCTAGGAATCGTCTTCAAAGATACAGATAGCGCATTAAAAGAGAATGAAGATATTTTCCGTGAGCATTTCGGAAAAGTAATCCCACCAACAGACAACAAATTCTCTGCATTAAACTCTGCAGTTTGGTCTGGTGGATCATTCATCTACGTTCCTAAAGGTATTAAAGTTGATACACCACTTCAAGCGTATTTCCGTATTAACTCTGAAAATATGGGACAATTCGAGCGTACGCTTATCATCGTAGACGAAGGCGCACACGTACACTACGTAGAAGGTTGTACAGCACCTGTTTACACTACTAACTCACTTCACAGTGCGGTAGTAGAAATCATCATTAAGAAAGATGCATATTGCCGTTATACAACAATCCAAAACTGGGCGAACAACGTATACAACCTAGTTACAAAACGTGCGGTTTGTGAAGAAAACGCAACGATGGAATGGATTGACGGTAACATCGGATCTAAATTAACGATGAAATACCCAGCAGTTATCTTAAAAGGCGAAGGCGCTCGTGGTTTAACATTATCTATCGCGATTGCTGGTAAAGGCCAACACCAAGATGCTGGTGCGAAAATGATTCACTTAGCACCAAACACATCTTCAACAATCGTTTCTAAATCGATTGCGAAGCATGGTGGTAAAGTAACTTACCGTGGTATCGTACAATTCGGACCAAAAGCGAAAAACTCTCGCTCTAACATCGAGTGTGACACGTTAATCATGGATAACCAATCTACATCTGATACAATTCCTTATAACGAAATCAAAAACGATTACGTTTCACTTGAGCACGAAGCGAAAGTATCTAAAGTATCAGAAGAACAATTATTCTACCTAATGAGCCGCGGTATTTCTGAGCAAGAAGCTACAGAAATGATCGTAATGGGCTTCATCGAGCCATTTACTCGCGAACTTCCAATGGAATACGCAGTTGAAATGAACCGCCTAATCAAGTTTGAGATGGAAGGTTCTATTGGTTAATATTTAAAAGTGAAAGCGCCCTGCTGTGCAGGGCGCTTTTTTATGTTGTGCTGGGTTTGAATCTGGTCAGGCTTGGGATACACGGGTGGGTGTTCAGCTGAATATATCAGCGATTTTTCAAATATATCGATCACAACTCAGAATATATCGACGCTTCGACAAGGAATATCGATTTATCAACAAATTACGAAAGAAAGAAAAGGTCGTATACCTCGAACCTAAATCGTATCCACCTTATCCACAGATTAGAAAAAATAAAGTTTTCCATATTAAAAGGGCAATCTTTGGCTTTTTCTTATAATGCGAGTACAATGTAAAATAGCAAGAAAAGACGAAAAGTATTTACAGGATTATTGCGTACGTGTAGCGTAAATGGCAGTAAGGAACTGAGAGGAGGTTTTTTCTCTGAATATAAATAAAGAAACAATCATCCACCTTTATCATACAAACGATATACATAGTCATTTTGAAAATTGGCCGCAAATTTCTCGGTTTGTACAAGGGGAGAAAAAGCGAAGACAGGAAGCGGGAGAGACTGTTTTAACTGTGGATATTGGCGATCATGTGGATCGTTTTCATAGTATTTCGGAAGCAACAAATGGGCTTGGCAATACGAAGCTTTTAAATGAGGCGTTATATGATTATGTAACGATCGGAAATAATGAAGGAATTACGTTAGCGAAAGAGCATTTGAATCGTCTATATGATGATGCTGGATTTGAGGTGCTTGTCGCGAACTTATTTGAAAAAGAAGGTGTACGTCCAGCGTGGGCAAAGCCTTATAAATTACATACAACGACAGATGGGATTACGATTGCCTTTATCGGATTAACGGTTGCGTATCCAGAGTTTTATCATATGCTCGATTGGCATATTGAAGATCCACTTATCCATTTAGAGTCTATTTTAGAAGAAGTGCGAGATGAGGCTCATATTACAGTCGTCCTTTCTCATCTTGGAAAAAGCATGGATGAGTATATGGCGGAGCATTATGATATAGATGTTATTTTAGGGGCACATACGCATCATTTATTTGAGCGTGGTGTTCTTATGAATAATACTTTACTTTGTTGTTGTGAAAAGTGGGGACGTTACGTTGGGCACGTTCAGCTCACTGTGGATAAAGAGACGAAGAAGCTGTTGAAAAAGGACGGTAGGGCGATTAAGACCGAACGTTTAGGTGCCTATAGCAAACCGTTATCCACAATTGAATTGCTGCAGGAAGAAAGTAAACATATTATGGCAGAGCCTGTCGTTCATTTAAAGGAATCATTACCGGTCGATTGGTTTCAGGAGACATCGTTTTCGCATATGTTAGCAAATGCGCTGAAAACGTGGTGCGGTGCAGAGATTGGAATGGTGAACGCTGGGGTACTTCTTGAAGGATTAGAAGAAGGTGTTGTGACGCGCGGAGATATTCACAGAATTTGTCCACATCCCATTAATCCATGTTTATTAAAAGTACCAGGGAAAACGTTAAGAGAAGTTATTTTGAAAGCACGTCGCCCGAATATGGAGAACCTTGAGGTAAAAGGATTCGGATTTCGCGGGACAGTGATGGGGAAAATGATTTACGCTGGTGTAGAAGTGATTCCAGATACGATTCCTGGGAATAAAATTTTACTGGAAGATGTATCGATTAACGGGGAGTCGCTGGAATTAGATCGTATATATACGGTAGGAACGATTGATATGTTTACATTCGGATACTTATACCCAGAGCTATCCACACTTTCTGACAAACAATATTATATGCCAGAACTACTTAGAGATGTGTTAACAGATGTGTTGATAACTCATACATCTTCCGTCAAACTATAGGCTAGTTAACTTGTAACACTCATTTTTCTCTTGTCATACAGATAAGAAAGAGAGGAGTGTGCACTATGGTTAATGTGGAGCCAATTATAATCAATAATTATACGTTTATTGCGGTTAGCGTCAAACTTCCAAAGACAAATTTGCTAGCTGTAATGAGCGATAAAGGATATATTATGTGCGGTGCATTAGATGTAGGTCTTTTAAATGAGAAGTTAGGTGATCGAGGAATCATTGCTGGCCGTGCGGTTGGTGTAAGAACGATTGAACAGCTTCTTGAAGCACCGCTAGAATCAGTAACGATTGAAGCCGAAGCTTTAGGTATTACGGCCGGCACAATCGGAAAAGATGCACTATTAAAAATGAGATAAGCATATATCGTCCCTCTTTCTTGCATAGAAATAATATAAGAAGGAGGGTTTTCTTATGGGCATATTTCGTTCGAAAAATTCGCGGTTTCGAAGGGGACCGATTTCCTTTCGGTATATAATGCTTATTTCGTTTATCATTTTTATCATAATGGTAGTTCAAGGTTTATGGATTGTAAATAAAAGTATTCAGCCAACATTAATTAAGTATGGAGAAACAGAGACGCATAAAATGGCGACAGCGGTTATGACGAAAGCGGTAAAAGATAGAATTAATGAAGGGTTTGATGTAGATTCATTAATGAAAGTACAAACGGATAGGAACGGGAAGGTATCTACAATTGATCTAAATACAAAACAAGTAAATGAAATATTAACATCGACTACTGCATACATAGAAAAATATTTACAACAAGTAGAAAAAGGGGATACGAAAGCACTTGGTATTTTTGAAGAGAATGGGGTATCTATGTCAGTTCCTTTTGGGCGCATAACTGATAATGCGCTTCTTGGTAATATAGGACCGGATATTCCGATTAATTTTACGCCAATTGGTCATGTGAATACGGATATTAAACAGTTAGTTGAGCCACAAGGAATTAATAATACAGCGATCAAAATTATTATGGAAGTGGAAGTGACGTTACAAGTTATGATTCCGTTACGCACGAAAGAAATTAAGGTGAAGCAAAACATTCCGATTGCAACGCGCATCGTTCAAGGTGAGGTGCCTACTTATTACGGAAGTGGGAGTGTTGTTGTACCAGATAAAAAGAAAACGGATAGTTAGCGAATATAAAAAAATAAAAAATAACCGTAGCAATTCGCTACGGTTATCGTTTTGTATTTGCTCGTTCTTTTCGTTCCCAAAGGCTTAAATGCATGTATGGATCGAAAGCCCATTCTGTATAGCCATTGTCTTTATACATGCCGAAATGTAAGTGAGGCGGGAACTTTCCAGCTGTACCAGGAGGACCATAACCAGTACTACCGACAAATCCGATTACTTTTCCTGGTTCGACTATTTGTCCGAGCTGTATTTCCTTAGAGAACCCGCCTAAATGAGCGTAATAGTGATAATTATTATGAAGGTCACGAATACCAATGCGCCATCCGCCAAGACGATTCCATCCTTTTGTTTCAATGACGCCATAGCAAGTGGATCTTACTGGTACGCCATATCCGGCAAAGATATCGGTTCCTTCATGAATTCGTCTCCCGCCAAAACTTCTTCCAGCTCCAAAAGTACTACGGTAGCTATTGTCACTGCGGATCGGGAGAGGGAAAGCATTTCCTTCTAAATTAATACGTCCATAATGTTTATAAATTCGGGCGTATTCTGTAATTAATTCAACTGTTTTTGCACGTCTATAATATTCCCAAAGCATAATGTTAATATGGTCTTCTGACGTTCCCTGTTTCTTTAAAATAGTTGCTGCTGTATGCAGAAGATCACGGTCGTTATTTGAATTTGCAAATCCATCTTTGTCACCATCTAAACCCATTCCGCCAAATAGAGAAATCGTATGGGGGAGAGTATCGTTACTATTAACAGGTCCAGCCCATATTTCAGGTTTGAAATAAAGGGAAATGATGGCATCTGGTTTTTTCGGAATATCCTTTCTTACGCTCCGTATGTTTCTTTCGTATTGATCCATTGCAGCTAAGTAATACCACGGAATGCCTGAAGATTGCTCAGTTTCTTTATATAGTGCCATGCGCTTTTCATATATGCTTTGCTGATTATCTTCACCGTAAGCGATGTTTTGGTGGAGAAGAAAGCAAATCGAAAGCAAAAGAGAAATTTTTCGAAGCATGAAATAGACTCCTTTCACAACATCACTCTTTTTAGTGTGGGATATACGGAGTATTTCATTATAGGGAACGATTGGAAAAAATCTTAGAATCTTCATTTGAGCAAATCGCTTTCATACGTTAGAATAGATATGTTACATTGAAAGAAGCGAACACGGTAAACTATTTCATATTGTGCGGAGTTGATAACCATGACAAAACAAACAGAGTATAAGCGCAAGCCCGAATGGTTGAAAATTAAGTTAAACACGAATGAAAACTATACAGGCTTAAAGAAAATGATGCGTTCTAAGAATCTTCATACCGTTTGTGAAGAAGCGAAATGTCCGAATATTCATGAATGCTGGGCTGTAAGGAAAACAGCAACATTTATGATTTTAGGTGCGGTTTGTACACGTGCTTGTCGTTTTTGTGCGGTTAAAACAGGCTTGCCAACTGAGCTTGATTTACAAGAGCCAGAACGCGTAGCAGATTCAGTAGTACAAATGGGCTTAAAGCACGTTGTTATAACAGCGGTTGCACGTGATGATTTAAAGGACGGCGGAGCAGCTGTTTTTGCTGAAACAGTACGCGCTGTTCGTCGCAAAAATCCATTTACGTCAATCGAGGTATTACCATCTGATATGGGTGGGGTAGAAGAAAACTTAAAAATGTTAATGGATGCAAAACCAGATATTTTGAACCATAACATTGAAACAGTACGTCGATTATCTAACCGAGTTCGCGCTAGAGCAAAATATGACCGTTCATTAGAGTTTTTACGTCGAGCAAAAGAAATGCAGCCTGATATTCCAACTAAATCGAGCATTATGGTGGGCTTAGGTGAAACGAGAGAAGATTTAATTGAAGCAATGGATGACTTACGTGCAAACAATGTGGATATTTTAACTCTTGGACAATACCTACAACCATCTAAGAAGCATTTACCAGTTCTTAAATATTATCCACCAGCAGAATTTGCAGAGCTTAAAGAAATTGCGCTTAGCAAAGGATTTAGTCACTGTGAAGCTGGCCCACTTGTGCGTTCTTCTTACCATGCGGACGAGCAAGTACGTTCTGCAAAAGAAAAAACAGCAGAAGCGAAATAATTAAAAACTCCTTTTTAGTTTAAAACTAGGAAGGAGTTTTTTTCTTGTGAAAATGATTAAGGAGGAATGAATGTGAAGGCGTTTATCTTCTTAACGATAGCAATTGTAAGCGAAGTATTTGGGACATCGATGTTAAAGGTATCGAATGGATTTACAAAATTGTTGCCAAGTATTGGGGTAGTGATCGGATTTGCTACAGCATTTTTCTTCCTTTCTAAAGCATTGCAGCATATGCAACTTAGTACGGCATATGCGATATGGGCAGGAGTGGGGACTGCTTTAACGGCACTCATTGGTGTATTTGTTTGGGAAGATGCTTTTACGTGGCAAACAGCCGCTGGATTAATACTTATTATAGGTGGAGTTGTAGTATTAAATCTGTCAGGTTCTGGCGCTCATTAAAAAAGAGAGCTAATATTAGCTCTCTTTTTGTTTATACTCTAAAACTGTATTTTGACATGTTGATAAGATTCTTTTTAATTCCTCTGTGGATAATTCAATTGTAAATTCAGGTACACCAGGTGTAATTAAAATTTTATTGTAAGTATAAATTGAACTGTCCACAATAATCGTTACATCTTGTGAATAACCGAAAGGAGCTACACATCCTGGAGTACAGCCAGTCTCTTCTCTTAGCTCATCAGGAGAACAGAGAGATAAGTTTTTTCCTGTTATTTCTTTCATCTCTCCTCGGTTGAGACGAGTTCCCTCTAACGTAAAGAATACGTAGTACTCCCCGGATTTTGATTTTAAAAATAGGCTTTTACTTGGAGTACCTTGTAAGCCGAGCCTTTCACGAACGATGCGATCTGTCTCATAATCGAGTACTGGTTCGTGTTCAAATTTTTCATAAGAAGCATTTGTTTTATGTAGTAAAGAAAGTACGTCTTCGTACATATTGCATGATACCCCTCTCTATGTTTTACTGCAGCCCTACCATATCTTCTCGCAGTGTCAACTGAATGTATTGGAAAGGGATATTACTTGGATGGCGCATCCCATAATCGTTTTATAATAGATTGTTCATCAAGTGTAATTTCATAAATGTCAGGATTAGTTAAAGTTTTCCATTCATCAAAGCCAATAGTATGATCAAAGTGCTTTAAAATTAATGTGAGTAAGTTGCCGTGTGTAACGAGTAATGTTGTGTCATGCTCTAGTTTTAAAACTTCCTGAATAAGTGAGATGGCGCGATCCATCGCTTGTTTTGTTGACTCTCCGCCCGAAAAGGCAATATCTATGTTTGTAAAAGTGGATTCTAGTTTTTGCAGCCAATCATCCATTGGAACGTTGCTTAATATACGCTCCGCTAACCGTTCATCTTCTTGAATAGGTAAATTAGCTTGGAGTGCATAGGACCGAATAGAATCGATAGCGCGGACAAAAGGGCTTGAAATAATATGATCTATTTGTAGATTATTTTCTATGAAGAATGCAGCAAGGTTGTTTGCTTGGTCTCTTCCTGCGTTCGTTAATTCGGCATCACGCTCTTGTCCAGTTGCTGAACAATGTCGTATTACAATAATTTTTTTCATATTTCATCCCCATCTTTCAAGTTGACCATATATACTTCGACAAATGTGGAAAAGATTCCTTTTTCTTGGAAAGGGCATAGTGATCTAAGTATGTGGAAAAGTAATGTGGATAAATGAACATTTGAGGTGTAATGATGAAAAAAATGATATGTATTATATTCGGTCTTTGTTTTTTTATACACTTGTCCACAACATATGCAGAATCGAATGCAAAATTAAATTATCCAAGCAATCGAAATAAGCCATTTGTGAATGAGGATGTGTTTTACGAACAGTTAGATAAGAAAATCTATAAAGAATACAACAATGCAGCATATAGCGTTCGAAAAAAGATTTTATTTAAAGAAGTGCCTGATGAAGAATTTTCTTTCCTACAAAAAACAGCCGCGGGTTGTCGGAGTAGTGTGGTGTTTCAAGATTCTTTTATTCACCCTGATCGCCAAGTTTATTTCTTCGCTTCCTTTTCTCAAAATGAAGTAGACGAATTTCGTAAGTACATTGTTATAGATGCAGAAACAAATAAGGAGTTGTAAGCGGGAAAAAGCTATCGTCATTATGATAATCCATATAAAAAATAACCCACCAACTGGTGGGTTATTTTTACGCCGACACACTCATTAATTTTTCTTTCATTTTACGAATAAGAATGACAGCACCAATTGTGAAGAGAAGGGTAATTCCTTCTGCAACAAAGATGTTAATCATTTTTGTTTGGTAAAGTGCTGCGAAAAAGTCTACAAGTGCGTGGAATAGTATAGCGTATGCGAGGAAAATGTATTTCTTTTGTTTTACCGCGTATACGACAAGCATTGTGAAGGCAATTTGCAGTACTAATGCCATGATTCTTTCTAGGCTACCAAGTAAGTATAAATAGGCAGGTTGCTCTATTAACAAGTCCTTGATATGGCTCAACTGTGGGTATTGTTCAACCATTTGAGCGAAGCTACCATTGTTAATAGATGTTGCAAAGGTAAGAGTTTGAAGCCCAGCGAATCCGCCGACTAAAATCGATTCAATACCGCCGTGCCCAATTCCGTACGCAAGACCGTCTTTATAATCTCGATATTTTTTCAGTAAGTAGTAAAAGGCAACGAAACGACCTAGTTCTTCAAAAATACCAGCAGTTAGTCCGCCGAAAATCGAAAAGATAAATGGGTTCTCTAAAAACTCAGCTGTTGTGGGATTACCACGAATGAATAGTTGGAATGGTGTTTCGAGAATTTGGGTAAACCCGATAAAGATAAGGACACCAACGCCAACTATTTTCAAATTAATATTATATTTCTTACGGAAATAAACGAGTACAATAATTGGGACCAGAATCGAAACAACGAGTTGAAATATGATGCTGGCAATTACAGTATTTGAAACCATACTTTCACCGCTTTCTAATGTATGTACATATATATTATGCATGAAATGTAGGAGAATGTGGAGAGATGAATCTTTCAAAAAAC
This sequence comes from Bacillus nitratireducens, assembly GCF_036320425.1. Classification (NCBI taxonomy): domain Bacteria; kingdom Bacillati; phylum Bacillota; class Bacilli; order Caryophanales; family Bacillaceae; genus Bacillus; species Bacillus nitratireducens. Next base: position 536,729 of record NZ_JAUMJO010000005.1, read on the forward strand.
AAATGAAATTTTTGTTGACTCTAACGTTGCGTCATACTTTATCGTATATATTGAGGGGGAGATACGCATGACAATGAGGGTAAAAGAAGTAGCTAATTTAGTTGGAATTAGTGTGCGCACACTGCATCATTACGATGAAATTGGGTTGTTAACCCCAGATGAGACGACAGAGTCTGGATATCGTCTGTATTCCAATGAAAATTTAGAAACATTGCAGCAAATTTTATTTTTTAAAGAGCTTGGCTTCTCTTTAAAGAAAATTAAGGAAATTATCATGAGTCCTTCATTCGACCGTGAAGAGGCATTACAGCTTCATAAGAAAATGCTTCTTGAAAAGCGCGCTAGATTGGATAAGGTGATAGCGACGATTAATAAAACCATTCAGCATACAAAAGGAGAGATTGAAATGACGAACAAAGAGAAATTTGAAGGATTTGATTTTAGTCATAACCCATACGAAGAAGAAGCACGTGAACGATGGGGAGATGAGGCTGTAGATAAAGCGAATAAAACAGCGAAGGGTATGTCTACAGAGAAACAGGAGGAGTTTAATAATATTTACAGAAAGCTAGCAACACTTCGAAATGGAGCACCTGATTCTAAAGAGGCGCAAGAAGCAATTGGAGTCTGGTACGATTACTTGCAAAACTTTGGTGAATATTCATTAGATGCTTTTAAAGGACTAGGCCAAATGTATGTCGCTGATGAGCGCTTCACGAAAAATATTGATAAGTTTGGTGAAGGTTTAGCGCAGTTTATGTGTGATGCGATGGAGGCTTATGCGGATCGGAAGAAATAGTAAAAAAGGTGGAGGTTTTTTCCACCTTTTTATTTTTTTATCATATCATTTAAAGTTTGATCCCCTGTATTGTTCAAATGAGGGTTTTTACTCATTTCACGTTTTAACATATCAAGACTTTGTTCATATTCTGTATCGTTTAAGCTACCTGATTGAAGGCCTTGAATTTGAGAAATCAACTTTTGGTTTGTTGATACATATGCTTTATAATAGCGAGGAACGATGGACAAAGCAGTTTTATATACTTGATCCGCTACTAGTTTAGGATCCGTTGTGTTGGCACGGTATACAACGAATACTTCGTCGTCAGTAACGAGCGTAGCAGCATTTGCAACGTCAGGAAGTTTAACTGTCATGCTTGTAATCATTTCAGCGACTTTCTCACGGTTAATTGCTCCTACTTGTTTGTTGGATACTTCATGTTTTTGTTTAGATGAATAGCCGACCCTTGTGAGCCGTGTATTTGTATTTTCCGTATGATACATGTCGTTTTTGTTGGAAACAAGAACACGACTTCCTTCTTCACGCTCCATTTCGGCTTTATTAGTTGATTGGCAGCCTGCAAATAAGGAAAGAGTGAGGAGAGAGAGTATAATTTGCTTTTTCACGATGTATCACCTCCTTCTCCATAGCATGCACTAATTTTCAATTTTTTGTATTTGAAATTGTTGGTTGTTATGCTTTGTGATACGATAAAAAGAAGAATGCTTAGAGAGGAAGTTCATAATGGAGCAAAAGCAAGAGATTCATACTACGGTGAGCGTTAATAATGTTCAGTACGAAGTAATTAAAAACTTTCGTGACGGTTTTAGTGAAGAAGCATTTAAAGAGCGCTATGCAGAAATTTTAAATAAATATGATTATATCGTTGGAGACTGGGGTTATGAGCAACTTAGATTGCGCGGATTCTTTGATGATAGTAATCAACGTTCGACATATGATACGAAAATTAGTACTTTATCAGAGTATTTATACGAGTACTGTAACTTCGGTTGTGCACACTTCGTATTACGAAAAGTGAAGAAATAAAAAATCCTCTTACGATTGTAAGAGGATTTTTTCATACTTGCTCACAAACAAATTGAAATAGAATCGCCTTCAGAAAGTATTGCGTTTGGTTTCATTTGTTGTCCGTTCAATTGAATATCCCCATTTTTAATTTTATCCACAATGCGTGTACGGCTCCAGTCGGAAATATATGTGGATAAAGCTTTATCCATTCGGTGAGAACCGAAAACGATATCTAATACGATCGTGATTTCGGCTATGCCGTTTTCTTTATGTTGTGTAATGGAAAGGGTAGTAGTTGTTTCTGTTTGATCCTGCTGGGGCATATCGACTGTTTCAACGTGATCAGTAAATGCTTTATAAATACGAAGTTTTTGATTCCACGTATGATCTTTCGGACATTTATAAATGGCAAAGCGGTATATATTTTTTCCATTGGCGTTATGCCTACGAATATTCGTGTCAGTAAATAGGGTAGTGCGTCTGCAATTTTTACAATACTTTTCGATTGTGTTTTGCTGATTTTCATATAAACTCCAAGAAAGTTGTACTTTCTGCATTTTCCTTCACCTCTTATATTAGTGGTAAAGGAACGTAATACAGCTATTTGGATGTCTTGTAGTATGAAGACATAAGAAGTAGACAAAAATAAAAAGAGGTTCCCCCAAGAGGAACCTCCGTAAACATCATACTACAGATGCTTTACGTTCCTTTGTAATGGGAATGGGCAGACTACTCCCTTGAAAAAGCACGGTGCTTTTTTGAGAGTAATGCTATCCAATTGCTGGTCCATTACAAAGTAAATGTTGGCATACGCAGATAACGTCCTTTCTATCCAAATAGATTTATTCATAAGTATAACACATAAGATTGAAAATTCAAAATATAAACCGTAAAAAAGCACCAGCTAAAATAGCTGGTGCACAAGATAAATTATATAAGTTCAAATAAAAATGAGCGTAATTCTTCTGCAATTTCTTCAGACATAGAAAATGCGTGCTCTAAGTAGCCTGGTTCGTTTAAATCGTCAGGACCGATGATAGCAAATTTGTTGCTCTGCATATCAAGGACTATCGTTTTACCGTAATGACGATCGGAGTATAGAAGCGCTAAATCATGACGCTCATTTTCCCCCATAAAGCTAACGAAACGAGTTTTTGTAGCGACTGTATCGTCGTACAGAAAGAAACGTTCTTCCATACACATGGCTCCTTTATTAAATATCTAAGTTTAAGTGTGGTTTATGATCTAAATGGTGATGCGTTTTAATGAAACGTACTGTTCTTGTTTTGTAACGCATAACGATAGAATATGTTTCAGCTAAATCTCCGCCAAGGAATTTCACGCCGTCTAATAACTCACCAGCAGAAACACCTGTTGCTGAGAAGATTGCATCATCACCAGATACTAAGTCATCTAACATAAGAAGTTGACGAGGATCTTCTAATCCCATTTCACGACAACGAGCTTCTTCTTCTTCGTTCATTGGAACTAAGCGAGCTTGCATTTCACCTTCAAGGCATTTTAATGCTGCTGCAGAAATAACGCCTTCTGGAGCTCCGCCAACACCTACGAATAAGTCAATACCTGTTCCAGGTAAAGCTGTTGCGATTGATGCACCAACATCGCCATCACCAAATAATTTCACGCGTGCACCTTTTGCACGAACACGGTCAATAATATCTTGATGACGTTCACGTTCTTGAACGATAACTGTTAGATCACGAATCTTTTTATTGTTAGCTTCTGCTACAATTTCAATTGTTTTTTCAATTGGATCATCTAAGCTAATTTTACCAGCTGCTTTTGGACCAACCGCGATTTTTTCCATGTACATATCAGGAGCATGAAGAAGGTTTCCTTTATCCGCGATTGCAATAACTGCCATTGCATTTGCAAGACCTTTTGCAACGATGTTTGTGCCTTCTAATGGGTCAACGGCGATATCTACTTCTGGACCGTTACCTGTTCCTAGTTCTTCACCAATATATAACATCGGTGCTTCATCAAGTTCTCCTTCACCAATTACAACTGTACCTGCCATGTTTACTGAATCGAACATATCACGCATAGCTGTAGTTGCTGCATCATCTGCTTCATTTTTCTTTCCGCGGCCCATCCACTGTGCGGATGCTAAGGCTGCTGCTTCTGTTACACGGACAATTTCTAGTGCGAGTTCACGTTCCAAGATTGCATTCCTCCAATTTCAAAAATCATACAAATATAACTATAACAAATAACGGAGAAAAGGTGAATTCGAAAAATTGTCGATTTTTTCAGAAGAAAGCGTTACAATTAAAATGTAAATGCTTTAATTTCCAGGTAGGTGACATTCATGTATTTTGTAGACAGAAAGAAAATAGAACAAATGCTAGTATGTTTAGAACGAGCAACAAATACATTTCAAGAGAAAAAGATATATGAAACCGAGTTTGAGTTTTACGCATTAGAGCGCATAGCTCATCTATTCATTGATTGTGTATTAGATGTAGGGAATGCGATGATTGATGGATTTATTATGCGCGATCCAGGAAGTTACGAAGATATTATCGATATTTTAATTGACGAGAGAGTCATAAGTGCAGAAGAAGGACAAGGAATGAAAGAAGTTATCCTTCTTCGAAAAATGCTTACGCAAGATTATATTCAAATGAATCATGATGAGTTATATAAGACGATTCAAAAACATATCGCAGTGGTAGAGAAATACCCAGCGAATATTCGCAGTTATTTAGAAAAGGAATTAGGACCTGTATCTGCATTTGTACCAGAATAATTATGCTTATAAGATCCCCGAATACTTTTTGGGGATCTTATATTGTATATGAGAGAGAAAAGGGAGAAGGGTGAGCTATGGGGGAAGCACGTACTACGAAAGAAGAAATTATACAATTATTGAAGGTGAAGGGCGAGCATACTGTAGCAGAATTAGCCGAAGCTTTAGAAATTACAGAGATGGCGATTCGTCGACATTTAAGTAAACTAGAAAATGATGAGCTAATTTATTCAAAGATGGTAAGGCAGCATGTTGGACGCCCAACATATTTGTATGGAATAAGTCAAAAGGGAGAAGATACATTCCCGAAAGAATATAAGCAGTTTGCTATTGATATGCTAGAAGATTTAGCTCGAATGGGTGATGAAAAAATACTTCGTTACGTTTTAAAAGAGAGAACGAAACGAATGGAAGAACAGCTGCAAAAGCGAGTGAGTAATCAAAAGAATTTAGCATATAAAGTGCAAGAGATAGCAGCTATGCAAGAGAAAAATGGTTATATGGTTCAAATAAAGAGAGATGGAGAGAACTCTTTCGTAATTGAAAAACAAAACTGTCCGTTAAAGGAAATTGCAGAGAGATTCCCGCAAGTATGTGAAGATGAGAAAGAGATGTATAATCGTTTATTTGCAGGTGCAGATGTAAAGACGTTAGCAAACATGTGTGAGGGCGATTGTAGTTGTTCTTACCAAGTAAAAGAGAAAAAATGAACGTTATGGGACGCTTTAAGGTAAAGCGTTTTTTTCTTTGGAAAAAGCGGGTAATATAAGAGTGGTATGATAGGTGAGAACGTTAGCATAGAAGGAGAGACATAATGATGTATAAAGGTTACTTAATTGACTTAGACGGTACGATGTATCGCGGAGAAGAACAAATTGAAGAAGCGAGCGACTTCGTAAAAGCGTTAGGAGAGCGCGGCATTCCTTATTTATTCGTTACGAACAATTCAACGCGTAAACCAGAACAAGTGGCAGAAAAACTTGTTCGTTTCGATATTCCAGCGAAAGCGGAGCAAGTATTCACAACGAGTATGGCGACAGCCAATTTCATTTATGAACGTAAACAAGATGCAACTGTATACATGATTGGTGAAGAAGGCTTACATGATGCTCTTGTGGAAAAAGGGTTTGAACTTGTGGATGAAAATCCTGATTTCGTTGTTGTTGGTTTAGATCGTGATATCACATATGAAAAATTAGCAAAAGCTTGCCTTGCTGTGCGTAACGGCGCAACGTTTATTTCTACAAATGGAGATATTGCTATTCCAACTGAGCGCGGATTATTACCAGGTAACGGTTCATTAACATCAGTTGTTGCAGTATCAACAGGTGTGGACCCAATCTTTATTGGTAAACCAGAATCAATCATTATGGAACAAGCGTTAAAAGTGCTTGGCATAGGAAAAGATGAGGCATTAATGGTTGGGGATAACTACGATACAGACATTTTAGCTGGAGTAAATGCGGGTATGCATACCCTTCTTGTCCACACTGGAGTCACAACTGTGGAGAAGTTAACAGAATATGAAGTACAACCGACGCAAGTTGTGCATAACTTGACGGAGTGGATTGAGAAGATGTAATGAAATGCAGGTAACCGGAAGAGGTTGCCTGTTTTTTTATGCATAATTGCATATTCGCTGTTGTTATATAAAATGTAAAATTTATATGTATTGATACAGAGGGAGGAATAAGAGTGTACTGGATGTCATGTATTATGTTTGTTTTTACATTATGTGTTTTATTTTTGGTTCTATGGAAGATATATAAAATAAATGAAGTGAAAAAAAGTGCGGGAAAACTTATTGCAACATATCCACGAGTGAAGAGACGTTGGATTGCATTACTTGGACCAGCATATTTCATTGGACAATGTATGTATATATATGCTCAGTACGTAAGTGGCGATATTGATACAGATGAACAGTTTCTTATTCAGTCGGGTAGTTATGTTGTAGCAAGTTGTTTTATGACTTTAATAGCTATCCATCTTATTAAAAGTGTACAAATATATGAAAAAGGTGTAATAGATGGATTGAACTTTTATTCATATGAAGAATTAAAAGGCTATAAAACATCAACATGGGAAAATCCAAAAGAAAATATATTTTTATATCGCGGGCGAGAAAAAATGAATGACAATGTGAATTTACTTATTAGACAAGAAGATATGAATGAATTAGAAAGCATTCTTCAAAGGTATATTCCGAAATTGATGATGAAATAAAAAAACTCCGGTTGTTAAAACCGGAGTTTTTTTATTAAAACGCACGATTCACAACATCTTTAACCTCTTCAAGATATTGTTTACGCACACTGTCATCCACAGAAGGAACACTTGTATAGAATGTATGCTCAATTGTTTCAATGCCTGTAAATTCAAAAATACCAACATCTGCTGTTTTCTTCATTGCTTCAAACATACCGCCTGCTGTATATGCTTCTTTCGTATTTCCCATCGTAGATAATAATAAGCCTTTTTTACCGCTTAATAACTTTTCAATACCATTTTCACCGTAAGCATAAGCGAAGCCGTGGCTAAATACACGGTCAACGTATCCTTTTAAAATAGCAGGAAGTCCCGCCCACCAAACTGGATAAATGAACGTAATGCTATCAGCCCAAGAGATATGCTCTTGCTCTTCTTTAATATCTTCTGGTGTGTTTCCTTGAGAAAACGAGATGAAATCGGAAGCGCCTAATACTGGATTGAAGTTTAATTCGTATAGATCGCGAACGCGTACTTCATGACCTTTTTCTTCTAATTCACTTTTTACCGTTTCTAAAACCGCATGGTTGAAGCTTTCTGTATTTGGGTGTGCATAAACGATTACATGTTTCATTGTTCTTCCTCCTATTTGTGGATATGTGAATAGTTTTTATGTATTCGTGTAACTAGTATGGTTACTTTTATTGTGAGAGTCAACTTTTCTAACGTGAGAAATAAAGTTGAAATGTAATCAGCTAATAAGGGATACATGTTAGTATGTGACAAAAAAATACAAAAAAGTAGGGATTTTGCATTCTGAATAGAATATATAGATTGATAAATAGAGAGAGAAGGGGATATAGGGATGAATATTATTGAAATTGAAAGGTTAGAAAAATCGTTTGATATTGGGGATAGTAAAGTAAAGATATTAAAAGGTATTAATCTTCAAATTCAAAAAGGAGATTTCGTTTGTATTATGGGGGCAAGTGGATCGGGTAAAACGACTTTACTTCAGTTGTTAGGTGGATTAGATATTCCAACAGTAGGCAGTATACGAGTAGATGGTACAGAGATTTCAACATTAAAAGAAAAAGAGCTTGCTTTGTTTAGAAGGCATAAAATCGGTTTTATTTTTCAGCAGTTTAATTTGATTCCAGTGTTTAGTGCGGAGGAAAATGTAGGATTGCCTTTACTGTTAGATAATGTCTCGCAAAAGAAGGCGACGGTGACAGCAAATCGCTTATTAGATCTTGTTGGATTGAAGGGAAAAGAAAAGCATTTACCAGCACAGTTATCAGGTGGACAACAACAAAGGGTTGCGATAGCGAGAGCTTTTGCAAATGAGCCAGCTATTATATTAGCGGATGAACCAACAGGGGCATTAGATTCAGAAAATAGCAAAAATATAATCGCGGCCCTTCGCAATGCCTGTGATGAGTTAGGACAAACAGCTGTCATTGTAACGCATGATCCATTCGTAGCGGCCCATGCGGATAAAGTTGTTTTCTTATTAGATGGTGAAGTGATCTATGAACATGCTGAAAGTAAGGGATGGAAATTTCGAAATATCCCGCAGCAAGTTACTCAAATTCAAGAGATTATGAATCGTCACTTTAAAGTAGGAGGTAAAGGTGATGCGATGGGTAATTAAGTATGCGGTAAAATCGATGAAACAAAATTGGTTGCGAAATATGTTGATTGCCCTCGGTGCAGCTTTAGGTGTTATGTTAGCGACGATGTTATTGCTAGGCAATCAATCAGTAGAGCAAAGTGTGAAGGAACAAGTAGTAAGTCGTTATGGAGATTATAATTTACAATTTGGATATATAAAAAATGATATGTATTTAAATAATGAAAGTTTAAAAGGGATAGTTGGCTTAGAAAACGCTGAAAAAATATCAAAAGTACTTATACCGTATCCTTTACCAAATTATAAAGAGCTATCAGGAAAGCCGTCTTATTGGGGTGTTGAGCAAGATTCTCCAGAAATGCGTTCTTATAAGATTGCAGAAGGTCGATATCCGAAAGAAGGTGCTGAAGTAGCACTGACAAAAGGTTATACAGACCGTGAAAGTATACGTGTAGGAGATATGATCAAGCTGCCGTTTCCGCCGCATGGAGAAAAGACTGTTAAAGTTGTTGGGATTTTGAATCCACCGTTAATGGCGGCAATGGGGCATGGTTCTTATTTTCCAATTAGTTGGCTTCAAAAAGAACTAAATCTACAAAATCAATTCAACCTCGTTCAAGTGAAAGCACAGGATGTAAATGTGAAAAGGGCAATTGCTCTTGATGTAAATAAGAAGATAGAAAATATAAAGGTGGACCAACGTACTTATGTCGATAAGGCATTTGAACGACTAAATGTAATGAAACCGTTAATTTTTAGTTTAGGTGGTATTGCCTTATTTGTTGTAGCCCTTTTAATAATGGGAAGTTTCTTCTTATCTGTCAGAAGTCGATTTAAGCAATGGGCACTATTACGTGCACTTGGTAGTAACCCAAATCAAATTATATTAGTCGTTTTATTAGAGGCTTTATGCATCGGAGCGATTGGATCGCTAGCAGGGATTATTCTTGGAGCAGGTACGCAAACAATTGCTGCATCATTCATTAATAAATGGGTGAATATTGAGGGGGCAGGGAAAGCATCATTATCGATCTCAGGTGAGATTTTACTCATTACTTTTTTACTAGGAATTATTATGTCTATCATAGGGGCTATTATACCGGCTTTCATGGTTAGAAAGATTCCACCAGTTCAAGCACTTCGGCCTGGTCTTCCTAGCGATGAGAAAAAAGAAAAAAGATGGAGTGCTTTTAGCCTTAGCATTTTAATTATTGGTACTGTTATTGGACTAGCGGGTAACGTATTAGAACAGTATGTCGGTTTTAATCCAAGTGCGATTGGAGCATTGTTATTTGCAGTTGGTTTGTTATTTACGATTCCGCTACTTATTCGTATAATAGCGCCAGTTATTGCGAAACCTTTGCAAATGATATTTCGAATTGAAACGACGATTAGTAGTCGAAATGTAATTCGTTATCGTAATAAGGCAGCTGTGTCGGTTGCTATATTAGCATTTGGTTTTATGTTAGCACTTGTTGGAACGATGTATGTAAATTCTATGTATGAAGGTACGAAGAAAGGATTACAAAAGCATTTACCAGCTGATTTAGTAGTGCGTGTACCGATGGATTCGCAAGGAATTGAGGTTTTACCGTTTAGTTGGATGGGGAAGATTAAAAAAGTTGACGGTGTAGATGCAAGTGTAGGGAATGCTACTGATTTCACAGCAAAACTTATAAATTATGACTTTAAAAAGGCAAATCAAGAATGGTATGAACATGCGAGAAAAAATAATTTTAATTATGATTCAATAGAGGTTGTGGGTAATGATATTGTAGCGTATCAGAAAGTAACGAAGGCGAAAGTGATTTCAGGACAAAATTTAAATAAGCCATTACAAGATGGTGAGGGAGTCGTTACGAAAGAAACGGCTAAAAATTTAGGGATCCAGTTGCATGATACGATTGAAGTACAAGGGAAAGGGAAAGAAAAACAAACGATTAAAGTCGTTTCGATAATTGAGCAAGGATTAAGGTTAAGAGGATCAGATATTTTTGTGAGTGAACAATGGGCACGGGATAAGTTTCATGTACAAGGATATGAAGCGATTCAAATTATGACAAATTCTAATCAATCATTTGAAGTAATTAAGAAACAAGTAAAACAAATTACAAATAATAAAGAGAACGTAGAGGTTATTAATAGTTATGATTTATTGAAAGAACAGGAGCAGTTATTATCGCAAATGATGATGTTAATTCGCTTGTTAGTTGTAATTGTTTTCATTATTTCTGGTATAGGATTAATGAATGCGATTGTTGCTAGTTTACATGAAAGACGTGCTGAAATTAGTATGATTCGTGCAGTAGGAGCTATTCCGAAGCAAATGAGACGGATTGTTTTATTAGAAGGGACTTTACTTGGAGCGATAGCTGGCTGTATTGGCATTTTTGGAGGGATTTTGTTTAGTTATATTGTGTTATCGAGCTTAGAGTTAACGGTTATTATCATTCCGTATAATCAGGTTGTCATATTGGCTCTAGCTAGTGTGATGCTTGGGGCAGGGGCAGCAATGATTGCTTCATTACAATTAAGAAGGTTCAAATTAAGTGATACTTTAAAAGAGTTATCAGCATAAAAGATTGCTATACTCCGCTCATACAAAGAACAAAGAAGACGAATAAAATGATAACAATACCAATGCCAAAGTTAAATACAAGAGTACTATCCATATATGTAACCTCCTTGTTTGAAAGTAAAAAGCACTCTGGCTGGAGTGCTTTTTATTATCCGAATCTGTCGCAACGAACACCGCAACGTATAGAAAGGGAATAATGCGTTTAAAGAGTTATAGTAATTTATGCATTTATAGAAAAAAAGACACTCTTTTGAGTGTCTTTGATGATGACAAAATGTGCCAATTGCTTGAATTTGATAAGACGTTAATTTTCCGGTTAACGGTCTTTCTTAATCAAGAAGTGTAACAACAGCGATTCAAATAAATTTTAGCATTTTTTTAATGGGTGTGCGTATGTAATTATGCATATTGTAATTAGAGGGAAATTGAGTGCTGAAAATGAATGAGTAAATATATATAGAATATTTGATGAGGAGCGAGAGGAATGGAAATACATAAGTTAACAGAAGAAGAAGCGAATGAGATAAATATGTGGACGTATGAGGAACCGTACAATTTATATAGTTTTTCAGGAGAGGCTGAAGTAATAGAAGAGCTATTAGATGGGACGTATTACGGTTGTTGCGGGGAGAAGGGAGAATTCATCGGCTATTTTTGTTTTGGAGAAAATGCGCAAGTTCCGGGTGGAAGAGATGCTAATTTATATAGGGGAGAAGATGTAATAGATATCGGACTTGGAATGAAGCCGGATTTAACAGGGAAAGGGATGGGGGAAATATTTTTTCAAGCGGGAATTGTATTTGCTACTGAGGAATTGAATTCAAAAATGTTTCGACTAAGTGTAGCGACATTTAATAAAAGAGCAATTAGGTTATATAAAAACATTGGATTTCAAGTAGGACCTGTTTTTTTGAGCCGTGGAAGAGAGTTTATGCTTATGGAATACGAAAGGCCATCAGTATGAAACTGACGGCCTAGACACCTTATTCCGAATGCTCAGCACGGTGCGCTAAACGACTTGAAGCAGCGGCAGCAATTCCGCCAACGATATCATCAAGGAATGTATGCACCTTTCCAGATGATTTATCATTTAAGAATTCTAAAATACCAGGTTTTAATTTATCGATATATCCAAAGTTCGTGAAACCGATAGAGCCGTACACATTAACGATAGAAAGTGCGATCACTTCATCAATTCCGTATAAGCCTTCATCACGTTTTACGATATCTTGTAACGGCTCACTTAACATTCCTTTTTCAGCAAGGACATCGAGTTCGATACCAGTAATCAGTGCGTTTTGTACTTCACGTTTTGATAATACACGCTCAACATTATAACGGCATTCTGACATCTCTAAATTTGGATGATATTTTTTTTGAAGAAAATGAACAAGCTCAGCAATATCGTCAATTGTTACACCGCGCTCTTGTAATAGTTGTAATGCTCTTTCTTGTAGTTGATTTGATTCTTTCATGTTTATCACCTTTTTTTCTTTTTAGTATTTGTATACGTTTCGTTGCTTTATCATGTGCATAGGAATGAAAGGCGAGCACAAGCTCATATATATAAAGAAAAACCATAGGTGGCGACTGCGATGATTCAGCATATTTATGAGCATTATCACATGCATGTTAAAGAATTAATCCCCCTTGGCCCCTATAAAAGCTTTTGGATTCGCAACAAAATTTATGTACTTGTTCCAATTGGAGAAATGGAGGAAGAAGTACTTGTAGAGATGAAAAAGCTCAGTGATTATATGAACCAGCAAGGGGATATAACTGTAGCGACTTTCGTTCCGACTATACACGGCTACTATGTAAGTGAGATAGAAGAACAAAATTACTGCTTATTAAAAGGTATGCGTGCGTTAGAACGACATGCTACATCATTAGGAAGTGAGCTTTCTATATTCCATAAACGAGGTGCATTCTTTCCAGAAGAAATCGAGAAATTAAGCCGCATCGGCGAATGGAAAGCATTATGGGAAAAAAGGCTCGATCAATTAGAAAAGTTTTGGCAATCACAAGTGATGAACCACCCTACAGACGTATTCGATCAATTGTTTATTGAATCCTTCCCGTATTACTTAGGAGTTGCAGAAAATGCAATTCAGTATGTTGTCGATACAGAGATGGATGATACGCCGCAAATGACTGATGCAGCAACAATTTGCCAAGAACGATTCACACCTTTATTATGGCATCAAACGAAGCGCCTCAAACTTCCTTTCAATTGGGTGTATGATCACCCAACTCGAGATATGGCAGAATTAATTCGCTATATGATGATAGAAAAAAAGAAAGATTGGGAGCAAACAATCGTCCAATTTGTTACAGATTATGAACGGAATTATTCGCTATCCTCATTTGGTTGGCGCCTATTATTTGCAAGGCTCCTGTTCCCACTCCAATACTTTGAAACGGTTGAACGATATTATCAAACAGGAAACGAAGAACAAAAAGGCATATATAGAGATCGCTTAGAAGCCATTTTACACGATGTGAACCGCTCCGAGCAATTTATGAAGCATTTTTACGGGTCACTTCGTTTACCAATTGATAAGTTAGGTATTAGGAAATTAGATTGGCTGTCTTAAAAGTATAAAAAAGAGACCGATTGAGGTCTCTTTTTTATATCACAATTGTATGTAATACATTATGCCCCTACCTGTTGATCTGCACATATATGTAAAATGAGTTGATGTTTTTCGATTTTCTCATTTACTTTACTCAATAATTCTTGCTGAATTTCTTTAAATAAAAATTGATAGCTTGTATTCCATGTTGGTATAACGGATGAAAGGTCTAATAAATATTCTTTTTTCTTTTCTAGTTCTTGAATTGTTACAAAAGTGTTCCCCATTTTTGGCATGTGTCGTCCCCCTATGTTTTTTGTATGTGTGAACGATTTACTATCTAGTAGTAATTATCGCATTTTTTGAGAAGGATTTCCAATTTTGTTTTATGATGTTAAAGGGGAAGTGTTATTTGAATAAAAAAAGAGACCCAAATGGGTCTCTTTTTAGAAAACGATTCTGAACGAGCCGCTTCCGCTTTTAAATTAAAATACTTGTTCTACTTCAATAACGCCTGGTACTTCTTCAAGTAATGCGCGTTCGATACCAGCTTTTAGTGTGATTGTAGAACTTGGGCAGCTTCCGCATGCACCCATAAGGCGTAATTTTACGATACCTTCTTCAATGTCTACTAATTCAACGTCTCCGCCATCGCGAAGTAAGAATGGACGTAATTTATCTAATACTTCTAATACTTGTTCTTGCATATGTGGGTTTTCCATTTTTATCGACTCCTTTCATCAGTTTTATTATAATCAAGATAGAGGGGAAAATCTATTTTTTCTCTTCTTGTTTTATTGTCGAAATATTGTATCATGTGTACAACGTGTTTTTTCAGTATAGGGGTATGGAATAAGTTTGTAAAATGATGTGCTTATGTAATAAGACATCTGAATATACTGTTTGAACAAGAATTGGGGGAGAAGAAATGGTTAATGTGCAAGTGTATGGGACGAAAGTAATTTGTGCGAGCTGCGTTGGAATGCCATCTTCAACAGAAACGTTTGAGTGGTTACAAGCGGCAATTGGTCGTAAATATGAGGGACAAGAAAATAAATTTAATTTCGAGTATATTGATTTTCAAGAAGAACAAGAGAATGAAGATAAAAAAGCATTCGCAGAGCGAGTAGTGGAGGAAGATCTATTTTATCCGGTCGTTCTTGTAAATGGTGAAATCGTTGGAGAAGGAAATCCACGTTTGAAGGATGTTTATGAAGAAATCGAGAAATATTTATAAAGCATGAAGCCTTTGCGAATTTGCAAAGGCTTTTTTATATGGAGGGATAGATGTGGAGAATGGAATAAAACATGCTTTACCAGAAGAAGTAAAACAGTTAATGGAGCAGTACACAGTAGAATTAAAAGAAATTTTTTTGGACGAAAAAATAGTCGGGGTATACATTTACGGATCGATTGCGCTAGGAGCATTTCATATAGAAACGAGCGATGTTGATTTTGTTACGGTAATAAGTAATTCCGTGAATGAAGCTGAAAAAAAGCAAATTGTAGAACTGCATAAAAAAATTAGTAAAAGTACGTTAGGTAAAAGAATGGATGGTATGTATATTCCGCTTGCTGACTTAGGGAAATATAATGATGAAATGAATGAGTACGTGTATTGTGCAGATGGTAAGGCGAATATTGGTCATTGGGACATTAATGCGGTCACGTGGTGGACATTGAAAAATCAAGGCATTACAGTTATCGGGAAAGAAGCGGAAGATCTTTCGTTTCAAATAAGGTGGGATGATGTAGTCAATACGATGAAATACAACGTAGAACAGTACTGGAGTGAAAAAGCGAAGCAGCCATATTTATTTTTCATAGAAGAATGGGTAGAATCAGCTGTCGTTACGATGGGACGTATTTTATATACGTTAGATCATAAAACAATCGTTTCAAAAGATAGGGGATTACAATACTTATTAGAACGTTCAGCGAAAGAATGGGATCCTTTATTAAAAGAAGTAGAGCGAATGCGGCATAATCTAGAAGAAAAGAAAAAGTTCTCTCGTTGGAGACGGGCTGATGTGACGAAGCGGTATTTGTTGTGTTTGATTGAAGAGTGCAGGGAGAAGTGGTAGGTGAATAGTAAAGCATCCTTTAGATAAAGGGTGCTTTTACTATTTTTATATAATGAAAAAACGCTTTACAAAGAATGAGAAGTCGAAAGATAATATTAAAAAACATATATGCGGGGGAAGAGAATGAGTAAATATAACTTTCATATAAGTAAAGAACAACTATGGAAAGGATGTATTTTAAAGTCGATTGCAGATGCAATTTTTGTAGCACACGCTCCTGATTTTTCACATGAAAGTTCATGGGATGGATTTAACTATAGTATGCAAGATACTCAAGGCGGAAGAGGGACAATTACTTTTCATTCGAAGTACACAATCGTATGTCTTCAAGATGTGAATAGTGAGAGAATTGATGAGTGGATTGATGCAGCAAATTATTTCGAAGGGGCACCTTCGGAAGTAGTAGACATTGCGAAAGAGGAAGCACTTCAATACGTATTAGAAGAGGTAGAGGGGGAAACAGTTCCTTTCATTACGACGGCATTTTGGATTGAGGATAGCGGTGCATATTCAATTGATTCATTTGAAGAGATGGAAGAGCACGGTGGATTCTTATTAGAAATCCCATTACTTGATACGGAATCTGCAATAGAAAGATTGGAAGAAGAGTATGAACTGACAGAGGAGCAAATGGATCTTTTACAACTCGTGTATGAGAGAAAAATCCAAAATCTAAACGAGGGAATTACGTTGTCTAAAGAAGAGGTGGCGATGATTGGAACGGATGATGATGAAGGGTTGGAAGTGAGTAAGAAGTCATTTGAAGAAATGAATATTACTTGGGCGTTGTAGGAGGGATAAAATGTTTCCGATTGGTGAGCAGCCGAGGATTATAAAGGACTTGGAAAATGTTACTGCTAGTTTAGAAGAATTAGCGATTGAGGGGAAAACAAAAAATATAGAACGATTAGCATCTTTACAAGTTAAGAAGTTATGGGTTTTCGCAGTAAATCAAAAGCAATTTGAGCATATTCTTACGTACGCTCGTCCAAATATATTGTACGTTTACGAAATGAGGGTCGAGGATTTAAGTAGCCTTCAAAAATTATCTGATTTACAACAGTTGTATATGTGCTGGAATACAAAAGCGAAGACGTTATGGGATATTGCGTATAATAAAAAACTCAAATCCTTACTAATTGCTGATTTTTCTAAGCTAGAAGATTTAAGTGCTTTAAGTAAGTGTCCGCAACTCAATACCTTTTACATGGGTGGTGGGATAAATACAGCGATGAAAGTACAAACTTTACAACCACTCGCTGCATTACAACATTTGAAAAAGCTTACCCTTATGAACTTAAAGGTTAAAGATGATTCGTTAGAACCTTTAATCCAATTGAAAAATTTACGAGAGTTAAGTTTATCTAATCAATTTAAGGTGGAAGAGTATGCAAAATTATCTGTAGCATTGCCATATACGAAATGTGAATTTTTCAGACCTTACGTATATATGAACGATGCAATAGAGGGAAAGAATATAATGGTGATTGGGAGAAGAAGACCAATCCTTAATTCGAAAACAGATACGGTAAAGATGCAAAAGTATGAAGATCAATTTAAAAAGTTACAAGAGGAATATAAAGCACTAGTAGAAGGTACAATGTGAAGTTACATTGCGTTTTCTACTAGTTTTTTCATATACATATCAACTTCATGAAAGAATACTAGCTCTTTCTCCTCGGTATTAAGATACACAGCACAATGCAAGTATTGCTGTAAGTAAAGATTAGCTTGTTCGTACTGTTTTAAGTTGTAGAAAGAAAAACAAGTAAGAAGCAGAAACGCTTTTTCTTGTAATATTGGAACGACAGCTAGTACCGGAGTAATGGAATGTATATTTGTTTTTGCTAAATTTTCATAAGACGCCCACACTTGAAACCAGTTGAAAATAGTAGAAAGGTAATTCGGAATGTCGATAGTTTCATGTGAAACATTATGTAATAACTGGTTCTGTTTCATATGTATAGGCTCTATTCTTGTTCGTAGAATGCAATCGAATATTGAGATGTTTTCTTTTACTTGTAATTGGTCTGTAATAAGTTGCGGGAGACCAATTGGATGAACACCTATATTTATATAGAAGTCATCTCCAAACTTTCTTTTTTGTATATGAATGATCTTATAAAATCCGTTATCAGCTTTGCGAAATGTATGTCTTTTTTTCTTAAACCGAAGTGACTTTAAAGCAGCATGTAAGTTTGTAATGAAATCTTGCGCTCCTTTAGAGAGAGGTTTACTCTTCATCATAATCGTAAGTAGTTAAGTTTTGTAAGAAACTTTCAAAGTTAGGTGCTAATTCGATAATTTCCTCAAGCTCATTATCGATAAATATAACTGGAGGATTTTCAGCTACATTTCGATAGTCTAATGCAATCCACGTATGGCCGTCCCCAGATAAAAGTACGAGATTCTCAGGCATTTCCCATTCCTGAATTAAATAACGGCTCTCTAAAATACTAGATTCATTTTCATCAAAAGAAATACCATATAAGCCAGAAACATTAACATGATCATCCGCCCAAGAATTTGGCTCTGAAGTAGGGTGAGTATCAAGGCGCAGCGTTCCTCCGTTTTGTTCTTTTAGAAGATTTATGTACGATTCCGGAAGCTTTACGTTTAGTACTTCTTCAGCTTTTTTTATTAGTTCGTCGTTAATCGGTGCTAATTTTAAATAGTCGTCTTCTGTCCAAAGTGTAGTCTTCATATTTGGTCACCTCAAATAATAGTTTTAAGAATCTTATTTCATATATTATAGTTAGTTTAAATGACGAGCAATAGAAAGGGGGAAAAAATATGGATGTATTTGGATATCTTGATCATGTAAATTCTAAAGAAGACTTGTTGAAGTTTCTTGTATATCTTCAAAAGGATTTTAAAGTGAATCAAGATGAGTGGGAGAATGTAGAGGTAGAGACTTATTTAGAGGCATTACATGGTTGGTTAGGTGCTTATGAAGGTGTTTATATAAATCAAGGGGAGAAGCTTCCAGAAAATATTCCATGGAAGTTTATTGCCCAGATGTTACTGGCGGCAGCTCATTATGAATAAAATTAAATTTTAAAAAGATAGAATGGAGAAAATCTTATGATTAACCACAATAAAATTAAACAACTTTTAGCATATGTAGATCGTGCTGAGGATAATGAAATTGAGTTAGAGTATGAATTTGAACCAATGACAATAGAACTATTTAATAGTGAAGAGATAGAAGAAGGACAACTTGGTTATAGCGTTGATGATGAAGGTCAAATTTTAATCGGGAATGAAGAAGGAGATTGGAAAGAAGGATGGATTGTAATTGGAATAGATTCATATCTTGGAGATCCGATCTTTGTAGATAGTAATGATGAAAATTGTCCGGTTTATACAGCTATGCATGGTGAGGGAGATTGGGAGCCAGAATGTATAGCGGAACGTATAGAAGATGTTATTGAGAAAGTGAAGAAGAATGTGGCGAAGTAAAAGATATAATGAAACTGCCTAAAAATGTAGTCGAAGTAGATTTTATTGTATCAATTGAGGAAGTTAATGATAGATTATTCATTAGTTGTGTAAGTGGAAATATGTTTGAAATAGTAGAAAGCTAATTTGTGAAGTCTCTTAAGTCGAGATTTTAGATTTGGCGATATTCCAATAGTATTTTATATATTCACTAAAGGTGATGTTAATAAATCACCTTTAGTGAATATATAAAATAATTAACTTAGTGTATTAAAGGTATGATACATGATTATTTTAATATATTTAAAAGTAAAATGAAATAAGAATCAGGTAATTGTCGGAATATATTCGATTTCCGTTCAATTTTATGAAATATAACTACTTTTTGTTAGATTCCTTTGTTTTATTTCTTTACAATAAAAATTATATAGAAATAAGAGAAGGATGATGTACGTGAAGGACACTGTTTTACAAGAAACAATTTCTCCGCAAGAATTACATAAAGTTGTTCAAAAGAATACAGCTTATTATGACTTTAAATGGGGCAAAGTAGAAAATCCAGCGCAAGGGAATACATGGAATTGGGTAGCCTTTTTCTTCCCGTCTTTTTGGTTAGCTTATCGTAAAATGTATAAGTTATTTATTATACTTACATTATTATCGGTACCTAGTGTACTTGTAGCCCCTTTTATAGACATTCCAGATGGGATTTTTTTATCAATTAGTTTAGCTTTTCAATTAGTAATGATGATATTTACTGGATGGCAAGGAAACCGTTTATATTATAAGCACGCTGTTCGTATTTTACATAAAGCAGAAGATACGCTTGATCATGAGAAGGCGTATTACTTACAATCAAAGGGTGGCGCTAGTTTTGCTGGTATGATTGGTTTACAAGTTATAGTAGGGATAGTATTTGGTGTAGCCACGTTCGGACTCTCCTTGTTACCAACTGAGCCGAATATAAAAAATGTTGTTCGTTCAAGTGATGAAGGATTTACTTTAGAGGTTATGAATGATAATCCAACTTGGAAGTTTGTAAAGAAAGAAAAGGATTATGACGTAGTAGAGTTTACTGGTTATGATTATGAAGAGAAGAAAAATATAAAAATTAAATTTGCTGTTTATTTCAGTGAAGACTATTTTGAATGGCAAGAGGTATATGAAAATAATAAGAAGTTAAGTGAAGAAGAATTAGAAGAGTATCAATTTTACATTGAAGAAAATAGTTGGAGTTTCTAGAGGGAACTCGTTCATTTTGAAAAGAAGAATCTTGTGAAGGTTCTTCTTTTTATATGTTAGGAGGAAAAGGTAATATGATAGATGTACATTTTTATGATTGGGCTAAGAAACGTCCAAAAAAACATTATAATCGATTGCATGAAATGAGAATTTTTGAATTGATTTTTTCAAAGGAATTAAGTAGGTTCAATCTTGGATTAGAAACTGTAGAAAATATTGATATATATTGCCTAGCAAACCCTAATAAAGATGTTTCTTATGAACTACATGAGGCCCTGGGGAAGATTCGTATATCCGTGCCTTATGATTATATGCAATTTTTAAATTTGGAATCAGTTGAGGAGAAATATAAGCATTTTGTCGAGTTGGTTCACCTCTATGTTGTACCAGCTATTGAAAAATATTCAAAAATATCATTAGAAATGATTAAAGAGTATGTGAATGAAGCGCTTCAGGAAATAGAGAAAGAGAATTACGAGATTGTATTTTTAGTAGATAAAACACCGAAGAAGAGCCCAAGCCGAAAGAAAACGGCTATATTAAAAGGAATTCATCGTTCGGAAGGATTTCAGCTAATGTGTGAAGTGTATAACGATAAAGGGCTAAGAGTGGTAAATAAATTACTCGTAGAAGAAGTAGGGAATGAAGTAGTCTACTCCAGATTTTTAGGCAAACTAAAATGGGAAAATGAGCACTTAATAGTAGTGAAATCTAAGACAAGTAGTTGGATGGAAGAAGTACATGTCGAATAAGTTAATTAACGAAAAATGTGAATACCAAACGGCATACTAATTGAAATTTTGTAAAATACAATAAAAAATGAGAATTTGAGGTAGGCTTGTCAATAATGCGAGACTATGGCAGTATAAAGAAATGCTATACAAATTTTATTTATCGAGATGTAAACGTCAATTTTGATTTTTACGTATAAATAATGAACGGAGGAAATGAATTTATGGCTACTTTACCAAATTGTCCAAAATGTAATTCAGAATACACGTATGAGGATGGCGTTCTTTTCGTATGCCCAGAATGTGCACATGAGTGGGGCAAAGAAGCAGAAGCTGAAAGTAATGAAGGTGCAAAAGTTGTAAAAGACGCGAACGGAAACGTTCTTCAAGACGGTGATGCTGTTACTGTAATTAAAGATTTAAAAGTAAAAGGAACTTCTTCAGTTGTTAAGATTGGTACGAAAGTAAAGAGTATTCGTCTAGTTGAAGGAGATCACGATATTGATTGCAAAATCGACGGTTTCGGAGCTATGAAGTTAAAATCACAGTTCGTTAAGAAGGCGTAAGATTAGCAAAGAAAAAAGACGCTCTGTAAGTAACTTGCAGAGCGTCTTTTTTATGATTGTACGTCAACTTCTTTCAACTGACACCGCTTATTAAAGAACGTTTTATACCCAAGTTGTAAGAAGATAATAACAGAGAAAGCTGTACTTCCAGAAATACCAAGTATAATTGCGATTTGATATTGGATAGCTGTAAATGGTGATACACCGGATAAAATTTGTCCTGTCATCATGCCTGGAAGACTTATAATTCCCATTCCGACCATAGAATTGATTGTTGGTAAAATAGCAGAATCGAAAGCGTCCCGTATGAGCGGGGCAGCTGCTTGTTTTGGAGTTGCTCCAAGCATAAGTGCACCTTCAATATGGTCTCTTTGTGATTTCATGCTGCTTAAAAAGGTATTTGCCCCGAGGCAAATGCCTGTCATAGCGTTACCGATTAGCATACCGGCAATAGGAACGATATACTGCGGAGCATACCAAGGATCGTGTCCGATAATGACAAAGATAAATAGTAGAAGAGGGCCAATTGATCCAGCAATCATGGAGAGGGCGGCTACTCGTTTTAATTCTTTTGACATTGGAATATTAACTCGTTTATAAATATTGAAAATCGCAAATGTAGTAATAGAAGTAATGAGAGCTATTGTATAAAACGGATTACTATTTTCAAATATGTATGTAAGGACATATGCGACTAGTACGAGCTGAATTGTCATACGTAATGTAGCAATTGTAATTTGTTTCTCACGCGGTATTCCTTTTAATTTCACAAGCCCGATTAAAATAAGGATGAAAATATATGCAGCTGCAAGTTGCCAAATTTGTAGTTCAATAACGCCCTTCAATTGAGAGCACTTCCTTTCTAGTTGCACCGTTTGTTTTACTAATTTCAATAATATCGTCTGCGATTTCTTCTGGAAGTTGTTGCGAGTGCGTGATGAAGATAACTGTTTTTTTCTTTTCTCTTGCCAGTAGAGTGAATTGTTTCATAACGCGTCGTTCTGTATCACTATCTAGTGCCGAAGTTGGTTCATCTAATAAATAGACGGGTGGATCCATTAGTACAATACGAGCAAAAGCAAGTCTTTGTTTTTCACCGCCTGATAAAGAAGAGGGGCTATCTTCTAATTTTTTATCTAGGCTAACAGTTGTTAAAGCGTCCCGCAGGGCATCGTCATTTGGAAATGGCTTTTCAGAAAGGTGCAGTCCCATTAATAAATTATCTTTAATTGTTCCATCAAAAATAGGCGGAGTTTGTCCGAGCATGACAACTTCACGTCGTAATTGAATGGGAGGATAATCTAAAATGGATTTTCCGTTATATTCAATTGTGCCAGATGTTGGTGATTGTAAATCATTTAACATACGAAGTAATGTACTTTTTCCACTACCACTTTCACCGATAATACAAGTTATTTTTTCTTGTTGAATCTGTAAATAAGGAATGTGTAGAATGTTTTTATATTTGATGTCTTTTAATATAAACATAAATTGCTCCTTTCTGATTCTAGTTATATCGTATCAAAAAGAGAGAAAAATAGAAAAATAAAAAAAGTCTATTTAGAGGGAACATCTTTTTTCTTTGTTTGTAGGATTAGATCGTCTTGAGACGGAAGTTAGCTTCGTTAATAAGTTTAGCAAGCGATCTAAGTCTTGACTGAGAGAAATGACTTTAGCGTGAGTAAATCCATACTTTTCAACGAGGTGGATTAATTCCCTCTTTTTCACTTCTATTCGATTATTTAGTTTTGTTAAGTTCATAAGTGAAATGAAATGCCTCCTATTATGTGTAGTACTTATAGCATAAAAAATAAGCCCGAACGTATTCGGCCCTAAAGAAAATAATAACTATTACGTATAGTATACACTTTTCATTTGCATTTTTAAATATTAAAATAAATAAATTTTTATGAACCTATATTGAGAAAGTTATTTTTAAAAAAATGAATAGCAAAAGGCTGTCTACATAGTAGACAGCCTTTAAAGTATTAACCGTTATGATATTTGTACATCCAAAGAAGACCGGATTTTAATAATCTCGGTACACGCCCCATTAATGGTTGGTTTGCTAGTAAACCAAATCCGTGTTTTTTGCCGAGAGAACCGAGAACACCTTTTAATTTTATAACAGGCAGTTCATCAGGAAGCGGTTCATTATTCCAACGTTTCAATAATATTTGGACAATTTGTTCTCCTTGACCTTCAGCAAGTTGAGCAGATGGTGCATGTGGAAGTGCTGCACAATCCCCGACAACATAAACATGCTCATTATTCGGAATATTGTGATATTTTGTTAAAACAACCCGTCCGCTACCATCTTGTTCAACTGGAAGGTTTCGAACAACTTCATTTGCTTGAATACCAGCTGTCCATACGATTGCATCACATTCAAGTGGTTCATCATGGTTGTATACAATGTTTGGTTCCACTTTTGTAATGTTAGAGTTTCGTATAATGGTAACCTTATGTTTTACAAACCATTCTTCTACGTATCTACTTAATTTTTCTGGATACGGGAATAAAATTCTATCTTTTCGATCAAATAAATAGATTTTTAAATCTGAACGGCTTTCGCGAAGTTCACTTGCCACTTCAACGCCGCTTAAACCAGCCCCAACGACGGCTACTGTTGCATTTGGTTCTAAGCTATTTAATTGTTCATATGTCTTACGTGTTTGTTCAATTGACTGTAGGCTATGTGTATATTCCTTCGCCCCAGGAACGTTATGATATTTATCTTCACAGCCAAGCCCAATAATTAAATCATCATATTGAATCGTTTCACCGCCATCGAGATGAACGGCTTTCGTTTCGAGGTCAATATTTGTTACTGTGCCGTATTGAATATTGAGACGTGGGTGCTCAGGAAACGGTATGCGAATATGCGTTTCTGAAATTGTACCCGCAACTAATGCATAATATTCAGTTTTGAAGCAATGATATGGTACTTTGTCGATTAATGTCACTTGTACATCATCTGGAAGTTGGTTGTTTGGAAGTAGCCGCTGCAGAATTCTCATTCCACCGTAGCCACCCCCTAGTAGTACGAGGTGTTTCATGATGGATTACCCCTTTTCTGTTGAAATATCCCCTAATCATACAATTTTATATTAATAAAATATTTTGACTTTACTCAATCAAATTATATCGAATTTGTGAACAAATAACAATGCATGAATGAATACTCTGTTGTACAATAAGAAGAAAAGTAAAGTAAACTGTTTTCATTTGCTAGTTACTATTTCATTATGAATAGCATGTTATATAGAAACAGTCATCTACTTTGAAGTGAAGTAATGAAGTAACTAAATAGTTTAGAATATGTAACGAAAACAACAAGAAACAGCTTAGTTTTCTTCTTATAGATGAAGTCAGAAGGTAATTTGTTTTGTAGTACAGGGGGGAGAATTTTGATTAAACCATTAATTGAATTTTGTGTAGGTAACCTTGCAAGTGGTTCACAAGCAGCTTTAGAGAAATTAGAAAAAGATCCGAATTTAGATGTAATGGAGTATGGTTGTTTAGGATATTGTGGTATTTGTTTTGAAGGACCATTTGCCCTTGTGAATGGTGAAGTAGTACAAGGGTCGACAGTAGAAGAACTTGTTAATAATGTATATGAGTATTTGGATGAAAATCCAATGTTCTAAGGTGTTGCGAATTGGCAACACCTTTTTCATTAGATAAAACGCTATTTCACAGGGTAGGATAATACGGAATATAAATAAAAAAAGGCCCTTTTAGAAGGGCTTTTTTCTTACACGATTTGTGTAAGAATGACTAATCGCCAAAACGTTGTCAAATATGAGAAACGGGGGACATTCATATTGTGTTCTAAAAGCATGCATTTTATACTTGAAATAATAAATTATTTTTGGAGTGAATAAAAATGAGCCAATTTTCTTTTACAAAAATGCATGGTCTTGGCAATAGTTATATATATGTAAATATGTTTGAGGAACAAATTAGGGAAGAAGATTTAGCTCTTGTCGCAGAAAAGGTTTCAAATATTAATACTGGTATTGGTGCAGATGGAATGATTTTAATTTGTCCTTCTGACGTGGCACCAGTAAAAATGCGTATGTTTAATAACGATGGTTCAGAAGGGAAGAGCTGTGGAAATGGTTTACGCTGCGTAGCGAAATATGCGTATGAGCATAAACTAGTAGAAGATACAGTTTTCACAATTGAAACGTTAGCTGGTATCGTTACGGCAGAAGTAACGGTAGAAGATGACAAAGTTACATTAGCGAAAATCGACATGGGAGCACCTCGTTTAACACGCGAAGAGATACCGATGCTTGGTGAAGGAGACACACCATTTATTCGTGAAAACTTCTTATACAATAATCACCGTTATGCATTTACAGCTGTTTCAATGGGGAATCCACATGCGGTTATCTTTGTTGATGATGTAGAAAAAGCGCCTCTTACAACGTTAGGACCAGTTCTTGAGACACATGAAATGTTCCCGGAACGAGTGAATGTTGAGTTCATCGAGATTTTGAATGATGAAGAAATGAATTTCCGCGTTTGGGAACGTGGATCTGGTGTAACGCAAGCTTGCGGGACAGGAGCATGCGCAGCTGTAGTTGCGGCAATTCTCAATGGGAAAATGGAACGTGGTAAAGAAATTACAGTTCACTTAGCAGGTGGCGATTTAATGATTGCATGGACAGAAGAAGGAAATGTGTTAATGAAAGGACCTGCGGAAGTAATTTGCCACGGAGTGTATGAGTACAAGATAGAAGCGTAAAGATGTATAATAGAACGAGAACAGAAAGGATGGTGTATTTCATGATTGAAGTAACAGAGCAAGCAGCTTTTCAAATTAAAGATATGTTAAAAGATGCTGAAGATGGAGAGAAGTACGTGCGCCTTGCTGTACATGGCGGCGGATGTAGTGGTCTTTCTTACGGCTTAGGATTTGAAGTAGAACCAAAAGAAGACGACACAGTTCTTGAATTTTTCGGTGTTGAATTTGTTATTGATAAAGAAAGTGCTCCGATTGTTAAAGGAGTGAAAGTTGATTATAAGCAATCGATGCTTGGCGGCGGATTCACAATCGATAATCCAAACGCAATTGCATCATGTGGATGCGGATCATCTTTCCGTACAGCGTCGAATGCTGGTAAGCCAGAAGAGTGCTAAATTTTTGGCCGAAATAGAAAAAGACCTTTTTAGCGATGGAATAAAATCGTTAAGGAGGTCTTTTATTTTGCTTTAATCGTTCTCTTTCTTACAAGTATAATTGAAGGATAGAAAGAGGAGGGATATATGTTGGAAGATATTTTTGAATTTGTAGTGAGGTACGTGATAGGTCCTATTTTTAGATTTATAAGATACATTGTGATAGATATTATAATAGAGTGCATAATAGAAGGTGTAATAAACGGTATAAGGAAATTACGTGATAAAATCTGTGGTAAGTGGCGAAACAGGCGTGAAAGACGTTATTGGCGGTAATAGATGCATAAAAAAATTGGTGGTAAAGAGATAGAGAATAAGAAGCCTTAAGAGAGATGAATTATAAAATTCATTTCCCTTAAGGTTTTTTATTTTGACATTTTGTATACAAATGTATACGATTGTAAATATAAAAGTATGTATACATTTGTATACAAAAGGGGGATTTAAAATGAGAAAAGATAAGTTCATGAAAGAAGGACACCACGGTGGTGAGCGTCATAAAGGGAGAGATGGATCACATCATCGTGGGCCGAAAACATTTCGCCGCGGGAGAGCGATTGCCTTTTTAGAAATGATGAATTTAAAGCGTGCTACGATTAAGCAACAGTTAAGTGAGCCAGAATTCCAGTCCATTCAGCAAATTTTAATCGGGGAATTAAAGGCAATTGATCTGGTTATTAATGAATTTACACAACTATTTGAAATACATGAGAGTGAAACAGAAGACGCGCCTATGTTAGATGAGAAGGAAAATCTAGAGCAAGGGACTGCATCTGATGAAACAAATTAATCGTTATATCGATTCAGTATTTTGTGGTCAAGATGCTCTTTTGGATGAAGTGATTGCTTCCATAAAAGAAAACGAAATGCCTCCGATATCGGTATCGCCTTCTTCGGGGAAACTTTTAACGATGATAGTTTCTATTTCTGGAGCGAAAGATATTTTAGAAATAGGTGCATTAGGTGGTTATAGCGGAATTTGTCTTGCGAAAGGTTTTGGGGAAGAGGGTACGTTAACTTCTCTTGAACTAGAAGAGAAATATGCAGAGGTAGCACATAGCAATCTACATAAAGCGGGATTTGGAAAACAAGTGTCGTATATGACTGGTGCCGCTTTACAAAGTCTTGAAATATTAGCTAGTGATAATAAGCGATTTGATTTCTTCTTTATCGACGCTGATAAAGAGAATT
Organism: Bacillus nitratireducens; assembly: GCF_036320425.1. NCBI lineage: Bacteria > Bacillati > Bacillota > Bacilli > Caryophanales > Bacillaceae > Bacillus > Bacillus nitratireducens. The sequence continues at coordinate 564,752 of NZ_JAUMJO010000005.1, forward strand.
ATGAAAACTATTTAACATACTGTATTAAACTTGCTAAGCCAGGAGCTGTAATTGTTACAGATAATGTTCTAGCTGGTGGTAGTGTAGCAGATGAAAGTGTGAAATCAAAACGTTATACAGAAATTATGAAGAAGTTTAATGAAGTGGTAGCAACTCATTCAAATTTAGAATCTGTACTCATTCCAATTGGTGACGGGATGACGATTTCTAAAGTGAAGAAATAATTGCTATCTTACAAAAGTGTAATGTTCATGTCATGTTTTTGAATTTCTTCTTTAAGCCCCAGGCTTTAAGATAACAATATAAGAAAAACACATGAGGTGAAGGAAATGAAAAGATATATTGCACTTTTTAGTATTTTAGTTGTATTTGCAAGCCTTTTAGTTGGCTGTGATTTAAACCGTATGGGTAAAGACGAGTATTACGTTCAAATTACAGTAGATGGAAAAGAGTATAATGGTAAATCTGATAATGGTGAACCATATAAAGATTACCAATATAAGTTAACTGGATTTGATAAAGACGGTAAAGAGAAAGAATTAGAATTCATAGCGCAAAAAAATCTTCGTAAAGAAGCATTCCTACGCGTATACCACTCAGATAAAAAAGGTGTAACAGCTTGGGAAGAAGTGAAAAAAGACGAGCTTCCTGCGAAAGTGAAAGAAAAACTAGGTGCGAAATAAGACAGAAAAAAGGAATTGACGAACAGGGTCAATTCCTTTTTGTATCTTCAAAATCCTCTTCTGAAACGACTTTAAATCCATGTCTTTTGAATAAAGCAGTTGTCACCCCGTAACCAGTTTGTTTATTGCCGTTAAATTCCCCTGTGTAAATAGTAGAACTACCACAAGATGGACTGCGTTCTTTTAAAATTATATATTCTGGGTTTAAATCTTTTATTTGTTCTAATGCTTTATAAGCACCACGCACGAAAGCCTCCGTGACATCTTGTCCTTCTTTCGTCATTACTTTTGCTTTTCCATCTAAAACATCATCGCCATTACCGCCGATAATTTCAGCAGAAGGGCGTGGTGTTGGTAAACCGCCTAATACTTCGGGACAAACGAGGATGGTGTCTTCCCTTTGTAATAACTCTTCTATTTTTGAAACGAGATTATCGTTACCGTCATAACGACAAGCGATACCACCTAAACAAGCGCTAATTACAATCATATTTTCATCTCCAATAAAAAAATATTAAATATCACGCCAATTTCTCTTCCTATTTCTTCCCTATAAGTGAGGTGATAAAAATGGGAAGCAGCTGTGAGAAGAAGTAGGGGGATACCGTTATTTGATCCGTTTAAAAAGGAGCCATGCGTATAACACATGACTCCGAGTAGCTAATCAAACTTTCTTACAACTGGAACACGAATCGCTACAAATAGTACGAAGACGATAACGGCGATTGCACCGCTTTTCATAACGGTTACGATTGGAATTCCTATTGCAAGCGCGATTGATGTGAATGCATAAGAAAGCGGGATAAAGCCCATTGATGATAGCATAAGTAAACTCATTACGCGTCCCATCATTTCTTCTTTTACTGTCGATTGAATCATTGCCATAAGTGGAACGATAGCCATCGCAATTGTAATACCGTAAAACATGCCGGCTAATAATGCTTGCCAAAGTACGGTACTAAAGTTGATGGATAGGAAGAATACACCAGACAGTAGCATCATGATAATGCAAAATAGACCGCGTCTACGATTAATATTTTTTAAACCGACGATGACAGCGCCTATTGCCATTCCGCCGCCTACAGATGCTTCTAAGTAACTGAACTGGAGTGAGTCACCGTGCAAAACATTCTTAACGAAAAGCGGGAAGCCGACTTGCATCGGACCGATTAAAAATAAGTTTAAAAAGGCGCTACAAATAAGGAAAGTTGAAAGAAATGGTGATTCCTTTACATATAAGATGCCTTCTTTAATAGAAGTGAACATGCCTTTGTCTGTCTCATTTTTTTCGGGTACTGTAAATTGTATTTTTTGAACGAGTATCGCAGCGATAATGAGTAGCAGAATTGTAATCGAAAAAATTGTTTCATAGTTCGTAAATTTAATGAGAATACCGCCAAGTACAGGTCCTAAAATGACAGATGCTTGGTTTGTCATTTGAGTAAGTGAATTTGCTTGTGTTAAGCGGCTTTTTTCTACAAGTTCAGGCAGAATAGAGCCGTCTGCTGACCAGAAGAAAGCGTCAGCAAGTCCGAAGAACAAAGCGAACAAAGCAAATGTATATAGTGTTACATCACCGACGATGAACCAAGTGAGAATTGTTGCGACAAGAATAGCGCGAATAATATTTGAGTAAAACATAATGTTTTTTTTCGGGAATTTATCAGCTAATGCTCCGCCAATGATCATAAAAATGAGCCTTGGAACACTAAGAGCCACGAAAACAATACCGAGTGAAGCCTCAAGGTTTAATGTTTTTGCTATGTACCATGTTTGTGAAAAAGTAAAAAAGGCTAAAGCAAAGCTTGAAAAGAGAGTAGCTGCCCAAAGAAAAAGGAAGTTTGTATTTTTTAATAATGGTTTTGCATTTTCTTTTAAAGCAGATTTATTTTGTTGTAGTTCCTCCATATTGCTTCCTTTCTATGTACCAAATTTAGACTAAAAAACCTATTAACAATCGTTTTATCCCGCGTTAACGGGCAGTAAAACTCCCACCTCAAAGCTCGGCTGGGGCAAAGAAGTTAGGTGGGAGACCAACTGCCCGTAAACGCCCGATTGGTGAAGACTAACACTCAGTGGGAGATGAACAAAACCCCCACTGAGTATAGTTTCACTTTATACAGTTTCTAATATTTCTATACTGCACTTTCTCATTGTAGACAATAATGTTGGATTTGCACAGTGGCTATTTAACGACAAAAAAAGATGCCAAAGGGCATCTTTTTTTAAGCTAAAGCAATGTAAATATCCAATTGTACGTTATTTGGATCTGTTGCTTTTTCATCATACAGTTCGAAATCTGTTGTAAAAGCGCGTTTGTTTTCTTTCGACCATTGCCAAATATATTCCCAAGCTTCGCACACGACTTCAGACACAGGGCCTTTTCTCGTTGTAAATACCGCATACGTAGCGGCAGGTATTGTTAAAGTTGTCATATTTTCAGGAGCGTCTTCTAATGAAGAAACAGGCATGCCAATAGTAAATTGATATGTACCGGTTTCATCCGATTCGTAGTTTGAATAGAAGGCGAATGTTTCTTTTGTTTGTTGATCTGGAATTTGATGCATGATTTGTTCTTGGAAGTAGCGATTCCAAAGCTTTGGAATTTCTCCTTCAGTAGATGCCTCTTTTTCGTTTGTCGTCGTAATAGAGACACCGATTGCTTGGAAAGCTTCTTTTGTTACGATAATCGGTTCTTTCATTAATAAAACCTCCCTTTATTAGATAAAACATACGTTCTGTTTTTATTGTAACATATTTTGGAAGGGAGCAGTGTTTTTTAGTAAGTTGAAATGTATTTTATTTAGGAAAAGGAGAGTATGAAAAGGAGGAATTTCGATTAGGAATCTCGAAATGAAAAGAACTCCTTTCATGTAAAAGGAGTTCTTTTCATTTCTATATTAAAACATACTTGAGCTATGCATTGGTTGGAGTTTTGCGTTTGGATCGAAGTAAGCTTTTGCATTATTTACTGCTGTCGGTGCTTCACCAAAGCCGCAAGCAATGAGTTTTACTTTTCCTTCATATGTACAAATGTCACCGGCAGCATAAATGCCAGGAATATTTGTTTCCATTTTTGAATTCACGAGGATGCTGTTCTTTTGAATGTCTAAGCCCCAGTTTTTAATTGGACCAAGAGAAGAAACGAAGCCGTAGTTTACGATTACGTCATCAACATCGATGATAAGTTTTTCTTCCGTTTTTACGTGCTGAAGAACTACTTGTTCAATCTTGTCATCACCAATGAGTTCTACTGGAACGTACGGTGTGCTTACTTCTGCACGAGAATTCATTAAGCTTTCTACGCTATGTTCATGCGCACGGAATTTATCACGTCGATGAACGATTGTAACTTTGTCAGCGATCGGCTCTAACATCATTGTCCAATCAACCGCTGAGTCGCCGCCGCCAAATACTACGACGCGCTTACCAGCAAATTTATTCATATCATCAACGAAATAATGTAAGTTTTTCTTTTCATATTTTGCTGTACCTTCTAATTCTAAGCGGCGTGGTTGGAAAGCACCATTGCCAGCGGTAATAATAACTGATTTAGAATAGTGAGTTTGCTTATTCGTAACAAGTTTAAATATACCGTCAGCTTGTTTCTCAAGCGTATCAACAGCTTCTTCTAAACAAACGGTTGGATCAAATTTCTTCATTTGCTCTTTTAAGTTATCAACTAATTCTTGTGCGCGCACTTTTGGAAATCCAGCTACATCATAAATGTATTTTTCAGGGTAGAGTGCGGATAATTGTCCTCCAAGTTGAGGTAAGCTTTCAATGATTTTTACACTTGCTTGTCTCATACCGCCATAAAATGCTGTGAACAGTCCTGTTGGGCCACCACCAATAATTGTTATGTCGTAAACTTTTTGATTTTCTGCCACTTTCATTCCCCCTATAGATGGAATTTTAATATTGATTTCATATATTGTTCATATGTACACGAAAATCCTGCAAATGATGACACTTTCAAATAAATGATAGCATATTTGAGTTCATAATACTTCTGAAAACGACTGAATTGTGTGTAAGTTTTCGCATGGATGTTTTTTAATTGTATAAAATATAAGGAAAGGAAAATACATGAAAAAAAGGCTGAAAAACCCTTGAAAACGCTATGTTATTTTAAAATATTGATAATTCGCTAGGTGCTTGAATTCTGGAATAAAACCGACTAATATAGGGAAGTATTATGTTAAATTTCTATGACAAATTTCGTACGATTTTTTGACTGCGTTTTGTTACGATATAGAATGTGATAAATTCCACATTCTTGACAAATAGAGTTTTTAGTACTTGGTACTATTTTTTATTACTATTATATAAAGAAAAGGGTTGTGATTTGGTGAAGACTCCAAAAATCGTAGTTTTAGGTGCAGGTTATGGCGGGATGATTACGACTGTTCGTCTGCAAAAAGCATTATCTGTAAATGAAGCTGAAATTACGTTAGTAAACAACAACAGCTATCACTACCAAGCGACTTGGTTACACGAGAGCGCAGCTGGTACATTACAAGATGAAAAAATCTGTCTAGATATTCAAGACGTTATCGATACAAATAAAGTGAACTTTGTACAAGATACAGTAGTAGAAATTAAAGCTGCTGAAAAACGCATTATCTTAAAAGACGGCGAATTAGAGTATGATTACTTAGTAATCGGTCTTGGTTTCGAATCAGAAACATTCGGAATTACAGGATTAAAAGAGCATGCATTCTCAATCGCTAACATTAATGCAACTCGTCAAATTCGTGAGCATATGGAAGCTAGTTTCGCTAAATATGCAACTGAACAACGCGATGAGTTAGTTACAATCGTTGTTGGTGGTGCTGGATTTACTGGTATCGAGTACGTAGGTGAGCTTGCAAACCGTGTTCCAGAACTTTGCAAAGAGTACAATGTACCACGTGAAAAAGCTCGTATTATCTGTGTAGAAGCTGCTCCAACAGCACTTCCTGGTTTCGATCCAGCATTAGTAGAATACGCTGTGAAACAACTTGAGAAAAAAGGCGTAGAATTCCGCATTGGTACAGCAATTAAAGAAGCAACTGAAGAAGGTATTATCGTAGCAAACGGTGAAGATACTGAATTACTTAAGTCTGAAACAGTAGTTTGGGCTGCAGGTGTTCGTGGTAACGGTATTGTGGAAGAGTCTGGCTTTGAAGCAATGCGCGGACGTGTAAAAGTTGATGAGTACATGCACGCTCCAGGATACGAAGAAGTATTCATGGTTGGTGACGCTGCGTTAATCATTAACGAAGAAATTAACCGTCCATATCCACCAACAGCACAAATTGCAATTCAACAAGGTTACAACATTGCACACAACTTAACTGTATTAGTACGTGGCAAAGGCGAAATGAAAAAATTCGCATTCGACAATAAAGGATCTGTATGTTCATTAGGTCATGACGATGCAATGGGCGTTGTTATGGGTAAAAAGTTAACAGGTTGGAAAGCTTCCTTCATGAAGAAAGTAATCGATAACCGTTACCTATTCTTATTAGGTGGACCTTTATTAGTTCTTAAAAAAGGTAAATTAAAGTTCTTTTAATATATAATAGAAAAAGCAGAAACGGCTAAGAGCTGTTTCTGCTTTTTTCATATTAAAAATATAGTATAATATATAAAAAGAAAGAATATTCTGTCCGTTCTAGTGGAGGAGGTTATTACATCATGGAGAAACGAGGGAAAGTGTGGTTAGCTGTTAGTGGTTTAGTAGCAACAAAAGATGGCAGGTGGCTATTTGTTAAGAAGAAATACAGTGGATTAAAGGGGAAATGGTCTTTACCGGCTGGTTTTGTAAATGAAGGTGAGACAGTTGATGAAGCTGTGAAACGTGAAGTGTTAGAAGAGACAGGTATTGTCGCTCAGGTGAAGGGGATTATTGGTATTCGATCGGGCGTTATTCGTAATGAGATTAGTGATAATATGATTATTTTCCTTTTGGAGCCTGAAGGAGAAAACATTATTGTACAGGAGAAGGAATTGTCTGAAGTGGCGTTCTTACATCCAGATAAGATTGCGGACGATCCGAATACGTCTGTACTTATTAAATATTTGCTAGAAGGAAGATCAGAATTGCATCTTGAAATGGACAAAACATTAAATCCAGGAGAGCAATTTGGTTATACAGCCTATCACGTATTTACGGCGCATGCGAAGGAGAGGGAGAAGAAGTGAGTATACCGGTACTACTTATTTCAATGATGTTATTCTTTATTTTGTTTTTTGGAATTGGATTTTTACTCAACATGATTTTGCGGGCTACGTGGGTAATGGTTATTGTGTATCCAATTGTTTGTATGCTTATTATTAATAAAGCGAGTGTGTGGGATTATTTTTCAAAGCCAAAAGAAACATTTTCTTCATTTGGGACAAGTGTATCGCATTTAGGACAAGCAGATATGTTTATTCTATCTACTGGATTAGTAGGTGCTGCTTTAGCGGGAATCGTAATTAAGAAACTTCGGAAAAGTGGATATCAAATGTTTTAATCTCCAATCAATTTGGAGATTATTTTTTTGCATATTCCTTCATCGTATAGGGAATGATTAACGATGAAGGAGTGTGGAATATAAAAATGTTAAAACGATATTGTATTCGCATTATGATGACTTGTTTACTTGCATTCGCATTATGCGTAACATGGAAGGCTTTCACAGGAGTTTCTTTATTAGAGATTATAAAACCATATGAAGAAACAAGTGCAAAAGAAGTACATGCAGCAGAAATTGGGAAAAAAGTTGCTCCGAGTAAAGAAGTGATAAATGCTTTAGAACAGGCAAATGACTGGTCTAAATATCGTGTTATAGAAATGACTGCAACTGGTTATACATCAGGAATAGAGTCAACTGGTAAGAGCCCGGGACATCCGGAGTATGGTATTACATATTCAGGTGTTAAAGCGAAACGGGATTTATATTCCACAATCGCTGCGGATTTACGCGTATTCCCGATCGGAACGATTCTATTCGTGCCAGATTACGGATACGGTGTTGTTGCTGATAAGGGTGGCGCTATAAAAGGAAACCGTCTTGATCTATATTATGATACGGTGAAAGATGTTTATAGCCAATGGGGGAAGAAAAAGGTAAATGTATACGTAGTGAAAATAGGAAATGGTAAGTTTACAGAAGAAGAGTTAACGATGTTAAATGAAGACGAAACGATGCAAGTGTTTCGAGGTCAATATTTAAAACAAAGATAGTCTAGTGGTAATAACGCTAGACTTTTTTCTTGTCTTATTTCATTGTATTAGAAGTTAGAATTGTCGCATTTTATCGAAAATAAAGTTATAATAGGCGTAGAGTAAAGAAATTTAGGGGGTTTGAACATGTTTCAAGTACAAAAAGAATTAGCAAGCCATGAAGCGGTAATTGTTGCCTTATTTGAAGAAGAGAAAACGAGTAGTTTTGTACAAGAACTGGACAAAGCGTTTGAAGGACAATTACAATTTTTATTAGAAGAAAAAGAACTTTCAACTAAGAAAAAAGCCATTTCAAAAGTACATAGTTTAGGAAAAACAAATGTGAAACGTTATTATTTCGTTGGCTTAGGTAAGAAAGAATCATATACAACGGAAACGTTACGTGCGGCTCTTGGTAAGGCGTTCAAAGCGTTACAAGCAGCAAAAGTACAAGATGCAGCTATCTTACTTGATTCTTTCGTGACAGATAAATTAGATGCGATTGATGTAGCTCATATTGCGGCGGAAGTACAAGGTCTTGGTACATATGAATTACAAACGTATAAAACAGATAAAAAGGATCGTGTAGAGTTAGAGAAGTTTACGGCTATTACAGCGGAAGATGCACAAGAAGTTGAAGCTGCATTAACAGTAGGATACGTACATGGACGTGCAACGAATTCAGCTCGTACACTTGTAAATATGCCGCCAAACGTATTAACAGCGACAAAGCTTGCTGAGTATGCGGTTGAATTAGCGGAAAAGTATGATATGGATTATAAAGTTCTTGAGAAAGAAGAGATGGAAGATCTTGGTATGGGTGCATTACTTGCAGTAAACCAAGGTAGTACAGAGCCACCGAAAATGATCGCTCTTATTTATAAAGGAAAAGAAGAGTGGACAGATGTAATTGGATTCGTTGGAAAAGGGATTACATACGATACAGGCGGCTACTCTTTAAAACCACGTGAAGGCATGGTTGGTATGAAAGGTGATATGGGCGGTGCAGCAGCTGTTCTTGGTGCGATGGAAATTATCGGTGAACTTCGCCCAGAGCAAAATGTTATCGCTGTAATTCCATCAACGGATAACGTTGTAAGTGGTACTGCATTCAAGCCAGATGATGTGATTACATCTATGAGCGGAAAAACAATCGAAGTATTAAATACAGATGCAGAAGGTCGTCTAGCGTTAGCTGACGGTATTACGTATGCGAAGAAGCTTGGTGCAAATTACTTAGTTGATGTTGCAACATTAACAGGTGGTGTAATTGTTGCACTTGGAAATCATACAACAGGCGCGATGACAAATAATGAAGAGTTGTTTGAACAAGTATTAGAAGCATCAATGGAAACGGATGAGCCAATTTGGCAATTACCGATTTTCGAGCGCGATAAAGAACGTGTCAAAAACAGTAAATTTGCTGATTTAAATAACTCACCAGGTCGTGAAGGACATGCGGTTATGGCTGGGACATTCCTAGGTGAATTCGCTGAAGACACACCATGGGTACACTTAGATATCGCTGGAACATCTGAAACAACAGGAGCGCATGATTTAGGGCCATCTGGAGCAACAGGTGCAATGGTTCGTACACTTGCAACACTTGTTGAACGTTTCGGAGAAGAATAATTTTTGAAAAAAGGCTGTCTCAAATTTTTTTGAGACAGCCTTTTATTATTAACATGGTACGATTATTGTCAATTTTTTTGGTAAATCGATCTCATTCATTTATTATTGTACTGTTCAAAAAAGTGTTACATAGTGAAGGATTCGCCCTATAAAGAAATCGTATATAACGTACCATTTAAAGCAAATGAAGTGCGACCTGTTTCTTCAGAGACAACTAATATAAGTGCGTCACTTTTTTCTGATAAGCCAATTGCTGCCCTGTGACGTGTTCCTAGCTCAGGATCAATATCTGTACTTTTCGTTAACGGAAGAATATTAGCAGCTGAGACAATATGATTATTTTTCACAAGAATGGCTCCATCATGGAGAGGGTTACCTGGGTAAAAAATTGATTCAAGTAACGGTGCGGTTAAATGAGCATTTAATGTTGTTCCAGTTTGAATGAAAGATTCAAGTGTCTCGTTTCGCTCTACAACGATTAGAGCACCGTGCTTTCGGGCGCTTAAATGTTGGACAGCTCTTGTGATAAACTGTGAGCTTTCCGTATAAGGTGATAAATAAGCCTGAATATAGTATGTAGCTGCCAATGTTTGTACATTTGCTAACATGTGATGAATATCTTCCATTTTGCATAAAATACATTCATCTTCTTTATCAATTGCCTGTCTCATAATTGATAATTCTTTTTCAGCAATTTCAATCATTTGTTTTGTTTGTATTTTGAGCTCTTCTGACAAGCCCCATTCTTGCATAATCCTCATTCCCTTTGGTGGAGTATTTAATCATAGTGTATACAAATATTCCTAGTAAAATCCTGCTAGATTTTATAAAATATTGAGATACAGGTTGTTTTTTTCATATAATAAAGGTATGACAAGTGGGAGGAGATAGAAGCATGGATTGGAAACAAGAATTTAGTCGCTGGCTTTCATATGCAGAATTAGATGCAGAATTAAAAGAACAGCTAGAAAACATGAAGCAAGATGAGAAGAAAATTGAGGATAGCTTTTATAAAAATCTAGAGTTCGGTACAGGTGGTATGCGTGGTGAACTTGGTGCTGGTACGAACCGATTAAATGTATATACAGTTCGTAAAGCAACAAAAGGATTAGCTAGGTTTATTGAAAAATTAGGTGAAGAAGCGAAGAAACGTGGTGTTGTTGTAGCGTATGATTCTCGTCATAAATCACCTGAATTTGCAATGGAAGTAGCCGCTACACTAGGTGCACACGGTATCACAACATATGTGTTTGAAAGCTTACGTCCAACGCCAGTGCTTTCTTTCGCAGTTCGTCATTTACATACAGTAAGTGGAATCGTTCTTACGGCAAGCCATAATCCGCCTGAATATAATGGTTATAAAGTATATGGTGACGATGGTGGACAATTGCCTCCAAAAGAAGCTGATGAGTTAATTAGTTACGTAAATGCAGTAGAAGATGAATTAACAGTTGAAGTTGCTGATGTGGAGCAATTAAAAGCTGACGGTTTATTACATATTATTGGACAAGAAGTAGACGATGCATATGCTGCAGAATTGAACAATGTCATTATTAATAAAGAAATGGTACAAAAGGTTGGTAAAGACTTAAAAATCGTCTTTACGCCATTACATGGAACATCAAATATTTCGGTACGCCGTGGTTTAGAAGAAGTTGGATTTACAGATGTAACAGTTGTAAAAGAGCAAGAGTTACCAGATCCAAACTTCTCTACAGTAAAATCACCAAATCCAGAAGAGCATGCAGCGTTTGAGTATGCAATTCGCGACGGTGAAAAAGTAGGCGCAGACGTGTTAATCGCAACAGATCCTGATGCAGACCGTCTAGGTGTAGCAGTTCGCAATCACGATGGTGAGTTCCAAGTGTTAACTGGTAACCAAACAGGTGCGTTAATGCTTGATTACTTATTATCACAAAAGAAAGAAAATGGAACACTTCCAGAAAATGGTGTTGTTTTAAAAACAATCGTAACGTCTGAAATTGGCCGTACAATCGCAAAAGCATACGGTTTAGATACAGTTGATACGTTAACTGGATTTAAATTTATCGGTGAAAAAATTAAACAGTATGAAGAAAGCGGACAATATGAATTCCAATTCGGTTATGAGGAAAGCTACGGTTATTTAATCCGTCCATTCTGTCGTGATAAAGATGCCGTGCAATCTGTTCTATTCGCATGTGAAGTAGCTGCGTACTATAAATCACAAGGTAAAACGTTATATGATGGTCTGCTAGAAGTATTTAAGAAGTACGGTTTCTTCCGTGAAGATCTTGTATCGTTAACGTTAAAAGGAAAAGACGGTGCTGAACAGATTCAAAAGATGATGGCAACATTCCGCGGGAATCCTCCGAAAGAAGTGGCTGGTTTAACAGTCGTTGCAGTTGAGGATTATAAGGAAAGCATCATTACAACGTTACAAGATGGAAATAAGGAAGAGATTCACTTACCGAAATCAAATGTGTTAAAATATCAATTAGAAGATGGTTCTTGGTTCTGCTTACGTCCATCTGGCACAGAGCCGAAGATTAAATTCTACTTTGGTGTACAAGATGATTCCTTACAAAATAGTGAACAAAAGTTACTTACTATTAAAGAAGATATTATGAATCGTTTATAATAGAATAGAGTGCTACTGATAGGAAAAGGGGAGAACGGAGAACGGCCTCCTCTTTTCTTATAGTTTTGTATGATGTAGAGGATTATTAAGAGATAATGTTATAAATTTGCACCTTACTAAGAGAACTAAAAGGAAAAGCGAGGGTATTTGTCATGAAAAAAGTGAGAAAAGCAATTATCCCGGCAGCGGGATTAGGAACACGCTTTTTACCAGCAACGAAAGCAATGCCAAAAGAAATGCTTCCAATTGTAGATAAGCCAACAATTCAATACATCGTAGAAGAAGCAGTAAAATCAGGCATCGAAGATATTATTATCGTTACTGGTAAAGGAAAGCGCTCTATCGAAGATCATTTCGATAATGCATTTGAACTAGAGCAAAACTTATTAGAGAAGAAAAAGTATGAGTTACTTGAAAAAGTACAAGCTTCTTCTAAAATGGTAGATATCCATTACATTCGTCAAAAAGAACCAAAAGGATTAGGACATGCTGTTTGGTGTGCACGTAAATTCATTGGTGATGAGCCGTTTGCAGTATTATTAGGCGATGATATCGTTCAAGCTGAAAAACCATGTTTACGTCAATTAATGGACGAGTATGACAAAACACTTTCTTCTGTTATTGGTGTGCAAACTGTTCCTGAAGCAGAAACACATCGCTACGGAATTATCGATCCATTAGAGCAAGAGGGTCGTCGTTATCAAGTTCGTAATTTCGTTGAGAAGCCAGCGCAAGGTACTGCGCCTTCAAACTTAGCGATTATGGGACGTTACATTTTAACTCCTGAAATCTTTATGTTCTTGGAACAGCAACAAGTTGGAGCGGGTGGCGAAATTCAGTTAACGGATGCAATTCAAAGCTTAAATGAAATTCAACGTGTATTTGCTTACGACTTCGAAGGAAAACGTTACGACGTAGGTGAAAAGTTAGGGTTCGTTCAAACGACAATTGAAATGGCTCTGCAACACCCAGAATTACGCGATGACATGGTCACAATGATGAAGAAAATTTTAGAAGAGCAAACGAATCAAGAGTCTTAGTATAAAAAAGGAGTTGTTCCTACTGGAACAACTCCTTTTTCTTATGAAATCGTCGAATGAGAATGCTGATAAGCCGAGCGACGTACAGCATAGTATATGCGAGGTGCGATAATAGCGCCGATAATTGTAAATACAATATCTTTTACTGCGAACCACATCATAATCATCCATGCAGCTTTATAACTCATATTACCACCCATGAAAATATTGACCGCTCCGTACATGTAAGTAGTACCGATAATATACGTTAAAATAATTCCTGTGAACGAAGCAAGTGCAAAGGTGCTGAATGTTGGTCGTTCTTTTTGTTCTACTATTTTTCCTGATACGTAAGCAACGATAATAAATGCAATAATAAAACCACCAGTAGGATCTAAAAGTGCTCCAAATCCAGCTTTGAAGTTAGCGAAGATTGGTGCACCTGCTACTCCAACAAGCATGTAAACAGTCATTGATAATGCGCCAAGTCTACTTCCAAGAAGAAGCCCTGCTAAAATTGCGAAAAATGGTTGCATAGATAATGGGATGCCCGCCACTTGCAGGAATGGTGCCCAAGATACAATATTTGCACCAATAGCCATAAGAGCGACGAACATGGCAGCTAATGCTAAATCTAAAACATGAAATCTTCTCATAATGTTAACCTCCTGTTGTTTTTAGGTTAACATTATCGTAGCGAAAATATTTACTTGTTGTCAATCAAAATATTTTGATAAGAAGGCTTTAAGTAGTCTCTTAGCAACGTATATGGAATATGAAATTGCGGGATTCCGCTTGAATAAGGAGCAATCTCATATAAGGGGAAATAAATCACAAGATTATCTGGTTCTAAAAAATAATGAAACCTTTTTGTGCTCGTTACTTTTTCGACTGCATCAGGAAAATAAATGCCTTCATTTTGTTTAATTTGTCTTACAATCTCAGCACGGATTACTTCTTTATATTTGTCTTCTTGTTGAAATAAATCGTCTAAGTGTAATAATTTTTTTTCGTTTAAATCAAATGTATGTGCTTTCCACGTATAAAGCCCATGCGCTCCGCCTGTATATTGATAGTAATTCACATATAGACTTAGAAAAGGTCGTTTATTTAAAGCTACTTTATAGTCAACATTTGCAACGTATGGATGGAAAGGTGTACTAGATCCTTCTGTTTCTTTATAATATTTCTTCGCTTCTTTTTCTAATTTACTTTTAAATTTGGCAGTAGAGTTTTTGTAATAGGAATTCAGCTTATTTTGAAATTTCGAGTCAGAAAAGTTGTGAAAGGAAGGCCTATTAATTTGATATTCTATATAAGGTTTCTTACCTTTTTGCGTTACAGTCTGAACGTCGATTGTCAGGTTAGATGCTTTGGCTGCTAGTGCGCAATTTGGTACAATAGTCAGCAAGGAGAACATAAGCAATAGTATATAAAATTTCTGTTTCATTTAGGTGAAACCTCCTTATATAAGTGTTATAGGTAGTTTGAAAGTAAATAGGTAAAAATATACATTTAATTAAAAGTGAGGAAAAGGGGGAAACGATATGTCAAAAACTTTAATGGATTCGCTTGGAATTGAGTTGTTAGAGATGACAGAAGATAAGGTGGTTGCTACGATGCCTGTTGATGAGCGCACGCACCAGCCATTTGGATTTTTACACGGTGGTGCATCTCTTGCATTAGCAGAAACGGTAGCAAGCGTTGGTTCATACAATTTAATTGATCAAGAGAAATGTATTTGTTTTGGTTTAGAAATTAATGCAAATCATATTCGTTCAAAGAAAGACGGAATTGTAACAGCGATTGGTACACCGATACATAGAGGGCATTCAACGATGGTTTGGGATATTCGTATCATTGATGAAAACGACGATTTATTATGTATTTCAAGATGTACAGTAGCAATTAAAGAAAAACGTGAAAAGTAAAAAGAGGCGGCTCAATAGAGCGCCTCTTTTTTATAATTAGAACTGGATTTTTTTCTCTAAGAAACCTTTTAGCTCGCTAATTGGCATACGAACTTGTTCCATTGTGTCACGGTCACGTACTGTAACAGCTTTGTCTTCAACAGAGTCGAAGTCATAAGTGATACAGAATGGTGTACCGATTTCGTCTTGACGACGGTAACGTTTACCGATAGAACCAGTTTCGTCAAAGTCTACCATGAAGTCTTTAGCTAGTTCTGCGAATACTTCAGTAGCACCTTCAGATAGCTTTTTAGATAATGGTAAGATAGCTGCTTTGTATGGTGCTAAAGCAGGGTGGAAACGAAGAACTGTACGAGAATCGTTTTCTAATTGCTCTTCTTCATATGCATCACATAAGAATGCTAATGTTACGCGGTCAGCACCTAAAGATGGCTCGATGCAGTACGGTACGTAACGCTCATTCGTTTGTGGATCGATATAGTTAAAGTCTTCGTTAGAGTGTTCCATGTGACGTTTTAAATCGAAGTCTGTACGAGATGCAACGCCCCATAGTTCGCCCCAACCGAATGGGAATCTGAATTCAATATCAGTTGTTGCGTTACTGTAGTGAGATAATTCCTCTTCACCGTGGTCACGAAGACGCATGCTTTCTTCAGTCATACCAAGTGAAAGTAACCAGTTCTTACAAGTTTCACGCCAGAATGCGAACCACTCTAAATCTTCACCAGGCTTACAGAAGAATTCAAGTTCCATTTGTTCGAATTCACGTGTACGGAATGTGAAGTTACCAGGTGTGATTTCGTTACGGAAACTTTTACCGATTTGGCCGATACCAAATGGAAGTTTTTTACGCATAGAGCGTTGTACGTTTTTAAAGTTTACGAAAATACCTTGTGCTGTTTCAGGACGAAGGAAGATTTCGTTCGTGCTAGACTCTGTAACACCTTGGAATGTTTTGAACATTAAGTTGAACTGACGGATTTCAGTGAATTCTTGGCTACCACAATCAGGACATTTTACTTCATGTTCTTTCATTAAATCAGCCATTTGGTCGAAAGTAAGACCATCAACAACCATTTCGATGCCTTTTGCATCTAATGCATCTTCAATTAATTTGTCAGCACGGTGACGCGCTTTACATTTTTTACAGTCGATCATTGGATCGTTGAAGTTACCAACGTGACCAGAAGCGATCCAAGTTTTTGGGTTCATTAAAATAGCTGCGTCTAAACCAACGTTGTATGGAGATTCTTGAATGAATTTTTTCCACCAAGCTTTTTTAACGTTATTTTTTAATTCGATTCCAAGTGGACCGTAATCCCAAGTGTTTGCAAGACCACCGTAAATTTCAGAACCAGGGAAAACGAAACCGCGATGTTTCGCTAAGTTTACAACTTGTTCCATTGAATACATAATAAAATCCTCCTTTTGAAAGTTAACGTATTTGCGATGACGTACTCTGGTACTTGTGAAACGAGCAGTATATGCTTTAAAGAACATAAAAAAACGCTCATCCCAAGGCTTAATTGCCTAGGGACGAGCGTTTGCCCGCGGTTCCACCCTAGTTGATGCACAAAATGCGCATCCACTTTATAATGTATTGCTCGAGACTGCCGTTTCCTTGCGGCTTCAGGCTTTCACTATCCCCAAATCGCTTTTGTGCAAGTACTTATAAGTCCGTCATCGCTACTTATATTAATAATAATGAACATATTCTAACACGTTCTTTTTTAAATCTCAATAGAGGAACGCGTCTATCTATGATAGAGTCTCGCCTATTTTTTCGTTATTTATTCCGTAATTTTGTTTAATGTGCTTAATTGCTTCGCGCTTACTAAGTGAGGCAAGCTCGTTATTTTGTACGTATTCCCAAACGACATCGGGCTTTGTTTTTGCATATTCGCGAAGGACCCAGCCAATCGCTTTTTGAATGAAAAATTCTTTTGAAGAATGTAGTTGTCCGATAATCCAGAAAAGAAGTTCTTCATCCATCTTTTGTTTATATTTTAGCTGGAATAAAATTGCGGCACGTTGTAACCATATGTTATCTGATGCAATCCACTTTGGAATATAGGCAGAAATTAATTCTGGGTGTTTTAAAAAGATAGTCCCTAAAAATGTAGGAACGATGCTATCAACAGAGTCCCACCAAGATTTTGTGACAATAAGTTCTTCTAGAAATGGGATATGAGTTTCGTTTATATGCTTTTTATATTTTTGCATAATATCAAGTGCAGCTGCCTGAAATTCACGTTCTGGTAAATCCCAAAGCTCACGTACGATAATTTGGAAGTCTTTTTTATCTGGGAGAGTATGTATTTGAATAACGTCTTTCAATAATTGTCTTCTTTCAGGTGTTTGAATACCGAGAAACGGGAAGTGATTTTTCATATAACGTGCCATTGGTTCTGCTTTTTCTGGGTTTTGATTTGCTGTGAAGTGCTCTTGTAATGCTTTTACAAATGGATGCATAAGTACGTTCTCCTCTCTTATTATCTTTCTTATTTTATTATACAGAGAGTTTGGGTGAATTTTAAAACATAACTTGCAATGTAATGAAATATGTTGAGAGTAGAGAGGAGAGGATAAGATGGAAGATCAAAGCGTACTAGCAGGTTTCTTTGCTCTTAGTTTTGCGTTTATTGTTGTTATATTAATTTGGGCAATTATTTTGTATTTGTTAACGGCTTTTGCACTTTATACGATGGCGAAAAATGATGGGGCGACGGATGGTGTTCTTGCTTTTATTCCTTTTTTAAATAGTAAGACGTGGGGTGACTTGGCAAAAGACAAATTACCAGATTTCTTAAAAGAAGAAGCAGGGTGGAAAGTATTCGGCATATATGTCGCATGTTTCATTTTTAATTTCGTACCAATTATAAGTTTACTAGCAACAGCTGTATCGATTGTGTTGTCCATTTATCTCATCTACGCTATTTTAGACAGATACGGAACGAACTCTATATTATTTACAATTATTCATACAATCACGTTTTCGGTTTTCTTGCCGATTCATTTGTTCATTATTCGGAATGAGCCGGTGAGATATAACGAGTAGATATATGTAGGGAGCTGTTCCAAAGATGTTTTGGAATGGCTCTTTTTCGATAAATCGATATTTTGTGTAAAATCGTTGATATATTGTGATTTGTGATAGATATATTCGACAAATCATTAATATAATCCCATTTACCAAGAGAAAAAGGGCTGCCACATAGGACAGCCCCTTTTTCTACTACATAAGGTAGCGTAAATAAATGTAAATGTGAGAAATGATTAATGAAACGATCATAATTGGGAAGCCGACTTTAAGGAATTCCATGTAGCTGAATTTATGTCCTTCACGACTTGCGATTCCGGCTACGATTACGTTAGCAGAAGCCCCAATTAATGTTCCGTTTCCACCTAGGCAAGCACCTAATGCTAATGCCCACCATAGTACGTCGATTTGTGCGTCAGAAGGTGATAAACCTAGCCCAACTGCCATATCGTTAATAAGTGGGATCATTGTTGCAACGAATGGAATGTTATCGATTGTTGCAGAGGCGATACCAGATACCCATAGAATAAGGATAGATGCTTGAGAAATATCCCCGCCTGTTATTCCGATTACTTTTTGAGCTAACATTTTGATAAGACCGATATCGATAAGTCCTCCAACGAGTACGAATAGTCCCGCGAAGAAGAAGATTGTTATCCATTCTACGCTAGCGAATACTTCTTCAATTTCATGTTCTTTCACACCGATTAACATAAGGACAGTAGCACCAGTTAAGGCGATGATAGCTGCATCAATATGGAAAATAGAATGAGTCATGAAACCTACAATCGTAAGTCCAAGTACTGTTAAAGATTTTTTCATTAATACTGGATCTTTAATGTATTGTTTTTCATCTAAGCTCATTAATTTCTTAATTTGTACAGGGTCAGCAATTAATTGCTTACGGTACATGAAGTAAAGCATTGTTGCTGTTACTGCAATGATAATAATTACGATTGGTGCTAAGTTTAGTAAGAAAGCATTGAAATCTAAATGCTTATTTGCAGAACCAATCATAATATTTGGTGGATCACCAATTAATGTTGCTGTTCCTCCGATATTTGAAAAAATAATTTCAGAAAGTAAATATGGAACAGGATTTACTTGCAAGATGCGCGTAATAGATAAAGTAACTGGAACAACAAGAAGTACTGTTGTAACGTTATCTAAAAATGCGGAGCCAAGCGCGGTAAGTAAGGAAAGTGAAATTAAAATTTTAATTGGATTTCCTTGAGCTCCTTTTGCGGCTTTAATGGCAACGTATTGGAAGACACCTGACTTACTTGTAATGTTTACCAGTATCATCATACCGATGAGTAACGTAATAGTTCCCCATTCAATATGTTTCGTAAAGGCATTGTGTAAGTCAACGACCCCTGCAATCACCATGAATGCTGCACCAAGAAGTGCGATGACAGCACGGTTAATTTTTTCAGAAATAATAATGGCATATGTAATTAAAAAGACTGCGATAGCGAAATAATACTGCCAGTTTGCGAGCTCTTGCGTTGTTTCGTGCAAAACTCTCATCTCCTTTCATTCACTTTTCTTAGTGTGTCAAAAAATTAACTAGATGAAACACATATAACGTCATTATAAAGTAGAAAAATGGCGGATGTAAATGAAAGGGTTTATTTTGTCATATTTTCTGCATAGGTCATTTTTTCTTATTTTTAAAAATATTTGTGGGCATTTGACATATATATAAGATACATCCAATCTGAATATTTCAAATGGAATCAGCATTCGAGCTTGTTCGTGTAGGAGTGTCAAATAGAAAGGAATGACAAAGATGATAAGGAAGGGATCGTATGGATGAACAACAATTTTTATTTTTAGACTTTGAGTTTACGATGCCCCAGCATAGAAAAAAGCCAAAAGGTTTTTTCCCAGAAATTATCGAGGTAGGACTCGTTTCAGTTGTTGGTTGTAAGGTGGAAGATACGTATGCAGCACATGTCAGGCCAAAAACATTTCCGTCCTTAACGGATCGATGTAAAAAATTTTTAGGAATTAAACAGGAAGTAGTGGATAAAGGAATTTCTTTTCATGAACTTGTTGAGAAACTTGCAGAATATGAAAAGAGGTGTAAACCGACAATTGTAACGTGGGGAAATATGGATATGAAAGTCTTAAAGCATAACTGCGAAATGGCGGGCTTAGAATTTCCATTCTTTGGACAGTGTCGTGATTTATCGCTTGAGTATAAGAAGTTTTTTGGAGAGAGAAATCAAACAGGACTATGGAAAGCAATTGAGGCGTATGGAAAAGCAGGAACAGGAAAGCATCATTGTGCGCTTGATGATGCAATGACGACATATAATATTTTTAAGTTAGTAGAAAAAGATAAAGAGTATTTAGTCAAACCAGCACCTCCGACATTAGGGGAACTTGTTGATTTTTCGAAAGTGTTAAAGAACGTGAGTACACAGTAACGACCAAATTGCACAACATGTAATTTGGTCGTTTTGTTTTTTAAAGTTTGTAATCTTGCTTTAATTGCTGAAGTGTTTCTAAACTACGCCCCGCAAAAGGTGAATCATCTTCAGAAAATGAATTCATTTGTGTTTCTAATGCTAATTTTAGTGACTCTGTATAATCCGGAATTTCTCCTTCATATTTCTTCACCATTTGCTCTGGAATGTTCGTCTGTTCACGAAAAGCTAAAGCGCGTCTTTCATGGAAAAATGGTACGTCAGCTTGTTTTACATTATGTAAATCCCCTTGCACCGGATGTTTTAAAACAGCTAATACTTTTACGACGTAACTGCCAGGACGGCTATTTGTAATTTCGCCTATGTATTTTCCTGTTTTATAAATACCCGTAACGATTTCACCAATTTCAAATGTTTCTCTCATATTTTTCACCTCAAGTTTATAGTAAGGAAAGTATAAGAAGGAGTCAAAGAAATCAGTTGATTTTTGAATATCCTTGAGAATATGACAGGCTTCAACTATAATTTAAAATGATATGACAGAAAATTCTGATGTTGATTCTTTTCATAAATTCCCTAATAAGGAGTGTTGTATATGATGCCTTTATATTTTCCTGAAGATAAAACGGAGTATATTATTCCAGGTATTGTTTGCGTTCTATTTATCGTCGGTGCGGTTGCTACGTGGCGTATGTTTATTCGTATATCAAAACGAGAAGCAGAGCGATTGCAGAAAGTAGAAGAAAAGCTTTTAGCTGAAAAGAAACAGTAATTCATTTTTGTATGTTTCCCTCTATGCTCG
Source organism: Bacillus nitratireducens (assembly GCF_036320425.1). Taxonomy (NCBI): domain Bacteria; kingdom Bacillati; phylum Bacillota; class Bacilli; order Caryophanales; family Bacillaceae; genus Bacillus; species Bacillus nitratireducens. The sequence goes on from NZ_JAUMJO010000005.1 coordinate 586,109, forward strand.
GACAATCTAAGGGCAGAAAGTATTTTGGAGGGAATAGAATGAAAAAACGGCTTTTTTTCAGTTGTTGTTTATTATTTCTAATGGCGGGTTGTGACCAAGGGAAGCCGAAAGAAATTGATGTGAAATTACATAATGCTTCAGGTGATGAAGTTGGGACTGCAAAAGTAGCTCAGCAAACAAGTGGAGTGAAAATTACGATCAAAGCCGAAGGGTTTACACCAGGGCCGCACGGGCTACATGTACACGAAATCGGAGAGTGTAAAGCGCCTAGTTTCGAATCATCTGGGAATCATTTTAATCCAGATAATAAAAAACATGGGCTCCTCAACCCAAAAGGTGCGGAAAATGGTGATTTACCGAATGTAGTGGCGGATGGTTCTGGAAAGATTAAAGCAGAAATCGATGCGCCGCATATAACGCTTGAAGAAGGAAAAACGACGATTCATAGGAAAGATGGCGCGTCTATTATTATTACAGAAAACGCTGATGATGGCATGACACAACCAGTAGGAAAATCTGGTGACCGAATTGCTTGTGGGGTTATTGTTAAAAAAGCGTCGGATATGAAGAAAAAGTAGAAGCTACCGTGAAAGGTAGCTTTTGTTGTTATGAGAATGTATGGTGTAGTCTGTTTAAAATTTCTTCTAAAACAGATCGTGGGCAGCCTATGTTAATTCGGATATGGGTTTCCCCGCCTGTCCCGTATTTCTCACCAGGTTCAACGATGATTTTACCTTTCTCTTCAAGTAATGCTGTTCGTTCATCTTGAGAAAGGTTCAAGCGGGAACAATCAATCCACAGTAAAAAACTACCTTCTGGTTTAATTACAGAAAGAGCTGGTATGTGATTTTGAATATACTCACAAGCAAATTGAGCATTATCTTCAACGTACAATCGAATTTCATTTAGCCAATCATTACATTCTGTATACGCGCTTTGCATTGCTGTATAAGCAAATGTATTTAATCCGTGAAATCCTTGTCTATGTTGGATAGACATAAAGGCATTACGGAGATTTTCATTCGGAATAATAATGATTGATGCTTGTAATCCAGCGATATTAAATGTTTTGCTCGGAGCCATACAAGTAATAGTGCATGCTGCTAATTCTTCAGATAAAGAAGCAAACGGTGTATGAGTATGGCCTTTATAAATAATATCGGCGTGAATTTCATCGGCGACAACGGTTACATTATATTGCGTACATAAAGAACCGAGCTTTGTTAGTTCATTTTTCGTCCAAACACGTCCAATAGGATTGTGAGGGCTACAAAGAAGCATTAGTTTTACACCTTGTTTAAATTGAGTTTCTAGATGCTCGAAGTCTATCTTATATGTGCCATTTTGTTTAAACAAGGGACTCTCACATAATTGTCTATTATTTGTTTTGACCATTTCAAAAAATGGTGGGTAAATAGGAGGTTGTATAAGTACAGATTCTCCTTCTTGCGTTAATGCTTGTATGCTCGTACTAAGAGCTGGAACGATGCCTGCACTAAATACAATCCACTCTTTTTTTATATCCCAATCGTATTGGCTTTTTGTCCAATCGCAAATAATATCCCCAATATTTTCTGGAGGAATTGTATAGCCGAAAATAGGATGTTCTATACGCTGTTGTAATGCAGTTTGAATTGGTTTTGGTACTTCAAAATCCATATCTGCAATCCAGGCATGGAGAAGTTCTTCGTTTTTATATGTATCCCATTTTGTACTGTGTGTACCACGCCGATTTACCGTTTTATGAAATAGTTGCATATGTTTGCCCCCTTCTTCTGTAAAACCGTTAAAGTTATGAAAGTTCTCTCTCTTCTTATAGAATAGCTGATGTGATAGGATAAAGAAAAGTATTAAAAAGTGAAAAGGCGGGAAGCGAATGGGTACATATGAAAAGATGATAGAGTTTGTGAAGAATTGGGATCCGTTTCAAATGGGGCCGGAGTTTTATGAAACAGAAGCGAGCGATGTTGTGAACGTCGTAAGTGTGTTTGACGATCCAAAATACATCGCCAAAAAGATTCAACATATATACTTTATGTCTTTTGAGGAAGTACCAGCGCTTGAAAAATGTGAGAAGTTAGCTGTGGAATTACTTGTAATAAAAGAAGGCGGAAGTTGTTCATTGTAGGCTGTCGGAATTTACGACAGCCTTTTTGTTTATTTTAGTTCGTTCGGATTGATTAAAGTTGCGCTTCACAGTGCGGAAAACGTCATGATTTCTTCATAAACATGCTCGGGCTTTTCTTCTGGTAGTAAGTGCCCTGTATTTTCGTAAGAGATAAATGTTGAATTAGGTAAATCTTTATGGAGACGGTGTCCTACATGTACAGGGACGACGCGATCTTTTTCACCCCAAATGAGTAATACTGGTGTTTCGATTTTTTGTAATTCAGTTGAAGATAGGTCACCTTCACGGTCCCTTATCATTCGAGTTAGGGCAGGGAATATACGATCATCATAAAAAGGGGCGGAGTAACCTTCTTTCATTTCATCGTCAATTAATGAGTGATCATGAACGACATTCATTAAGTTGTGAACGATACCGCGCCGTATAATCCAGTTCTTTACGTATAAATGAAAGAACGGTAAATAAGAAGAATACATTAAAGGTAAGTTTGCGCGTGCTAAATAGCTAGAGCTACATAGTAAAATCGTCTTTGAGATTAGTTCAGGACGTATACGGTTTACATAGAGAGAAATTTGCCCACCCATAGAATGACCAACTAATACAATATTTGAGAGAGATAAATGTTCAATTAAATCGATAATAATCGTTGCTAAATTGTGATAAGAATACTTAAAGAGATGAGATTTATCACTTTTTCCGAATGGTGGTAAATCAAGGGCGATTACTGTGCCTTCCTTTGTTAGTAAAGGAATGAGTCGTCGATAGCTAAATGAGGAAGATAGGAAGCCGTGAACGAGTACGAAAGTAGGTCGCTCTTTTTTATTATTATGTTCATACAATTCGTAATGAATAGTAGTGCCGCGAGTGGAAAAAGTGAAGTAAGGGCATTTGCATTCATGGTTCATTTTTTGTCACTCCATTGATTTTTGTTCATATCATCTCCAGGTAAGAAAAAAATATGTTAACAAAAAAAGGCAAGATGACGATGTCATCTTGCCTTTCGTTTATTCATTATTACCCGCGCACAATATTAGGTGGTGTTTTTCCTTGTAATCCTGCAACTAAATTTTCAGCGGCTGTCATAGCCATTTGCTGTCTAGTTTTTAATGTTGCAGATCCAATGTGCGGTAAAGTCACAACATTTTGTAATGATAAGAGCGGATTATCTTTTTGAATAGGCTCTTGTGTAAATGTGTCGATGCCAGCTGCAAAGATTTTCTTTTCTGTTAATGCATGAATTAATGCAGTTTCATCTACTGTTTTCCCGCGAGAAGCATTAATGAAAATTGCTGTTTCTTTCATCAATGAAAATTCCTTTTCACCAATAAGGTGATACGTTTCATCTGTTAATGGAGTAAGAAGAATAATAAAATCAGATTGTTTGATTAGAGTTTGTAAATCACAATATGTAGCATCAAATTTTTGTTCAGCTTCTTCTTTACGGCGACGGTTATAATAAAGAACGTTCATATCAAATCCGAATTTCGCTCGTTTTGCAACGGCTTCACCAATTCGGCCCATACCGATAATACCGATTGTACTATGGTGTACATCCAGTCCGAAGTGCTCTTTTCTAATTTCGGCATTCCATTCACCATTTTTCACGTAGGAGTCGAGTTCGCAAACACGGCGACTAGCAGATAGCATAAGGGCGAAAACGAGGTCAGCTACTGTATCATCTAGTACATACGGTGTATTCGTTCCGATGACATTTCGCTTTTCCATCGCTGTTAAATCAAAATTATCGTAACCGACAGAAATGTTACTCACTACTTTTAAGTTAGGAGCTACATCTAACAATTCTTCATTAATAGCAGATCCGAAATTTAATAACCCATCTTTATCTTGTATTTTCTCCAATAGAACATCACGAGGTACTTTCTCGTTTTGATCCCATTTTTCAAAATCACAGTGTTCTGATAAATAGTTTTCTACACATGTTGGAACTGGTGCGGCAATATATACTTTTGGTTTCACGGTTCCATCCCCTTTCGCTTTATCACACATTTTCCCGCTGATTCAAGTTTCACTTCATTTTGACATAATTCTCTAAAAAAATCTTCTTTTCAAACTGGAAAGGGTATTTGTATAATTTAGACACAAACGAAAAGGAAGGATGATTTATATGGTGACAGAAAAAGAATTAGAATTATTAGCTTGTCTTGAAAAAAGTAGTCGATTATCTGTAGATACATTAGCGAAGCTGTTAAATATAGAAGTAGAAGAAGTGAAGAAGATTGTTGCGAAATTAGAAAGTGAAAAGATTATTGTGGACTATGTAACACATATCGATTGGACAAAAGTGAAAGAACATACTGGTTTAACAGCGATGATTGATGTGAAAGTTACGCCAAAGCACGGTGTGGGGTTTGATGCGGTTGCTGAACAAATTTATCGTTATTCAGAAGTGAAATCCGTGTATTTAATGTCAGGGACATATGATCTTTCTATTACATTAGAAGGGAAGACAATGGGAGAAGTAGCGATGTTTGTTTCTGAGAAATTAGCAACGATTGAATCTGTCGTTTCTACGACAACACATTTCATTTTGAAGAAGTATAAACATGAGGGCATTATTTATGAAAAAAACGATGATGATAAGCGAATTGTGGTGACACCATGAAGCAATTTGAACTATCTAGAGCGGCAGAATCTTTACAACCATCTGGTATTCGAAAGTTTTTCGATTTAGCAGCAAATATGAAAGGTGTTATTTCCCTTGGGGTAGGAGAGCCAGACTTTGTTACACCTTGGAATGTAAGGCAAGCATGTATTCGTTCTTTAGAACAAGGATATACGTCATATACAGCAAATGCAGGATTATTGGAGCTCCGTCAAGAAATAGCAAAGTATCTAAAAAAACAATTTGCAGTATCTTATGATCCAAACGATGAAATCATTGTTACGGTTGGAGCAAGCCAGGCGTTAGATGTAGCGATGCGCGCCATTATAAATCCTGATGATGAAGTGATCATTATTGAACCGAGCTTCGTTTCTTATGCACCGCTTGTATCATTAGCTGGAGGAGTTCCAGTTCCTGTAGCGACTACTTTAGAAAACGAGTTTAAAGCACAACCAGAACAAATTGAAGCGGCTATTACAGCGAAAACAAAGGCAATATTACTTTGCTCCCCCAATAATCCAACAGGTGCAATGTTAAACAAATCTGAATTAGAAAAGCTAGCAGTTATTGTTGAGAAGTATAATTTAATCGTGTTATCTGATGAAATTTATGCAGAGCTTGTATATGACGAAGTGTATACAAGTTTCGCGAGCATTCAAAACATGCGTGAACATACGATTTTAATTTCAGGATTTTCAAAAGGATTTGCGATGACAGGATGGCGTCTTGGGATGATTGCAGCCCCTGTTCAATTTTCAGAATTAATGCTCAAAATCCATCAATATTCAATGATGTGTGCACCAACGATGTCTCAATTTGCAGCACTTGAAGCATTACGCGGGGGAAATGATGAAGTAATTCGAATGAGAGATAGCTATAAGAAACGCCGCAACTTTATGGCGGCATCTTTCAATGAAATGGGCTTAACATGTCATGTACCAGGCGGGGCATTTTATGTTTTCCCTTCTATAGCTTCAACCGGACTATCTTCAGCAGAATTTGCAGAACAATTATTATTAGAAGAACAAGTGGCTGTTGTTCCTGGAAGTGTGTTTGGTGAGAGTGGTGAAGGATTCATTCGTTGTTCATATGCAACATCGCTTGAGCAACTTATGGAAGCGATGAAGAGAATGGAACGGTTCATAGAGAATAAAAAAAGGACAAAACATAATACGTTTTGTCCATAAAAGGGGGGGAATACTAGAAAGCCATGTGTTAGTATTCTATCCCAATATTGGAGAATTATACGTATTGCAGGAAATTTTTTCGTGAATTTTGAATGAGTTCTATCATAGTGGTATAATTTACTAATATAAGGTGTGAGTATCCTCGGTATTTTACTTAAGGTACTTATTCACCAATCGGATATTTAATAATAAGTACATCTGTTTTGCAATCTACATTTGTAGAGAAAATGGTAAACGTATGGGAGTGTTTCATATGTCAGAACAATATACAACAGGAGTGGTTGTAACAGGGAAAGTGACTGGAATTCAAGATTACGGTGCATTTGTAGCGTTAGATGCAGAAACACAAGGACTTGTGCATATATCTGAAATTACAAATGGATATGTAAAGGATATTCATGACTTTTTGAAAGTCGGCGATACAGTAGAAGTAAAAGTACTTTCAATTGATGAAGAGCACAGAAAAATGAGTTTATCGTTAAAAGCGGCGAAAAGAAAACAAGGAAGGATTCTTATACCGAATCCATCTAAGGACGGGTTTAATACGTTGCGAGAAAAGCTGACAGAATGGATTGAAGAGTCCGAGTTAACAAAGTAAAAGAGGAGCGCATATGAGCGTTCCTCTTTTACTTTATCTTATGATATATATTTGCAAATATGATTGCATGCAATCATATTCGTATGTCGGAGGTGAAGAGGACATACTGGTTATCGAATTTCGTTTGTTTCTGGGTGTGTACCAAGATTTTCAGATGGTTTAAAGAGTAAACCAAGATTGATAAGCCCAGATATACCAACGATGCCGTAAATAATACGTGCGAGAGCTGAGTTTTGTCCGCCGAAAATGGCTGCTACTAAGTCAAACTGGAAGAACCCGATTAGTCCCCAGTTTACAGCGCCAATTACAGTAAAGACTAATGCGATACGTTGCAATGTACTCATGAAAAAGCCCCCCTTAATTGTGAAGCATGAGCAAGCGGTGAGTTAATAAGAAAATTTAACTCCTTTATAGAATGGTGTAGTTTGGGTGTTTTTATACATAAAAAATGTACAAAAAAGGATGTATATACATCTATACCGAAAAATGCGAATTTTTATGCAAAAAATGAACTTTTTCTAAAAAATAAATAATGGTTACGTTTACAATTGTTGAATCGCTTGATTTACAACTTTAGTTTCGCTAAAGTGAATACAGAAATACATATACATAATTGGAGGGAAAAAGATGAGTACACATGTAACGTTCGACTATTCTAAAGCGTTATCCTTCATCGGTGAAAATGAACTAACTTATTTACGTGATGCAGTAAAAGTAACACACCATGCAATCCACGAAAAAACTGGAGCTGGGAACGATTTCCTTGGGTGGGTAGAGCTTCCGCTTCAATATGACAAAGAAGAATTTGCCCGCATTCAAAAATGCGCAGAAAAAATTAAAAATGACTCTGACATTTTACTTGTTGTAGGTATCGGTGGTTCTTACCTAGGAGCACGTGCAGCAATTGAAATGTTAAACCATTCTTTCTACAACACGCTTTCTAAAGAACAACGTAAAACTCCACAAGTGCTATTTGTTGGACAAAACATTAGCTCCACTTACATGAAAGATTTAATGGACGTACTAGAAGGTAAAGACTTCTCTATTAACGTTATTTCCAAATCAGGTACAACAACAGAGCCTGCAATCGCATTCCGTATTTTCCGTAAATTATTAGAAGAGAAGTATGGAAAAGAAGAAGCTCGCAAACGTATTTATGCAACTACAGATAAAGCGCGTGGTGCCTTAAAAACATTAGCTGATAACGAAGGTTACGAAACATTCGTAATTCCAGATGATGTTGGCGGCCGTTTCTCTGTATTAACGCCAGTTGGTTTATTACCAATCGCGGCAAGTGGCTTAAATATTGAAGAGATGATGAAAGGTGCAGCTGCTGGTCATGATGACTTCGCGACATCAGAACTGGAAGAAAACCCAGCTTACCAATATGCAGTAGTTCGTAATGCCCTATATAATAAAGGGAAAACAATTGAAATGCTTGTTAACTATGAGCCAGCACTTCACTACTTCTCTGAGTGGTGGAAACAGTTATTTGGTGAAAGTGAAGGAAAAGATCAAAAAGGTATTTTCCCATCTTCAGCAAACTTCTCAACTGACTTACACTCATTAGGTCAATACATTCAAGAAGGTCGCCGTGATCTATTCGAAACAGTTCTTAAAGTAGGTAAATCTACACACGAACTAAAAATCGAATTAGATGACAACGATTTAGATGGATTAAACTATCTTGCTGGTGAAACGATAGACTTCGTAAACACAAAAGCATACGAAGGTACATTACTTGCACATAGCGATGGCGGAGTACCAAACTTAATCGTAAACATCCCTGAATTAAATGAGTACACATTCGGTTACCTTGTATACTTCTTCGAAAAAGCATGTGCGATGAGCGGCTATCTATTAGGCGTAAATCCATTTGACCAACCGGGAGTAGAAGCATACAAGAAAAACATGTTTGCTTTACTTGGTAAACCAGGATTTGAAGAATTAAAAGCAGAATTAGAAGAGCGTTTAAAATAATTAAAAGCGATCGGGTCTCCGATCGCTTTTTGTTATTTTACGGAAAGGTACATCGGTATATTCAAACTAGAATGGGTATGCTAAAGGAAAAGTCTAGGAGGGATGGGCTTGATTCCGATTCAATCAAATTTAGAAGGACGTACATATGCGTTATATAAGTTAGAAGAGATTATGAAACCACTTGGATATAGTATTGGCGGCAATTGGGATTATGATAAAGGATGCTTTGATTATAAAATTGACGAAGAAGAAGGGTATCAATTTTTGCGCGTACCATTTACAGCAGTGGATGGAGAACTAGATGTGCCTGGTGTAATAGTCCGTCTTGAAACACCGTATATTCTTTCGCACGTATATCAAGACGAACTAGATGATAATGTTAATGCTTTAACAGCTGGAACGAGTGGATTGGATCAATTTGCGGAGCCGCAAGATCCAGATGGAGATGTGAAAAGAAAGTATGTCAATATTGGTAAAGTATTGGTACAAGAACTAGAAAATCATTTTTTTAATGGTGAATAACAATGAGTATGTCGCTTTCGATGAGAATGGAAGAATGAACTGGATTGATCATATATTGCTCGTCGCGCTTTACACCTAGTAAGAGAATGTTTTGCTTTAAAAGAGTATAGCTACAATTCGCAAAGGATTGTCCGGTGCAGGACGGGGGAATTTCCATCAGTTGTAATTTGTTATCAGAGATTTCATCGTAAAGTGAGAATAGTACACCTGAAATAGAAGGGAATAAAAGAGAAGCAGTAAATACATAGCTCGTTAATTTATTTCCTTCTATAATTTCTGATACGCCAGCTCGCGTTGCATTTTGAATTTGATCAGAAGTAAGAAGTTCAGCGATGCAGTGAATGTTTGGATTAAGTCCTTTTGCAGTTAAAATATTCAAAATGGATTCTGTATCTGCTAAGCTTTCGTTCTTCTCTTTGTCCGCTGTTATTAATATAGTGTGAGCTGTTGTGATGTTAGCTTTTAATAAAGTTTGGTCGTGATGTGGACAACCTTTTATAAATTCTAAATGATGAAATGGCTTTGGAAGTAAAGAAAGTGTTTCATCAATTAAAACGATATCAAGGTTCGGTTGCAATATGTGCATTTGTTTTACAACATGTTTTGCTCGCTCATTCCAGCCGACGATAATCATATGACCATTAGAGGTAGCAGCGTCTTCTCCTTTAATTTTCATATATTGTTTATTAATCATGTCGGTGGCGAATAGAACCATATAATAAGAACAAAATCCAGTTCCTAATAGAATAATACCTATACCAATAAGTTTTCCTATCGTTGTATGGGGGGCAAAATCGCCGTATCCAACGGTGAAGATGGTGACGATTGACCACCAAACCCCGTCGAACCATGTGGTGAAGTGAGCTGGCTCGAGTGTATGTATAAGAAAGCCAGAAAAAGCAGTAAGTACAATAATAAAACAAATTAAACGAAAAATAATGGAATCACGAAATGTATCTACTAAATTCGCGCGGGATTTCAAATTCTTATTCCTCCTTACTTTGCAGGACTACATTCATTGTTACCATTATAGAAAAAAGAAAAACTCTCTAATTAAAAAGAGAGTTTTTTCATATTACATACTTTCTACTTCAGTTTGTTGAACACTTTCAAGGTGCTGAAGAGCATAATAAACATCAGCAGTATGTCTTTTTTGATCGATAGACAATTTCAAATGTAAATAGTGCGAACCATTTTCCAATGTTTTGAGCTTCATGTTCTTAACTTTTATATCCATTTCTTTTATTTCTTCAATTACGGTCGGGATATTGTCCATATTTCGTACAACAAGTTTCACTGCGATATCACGTTGACGAAATGATCTAGGACCGACGAATTTCATCGTTAATGGTATAAGTTCTACACTAATCATAAGGAAACACATCCCGAAAATCGCTTCGATATAGAATCCGGCTCCAACGGCAATACCAATACCGGAAGCACCCCAAATCATAGCAGCAGTCGTTAGCCCTGCAATACTATCATTTCCTCTTCTTAAAATAACACCAGCACCTAAAAAACCGATTCCTGATACGATTTGTGCAGCAAGTCGAAGTGGATCCATATTCATATGATCGGTATGCGGTAAGTTGTAAGCGGCTTTAATAGAAACAATCGTCAGGAGGCAACTAATTATAGAAATAACTAAACACGTTTTTAAACCAAGTGGTTTACGTTTTAATTCGCGCTCTAAACCGATGGCGAATCCTAAAATAGCTGAAAGACCTAGTTTGATTAATAAATCGGTGTAGTCCATATATATTCCTCCTTGTATGATATGGTATATGAATAAAACATTTATATAGAAAGAAATGTTTTTGGGTAGAGTGACTTTATATAGAATATATGTAGGAATTACTTATACATGAAAGAGATATTTCGTTTAAGTATATGATATTAAAAAAGAAATGTAGTTACTTTAAAAAAAGTTTTCAAAAGGTGTTGCATTTCATTTTTCTGCATGATATATTAATAACCGTCGCTGATGCGGAAACGCAGAAAACGTCAAAAAAGAAATTGAAAAACTTAGTTGACATCGAAAAACGAAGATGTTAACATAAGGAAGTCGCAAATGAGCGACTAAGTAGTTCTTTGAAAACTGAACGAAACAAACAACGTGAACGTCAATTTTTATTTTTAGATGCTAGACAAACTAACTTTATTGGAGAGTTTGATCCTGGCTCAGGATGAACGCTGGCGGCGTGCCTAATACATGCAAGTCGAGCGAATGGATTGAGAGC
>NZ_JAUMJO010000006.1:0-268823 GCF_036320425.1 Bacillus nitratireducens
ATTCTCGTCTAACAACTAAAAAAGAAAAATACTTCAGAGCAAAAATCATTTGCAACTTTAAAACAAAGTCATTTTTTTCGTTTTGGGGGTAAATTGTTTTCTTAGGTTGATGGCAATGGGGGAGCACCAACAAAACGCGAATTTCGTACGCTAAGAGATCATCGGTTTCTTACTGTTTAGTTGTTTCTAGTGGTTGTAGAAAGTCTACTGGTGCACTTTCTCTTTTGCTAAATCGGTATTCTCCTAGAAAGTTAATGTGTTCCCAACTTACTGGAGAACTATGTTTTAATAATTCTTCATCAAATTGTTCTTTTTTCTTCAAAGCTTTTATTGCTTCACTTAAATAAATAGTATTCCACATACTAATTGCATTAATTAAGAGGTTTAGTGCACTACTTCTTTGAAGTTGATCTTGTAGCACTCTTTCTCGTAATTCACTATGTTTTTCAAAGAAAATAGCGAAAGGCAAGACGATGAATACATTTACAAAGTGACAAAACTGTAAGAATGCACGAATGTTTGTAAGAAAGTTCGATGTTTTCCTTTTTCATTTTTTATTATAGTGAAAAAGAAGAACGAAATATTCTCTTATGTAGGAAAGGAAGATAATAATGATTGATCTATTAAATAAATGGATGTTAGAAAGTACAGGCAATTTCAATATCGTTGTAGGACTTACAGCACTTCTATTTTTGGGTTCAGTAATTGCACTTATTATTATTTACAAAAAAATTGGTAAACCAGATGAAAGAACAAATCCTATTTATTTTAAAATTATTTCTTGTATGTTTACTACTCAAATTCTAATGAATTGCATATTTATTTCTTTAGTTGGTAAAGATATCGAGAATTTCCGTCAAATCTTTATATTATTTGAAGCCTTTGTATTCTTCGTTGGAGCTATTTATTCGTTTAAATTATATAGACAAGAATTTAAATAATTTACATTTTTAGTTAATTGTATATTCTATACATATGAGGTTAACATAACGTCTCATTATCGGGATTCAATGTATTTAGAAGACTATTAAAAGTCCTCCAGATTGTTTAACTGGAGGACTTTAGTGTTCACATAATTTTTGTTATTAGAAGTTGATTAATATTAGCTTATTTGTCTTATAAGTTAAATTGAGAACAATTAGATCCCCAAATATTCCAGTTCTTTTTGTATGTTATTTAAAGCAAACCTCTCTTGTTTTTGAAAGGAGTTATTTGGTTCGTTTGAAGATAATCTCCAAAGAACTCGTGTATCCTGCCATTGTTAGAGTAAGGACTTGAACAAATTCCCAACCATCTTCAGCATGTTCGGTAATAATACGTTTATAATCTTCTTTAGGTTGCCCTTTCCATCCACCAATTTCGACTTTCACGAATTTGTAATCGTACATATTCTCCCCCCTTTTCCTAATTGTACCATTTAGAAGAAGCGATGTATTGTACCTTTTTGACTGTATACTCTATACATGTGAGGTTGACATAACGTAACATTATCAGTAGCAAGAATAAGGCGGAACCCTAATCTCACAAGTAAATCACCTTTTTTTGTTCTATGGATCTATGCATTTTTTTATCCATTCCTATCCTGGCATGGTTTTTAAGTTACTGGATTAGCAGAAAAACTGTATAAAATCTTGCATGCTCTTAGCGGGGGAGCACCAACAAAACGCGAATTCGTACGCTAAGAAAAAAGCCTTGCTACATAGGTAATGTAGCAAGGCTTTTTAAGTTGTTTAATTCTCGCTCCACGATCGGCTTTGTTAACTAACACTTTAATTATTTTAACAGCCTTTTGTTTAATTCCCACAAAGCCGTTTTGTTACTATCCCATTTTAAAAGCGTTACGGCTTCCTCAAAGCACAGCCATTTATAATTGAAGTGTTCTTTAGATAATTTAATATTTTTTGTAGGAACTTTAACTCCAAAAGAAAATTCTTTTATTACATAAACATCTTCGCCCCAAAGAAATTCACCAACTACATCCTCTACTGGTAGTGAAGACACAGAATCTAGTTTTATATATGGACTTTCTCTTGTAATACCAGCCTCTTCAAACGCTTCTCGTTTTGCTGATTCAATAGGAGTCTCACCATCTTCTCCACCACCAGCTATTCCTTGCCAATAACCATAATCACTTCGATTAAAAATGGCATATTGAATGGAATCATCAGTTTTTATATAAGGAAATATCAATACTTGATACGGTGCTCTCATTGCTTAACCTCCTCTCGAAAAAATATGAACAATTTATTCAATAACTTGCTATTTTAGTAAATAAAGTATTTGCATTTAAACTTTATAAAACTCAAATGTATTTTTTTCTAAACATATTGTTTCATTGGAATTTTTGATAATAATATCAAAACGTTGACTATACGGATGCATAAACACTTCATACTGAATCCGACGTTCTTCATGAGACTTCCTTAAGTAATTAATATCGGCTCCTCTTTCAATAATATCACGGCTAGACCTTCTCATTAATTCTGTTTCTCCATCTGTATAGAAGTAAATTTTCAAATCAAATAAATTTGGATTAATAAATGCGACACTCATTCCTTCTACAATCGTCACCTTATTTTTCGAAGAAATTAACTCACTTTTCATATAATGTGTATCCATTGTATAAAAATCTAAACCAGCTCTTACCATTTGAACATCTCTTTCTAACGCAGACAAATGATGGGCTGATGGATGACAAGCTGTCATTTTATCATAATGATTTTCATTCTGATATGTATAGTGGATATTTGTATACTTTCGTACATTTGAACTAATAATGTATGGATCTGTATTAATATAACTCACTTTATTTTGATTTAATTGGTTTATGAGCTTATTGGCGAACGTTGTTTTTCCGGCAGCACCGTGTCCTGAAATGCCAATAACAATCTGTTCATCGGTCATACTAATCCAATTTATAATTTCTTGTAATAAATTTTTCATTATTCTCCCCCTGTTATTAATATATCCCCTTATTTATATCATCTTAATATAGAGGTATCCTACTGTAAAATCATACATGAAGTGAAAAATGGTATGATTATCCATCATATCATCTCTATTTTTAAAAAACTATATTAATTTTCGAAGGATTTTATTGTTATTTGGGGTAGTACCACATGCCCATCAACCTAAGATTTTGAAGTATCCCAAAAATGAAAATTTCATCTTTTCATAGTTGTCCATAGAAATTTAGTTCATTTTTTTCATTTTGGGGAAGAATGTATTTCTTAACTTGATAGCGGTGTGGCGGTACCTCATTTAGAAGACTAGTATATGCTGCTAGTTTTTTTATTAATTTACAAATTGAAGTAATAAAGAAAAGACACCCTAAGGTGCCTTCCTCCGACTTGAACCACTTTAATTTTAATAATATGTATTGGACATTAAGCAAACACATCCTATAAAACAGAATCATTTATTTTCATCAGATTGTTAGTGTACAAATACAAGAGAATCGAGATCATTTGTTTGGCTAGATTAAAGCAACGCCACATCTATATGGTTGAGATGTGTTACGCCTTCTAATCGAGGAATCTGCTTTATAGAACGTGTCCACAAGTTATATTTTACTACATGTAATATTTATTTGGTGTAATTTTACCGAATATGTATAATTGCATTAAGTTTACGAGAAAATGAGAGTATACTTTGGTATTGTGTAATAAAGATAAAGCCCACCTACGGAAATAGGTGGGCTTTTTAACGCATAAAGAAAAGACACCCATATAAGAGTGTCTTTCCCAATAGTTTTTTAGCAGAAGCAGCTAGCTCCAACGATGATTAATAAAATAAATAATACAACTAATAAAGCAAAGCCGCCACCACAACTACTACAACTACCACCAAATCCCATAATAGTTCCTCCTTTAGATAGGAGGGGAAAACACGGGGTCATTCATGTATTTTAACGGGTTCACTTTACCTTATGTTTTTAGGCATTAATTGAGCAGGTCCCTTTTCTTTATAATTTTGCGGTTATTTTCTTTTGTTTATTAAAGAATTTTTGCATTTCGGGACTATTTGGAAATATCTCTTCAGCTTTATAAGAGTGAAAGTCTACTGGCTTAATCCGTTGTCGTTGTGTTAATTTTTCTTCGCCACGCATTACTCTAAGTACGCGCTGAACAGATTTAGGAAGTTCGCTTATTTGAATTTTAGTCATAATATCAACACCTCACTATTTGAATCATTATAAAAAGAATAGTTCCTTTTTTTAATCATTGATCCCTTTTCTTTGCGATTCTTGGACCAAAAGTTAACCCGACAAAGAAAACTAGGAACACATAACCAAGAACATAATCTACTCGGATTACAGCTTCTCTATTCATAAAATACAAAACAAACAGTACGACAAAGGCGATAAAAAGACTAAGGGCGAAAATTTGAGAAACAATTCTAAAAGTTAAACTTTCAATTCGTTCGTCCGTTTCGGGTAGTGGATAAGCACCAGATTCATTTTTCTTCTTAAAAAACAATCTTCCTATAAGCCCGAAAATTGCTGAGAAGATAATAAATCCTATTACATACTGAAGACTCAATTCAATCCCGCCTTCAAAATAGAGAAGTACAGCTCCTATTAAACAAAGAACAGTATAAGACGTCATTCTTTCCATATTTTTATTTCTCATTGTTATTCCTCCCCAGTTTTATCTAATTGAAATAAGTCCTCCACTTTACAATCAAAAAACTCACATAATTTTAGGGCTAATTCTAAGCTGGGGTTGTATTTATTCTTCTCAATGGCGATGAGGGATTGCCTGGTGATATTAACAGAAGAAGCTAATTGCTCTTGGGTGATGTCTCTAATAACACGGTATTGTTTTACTTTGTTTATAACCAAATTCACTAATTCTCCTTTTTGTAAATTTGTTACATTTATTTTATCCAATTTAAGTAAAAATGTAAATATACATTTACAAAAAGTATATAAAACATTACAAAAAGTAAAGGAAACACTACATAAAATATTAAAACCACCAAGTTTATTTTACTTGGTGGTTTTGTTGCCCTTACGGCTTATATTGTGTTGTTTTTTTTTTGCTTATTGAAGAAACTCAGTTATTAGTATTAGGGGTACCGCCACATCGCTATCAAGCTAAAGAATCAAAATTCCCCAAAACGAAAATTCTATCCATTATTGTCTATTGATAATGAGACGTTATGTTAACTGAGCATGTATAGAATATACAGTTAACTAAAAATGAAAAGTTTACATTTGAAAATGAACAATAAAAAACAGTAGTGTATAAAATCACTACTGTTTTTTATTGTTTCTTGCAAGTAAATCATTTAAGTTCTTGTCTATATAATTTAAACGAATAAATAGCTCCAACGAAGAATACAAAGGCTTCAAATAATATAAAGATTTGACGGAAATTCTCGATATCTTTACCAACTAAAGAAATAAATATGCAATTCATTAGAATTTGAGTAGTAAACATACAAGAAATAATTTTAAAATAAATAGGATTTGTTCTTTCATCTGGTTTACCAATTTTTTTATAAATAATAATAAGTGCAATTACTGAACCCAAAAATAGAAGTGCTGTAAGTCCTACAAAGATATTGAAATTACCTGTACTTTCTAACATCCATTTATTTAATAAATCAATCATTATTATCTTCCTTTCCTACATAAGAGAATATTTCGTTCTTCTTTTTCACTATAATAAAAAAAGAAAAAGGAAAACATCGAACTTTCTTACAAACATTCGTGTATTCTTACAGTTTTGTCATTTTGTAAATGTATTCATCGCCTTGCCTTTCACCATTTTCTTTGGAAAACATAGTGAATTACGAGAAAGAACGCTACAAGATCAACTTCCGCGAACGATAATTATGTAAATGTGGTTACCAAGTCGGGGGAAGGCACCTTAGGGTGTCTTTTCTTTATTTTCAAAAGGACCTGCTCAAATTAAGAGAGTAGTCTGTCCAAAATAAAATCTGTATTTTATATAGAATTATCCAGTGGTTTGTTCTATATAGATAGTGTAAAATATCTTAACTAAACATTGGTAATAGTTTAACTTAACATTATCAATTTACTAAATATTGAATTAATGTGACAATAAATGTGCGCGAACATAACATTAATGTGTAAAAGGGATATTCTTTGAAATTAGTTATCATACAAGTAAACTATTTTTTTGAAGATAGTTTGATACAGTATCGTTTATTCTTTATATTAAAATTCATTAGGTGAGAAGGAATACTTTCTTTTAGGTGATACTATGATTGTCATTTGGATGAATGTATTGAACAACAGATTAAAACAGGAGGAATCTATGAAATTCACAGGTATTATTCGACGTGTAGATGAGAAAGGGCGTATAAACATCCCTATAGAACTAAGAAATATTATAGGTATGCAAGAAGACACAGTGCCTATAGAATTTATTGTAGTAGACGAAATGCTTATTCTACAACGGTATAGAGGAGCTTGTGCCATAACTGGAAAAATATCTAGACGTAATATTTCATTGGCAAATGGACAAATCAAAGTACATCCCAAGGAAGTGAAACAATTGATAAAAGAGTTAAAAGAGTATCTAGGAAAAAATAGATTAATATAAGAGAACAGAGATTTTATTATACTTGCGGTACCCCATATTATTAAAATTAAGATGGTTCAAGTCGGAGGAAGGCACCTTAGAGTGTCTTTTCTTTATATATGGGGTACCTCCACATGCCCATCAAGCTAAGATTTTAAGACACCCCCATAACGAGAATTTTACTTTTTTACAGTTATTTATGAAAATTCCGCTTGTTTTTTTCATTTTTGGGGTGCTAGACCTAAAACTTCAGCAATATGCATAGACTAAAACATCTGGTTTTCACGATATAATTCTCAGCTAAATTCGAAAAAAAGAGCTTGAATTCCCAAGCTCTTTTAAATATTACTTAATAACTTTATAACCACCATTTTTCCTGTGGAATTAAAACTGTTTCAATATCAAAGTTATTCTCAAACCATTCCTTCATCAATGTTTTATGGACCAGATATTCTGATGCAGAATGGGAAACGCCGATTAAAGACATCGAAGTATTAGAAACATAATCCATCATTTGTTTGTATCTTTGTTTACCATATTCGTTATCAATATGGCAATGGATTTCGCCAGTGATATAGGCTTGAACTCCTCTTTTTTCAGCTTCCTCCATCCAACTTACTTTATCGCCACAACCTGCAACAATAGCTATTTTCTTTACGTTATTTATGTTCTTACCTTCAAAATCAACATATGGAATATCGAATATTTCTTTTAAGTGAGAAGTTAGTTCACTTGTACTCTTTTCTTCAATGTTACAAATTAGAACTAGGTCTTCATTATTTATAGAACTTGTTAAAAACCCATCAATAATTTCTGCATTTAATTGTTTAGCAATAGCCACACTTGTACCTAAATTGGCATGATAATCCATTGGTACATGGCATGTATAGAATGATAATTCCTTTTCTTTTATTTGTTTAATGTATTTTTCTTTTATAGGAACAAAGCCTTTGCCCCATACTCCTTTAGGATCTCCACATTCCATCAATAAGGGATGGTGCATAAAAAGTAAGTCGCCGCTATTACTTTCTTCTATAAAACGTTCCAACACTTCATCTGTAGGGAAAACGGCAAGAAAAATTTTCTTTACATTTTCATCTCCTTTTAACATTAGACCATTAAATAATTCCACAAAGTCTTTTTCAAAAACTGATTTCCAGTCAAACTTTAAAGGTTCATAGACCATTGGTATGAATTGACTGAAAGCAGAATCCTTCCCAAATGATTTTATATCAAGTTCAATGTCCAGTTTAGACACTATTTCACTTAGTTTAACCATAAAATTATTCCCCCAAAAATTTTATAATTCAATACAAACGGTTAGAAAAATAACAATTATTATATTCTTTTAAATATTTTAACATATAAATCCATTTTTCTTCATGAAAAAATCACTCCTGTTCTTTAAAGTGGTCCCTCCACATTCCCTTCAAGCAAAGTTAAAATCATACCTTCAAAATGAAAAAACGCTATGCTTATTGTAAACAGTTTATAAGAAAGGATGGCGTTTTGATGAAACCTATCATTTTAAATAGATTGAATCTTTTCGCTCAAGAGCTACAATACTTTTTATCTCCAGTGGTCCTACAAGATATTGCCAAACAAGTTGGCTTTGTACAGCGATCTAGTAAGTATCAAGCAAAAGAACTCATTGCACTTTGTGTATGGCTTAGTCAAGAAATTGCTAGCACATCACTTACACAATTGTGTAGTCAGTTAGAAGTTTCCACTGGGGTACTTATGAGCTCAGAAGGACTGAATCAACGCTTTAATCCAGCAGCTGTCGCATTTCTTCGAGAAGTCTTTACTTCTCTTCTCACACAAAAACTCTGTTCAAATCACTCACTTTCTGCACACATGATCCCTACTTTCAATCGTATCCGTATTTTGGATGCAACAGTGTTTCAACTGCCTGACCATTTCGCCACTGACTATCAAGGTTCAGGTGGGAGTAGTAATACCGCAGGCGTGAAAATCCAATTGGAATATGATTTACTTAGTGGTCAATTTCTTAACGTGCAGCTCGGACCAGGAAAGAATAATGATAAAACATACGGTACCATCTGTCTTGAAACTGTAGAGGCGGGCGATTTGTGTTTACGTGATCTTGGTTACTTCGATTTAGGAAACTTACAAACCATTCATGATAAAGAGGCTTACTATATCTCGCGGTTGAAGTTGAATACACGCATTTATATCAAGAACCCTGAACCAGAATACTTCAACAATGGTAAGTTAAAAAAGCAAACAGAATACATCCAGCTTGATATGACACAAATGTTGTCTGGTCTAATCTCTGGTGAAACGATGGAAATCCCAGAGGTATACATTGGCCAAAATCAGAAGCTTCCAGCACGTGTCATTATCCATCGTTTAACCGATGATCAAACGCAAACACGTCTGAAAAATCAATCGATACGTGAAAAGAAGAAAGGCATTGTCATGAAGGATAAAAGTAAACGTTTAATGGGCATGAATGTATATATCACGAACACGTCGCTAGAAAATGTACCGACGAAATACGTGCATTCGTTATATTCACTTCGTTGGCAGATTGAAATTTTGTTTAAAACGTGGAAGTCATTCTTTGAAATTGATGAATGTAAAAATATAAAAAGAGAACGCCTAGAGTGCCATTTATACGGACAACTCATTGGCATTCTCCTCTGTTCTTCTACGATGTTTCAAATGCGACAGTTTCTACTTGAAAAGAAAAAGCAGGAGCTGAGTGAATACAAAGCGATTTATATGATTAAAGATTACTTTCCGTTACTGTTTCAAGCGATAGCCGTTGGCACAGAAGAACTTTTAAAAATTCTGCATCGCTTTTATCAGCTGCTCGAAAAGAACGGTCGTAAATGTCATAGATATAAGAAGGTGACCGTCTTTGATATTCTAGGGATTGTGTATAAAACGATGGTGAAGGATAGACAAGCTGACTAGCGAAAAAATCACGCTTTAATAGGCTTCTTTCGTATGCCTACTTTTCTATCAATTACTAGATATGAAACAAGGATCGTTTCATATCTAGTAATTTACTTGTTTAGCTTGATGGGCATGGGGTACCGCCAGCATTTCGAAAAAAAACCAGGCTAAGAGTATGCAAGATTTTATACAGTTTTTCTGCTAATCCAGTAACCTAAAAACCATGCCAGGATAGGAATGTATAAAAAAATGCATAGATCCATAGAACAAAAAAAGGAGATTTACTTATGAGATTAGGGTTCCTCCTTATTCTTGCTACGGATAATGAGACGTTATGTAAACATGAAATGAATACTTTATGCAATCAAAATACCTTTCATTATCTATATTCTTGATGTGGTACAATCTGGATAAAGGGTAGAAGGAGAAAGACAATGAAAGAAATCATTAAAGAGATTGTTTCCCCAAACAAAAGATACAAGGTTCAAGTTATCAAACGAAATAATGACTTTTTCACTACAGAAGTTTTTGCTTGGTTTGAGGATTACGGATATGAGTATTGGGCTCCTATTAAACAGGGAATATCGTTAATTGATACAGAAAAACATGCTATAGCCATAGCAATGGAAGATTTAAAAGTGTATTCAGGTGAGAATGATTAGTAGTGTGGATTACACTTATCTCTGAACAAGAGAGGGGATTGCTGTAATATTAAAAATTAGCTTCCAATAACGGTAATTATGTAAATGAGCTGTCCATATGGACAGCTTATTGTATTTTTGCTTAGCGTGGTTTTTTTGATGCATGTTGATTGTTTTTATCGTTTTGGAGTAACTCGCCCTTGTTAGCTTAAAGGATATGGGGTATTTGCATTTCTTATCTTGATGGCAATGTGAAACTATCCCTAATATAAAAATACTTTGTCTTTACAAATAATACTCAAACATTTTTGCAACCTTTTCTTTCATTTTTTCTTTTATAGATAATTGATTGACGTCAGAGGATGTTACTTGCTTTGAATTTTGTAAGTCTGCATTAATCACTGGTTTTATTCTCGAAATATAAATAGGGTCATGAATATAACAGTTCATTTCTTCATTTAAATGAAACGAGCGTGAATCAAAATTCACGGTCCCAACCATCAATACTTTTTCATCAATCAAAAATACTTTACCGTGTAACACCCCATTTTTATAACCATATACTTCAATCCCCTGTTTTAATGCTTTTCGGATATATGGATATGCTGCTTCTTTAACTAATAGTGCATCCGAATGAGGTGAGAATAGAATTCTGACACGGACTCCCCTCTTTCTTGCATCTACTAATGCGTTCCAAATAGTTCTGTCTTTTGGTATAAAATAAGGTGTTAATATAATGATGGATTCTTTTGCTTGTTGAAACAGCATTGCATAATCTTGCCCAAGTTTTTCTCCACTATAATATGCAGTAAATCGTTGCGAGGTTGCTCCCTTTTCCTTTACCGCATTGTGTATCGGAATCGGTTTCTCTGAGTTTTTATTCCAGTCTAATACAAATTGGTGTTCTAAATCTTGAACTCCTTCTCCTCGTATTTGAAGATGATAATCTCTCCAATAACCAAGTTTTTCTTTTTCCCCCAAATACTTCTTTCCAATGTTGAATCCGCCAATGTAACCAACCTTTCCATCAATAACTGAAATACGACGATGATTCCGATGATCCAAAGAAGAAAAAAGATAAGGGAAAACAGGTTTATTGTAATATGTAAAATGAACTCCTTTTTTAACTAATAATTCTCTTTCCTTTTTCTTTAGTAAAATTCCACCTAACCTGTCCACTGCATAGTATACTTCTACACCTTCCTGACTTTTTTTCCGCAATAGCTCTAGAAACTGATGACTTACTTTATCATCAGCAATAGAAAAAAAGTTAATATGCACGTAATGCTTTGCTTTCTCTATATCTGAGAATAATTGATTGTTTAACTGTTTCCCATCTGTATACATAGTAATATCACTTTGACGCATAGGGTATTGACTAGAATTCTGGCTAAATACCCCATTTTTTTCAGCTATTGTTCTGTCAATTCCCCCCCAAACAAACAGAACTAAACATCCACCGATAAATAAAAAGAGGAATATTCGGAAAACTCTCCTATCTTTTTCAGCATATTTAATCTCCTTTATATATTATCGTTTTATTTCTGTTAGTTTTTGTTATTGGGACAAAACTATTCCATACATCTATTAGCTAAAAAATTCTCCTTTGAATGATTAACTATAAAATTTCTCATTCGCATATCCCTAAAATTGGAAATCGTACTATGATAACAAAATAGGCATTCTATATTTTGAAGTACATTTACAAGGAGGAATACTACATGACAGTAAGTACTAAACTTAAACAAACTATCGCTGGATTAAAGAGTGCTCAAGCATGCCTAGAAGGATTTGTTCTTGATACTGATAACAAGCAAGCAAAACAATTATATAAAGGTGCAGCACAACAAACTCAAGAAATTATTGAATCTTTAAATCCTCGTCTTCAACAAATTGAACATGAAGAGCCTCAGTACAAGTAATAACATAATACCTTTCACATAGAATATCGTCCCCATGGAAGAGTGCCCAGCTTAAATAACGATTATCATAATGCTGATTACGATTAAAGGATATCGCCATATGCCCATCAACTTAAGAAACGGAATACACAATCTGCGTATGCTTTTATGAAACGACTCGTTCAAACTTTTGGAGAACCAGCGGTTCTGACAACAGATAAGGCCCTTTCTTTACTTTGTTCACTCAAAAAATTAAAGATGAATGACTTTTATAAAAGTACTACTCATTCTACAATCAAACATTTCAATAATTACATAGAACAAGATCATCGCTATGTAAAGCACCGGTTTGCTAAATCCTCAGGATTCTAACACTTCGCATAAATCTGTCCTTATAGGTCAAAATATGTAAGGTATTGTGCTGGAATGCACTTGCCTATTCTAAATAAGGAGTGAGATGAGTGGCTGATAAAAACGAACGTAACCGTGTTGATAATGATACTGGTGAAGCGGTAGGAACTGGTGTCGGTGCTGTCGCTGGAGCTGCTTTGGGTTCTGTTCTTGGTCCACTTGGTACCGTTGCAGGAGCTGTTGCAGGAGGAGCGATGGGTAACAAAGTCGGCGAAGGTGCCGATGAGGCTAATGACAGTGTTGCGAACCGAGAAGATTAGACTTTAACCAAAGTGACACTGAATGAATTGGATTCCCAAAAAGGGAGTCCTTTTTTTATTAAGTTAATTCAGCTTTTTTAGGTAAATTCCCAGTAAGATTGTGAATCAATTCACTTAAAGTAACGTGTGCGTTAGTTCAACAAGCTATAAGCAGCAATCATAATCATTTTCTTGGTCTTCCGCAATCGGGCGCTATTGCTGAATAAACCTTAGATTATCAATCGACTTTATTGTTATATTTTTGAGTACAGTGAAGTATCTTATATCGGAAATTAAACAACCATATTTTAACCCCGTCCTAAATTTAGAACGGGGTTAAAATATGGTTGTTTTAGCTTTTTAAATTTAATAGCACCACCTAAATGGAAGTTTTATCTCGAAACGAAGAGGTAACTCCAATTCTAAAAGAAGGGCCTGAATTGTTTTGGAGTTTGTAGAGTTGATAGATGCTTTAAAATATGTTTCACCAAGTCGTGATAAACCTTTTAAAGCTTATAAGCATATTACTGAAAATTGGGATGATAACTGGGATAGTGTAAATTCACAGTGGAAAAATATAATTGGATGATTATCAATTTCTAGTGTCCAAGGTGAAGCATTCAAGGAAGTTACTAGTACCATAGAAGGTTTCTTTAAGGAACAGGAATGACTTAATAGTCATTCCTGTTTGTTTTTTTGCGGTATCAAGTTAAGTAGCACATTCTTCCCCAAAAATCATAAAAATGAACTTCGGTGCTACAAAAAAATTCCATTTAGGGGGTACTTTAATATCCTAAAACAAAAAATGAGCTAAATCCTCCTAAATAGCTATATAGAGATAAAGTTGTTATTACAACATATTTTCCACTTTCAACTTAGTTATCATTAGAATGTTTTTCTATAAAATCAAGGATTCTGGCATTAACTTCGTTAGAGAACTCACCATTGATTGCGTGTGATGCATTTTTCCAGTTAACTATATCTATATCTTTAACGTATTTTTTCCCAGTTTCAACTGCTTTTACGGAATTGTGCATTGTACTTTTTTCAGCCATTAATGCAAGCACTGGAACATTGATATTTTTCAAGTCTTCTTTACTAAATAGATCCGGTGCTGGTGTTTTAAGTTTATAGTTACGCATACCCGACTCGATTAACTTAGCGATAGGCTCATCGTCATTTGTTTCTGCTCCCCCAGATACATAGCTTAACATCTTTTGTCTTATAAACTTAGGTACAATAGGGACGGCAGCTGGAATAGATGCAAGAATCATCTTTATGGGCATTTGCGCAAATACAAAGACTGGGTCCAATAAACTAGCCGTAGCAATATGCTCTGGATTATATCTGGCCAAATTCATTGTTGTCCAACCTCCAATGGAGACACCCACGATATGCACTTTTTCTAAACTTAATCCTTCAATTACTTCATTTAACCATTCTGCTTGTTGTTTTTGGTTTTCAATCACCTTCGTTTGCACACTCATTCCAGGTTCACCGAGTAAATCTATCGTGTAAACAGGTCTTTTCTCCCTTAGCCCTTCTAAATTGGGTACCCACATTGGAGTAGATGCACCACGTCCAGGGAGTAAGAGTATTGGCTCCTTATGTTTGTTTTCCTCTTTAGTAAAGTAATAAGCACGAATTGTGCCGTATTTAGTTTTTATATCTTTCGTATCGTTAGGTTTTGGAAGAAGTGCCATTGATTCATCGTAGGCAATTTGAAAGTCTTCCTTTCCTTTTTCAGATGTAAAGTGACCAATCCTATTATCATCTCTCTTCACTTGAATTCCTCCTTTCTACAAATATATTGATGAACTTTATCAATATATTCATGACAATAATCCGTTGAAAATTTATCTTCTTTAAGCCAAAACTCTCATTTAGAAAAAAGAAAAGACACCCTAAGGTGCCTTTCTCCGACTTGAACCATCTTAATTTTAATAATATATATTGGACTCCCATCCAAATATTATTTTACCATGTTAAGTTGTTTTGTTCATTGAGAAATACAATAGTTTATTTATGCTGGTCGTCTGTATTAGGTCTTTTTGTAGTCCATGCAGCGATTAATAAGAGAACAATAGCAGTGATGACACCTAAAAGTATATTAATGATAATCATCCCCATTATCCATACCAAAAACGCTACCTTTTTAAAAGATAGCGTTTTTAGTATTACCCTTGCTTATTCTTCGCTTTCATTTGCTCTTCATAAACAAACTTCACTGTCATAAAGTCATTTGAAAAATCTTTCAATGCATTCTTCATCACATTTAATTCTTCTTGTGATTTGATTTCTACTCCATTTAAGAAGTCAAAAGCTTTTGATTGCTCCTCAGCAACAAAGTTTTGCGTCATATAGTCATCTTGGAAGTCTTGCTTTGCCTTTTCTTTCACTTTATTCATTGCCTCTGTTTTATTTATACTTTTCACAGGATTTGCGAATGCACCCGTAGACTGTTCTGGTTTAGGCTCTTCTTTCGTTTCTGGCTGTGGAGCTGGTGCTGGTTGCTCTGGTTGTTGTTTCGGCTGTTCTTGTTGAACTGGCTGCTGCGCTACTTGTTGCTCTTTTTTCGCTAATTCATCTTTTAACTTCTTAACTTGTGCATCAAGAGATTTATTTTCAGTTTCTAATGTACTCTTATCACCTTTTAACTTTTGCGTTTCTTCAAAATGCTCATCTACTAATTTATTATATTCTTTCTCAGTGTACATTCTTTCACTAGTTGATGTTGATGTCGTTTTCCCTTTCGTGACAACTACATTAATAATTACAAGTAAAACTACGATTCCTATTAACGCAGCAAAAATCTTCTTTTTATTCATTTCTAATCCTCCAAAATGTCAAATTTTTAAGGTTATCATAACAGATGCAGTTATGTCCCTTTGTCACATTATGTCGAACTGAAATAATAAAAAAGCATCTGAAACAGATGCTTTCTCATTATCAATATATAAACGTAATCGTCACCAAAGAATACCCTTCTTTTGCATTATACGGCTCCGCTTTATAAGAAACACGGTTTGATCCTTTTGGATAACCGATTTCTCCAATTGCCTTTTTCACATCTTGTAATGCACCATTCATTGATTGCTTATACAACACTTCAATCTTTTCTGGCTTTGCACTATAGCGCTGCTGCATTTTACTTTTTAATTCATTATAGCTATTCGCGATGTATTCATTTCCTAAATAATTTAACTTTGTATCTTTCAAAATTTGTTGGTATGCAGGAGTTTTCGTACCACCTGCCGCAATTTTATTTGTTAATGTACTATAATAGTTTGTTGTAGCTTGCGGATAGTCCCCTCGGTTCCACACGTGATTCTTCGCAATTTGCTCATCTGATAAGTTGAAATAAGAATACGTTACGCGGCCTTGTACATCTGGCACTGGATCATCAAATGTTGTATCGAGATGGTACCATTTTTTATCGATTTTCACTAAATTCCAAGCATGAGGCTGACCGTCTCCAGTCCCTACTACAAAATGATTCTCAATTCCAGCTTCTTTTAATAATTGATAGGTTAATAGTGTGTAACCTTGGCAAACGGCAGAACGATTCGCGAGTGCCTCATATGCTGTATACGCTTTATAAGACGTATCGTAAGAAACATGTTTTACAACATAATCATGAACCGCCTTCACTTTTTCATGGTCATCCATTCCCGTTTGAATAATAGAAGAAACGATCGCTTTCGCCTGTTTCATCACATACTCTGTTTGTTCTTTCGTTTCGCGATATGTAATATTTAGCTTAAATGTATAATTTCCTGGTGATCCAGATAGTGAGTATGAAACATTCGATCTATTATAATTTGTATACTCATTTTTACTTGCAACTTCTTTATAGGCGTTAAAAAGTGTCTTCATTACTTCTTCCTGATTACTATTTTTCGTTTTATATGGAAGTGTAATATTCGTTTCGTACGCATTAATACGCTTTTGCACTTCATCTTTAAATGCTGCTAATAATGCCGCATCTCCTGTATCTTGCACCGCAACCTCAGGCTTTTTATATTTCAATGCATTATATAAAAACTGTGCATACTGTTCACGCGTTACCGTTTTAGCTGGTTCAAATTTCCCGTCCCCTGTACCAGATGCAATCCCGTTTGACTGCACCGCACTAATCGCGTTTTCTGCCCAAAATCCATTTGGAACATCATTAAATGTATGTTTTTGTTTAGCTGAAACTTGGAACGCATTTTTAATAATTTGCGCCATTTCTGCGCGGCTAACAGAATCTTTCGGTCTAAAACCGCCATTTCCATCACCTTTAAAAATTCCCAATTTCGTTAACGTTAAAACCTCTTCCGGAAACATTGTAGAACCTGAGCGAATATCACGATACGGATTGTTTAAAATAGACCCATCTTGTAATACATAACGAGCACCATCATTACTAAACGTACCACCTTGCTTATTCGGTACTAACACACGATAAATTAACGCTGCAACTTGCTCCCTCGTCGCAACATCACCAAAACCAAACTTTCCATTTCCATAACCTGAAATAATATTTTTACCCGCTAAATCTTTAATCGCCGGATAGGACCAGTGCGATGTTGGTACATCAGAAAAAACGCCCGCTTCAGCAGCTTTCACATCACTACCATTTGTATATAATAAAGCACCACCAATAAGTGATAATGATGTAATTGATTTTAATAGTTTTATGTACATAATGCATTCTCCCAATACGTCTTCTATTTTTGTTATTTTTTGTCGAAAAATCTAAAAGAATATGACAAAAAACATTATACAATTAAAACTTTTCGGAGGATATATTAAATTTAAAAATATGCAAAAAATCATATTTTCATTATGGTTTCTACAATAAAAAGAGAGCTGTCCATAAGTCGGTTTCACCAACTTATAGGGCAGCTCCCTCTTAATTTCACCTTATTCTATCGATGAATCCAAACTGCACCTGCAGACTTGTCTTCAGCTTGACCTACTACTTCAAACTTCAATCCTAGTTTTGGTAACTTACGTCCTGCATCTGGAATCGCGCTGTTGATGTACTGCTTAGAGTCATCAAATTTTGCAACCCCTGGTAATCCTTTATAGTCAAAGATACCGCGAGTTGGCGAATCCACTCTCCATGCTGGCGCTTGATCAAATGAGAATGCAGCATCGGCAATTTGATAACGCGTACTGCTCTTCACAGTCGGTTGTCCGTTTAATGTACCTACGATTGCCTCTGGATGAGAATCTACTACTCCTAAGAATCCTTCACCTGGATGAACGCCTACCCAGTTATCTGTAAAGCTTTGATCCGCATACCATACAACCATTCCTGTATTAAAGACTGGACCACGTGCATGTTGTAACGCCGTGTCAGAACCAGCGTAATTTCTCCACTCTACATAGTAGTTATTTTTTTTCTGTTCCAATCCGTTAGATACAGTAAATCCTTTTAACGTCATTGCTGGCTGACCTTCTGCATCATCAGAGAAAACAACTTTCCCATCGACAGTTAATGCAGCATTATCTAACGCAAATCCTTTATAAGCTACTGCAATATCTGTTAAATACTCAAATTGCAGTTTTACTTTTTTCCCTTTGAATTGGCTTAAATCGTATGATTTATCAACCCACTTACCATCAGTTGTATCTGCTCCGCCTTTTACATCTTTTTCGCCCATTCTATCAATACGTGTCTTCGTTCCGTCTTCTGCAATCGCATATACGTCAAGGAAATCATACTTCGCTTCAAGTTCGTAGAATGCTTTATAATCGAACTTAGCATTCGTTGCATTTGTTAAGTCAAATACTGGTGTCTCAAGTGTTGTATGAATGTCATTTCCTTTTGTGCTGTAATAAAACTTCTTACCAAATGCTGACTCGATATTTTTAATATCTTTGTCTGGCAAGTTAACACGAACGATTCCTGGTCGTTTTGATTTTGTAACACTTTGATCTAAATATGTTGCAACACCGACTCCCGTGCGAAGTTTATCATAATCTACCTCAACGATATTCGCCCAGTTGCCATTCATATTCTTTTGGAAAAACTCTTTATTTTGTGGTGAGAAACTTGTTGGCTCTGTTCCTGCAATTTTTCCAGCCCAGCTGCCGCCACTCATAATAGACCATGACTCAATAGGTTCACCTTGTCCTGAGTACTTTGTATCGTACTCATCTGGTAAGCCTAAATCATGACCATACTCATGCGCAAACACACCAACCGCTCCATCTTCAGGCTCGATTGTATAATCGTATGCAGCCATCTTTCCGCCCCAATTCGAAACAGAAGATTTTGTGCCATCAATCGCATATGGTTTTGATCCAAGTTTTGAACGATGAGACCAAATTGCATCATCTTTCAATTTACCGCCGCCAGCTTCTTGACCAACGCCAGCATGTACAACCATTAAATGATCAATAATGCCATCTGGCTCGTTTTTATTTCCATCACCATTTTGATCGTATTGATCAAATTGATCATAATCTGCTAAATTAATTCCTTTTGCTACCGCTGCTTTTAATGCTTCTTTCACAAGATCACGTGGCCCTAAAGGACCCTTATTATCATGACCAGTTCCTGCATCCGAACCGTAATCTGAAGCTTTCCCTGGAACAGTAAGCCATTCCGTTACAGTTCCATCAACTGTGTAGCTCCCGCCAGATTGTTCTTCATAATATTGTTTAAATGTATTAATCTTCGATCCATCAAATAGAGTAAATGGTTCATCACCAAATAACATTTTTTGATAATGTTCACGATTAAAGTCCTTAGAGTACATGTATCCTGGCTCTTGATCAATATTGTTATGCTTAAAATCGCTAAATTCTACGAGTAAAACAAGCACTTTATCTTTTCGAACAGCACCGTTGTACTCTTCTTGCTTCGCTGGTGCAGTAGGGACTTTTCCATTTAATTTACTAGAATTCAATCCTGCACCTGGTCCAGCTACTGGCCCTACTGTTGGCTGTTGCGCCTTTTCATTTTCCTTCATTTTTGCATCTTTTACTTTTTTCATAAAATCAGAAGCTTCTTGCGTAAGACTATCTCCCGTCAAGATTTCTTTACCAGGGTTTTCCCCTTTCTTTTTCTCAACATATTTTTCGACAGCCTTTGACGTCTCAGCTTGTGATGCAGATTGATCAATTACGCCCCGTTGTTTTAGCGCTTCTGCCAAACGCTCCTCCGGTATTAAATGCTCATCTATTGGTAGAGATGGTGTTGGTGTTTCAGCCGCCGCATGACTTCCAAAAGCAAAACTACTACTTAGTACTGCCGCTGTTGCTAAAACTGATAACGGTTTTAACTTCTTATTCTTTTTCAATGCATTTCCTCCCCAGTGTCTGCGAATTATCGTTTTTTTTGCCGATAGAAACATAATATTCTCTTTATAGAGAATATTCAATCTTTTTCAACAAATAAAATGTTGAGAAATATTTTTTATGCAGGGGGAAATGCGTGAGATAGTAAATTAAAATACAGAGGACGGCACCTTATGGGGCGTCTTTTTTATGAATAGCCCTCCTATGAAAAGTGAAATAAAATAAAAAAATGCTCCAATACTGGAGCATTCAAAATAGTATAACTACATCGACCACAATACAAATAACAATAAAATAGCTACAAAAGTAGCATGCCACCATTTATACATGACTAATATACCGATATATTCTCGTAAAAATGCACTTGGTAAATAATATCTTGCTGTGTTAGAACCAACACCTTCACATTTCAAACCCGATAATCTTGCATAAATACTAGCTCTAAATACATGATAATTATTTGTAACAAATATACTCTTGTGGTCAGTTTTTATAGTGTCCATAATCTTTTTAGAAAATAGCATATTTTGCAATGTGTTTCGAGACTTATCTTCCGTTAACACATCTTTCTCATTCATGCCTTTTTCCACTAAATATTTTTTCATAGCAGCCGCTTCACTTACTAATTCATCTGGACCTTGTCCACCAGAAACTATAATTTTAGGGATACGGCCATACTTAATATACTCATCCATCCCTTTATCCAAACGAGATGCTAATAATGGAGGCACTCTATCCCCACCAATTAAACCTGACCCCAAAACAATAATAAAATCAGGTATGTATTTTACCTTTATAAAATGATAAAGTACTGCATAAGTTAAGTAACTCATAAATATATATGCAAAGTATAAAAATAACAGTACGACTGTTACATAATACATATAGAAACTAGGATGATACACACTAAATGCAAGTTTCATTAATAAACCAATAATACCAAATACTGCAAAACTCAATAATAAAGATAATAAATTACCTAATCTTCTTCCTTCACGTTGCATCATGACTTTTCCATTAAATAAAAGATACAGAGCAACAAACAATATCCCTAAAGGGATTAATCCAAAAACTATTCCTAATAATAATAAGCGAGAAAACTCATTAACCTCTGATTGTGATAAAGCATCAAAAATACTTAGGAAGAAACAGCCTAAACTTAATGTGAGAATAAAAGCTAAACTAATTCGTCTCCGATCTTTAAAAAATAAAAATAAAAATAATATAAACAATAAAGCCCCAGCAATTATAAAATTAAACATCACATGCTCCTTTCATCTATAACTATTATACTGAAAAAGTAAGCATAGAATTTTCTAACTACTTTTGTTCATTTGTTTCGCCACTTCTTTTTTAGATATATCAATCAACTATAAAAAAATCCCCTCCACCACAAGGCAGAGGGGATTTTCTCATTCCTATTTCAAACTACCCGCAATCTCCGTAAAGATAACCCCAACCTGCATCAAGGTATCCTAACCTTTTCCCAGCAACTACAGCTCCTCTAACGAACGATCTTTCACCGATAAAATGTGCTATCTCTTCTTTTTTCCTATATTTGCACCAGAACCATATTTTTCAATCAACATTATTTAACTGACTCTACTTGTTTTTCTAATTCTATTCCAAGGAATTTAGCAAGCTCCAGCATACCAAATTGATTCGCTACAGACTCTGCATCAGAATTATAGTTTGTGTTTGTATTAATATCATACGTATAAATTGTTCCATCCGAACTGCGAATAAATTCAATACCAGCGACGGTAATTTCATTTTCTTTCAAAAACTCTTTGTACTGCTCAATAATCGGCTCTTGGAAATCTGATATAATTTCAAATTTTGATGACGACTCTTTCTTACTCTCTTCTCCTACTGGGCAAAAAGCATCGTGAATAGAGCACGCATCTGCTGGACAAAGCTCAAATCCTTCTGATGTATCTACTTTAACCGCATATACAAACTCGCCGCCTACAAACTCACAACGTGTAATATATGGTTCTGGCGCTTCAATATATTGCTGGATTAAAGTAATTCCATCAATGGGTTCTTCAAACGCCGGACCATCCAAATATTGTTCTAAAGCATCAATGGAATGAAACAGCTGAACACCAAGGCCTTTACCTGCACGGTTATGCTTTGTAATGAACGGTACTTCCCCTAACTCCCTTGCCGCTTTTACTATATGATCACGGCCAACAGCACCAATTGTTTTCGGCACTTGTATCCCAAATTTTCTTAATGCTGCATATTGATTCAATTTGCTTACTTCAAGACGTAATGCACGAGACCCATTAAATACTGTTCGTCCGTACCCCTCTAACCAAGCAAGAACCCCTTCAGTCAGCTCAGGTGCATATCGATGCCCTCTCGTATGTGAAGAAGCACTCATGCGGCTATAAAAAACACCTTGGGGAGGTTCTTGTTCTAACGGCAGTGTTCCCTCATTTAAAAGCCATTCCTCATACGGTAACTCCAGTTCTTCCAACCTTTTCACTAAATGATTCGTCCATTCCTTATTCTCATGTAATATGTAAATTTTACTCATTTGTAATCCATTCCTTTCTTTTTGCTTCAACTAATGGCATCACTTTTTCAGAAAATCGTTTCATCTCTTCAAGCTGTGGCGAAAATTGTAAAAGTAATAACGTAACACCCACTTTTTCAAAAGCAAGTATCCTTTCTGCAATTTGTTCTGGTGTTCCGATTAAATTAGGACGTAACCCACGATTAGATACGGAATAATCATTGAGCTTCACTTGCTGTTCCAAATGCGATTTACTAATAAAGTCTTGGTAACCCGCATAACCTAAAGCATCATCTTTCACATCCGTTATGCGTTTCCATTCTTCTAATGCCTCTTCTTCTGTATCACGACAAATGACGTAAGCGGCAAGCCCGAATGACTGCAATGGCTCCTCTGTAACTTTCTTTCTACGATTCTTCATATCTTCTATTTTCACAGATACTTCTTCTACCGTTCCGCCATGCATTACATATGCATCCGCGTGGTTTACAATGACCTCTTTTCCTCGCTCACTCTCACCACCTGCATAAAGCTTAATGCCTTGTTTCTGCACAGGTTTTGGACTTAAATGTGTATGATGAAGCTCATAAAAGTTCCCTTTATAAGAAAACACTTCTTCTTTCCAAAGTTCCTTCAAAATTGTTACAAATTCCTCCGTGCGATCATATCTTTCATCATGTGCGGTAAATACCCCGCCGTACTGTCTTGCTTCTTCTTCCCACCATGCTGAAACTACATTCAATGTAAAACGACCATTACTTAATTGATCGATATTCGCTGCCATTTTCGCTGTAACAGCTGGAT
Source organism: Bacillus nitratireducens (assembly GCF_036320425.1). Taxonomy (NCBI): domain Bacteria; kingdom Bacillati; phylum Bacillota; class Bacilli; order Caryophanales; family Bacillaceae; genus Bacillus; species Bacillus nitratireducens. The sequence goes on from NZ_JAUMJO010000006.1 coordinate 23,296, forward strand.
TATGAAAGCCAGGTCTTACAGCTGTCATAATCTCTAATTTATCCGTCACTGCTGCAAGTGCTGCCGCAGTTGTCCACGCCTCTAAACTTGGTGCTGACACACCTTTTATATCATTTAAATTTAATTCTGCAATAAGAGTTGTTGAAAAACCTAATTGTTCTGCCGCTTGCGCTGTTTGTTTTGCATACTCAAACGTAGGCGGCATAGATTCATCATCTACATTTCGAAGCCATCCCCCAAAAATCGGTAACCAAAAACCATACTCCACTACCTATTCCCCCTTTAACTTTTAGTCATAAAAAAAGCTACTCTTATCGAAATAAGAGTAGCCTTCTTGACTAAGTGAACCGCTCTTATCTTTCAGGTGTTTTTTCACCTGCAGGATTTGGCACCTTTCGTCTAAAACGAGGTTGCCGAAGTTTCATAGGGCCCGTCCCTCCACTTCTCAACATAAGAATTGTTTGATTTCCATTTATTATAATCATCAGAATAATAAAAAACAATATTTTAATACTTATTTTTCCGATAAATATTAAATGATATATGGAAAACCATATTGTTATAGAGATTTATAAGGGTATTATGTTGTTTTACTTGCGAATATATAAAGGGGTATGTTGTATCATGTCGAAAACATCATGTATAACCAAATTACTTTACTTCTATCGTAAAAACACATCAAAATAAATACGAACCAAAAGAGGTGTTAGTAGCATGAAAAATAAACGATGCGAGAATTGTGGTTCTACTACATTTAAAGAAGGCAGAGTTGGATTTGCCTATCATGCATATGTTTGTGAAGATGATTCTAGTAGGCTCTTTTCAGTGGGGAAACGTTCCAAACTATTAACTACATTTTGTTTAGAATGTGGTGAGGTGAAATCATTTAGAGTGGAGAAGCCGGAGATATTTGAAGAATAAAATAATACTAATTATATATTATGAAGATGTTTATTAATGATACAGTAGGAATGATAACAACGGACGATTTCACTACAACTAGAGTAAATACACCAATTATATTAATAAAAAACAAGAATAAAGTGTCTAAAATCCCCTATTTTAATCCAATAATGAGACATTATGTTAATATTAATAGAATCGCTTTATAATATGTATAGTTGCACAAAATTGAAAAACTTAAGGAGACAGATCAATTTTATGAGAAAATCATTCATATTACTTACTTTAATTCTAGTATTAGTCAGTGTTACGGCTGCTTGCACACAAGATAAAAAAGATAGCACCGTTGAAAATGGTCCAATAGAAGAACCAACCGCAAAAAATGAAAATGAAGAATTAATAAATTTTGAAGAAAAAGAAAATATGAGCCGCTTGGAACAAGGTATTTTATTAGTTGGTGAGAGTGCTAAGGGAGGCTATTACTTGACTGAGGTTCAAAGTGCATATTTAAATGATAGCAACGATTCCGTCGTTGTTAATGTCTCTGTAAAAAATGTACGAGGTCAAACGATTGGACTATCAGAATTAAAATATAACCTAAAAGATGAAAAAGACGGAAAGGCCTATGAAGGAAAGGTACTTGACCAAAACCCTTCTGATATACAAGTTAAACCAAATGAAACAGTAGAATTAAAAATAGCTTTTGAAGTACCAGGTACCGCAGATGAATATATGTTTTATATTGAAAGCTCTTTAGAATCTCTAGAAGCACACTGGAAAATTGATAAGCTGCAATCACAAAAAAACTTAGTCTAAAATACAATTTAATTGAAGACATCTCTCAAATAAGCAAAAAGCACTGAAAAATTTGATATAGATACAAATGAAGAATATATAAAAGTCCCTCCGCCCTAAGGCAGAGGGACTTTCTAATTCTTATTTCAAACTACCCGCAATCTCCGTAAAGATAACTCCAAGCGCATGCGCACCTGCATCAGGATAGCCTAAACTTCTTTCACCAACTGTACCGGTGCGGCCCATGCGAGCTACGATTTCTTTCGTATACTCTGCTCCTTTTTCAAAGGCAATTTTCACTATATTTAAAATATCTGAACACATAAATTCATTTACTTTTTACGAAAATAAAATTGTATTTTTTAGAATTTTAATGTTAATCAATTTGAAACTTTATGAGTTAATTAAATGTGATATTTAAAGAAGGAATTTGTGATGAAGTACTCACATGATGGAATTAATATAAAAAAACAAAAAAACTCTAACTAATTCGTCATGGCGATTTAGTTAGGTTTTTTTTGTTTGAAGTATTCACGAGTATCTACCCTTATCTTTTCAGGTAAAACAATATCAAGTTCTTTATCTAACCATGCAAGAGTCTTTTTACGAAGAAACTCACGCATGTGTTCTTCTGCTTCAAGCATTACTAAGTTAATTGTACAAGAAGAATTGCTAGGGTCACAAGAATTACAAGCGTCGTCTCGATATAGTAGACCATTCTGTACAATATTTTTACATTGAAAAATAGGTTTTGGGCCTTCGACGGCTTCTATTACATCCCAAAAAGAGATATCTTCTGGAGACTTAGCTAACCTATATCCTCCCTTTACACCTGGGACAGAATTCACAATGTCAGCTTTAGATAATTTACCGAAAACTTTTGAAAGAAATGTTTCAGAAAGTCCTTGAAACTCTGCCAAATCTTTTATTCCAACACTTTCCTTGGAAGGAGTATTAATTAAATAAACTAGGCAATGCAAGGCATATTCAACCCCAACACTATATTGCATATACAAATCACCTGCTTTTTATTTTAAGGGTTATCAAATTGTATCTTAGGACCATTTAGAATTTTAGTCAAATAAAAAAAGGCTCTTTTAGAATAGTATGTATTTCATTTGACAAAAATAATTTCAGAGCTTATATTAAAGACCGTATTAATCGACGATTAATACGGTCGACAATTAAAACGTAAAAACTTTTAAAAAGGGGAAATACAAATGAACAAAACACTTATCATAAACGCACATCCGAAAGTGGATGATACATCATCAGTCAGCATTAAGGTTCTTAACCACTTTTTAGAATCTTATAAAGAATTAATTCCTAATAATGAAACGATTGAACAGATTAATTTATACGATGATGTAGTACCAATGATAGATAAAACTGTTTTAAGCGCATGGGAAAAGCAAGGAAATGGACAGAAGTTAACTGATGAAGAACAAAAAGTAACAGAGCGTATGTCCGAAATTTTACAACAATTTAAAAGTGCAAATACGTATGTGATCGTATTACCTTTGCACAACTTTAATATTCCATCAAAGTTAAAAGATTACATGGACAATATCATGATTGCACGTGAAACATTTAAATATACTGAAACTGGATCAGTGGGACTACTTAAAGATGGAAGAAGAATGCTTGTTATACAAGCAAGTGGAGGAATCTATACAAATGATGATTGGTATACAGAAGTGGAATACTCTCATAAATATTTAAAAGCAATGTTTAATTTCCTTGGTATTGAAGATTATCAAATCGTTCGTGCACAAGGAACAGCAGTACTAGATCCAAATGAAGTATTACAAAATGCATATAAAGAAGTTGAAGAAGCAGCTTCTAGATTGGCTAACAAATAAAGTGAAACTTTAATCAGTGGGGATCTTGTTCATCCCCCACTGATTATTAGTTGAACCAATCGGACGTTTACGGACAGTTGATCTCCCACCTAACTTCTTTGCTCCAACTGAATTTTGAGGTGGGAGTTTTACTGTCCGTTAACGCGGGATAAATTTTTTCACTGGAAGAATGATGGTTATAAATAAAAATCCCCTCCACCATAAGGCAGAGGGGATTTTCTAACTCCTATTTCAAACTACCCGCAATCTCCGTAAAGATAACTCCAAGCGCATGTGCACCTGCATCAGGATAGCCTAAACTTCTTTCACCAACTGTACCGGCGCGGCCCATGCGAGCTACGATTTCTTTCGTATACTCTGCTCCCTTAACGGCTGCTTCTGCTCCTTTTTCAAAGGCAGTTTTCACGTCTACTTCGTTTGAAGCGCTAGCTAACCAAGAGTCTACACATGGAGCAAGTGCGTCAACAAGTGTTTTGTCACCAACTACCGCTCCTCTTCCGAATGATCTTTCACCGATAGATTGTATGCCTTGCAGTGCTGCTTGTAACATTTCAGCGAATTCTTTCACTGTTAACTCACGTTTTTCGCCTGCTGCTTTACTAGCTGCGCGGAATGCTCCGCCCCAAATTGGACCAGATGCGCCGCCGCAATGTTCCATAATAATCATCGAACAACCGTCAAGGAATGATCCGATCGTTACGTTCTCTTGATCTACAATAGAATGCCACTCACGTTTTAATTGCTTAAATCCTTTTGCTACACTCATTCCGAAGTCGCCATCCCCTGCATGTGTATCTAATTCACAGAACGGTACTTCGTTTTTAATAATAACGTCGCTCATTTTATCAACTAGATAAATCATATTGTTTAATGTAATGACATTATTTTTAATAACAGCATGCTCTTCCGCTGTTTCTATTTCAAAGGAAACTTCCTTCTCTTCTACATCTTCAAGCACATTCACGTACTCAACACTTTCAACTGGCCCATCTACTTTAAACGCTGGTGTATTACATTCTTTCGATAGTAATGTTTTTAGCTCATCGTCTAGTTTCATTACTGTTAAAGACATACCAGCCATATCAATACTCGTCATATAATTACCAACGAATACTCTGTTTATTTTAATGCTTCTAGCAGCTAGTTCTCTCGTCACTGCGTTGTTAAATAAGTAAAGTTCTTGCAGTGGTGTTCCGCCAAAACCATTTACTAGAAGTGCGATTTCCTCACCATCTTTTACTCCTAAATCTTTTACAAGATCATTTGTCATACGGTTAGCTAATTCATCTGCTGACATCGTTTTTTCACGTTTAATACCTGGTTCACCGTGAATACCTACGCCGTATTCCATCTCATCTTCCGCAAGTGTGAAAGTAGGTGATCCGCTCGCTGGAACTGTACAAGAAGTTAACGCTAAACCGATTGTACGCACGTTAGCAGCTGCTTTTTCTGCGACAGCTTTCACCGCTCCTAAATCCATACCTGCTTCCGCTGCTGCGCCGGCAATTTTATGAACTAAAATAACTCCCGCAACGCCGCGGCGTCCTACTGTATACAGACTATCTTCTACCGCAATATCATCGTCCACTTTTACGTAGTCTACTTCAATTCCATCTTCCGTCGCTAAATGCGCACCGTTTTTGAAATTCATAATATCGCCGCTGTAATTTTTAATAATTAATAACGTTCCTTTTTTACTAGCTGTTTCTTTAATTGCTTGATACACCTGGATTTGTGAAGGAGAAGCAAACACGTCTCCGCACACTGCCGCATCTAACATTCCTTTTCCGACTAGACCTGCATGCGCTGGCTCATGACCACTACCGCCGCCACTAATTAACGTTACTTTATTTTCGTTCATTTCTTTCTTCTTAATGACTTTATATTTTTTCAAAAGCTCAAGCTCTGGGTGAGCCATAACCATTCCGTTGCACATTTCCATTACTAATGTTTCTGGTTTGTTTATAATCTTTTTCATTGTGATTCTCCCTCAATTCCTTTAATATATTGTGATATATTTGAAATCTTCTTCTTACTACTCATGTTAAAATGAAAGCGTTTTATAGTAAACGGACAAAATGGACAATCTGTCTAAAGACACTGCTCTCATTTGTAGGTAGGATTTTCATATTACTAACATTCTAGGGATGATTGAGATGACCTCTTCTATAATTTCTAAAAAGATAATCGCAAATTCATTGAAGTATTTAATGGAAACAGAGTCGTTTCATAAAATATCAGTGAGCGATATTATGTTACACTGTCAAATGCGTAGGCAAACTTTTTATTATCATTTTAAAGATAAATTTGAACTATTAAGCTGGATTTATAGAGAAGAAACGAAAGAAAACATTATCGACTTTCTCGACTATGAAACATGGGAAAACATTTTCGATTTATTATTTGATTACTTTTATGAAAATCAAAAATTTTACCGAAATGCATTTAAAGTCATTGAGCAAAACTCGTTTAATCACTATTTATTTGAGCATACGAAAAACTTATATATGAAGATTATTGATGAATTATCTGTGAGCTGTGGATTCAGCCTTTCTGATGAAACAAAAAATACGATTGCCTCCTTTTATAGTCACGGCTTCGTTGGAACGATAAAAGATTGGATTGAAAGCAAATGCGAAGTAGATCCGTCCATTATGTCTTCTCTCATGAAAAATATGATAAACAATCAATTACTACTTTTACTCGAGCAATCAGCAAAGTAATCAAAGGGTGGCAAAAGCAATGAAAAAGATTATGAATGATGTACAAAATATTGTTCAAGATATGCTGCATGGCTTTTATTTTGAACATAACGATAAAGTAAATTACGACGAAACACATAACATCATTTATGTAAAAGATATCGCAAAACTGAAGCAAAACGTTGTCATGATAAGCGGCGGTGGTAGCGGACACGAACCTGCTGATATTGGTTATGTAGGAAACGGAATGCTTACGGCGGCAGTAAACGGCAGTATCTTCACTCCGCCTACAGTCGAACAAATTGTGGCGGCAACTCGCTTAATGCCAAAAGATAAGAGTATTTTATTCATCATTAAAAACTTTAAAGATGACGTAGAAAACTTTCTAGAGGCGAAGCGAATCGCCAAAGAAGAAGGAAGACAAATTGACCACATCATCGTAAATGACGACGTTTCAATTGAAGATGATGCTTCTTTTAATAAAAGAAGACGCGGCGTCGCTGGTACTGTTTTCGTTCAAAAAATATTAGGTGCGGCCGCTTTTGAAGGCCATTCTTTAGAAGAACTAACAACACTTGGTCGTTCTATCACCGACAACTTACACACATTAGGCGTCGCCCTTTCACCTGCCAATGATCCCATGCAGGGAAAAGCTTCATTCACATTAAACGACGATGAAGTCTTTTATGGCGTCGGCATTCACGGCGAAAAAGGTTACCGTAAAGAAGCACTATCCTCTTCTGAAATATTAGCGATTGAACTTATGAATAAACTAAAAAGCATTTATCGCTGGAAAAAAGGTGACGACTTCGCCATCCTCATTAACGGATTAGGCGCAACTCCATTAATGGAACAATACATTTTCGCAAACGACATTCGCCGTTTATGTGAGCTAGAAGGCTTACATGTGAAGTTCGTAAAGGTTGGTACTCTTCTAACTTCTTTAGATATGAAGGGTGTTTCACTGAGTTTGCTTAAGGTAGAAGATTTGGATTGGGTGAAGTGGTTGAAGGTGGATGTTGGAGCGAGTAGTTGGTAACAATAAACGAAACATTATGATGATTGAACGTTTAGTAATCAAAAGTACTGACTTATATGAAGAATGTATAAATCTAAGGTATCTGTAAATAAATCGAAGCATACATACTATTTGCAAGTTATCCACCCGTTTCGAAATGCGGTTATCAAGTCGGAGAAAGGCACCTTAAGGTGTCTTTTCTTTATTTTCAAAAGGACCTGCTCAATTATTGCGTTAAAAACATAAAGTAATTTGAATCCGTTAAAATACATGAGTGACCCCTTGTTTTCCCCTCTTATTAAAGGAGGAACTATTATGGGATTTGGTGGTAGTTGTGGCGGCTGTGGATTTTCTGGCGGCTTTGCTTTATTAGTAGTATTGTTTATTTTATTAATCATAGTTGGAGCTTCTTGCTTCTGCTAAACAAACTATCGGAAAAGACACTCTTATATGGGTGTCTTTTCTTTGTAATAAAAAACTCTCCATAAAAGAAAGTTTTTAAATTTATACATTCAAGTCATCAAATTAGTTATTTATACAGCACCTTATCACTTTCGGTCTTTAGTGTGACATACAAATAATCCTTCCGCTACACAAAGTTGCTCAACTAACTTTAATTCCTTAGATCCAAAACTTATATAATTAAAACACACATCATCATTACATTCATTTCCTTACATCAATAGTTAGCTCATCTGTAATCTGCTCAAGACGGAAAAATCTATTTATATAATGGATATCTGACCACTTTTCTTCCCCACCAATAATAAATAACTCTTGCGCATCATACATAAATGAAAAGCTTGGATAGAAACTGTCCGCTTTTATTTCAATCTCACCAGTACTGTTACTGATAATCTTACAGTCTGCTGAATAGCTTAATAACGTATAGAGAGAACCTCGTGCTGATTAGAAGAAATACTTCATAAGTGTAGTTATATCATCACTATCGGTAATGAACACTTTAAAAAAGTTCGTATCCTTTTTCTTATTAGTAAAAACTAGCTCAAAATGAAATGTATTCTCTTCTAAAAAACTTTCAATAAGGTCTCTACACAAATAAGTTTCAAATACCATATACATAGGAAGTTTGTTAATTGCACCTATAAATCCTTTAATGATTTCTTCAAATCCTGTATGCTGATTCCAATTCGTCCCCACTCCTATCATAATAGGACGATTTAAATAGATAGGGTACGGTGATAATCCTTCATCTTTTAACATATACACTCGTTTTCCATCTGTATGAAAAGCAGGTTGAAACTCTTTTAGTAAGTATTGAGATAATTGAACATGTAACATATTTACACCTACCTATCATGTAATACATAAACTGTATCTGTTAAGTCAGAAAATCGGATGTACCATTCACATTTTACCGTGTTTGAGCTTGGAGAACTAGAATCATTTTATAAACGATATCGCAACCATCTTATTGGAGGCTTACAGATCTCCAGGATAATAAATGAACATCGCACCTACAAATGAACACACTAAACAAAAAATAGCCTCGTATTTTATAACTAGAGGAAAGTTGGTGTCAAGCTTTTTTTCCTCTCTTTTACATATCATTTTAAATAAAACTCTATATATTACATACCCAATAATCGCCCCGAGGGTATTCGTAAATAAATCATCAATATCTGTAATTCTATTATTTAGTAATTGATTTAACTCAATTGCCAATGAAAAAAAGAATCCCGCACATACGGTGTTTTTCATTTTTCTAAAATGCGGCCAAATAGTCGGTAATAAAAAACCTAACGGCATAAACAGTAAAATGTTCAAAAGATACGCAGTACTACCTGCAGTATCAAATAGAGTCAAGTTGATTTGACTTACACGAATCCACGTTTCATATCTACTTATATCCCATACAGTCGCGATCTGCGTCACCCCATATACTAGCGAAAGGTAGAATAGAAAAACATATACCCATAGAAAATGCAGAATAGATATATTTCTTTTCGCTTTAAAATAAAACACAATTTGAAACACAATACAAAAAATAATAGTAAAAAAATAAGTATACAAATAATCCATCAAAACTTCTGTATGCATGTAGAATCCCCTAACTTTACATTTTCATCTATGACTTTATCGTTTTTAGTCTCCTTCTTGATGTAACTCATTTATAGGATAGGAAAAACTTTTAAAATAAAAAATGGGGTAAACATAAAATTTTTCTTAAATTTTATGTTGGGTTTTATTATTACTCTTCTTAGGAATCCGCCATCGGTAGCTAGGCAACAACATGCTTAAACCTAACAATATTATCATTTTTGCACGTAATCCTCGTAGTACTTTAACCGATGAAGCATATATAAAATTATGTGAATCGTTTGTTCAGTTAACACATGAAATTAAGAAATATATGACGTACTATAATCACTCTTGCTATCAATAGAATTTAAAGAAGATGACTCCTGTTTGCATACAGAAATCATCTTTTTTAGGTTGCCTAACTTTTTTTAGAATGTTCTTTACAAAGGGTACAGATCAAGAGCACCTTATTCCTATTCAAGGGGATCAACTATACCTTCTCCCCTTAAAATCACCAAAACCCATTTACAAATCTATAAAAGTAGATATAATATCCTTATGGAACCTTTATTGATTTATAAAGCATTGTCAAATGAAACAAGATGTCAAATTTTATCATGGTTGAAAAATCCAGAAAACCATTTCGATGAAAAAGCTTATCTAGAGCAAGGCCTTAGCTTTCAAGTTGGAGTGTGCGTAGGAGATATCCAGCTTAAAACTGGCTTAGCCCAATCGGTTATTTCTAGTTATTTATTAACTATGAAAAAAGCAGGTTTACTACAATCTGACCGAATTGGAAAATGGACCTACTATCGCCGAAATGAAAAAACAATACGAGAGTTTTCTGAATACGTTCAAAACGAATTATAAAATGAAAGCTAATAATTAATTGATTATTAGCTTTCACACATTCTGCTTTTTTATAAAATTGCACTACCTATAAAAGCAAGAAACATAGAAAGGAGAAAATTTTTTAATATATCACATCTAATTATCTAGATATCTGTTATTGTATTTGAAATTACATAGTCCTGATAATATTGGCATCCAATTATGCTTGTAATAATGCTTATTTGTTAATGAATTTACTTTCAAAATACCGATACGAATGGAGAGTTTTATAAATGAAAAAAGTAAATCCTTTACTTATTCTGACACTCGCAATAGGTGTGTTCGGAATTATTACTACCGAGATGGGTATTGTCGGCGTATTACCACAAATCACTGAAAAATTCGGAATTTCAACTACACAAGCTGGATTTTTAGTAAGTATATTTGCACTAGTTGTTGCTATTTCTGGTCCGTTTTTAATTCTGCTCGTCTCTAGTATGAATCGCAAAATAATTTTATTATCAGCAATTTTCATATTTGTTATTTCAAATATAATCTACGCCTATACAACACAATTTGAAATCATGCTTATTTTTCGTATTTTACCGGCAGCACTTCATCCACTCTTCTTTTCAATCGCTCTTGTAACAGCTGCTAAACTTGTCCCTCCAGAAAAGAGCGGTCAAGCGGTTACAAAAGTTTTTATGGGAATTACTGTTGGCTTTGCTTTAGGTGTACCACTAACCTCTTACCTTGCAGATCAATTTTCACTCGAAATTTCTTTCTTATTCGGAGCGCTTGTTAACACTCTTGCATTCATTGGAATACTAATCCTACTTCCTTCTATGCCTGTTAAAGAAAAGATGTCTTTCGGCAAACAAATTCGTATACTCGGCAAACCAGGATTATGGTTAAATATTTTAACCGTCACATTCCTTTTTGCAGCCATGTTTTCCGTATACAGCTACTTCGCTGAATACCTTGCAAAAGTAACTTCCATGAATGGATCTCTCATCAGTATCATGCTATTCATATTTGGTATCGTTATGATTTTAGGTAATCATTTATTTGGAAGTCTCCTGCAAAAAAGTATAGTAAATACAGTAATATTATTCCCTATCCTATATTCTATTGTTTATATATTAGTTTATTATTTAGGTTCCTACCTTGTTCCAATGATTTTTATCGTATTCATTTGGGGAATCGTACATGCTGGTGGATTAATTGTTGGTCAAACATGGTTAATAAGCGAAGCTAAAGAAGCGCCTGAATTTGGTAATAGTCTATTCGTTTCATTCTCAAATCTCGGAATTACTCTAGGAACAACAATTGGAGGCTGGTTCATTTCAAACTTAGGTATTCACCAGCTTATTTGGAGTGGATTTATATTCACACTACTTTCATTTCTATTAATTATAATAAAACTAAAATTTTTCAATTCTAATAGCCAGGCTTCATTATCAAGCTAGTACACTTTCGGTTCAAAATTTGATAAAAAAAATTATAAATTCTTCTCTATATAAAATTTTATAAACTAAAAAGTATAATGCCGAAAGCCTTTAGCCATAATTACGACTAAAGGCTTTTTTGTATATAAAGTGGAACTTTAATCAGTGGGGCTTTGTTCATCTCCCCACTGATTATTAGCCTTCACCAATCGGGCGTTTACGGGCAGTTCATGCGGGATAAAAATAAATCTAAAAGGAGCTAATTTTATGGAACATAATCAAAATGGCGTACTTGCTTTAATTGTTTTGTTTTTAGTATTAGTGTTTTTTGTTAGTGGCATGGTTTATCATTTATGGGGTTCTTTTTAATTTCAACTTTTAAGCAGATAAATAATTCAAATACTACAACGTGTATTGTAATTATCGATATGGAATATTTCCCAAAACAACAAAGCATAGATTTAAATTTTCTTTCTCAATGGACAAAATAACTTAACATGGTAAAATAATATTTGGACGGGAGTCCAATATTATTAAAATTAAGATGGTTCAAGTCGGAGGAAGGCACCTTAGGGTGTCTTTTCTTTTTTGTTAATTAATAGATTGTTCTCTTCTAGGTAACTCTTTAAACTATAAATTTTAATAAAAAGACGCTCATGCAGGCGTCTTTTTCAATAAGTCATAAATATGTTTTTTCTAAAACACTCGTTAATCGTCCATAAAGCAAAGCTTCATCTATTAACACTGGTTATGTACTAAACTTTTTATTATTTCGGCATTCTAGACAATCTTATGAATACTCCCAAACCTGCTAAAAAAAAGCCTAAACAGAGCAAACTACCTGGACTTCCCCAAACTATTTCATTAATCATATTATATACCCCCTATAATTTATAAATACTGTACTATTTTACCATATAAATATAAATACAGATAATTAAATTTCCTTTTTAAATACAGTCATTAATCGACCATATAATGTCTCCTGATATTCATGCAAATATCTAAACATCGTAAATCTACATTTCACTGACAAGAATAAAAAGACTGATTTTTCTACAAAAAACCTTGATTAGGGCTTCTTATTCTGCTTTTACAGCAAGATTCTCCATGAAATTGCTAATTGAATAAATTTGAAAAAAGACGCATTTAGATTGATGCGTCTTTTGGCGATGTCTCTTTTGTGAAATCATATAAGGCTATTGCACCTACAATAACAAGTATGCTTTCAGGAGCATCTATCAAAATAGCTTTCCAAATTTTTGGTATTACCCATTTAATATCTGCTGCTGTTTCAAGATATGTTTGAAAATAACCGATTGTAAAATCAATTACAGATAAACATACAAATAATGTTAGACAAAATCGAATTAATTTCTTATTTTTAAACATGTAACACCTCTCAAAATTCATTGGATATTCCTACTTTTGGTTCGTTATATATTTACATCCTTATATTTAATTTTAACATACAAAAAAACCCAAATAAATACAATATGCATATTTACATATCATATTAACAGTATTCAATTAAATAAGAATTCGCTTTTCCATTCAGAATCCTTTCTATCCTCTTCATTATAATCAAGAAGACACTCTTTCATTATTTTTGTATCTCTCGGTAACCTTTTTTTCTAACTTTGACCATCCGTCGAAGATCATTTTGTTTGGCAAATGACACACAAATCCTGCAATACAATCCCAAAAATCATCCCAGTTTTCCCCGTACAAATCAGGAAACTCAAGCTTCTCTTTAAGAAGTAAATGCAATTCTTTTGCATTATAAATGTTGCTTACATCTATGACAATAATTGATTCACGTTCATTACTCAATTATATATAAATCATGCTTAGTTACATTAGGTTAATTTTATAAAGAGTCAAAAACCTCTAAATATTTATTTTATAATTATATAAACAATCCTAACATCTCCAAAATTTGATATAATGATACAGTTATTAATAGCAATTAGGGAGATATACAGCATGCACGATACACATATGCCAAAAGAAATAGGAATGACTAAGCGGACTCCATTCGCTTCGATACCGAAGAAATTCACCGGTATTGGTAAGATTGTTAAAAAACAAACAAAAGTGGAGCGCCCTACATTAACCCAAGACGAACAAGAAATTATTGAAAACAAGTTAATATGTTCATTTCTTTCTGAAGAGAAGATATTGATTACTTATTATAGGGATGGTCATTTGCTTACTAGATATGTGACTGTAACTGACATAAATCCGATACAGAATTTAATAACTTGCACTGATGCATCTTATAACAGAGTTTTCCTTAAATTTATAGATATAATTAATTTGAGATAAAAACATTCAGTTTTTCAAATGTATCCGGGAATAAAAATGAAAGAATCTTGTATTCTAGGTTAAATACAGATTGTAAGTTCTTGTGAGAGTTAGCAAGATAAAGGCTGTTTGTTTATGTCTTGGACTGTCTGTTATGGTTATCGAATTTACAAATACAAAAGAGGAACAGAACACAATAGAGAAAGATAAGGAAGAATTTACCACCTGATCAAGTATCCATCCACCAAGTAATCTTATCTAACTCTGTAATTCCAAGTTTATGATTTAGGTGGTGCTATAGCGACATTCGCCGCATTTATGGATACTAGAAATAGGATTAAAAATAAAAATTATAAAGCAGCTTAATATAAAAGGCATCCTTTGCGGTTTCCTTTTTTCTATGCAAAATAAAAAAGTAGCGGATTCGCTACTTTAATTGTTTGTTGTTTACTTCTATTTCTTCTTCATTAAATGATTTTTGTACATTTCTTTTTAAAGCCCATCCTTTATAAACAAATTCCTTGAACTCTTTCATAGATAATGGATCATTCAATACTTCCCATAATCCTATCAATTCTGTATATTTAGGTGTCTCCATAAAATACTCGTGTGATTTAACTGTTTCAAAGTGTCTATGGAATTCCCAATGACGTTCTTCGCATAAATAGTAGAACGCGGAACACCTGTCATTTCGGAAATTTCATTTACACTCAAACTATTTTCTGTTCTATGGTTTCCTAGCCCCATTGTTATTCCTCGCTTTCTACTTGTAAATTTCTATTTCAATTGAATATGCAATATTTCATATTTTATTATTTTGATATCCCTTTATTAACTATCACTTTCTAGTTCATCATTAATATCCATTGATAAATCAACGTTTGTAATTTAATCCCTTGTATTAAACCCCTACAAGATTCTTTTAAACGTTATATTCGAATAATCATATTGGAATTTCTTGTTCTACACATCTATACGTGTTTTGTGTATTATATAGCAGAAGAGTAAGGTAAGAGTTACTCTTTGCCATTTTAGAAAAGGTTCTGTTGGAGACAACAGAACCTTTTTTGTTCGAATTTCAATAAAACAATTCTTAAATTCCATCTCATTGGAAATAATTATATAATGAAACTGATTAAATATTAGGAGTGCTATTAATGTCTGATATAATCCGTCTCTTAATTATCATGATGATTGCAACCTTTTTATTTTCTTCCATAATAATGGAGTTTAAAAAACCTCAAAAAAGCATGTTTTGGTTCTCAATTGAAGTCTTGTCTCTCCTCGGAGTTTTACTGCTAATAAAGGAATTTTTTATTAATCATATAACATAGTCCCCTGAATAAAACTCAATATTCCGTCAATACTGTAGACAACCGATTAAGTTACTTTCTCCTTGTTCCCCCTTGGAGAACCGAGCAGTTAGCTTTTGCTGACTGTTCTTTTGTTTGAAATTAAAATAGCGTTTTTGTTCCAAATGATGCCCTTATTCAATTGGACACATTTACCAGTATTTTTACCAAAAAATTCATGATATCGTTAATTAGTCGAGTACGTCATTACTTGACGATTACCCTTAGGAACCCCGCAGACAATCGGGGTTTCTTTTATTTAAATACATTTTCTCTTTTAGGGTGATATAGTCCTTAAGATCTTGTTAAACCTGTGCAATTACGGTTGGAATTTCATTCTGTTTGACACATATCCCCAGGCTATCTGGACATGATAAAAGATGAGGTGACTGACATGAAGGATAAAATATTGGCATTAGTACCAGAATCGGTGAAAAAATTACTCCAGAAAAAAGTTAAAGATGGAAACCGATGCATCATTGATTTAGTTGTGGATGATGCAACTGCTTATGGATTTGAACCGGAGCAAGTAATCCCTTGTATCATGGCGAGTTATTATGTTTATGAATCTACCACCTATCCCAGTGAAATGGAGGAAGAATGGAAGCTGAACTTGGTTTTTCATGCGGCCAATCGCTCGGCAATGAAGCTTCTGTCTTATGGGAAGTATAAAGCGAAACAATCTGAAAGTGGATGGATGAGATATACAAATCCATAAGGTTTACTTAACATACACTAACTAGCTTGGTGAGCATGAGGCAACGTCACATGCCCATCGACTTGAGATTTTGAAATACCCCCAAGTATTTTGGTGAAAAAAAGCAACATTTAAGTTCCTTATGACATTTTTCTAATATAAGTTGTAACATTGCCTAAACAACAACTACCTTGTGGATTGTTTACTTCACAACCACATCGATTTTCTCTTATGTTTTCGCGAATATGCTCTACTGGATTAGGAGTAAGTCCATTTTCCACATATTGTTTGATTTTTTCTTTTGTCCAATCAAAACAATAACAAATTGGTGTAGTTGCTGAGTCATCTTTTTGATTTACAGCTACCTTTATGTCAGGTACAAAGTATTTTTTATTATTCGTATCAAAATAGACTACATCACAATCTTCGTTTGAACAAAAATAGTGATTTTCTTTAGCATTTAATGTTTCTAATGCAGATGGTTTAAGCAATGATTTTAGTGTAATCAACTTTACATTCTTAGCTTTATTTTTACATGATGGACAATGACCATTATTTTCGATTTTTATTCCTTTAAGGTTACTACAACAACCTTCCATTATTCTTCCAACTTTACAATTTATTATTTTTATAAATATTCTTCTGCTTCCTTTTCTGAATCTATTAAAGTTTTGATAATAAGATATTGCATCTATCTCACCTCATATAAAGTATAAACCCTATACCATAGTACAGGGTTAAGGAAAGTATTATTTACTATATTATCGATTTACTTTCTTAAAATAAACTGTCATTATTCAATGAGCCTTTTTCAACAATATGCTCCGATTGCGAAATTCTAAAACTACATTTAGGGCGATTAACCTTTATCACCACGTAACTCTTTACTACAACGTTTTACAAAAAACGCTGTTATTAAAATAATAATTCCTATACTCAACACAAGTAATTGATCGAGTGCAATCACATCACGAAAAATCCAACGAGAAACAAAACCGAAGCTAGACATGCACACACATATAAACCCAAAATAATTTAACCATCTATGTACATTTTTCATTCATCCCCCTCCTTAAACTACATTTTATTATTCCCTTCTGTTTTTGGGTGTGAGTGCTGGCTAGTCGTGTGGTGATACCTCTATATAGGGCTTTTTCTTTTTTCTCAATGACCAATATTACTTAACATGGTAAAATAATATGTGTATGGGAGTCCAATACATATTATTAAAATTAAGATGGTTCAAGTCGAAGAAAGGCACCTTAAGGTGTCTTTTCTTTATTTTCAAAAGGACCTGCTCCATTATTGCGTAAAAAACATAAAGTAATTTGAATCCGTTAAAATACATGAGTGACCCCTTGTTTTCCCCTCTTATTAAAGGAGGAACTATTATGGGATTTGGTGGTAGTTGTAGTAGTTGTGGCGGCGGCTTTGCTTTATTAGTTGTATTGTTTATATTATTGATCATTGTTGGAGCTTCTTGCTTCTGCTAAAAAACTATTGGAAAAGACACTCTTATATGAGTGTCTTTTCTTTATAATAAAAAAGCTCTCCATAAAGGAAAGTTTTTAGGTTTATACATTCAAGTCATCCAAATTAGTTATTTACACAACACTTTATTTCTTCGCATCTCTCATACTGTAATATCCTAAATTAATAATAATCAAGAAATACCCACCCATAATTCCAGCAGCAAATGTCCACATGAAATCATGATGTTCAATTTCATACATAATAATCGCACCGAGTATCGCGGCTGCAAATCGATTCATCATTCCAAGCATCGGTGCTTTTTCTTTTTTTACAATGCTATCTCCAAACTTTTCAATACGCCTTCCTAAAATCCATGCGCAGTACATACTCACCAAAAGGCCAATGCCTATCCCTACAAACTGGGCTGAGAAAGGTGTCATAAACCACCCCAATAACATCACGCCTAGCAAACAATATATTTGTATGTTAAATGATTTTAGTGCCATACGAATCATGTTATGCTCCTTTACCTCTCTCATTGTATTTACGTATCATTAATTATGTCTGCTACTATTCATCTTTTATCTCTCTCCCCAATAACACGGGGGAGTTTGTGAGAACCCTAACTTACAAGTATTCAGTTCCATGTTGTCAAAACTGTCTTGAAACATTTTAAAGTTAATTTTTCCAGTTAGAATCTTTTCGATCATTCAACGTCTTCTTATTCACGAATAATTCCTACACCTCTGCCGATAGTAATAAAAGTGAAGCACCATAAAAATGCACCAATCGCAGCGAACAATATATACGTTTTCAAATTCATTTTGCTAACGCCTGAAAGGTAACATGTTATATGTCTAATGCCTGGAATGAAATACCCAAAAACAAGAGAATAGGGTCCATATTTCTCCATCCATTTTGCAACTTTGTTCATTCTCTTTTCCTTCAAACCAATCCATTTTCCATACTTATCAATGAAAGGACGCCCTGCCTTTTTGCCTATCATGTAGCTGATCACCGTACCCAACAACGCTCCTACAAAACTGACTAAAATGGCAAGTTCATAATTTAGGACATTAATATTTGTAAAGTAACCTACTACTGTCATTATGACTTCATCAGGGATTGGTAATCCTACAATCCCAAGAAGAAGCATCAAAAAAATAGCGAGGTAACCATAGTCTGTTATAACCTGCTGTACTAATTCCATCTTTCAGACTCCAATTTTTCCGATATATCTTTTTTAAAATGTGGGAATTTGATTTTGCTCACCATTAAATATGCGAGTATACATGTACCCAACGCCACGGAAACTGGATTATTCAAAAAGCATAAAATGAGAAGACACATTGCCGCAAATGGAATGGGCATGCCTATAAATGTCGGGAGTTTACTTTGTTGTGTGTTAAATCTCGCAAGCCGCAGCATTCCGCAAATACTGTAAGCAAGCGCACATATCATCCCGATAAACTGTAAGTCTTTTAAAGCGACACTATATGCAAGAATAGACGGTGCTACACCAAAGGTAACTAAATCCGCAAATGAGTCTAACTCTCCGCCAATTTCCGAAACAGCATCAAGTTTCCGAGCGACCATGCCATCAAAAAAATCAAATAACATTCCTGTAATAATAAAAACTGCTCCCAAATACATATCGTGAACGAAAACAGCATAAATAGCCAAAAGCCCACATACAAAATTTGCTATCGTAATCATATTTGGTATATAACTCATAACACGCTTCTCCTCCTTTCTACTAATCCCTTCATATGGACTTTCTTACTCATTTGGATTAATGCCCTTCTGTTTTTCTTCCAATATCACTTTATTTATTTTCGTTAACGTATCAGTCATTTGCTCTAAAGCTTCGATATCAATTTTAGAAAAATATTTCTCAATTAATACGTCATCTAACTCAGACAACCGCTCTATATACTTACTACCGTTTGTACCAAGTGTAAGGAAATACTCCCGTTTATTATTAGGGTTTACTTGTTTCGAAATCATCTTCTGTTTTTCCAATTTCGATAATACTTGGCTCACAGCACTTTTCGATATATTAAAAGTAGTCGCAATGTTATTTGCTGTCGTGTTTTCATTTAAATTGATATAAAATAGCATGCTCTCTTGCTGCCCTGTAAGACCGAACTCATCCTTTAACTCCTGAAATAGTAAAATGTAGAAGTCATTGTAGGCTCGATTCATTTCATTAATTACTTCTTTATACGATCTAGTCATAGCATTCTTCCTCCAGTCATGCTGTTATTTCGTTTCGTAATATAGTTTAGTTAACTTAACTAAACTATATTATACCTTTATGTTCGTGTAAAGGGAAATATAGCTCCATACTTTTCTACACAATTTGTGTAAATTATGAAATAAGGTATGCTCATTTACCTTGTCTACTGCTTTTAATGGATCAAATCCCAACATAATATACAACATCTCGCATTCCAAATAACAAAACGTACCCATTATTTAAATTCCATATAGACCCATTACTGGTTAAAATGTTATAATTAAACCATCCTACATAGTTACTCATGTTCAGGATGAGCAACTAACGTCTTATTAAGTAATGCGCATAACTTAAATAAACAAGACACTGCAAAGTGTCTTGTTTATTTGTATCAAGTTTCCTTTTTATTCCAAAATAAATATAATAAAATGTAACATTTAATACATATAAAGAAAAATATAGATTTATTAAATCATTATGGCACCCATGAAAGTACTTTTATTTCGGAGGAACAAACTATGAACAAAAAGTTAGTAGCATCATTATTATGTAGCACATTCTTATTTGGATTATCAGCTTGCGGTTCACATGATACATCTAGCAGTAACACGAAAAACGAACAAGAGACTTCTAAAGAAACAAAGAATGATGAACTTAGCGACAAGGATCCTCAAAAAGAATTTCCAACTAGTGGAAATTCTTCTGATGTATACATCTCTATAGGCCCTGTCGATTCATTAGACGTTATAGGGAATGGAGAAGTTCAAGCACAAGGTGTATTTAAAGTATTAGACGTCAGAGTGCATAATGATAAAGAAGAACCCATTACACTACATAGCGACAACTTTACATTAATTGACGGAACCGGAAGAGAATATCACATTTCTAATGAATATCAATTAGTACTTAAAGCTGCTAATACCGCTACTTTTAAATTTGGTGTTCTTAATCCTCATGAAAATTCGGAAGGGAACATTGTATTCGATGTACCGAAAAATACGCAAGGATTAACGTTAAAAGTTAATGGAGATATGTTGGGTAAAGGGATCGAGTTAAAAGTGGAATAGTCAAAGAAAATATAAAGTGAAACTTTAATCAGTGGGGGTTTTCTTCATCCCCCACTGATTATTAGTTGAACCAATCAGGCTTTTATGGGCAGTTGATCCCCCACCTAACTTCTTTGCTTTCGCTGAATTTTGAGGTGGGGGTCTTACTGCCCATTAATGCGGGATAAAATAGATAAACCACTTTTACTAACACAACAAAAAGTACAGCCTCTGTATTAACTACAGTAGACTGTACTTTTTCATTTGTGATTTTGTGTAACTTACTATCACAGGATCCCTTAATTCTTTTGAGAAGATGCTCTCCAATCACGAAACGATGTTGGGCGTCCAGAATAAGCTCTTTGCTTTGGAGCAGCTGGTTTTTCCTCAAGAATAGTTGATTTCTCTTCAGGAGTAGTTTGTTTTTCTTCAAGAATAGTCAAAGCTGTTTGCATTTTCTCTAGCTGTTCTCTTAAAGCTTGCTGTTCAATCTTTAAATCCGTAAGTAAACGTAAAATCATCTCAGAATTAGCCATAAAGATCCTCCTTCCCCCAATACACAGAATAAAATAACATATGTAATCAGCGGAATACTCGTGACAAAAATACACTCGTCAACTCTCTTAAAATACCGAGTACTTTTATTTTTCAAAGGGACCTGCTCAAGTTTATCCGTAAAAACATAAAGTGATATAAATCCATTAATATATGGACTTTATGGAAGGAGGAGTTAATATGGGTTATGGCGGTAGTTGTGGTGGAGGCTGTGGTTTTGGCGGTGGATTCGCCTTACTTGTTGTGCTTTTTATCTTATTAATCATCGTTGGCGCTAGCTGTTGGGGCGGCGGAATCAGCTGCTAATAAGAGGCACTCTTGAGAGTGTCTTTTTTTTATTTCTCAATATAGGGCTAACATATATGTGTTACTATCAAAAGGCGAGATTCCCTAAGCGTAATATAGTAGTTTACCAACTATGAAAGCCACTGTCACAAGAAAACAGTGGCTTTTATTTTGTTATTTAAAAAGATGAGAACAGGAATCTCCCTTTGCACGAATCAACATTTTTAAATTGACATAGCACTTCATGCACCATATACTGTTAACAACAGTATACTGTCATTAACAGTATAAATTCCAGGAGGTATATTCATGAAACATACAGGAAGACATACAGGTGCATTTCTTTTGTTATTTTTAGCAGAAGGTGATAACTATGGCGGACAGCTACTTCAGAAATGTGAAGAAGAACTTCCAGTCAATCCAATCGATAGTGCCATCCTTTACCGCACGCTGAAGAAATTAGAAAACGAAGGCGCTATTGAATCTTATGTAAGTACAGATCATCAAGACAAACCGAGAAAGATATACAAAATTACGCCTGCTGGAAAGGAACAATTGGCGGATTTTCAAATAGATATTGAGGGAAAAATGAAAAACTTAACCTTTTTCCTAAACAAATATAAAGACTTAAAGGAATCTAATCATGATTAATGGCGCTATTCTTTACACTTTGGCCATTATTCTTACGGGGATTTCTTTTATGAAGGATCGGAATAAAACGAAAGCTGCCCTATTAAAATCATGGAAAATATTTCAAAACCTTCTCCCTGCCATGCTCTCCATCATGCTTTTCGTTGGACTATCACTTTCTATCTTAACGCCGTCCTTCATCTCTTCCATCATTGGAGAACAGTCTGGATTTTTAGGTGTTATTTATTCTGCAATACTCGGCTCTGTGGCACTTATCCCTAGCTTTGTCGTATTTCCTCTTGGTAATACGTTAGTAGAGTACGGCGCAGGCCTTCCTCAAGTTGCGGCACTTATGTCTACACTCATGTCAGTAGGAATTACAACCTTGCCGATGGAACAAAAGATATTCGGACGAAGCTTTGCTTACGCACGTAATGCATCTGCATTACTCATGTCACTCCTATTCTCCTATATCATTTGGGTGGTGATGGTATGAAAGAACTAAAAAGATATCGCTTCTTTTTCATATTACTGCTTGGGCTTCTCTTATTAACTTTTATAAACCAATCTTTGGGATGGAGCGCATTACAACTAACAGGGAATAGTATTTTAGATATGCTATTTCTACTCCCTCCTGTCCTAATATTTGTAGGGTTACTCGATCAGTGGGTGAAGAAAGAGACGCTAATGAAATACATGGGAGAAAAGTCCGGCATATATGGAATCTTATTCTCTCTATTATTAGGCGGAATTGCAGCTGGTCCCCTCTATGTTGCCTTTCCGATTGCAGCACTACTATTAAAAAAAGGCGCAAGCATTAGGTACATCGTATTTTTCTTAGGCGTTTGGACAACTGCGAAATTACCAATTATGGTGTATGAATTTTCTTCATTCGGAGCTATATTTACACTCATTCACATTTGCTTCGGACTATTGTTCTTCTACGTAATGGGTATTATTTTCGAAAAGTTTTACGATCAAAAGCAATTGCTGCAGTATGACATTACGAAAGAAATGTAAAAAGACATCTTTAATCGTAAAGATGTCTTTTTTATATGAACCTTAATTTTCGTTCTGTAAAACCCCTGCTGCCTTTACTTCCTCTTTCTCTTCTTTTAAGAACAACGATACAACAAAAGCAATAACGATAAAGATTAACCCTAGTGTAAATGCACCCTGGAATCCTGATGTTAAACCGTTTAACTTCTCTACTGGATCCATTGGATTTGCAGAGCTTTCCATATACTTAGTTGTTCCTGAAGACATTTTCGAAATAAAGATAGCTGTACCAATTGCGCCGGCTACTTGCTGTAACGTATTAAACAGCGCTGTTCCGTGCGGATATAGATCTGGTGTTAATTGATTTAAACCATATGTTTGTGCTGTCATGACAAACATGAGTCCGACCATTAATACGCTATGCATGACAATAATTTGTAGCATTGATGTATCAGGAGTAATGCCTTTAAATAAGAACATTGCAATCCCTACTAACACAATGCCGGGAACGATAACAACTTTCGGGCTAAATTTATCAAATAGTTTACCTGCGATTGGTCCCATTATGGCGCTAATAATACTTCCTGGAAGCATTATTAATCCTGATTTAAAGGCTGTAACGAGTAAAACTGTTTGCAGGAACATCGGTAATAAAGTCATCGTTGAAAATAACGACATCATAACAATGACGATTAATCCAACTGATATTGTAAACATCGGAACTTTAAATGCGCGTAATTCTAAAATTGGATTCTCAATTTTTAATTGTCGAACGACAAAAATACATAGTGATATAAGCCCAACAATTAAAGCACCGTACACTTTCGTATCGGACCATCCTAAATCACCTGATGCGCTAAAGCTATACACAATTCCGCCAAATCCTAATGTTGATAAAAGAATTGATGGATAATCTACTTTTGGCCTTGTTAACTCTGAAACATTTTGAATGTACTTCATTCCAATTACAATGGAAATGATTACGATCGGAATAACAATGTAGAATAACCAGCGCCAATTTAGTGAATCAACGATTACTCCAGATAATGTAGGACCAATTGCTGGAGCTGACATCATAACGAGTGCGATTAATCCCATTGTGGCACCACGTTTTTCAGGCGGACAAATAATTAAAATTGTATTCATTAATAACGGTGAAATTAACCCCGTCGCTACTGCTTGGACGATACGGCCGACTAATAAAACGGAAAATGTCGGTGCGAATCCCGCAATTAACGTACCGACTAAAAACGTTACCATAGCGATCAAAAACATTTGTCTCGTTGTGAGCCATTGCTGAAGTAACGCTGTAATTGGTACTAAAACACCAACTACCAACATGTAAGCTGTAGAAAGCCATTGAATAGTTGAAGCTGTTACGTCAAATTCTTTCATTAATACCGTTAACGCATTACCAAGTAATGTTTCGTTTAATAATGCAACCATTGCCCCTAAAAGTAATGCAATTAAAATCGGGGTATGTTTCATATTAGAAGTATCAACTTTGCCACTTGCAGGGCTCTTAGTTGTTATATTCATTTGCAGATTCTCCTCCTGTTTCTTACTTAAAAAGTTTTAAATACGCCGGAACACATGTAATATAATATACATATGTAGATTAAAAAGGGAGAATCAATTTTCAGCCATTGTATATTTAATCTACAAAAAAGGAGAATTGTAGATGAACGATAATGAAAAACAACTTGATTTACGTATTAGACGTACACATAAATTACTTTGGGATTCCTTATTTGAATTAATGACGCAATCAAAACAGAAATATAGTACCATCACGATTAACCAAATATGTGATCGCGCGATGGTACATCGAACAACCTTTTATAAACATTTTGAAGATAAAGATGCTTTATTAGCATTTGGATTTAAGCGCTACAGCAAAATGATTGCGGGAATACCAGTTTCAGATCGATTAAGCAAACCATTTCAAGTAATGGAACAATTTCTACATCATGAAGAAATCGGTAAAATATTAGAGACGCAAATGTCTGATGCACAATTTATTAGCCGGACACAGTATTTAAGTCACGAAACGAGAAAACAGGAAATAGAAGCGTTAAATCAACTTTGCAAAAACCATACGATGCCAAATGATTTAATCATTGAATTTTATTCAGGGGCAATTACCTCATTAAGCGCATGGTGGTTTAAAAATGAAAGAAAAGTTTCTGCAGCTGAAATGGATAGGTATTTCCACCAACTTATTAATCGGGATATTTTTCAGTTTGAAGAGGAATAACTTCACCATCAAAAAACGCCTATATGAAATAGGCGTTTTTTTGTACATATTACATACCGATTTTCTTCAAATCCGAACTTTCAACAATCGAATGGGTATACCCACCTTTCCCAACTCGCACCATCGCTCTTCCTAATTGTTCAGAAGTTATAACACTGCCGAATCTCTTCAAAAGAGGATTAAATGGCTTCATCACATCGTACATCAATTGATATGATTTCGTTTTTGATTTCACACTATTTGTCGGGATAATTAATCCTGGTCTAAACATATACGCAGATTTGAAAGGTAAACGTAATAACTCATTTTCCGTTCGTCCCTTCACTCTCGCCCACATCGTACGTCCTGATTCTGTACTATCTGTGCCGCTACCGGATACGTAAATGAATGTCATGTTCGGATTTAACTTCGCTAATGTTTTTGCGGTAGATAACGTTAAGTCGTACGTAACTTTCGTATACTCATCTTCTTTCATGCCTTGAGAAGAAACACCTAGGCAAAAGAAGCATGCATCAAATCCAGTTATTTTTTCTTCAATGGACGATAAATCAGCCACATTTGTAAGCTCAATTTCGGTTAGTTTTTCATGCATCGCATTCGTACGTTTTCTACCGATTGTTACGACTTCTTTTACTTCCTCATTTAATAAGCTTTCTCGTAATACACTCTGGCCGACCATACCTGTCGCTCCAAAAATTATAACTTTCATTTGCATCCTCCTTATAGAAAGGCTGGTTTATCACCGTCTGTATTCGGTTTATTTACACCTAAGTTTCCGCCAACGTGTAAATCTGGTGCCCCTGCCAATTTCACGACGAAAGCTGCAACACTTTTACGTGATACTTCCGTTCCTTTATACTGCTCACCTTTTTCCGTAATTGCATATTCCACTTCATCATAATCCGTTAACCATGCTGGTCGTAATACGGTGTAATGAAGATTTGAAGCTTCGATCACATCAACAGATTTTCGGTATGGCCCTAAATATTGACCAATCGTACGGTTATTCCATTTACCAAATTCTCCTGGCACTTCATCATAAATGCCAAGTGCGCTAATGAAAATAAGACGTTTCACTTCAGTCTCTTCCATCGCACTCACAACAATTTTCGCCTGCTCTTCTAAATCGTCACCAGCTAAATTTGCATACACTACATCTTGATTTACCATCGCCTCTTTTAACGTTTCGCGATTTAAAACGTCACCTTCCACAATACGTACACGATCAGAAGCGTATTGCTGTACTCGATCTGCATTTCGTAAATATAACGTTAACTTTGCATCCGTTTCATTTAAAAATATATCAATCGCATGATGCGCAATTTGTCCGTTCGCTCCAAGAATTAATACGTTCGTCATATTCAAAACTCCCTTTCCTATTTGTTATGAAGCAGTAGAAAGTGTTTCTACTGCCTCGCAAAAATCAAATTACAAATGCTTGCCAAGAAACTCCGTTGCCTTCACTACCGCTTGATCGACATACTCAGGAATATCGTATAAATCAAAGTGAGATCCACCTTCCAGAACGACTAATTCTTTCGGTTCGTTCGCTAATTCATAAGCTTCTTTACTTTGCCAAAGTGTCCCTGCTTTACTTCCTGCAACTAATAGAAGTGGCTGCGTTAATAAAGTACTAATTTTTTCATCGATTGCCGTAAACGCTAAAATTTTATCAAAGCTTGAAA
This sequence comes from Bacillus nitratireducens, assembly GCF_036320425.1. Taxonomy (NCBI): domain Bacteria; kingdom Bacillati; phylum Bacillota; class Bacilli; order Caryophanales; family Bacillaceae; genus Bacillus; species Bacillus nitratireducens. Next base: position 50,423 of record NZ_JAUMJO010000006.1, read on the forward strand.
ACAGCAATTTATTTACTGAATTCGGATGATGCGCTCTAGCTGTTCTGTAATATTCATATCCTTCAGCTGTTTCTGAATCCGTATTTTCATCAATTTCATGCGGTACGTAAGAAAGATACATCGGTTCCGCCCCATTTGCTTCAGCAGTACGTTGCTTTGCGACTGCATCAAGCGTCTGAATTGCACTAGATATCGGCGCTTCACCAGTCCAGCCCTCGCGGAACGTTCTTCCCATATCTGCCGCGCTAATTCCTACAACAGCTTTAATACGACGTTCAGTTTGTGCTGCACGTATCGCATAACCACCACCTGCGCAAATACCAACTACACCAATTCGCTCTGGATCAACGAAAGAAAGTGTCGTTACATAATCTACCGCCGCTCGCACATCTTCTACTCTAGATGTTGGATCATCAAGATAGCGAGGTAGCCCTTCACTTTCCCCTTGATAAGCAGCATCGAAAGCTAACGCGACATACCCTTCATCCGCTAACTTCTGAGCGTAAAGACCCGCAGTTTGTTCTTTCACTCCACCAGCCGGATGTAAAACGATAAGAGTCGGGTATTTCTTGTGATGATCCATTTCGTTTGGTACATGAAGATTACCAGCCATATTCAAATTATATTTTTTAAACGTTACTTGCTTTTTCATATAAATCTCTCCATTTCATATTCGTTTTTATTGATACACTTTCATAATTAATCTTCAATCGTAAACCATGCTCCTGAAGCCCCAATGACATTCCACAGCTTTTCTGGAAGCTCCAGCTCACTTACTGTTGATTTCTTAATTGACGCTTGAATTTCATCTTCTTTTCCGTCCTGCACTTTCTCTACCCAGTCTGGATTCATAATTAACCCGTGGCCAATCGCCGTAAGTGTGATTCCTTTTTCTAGTGCTAAAGAAGCATCATCTGGTGTTACGATAGAACCTGCTGCCATCAAAGGAATTCTGCAGTTTACATGCTCGGCGATTAACTCAAGGTACGTTTTCTCGTCCTGACTATCAACTGGTTTTGCAGTAAGGGCACGTGCTAATGAAGCGTGAACATAGTCAATATTTGCTCGGATAAGATGATCTATTAACTCATACGTATCTTTCATTCTTAAAGCACCTTCTTGCGGTTCGTCAGGTGAGAATCTGTAACCTAATGCGAACGGCTTTTTCGCGTACTTTTTAATAACGGATTGAATTTCACGAACGACTGCTAGCGGGAAACGTAAGCGATTTTCTAAAGAACCCCCCCACTCATCTTCACGTCTATTAAAGAATGGTGAGAAGAAGTTTTGTAGTAAAAATCCGTGCGCGCCGTGAATTTCAACGCCGTCAAAACCAGCTTCGATTGCTCTTCGCGTCGTTTCTCCAAAATCACGAATCACCTCTAAAATTTCATCGTGCGAAAGTTCTCTTGGTAATACAGATGGTGCAAACGGAGAAGCCTCTGTTTCTAAAGCACTTGCACTCACTACATCCCCGCCCGGTGTGAAATCAGGTAATGCTTTGTTCCCTGCATGGAAAATTTGAAGAATAGCCGGAGCTCCGCCGCTCTTAGCCGCATCCGCTAACTTACGTAAACTTGGGATGAACGTATCGTCATAACCTGCGAACTCATTTGTAAAACCGATGCCGTTCGCCTGTACGTGTGTACATCCCGTAATCACAAGCCCTACTCCGTTCACTCTCTTTTTGTAATACGTTACTTCCTCATCTGAAATCGTATAATCATCATTACCCGCCCAAGTTGTCATCGGCGCCATCACGACTCTATTTTTCAGAGTAACGCCAGATTTAAATGTAAATGCTTCAAATAAGTTGTTATATTTCGGATTCATAATTGACCTCTTTCTCGTTGTTTTTCATATATAAAATTGTCATTATTTTGTTATTTGTTCTTTTGAAGAAAGTTACTTAGAGCACGAAATCTGACTTCTATCCCCCACTTTCATTCAGAAATGACACTCGGAAGAATTAATGCACATTGATGTATTATCTCTCCCGTGTGTATAATATAAAATGAAAAAGAGATGTTTTCAAACGTCAATTTTAGTGAATTCACGCATTAATACACACATCTATAAACATTGTGTATTAACTCTCAAGAAAGTTTGGTGAAAACAATGGAAAAAGTCGATAGAAGGATCATTAAATCAAAAGAAGCAATCAAAAACGCTTTTATTGAACTAATGGCCGAAAAAGGATTTGATAAAATTACAGTAAAGGACATTTGCACCAGAGCGGACGTCGGAAACAGAACGTTCTACCTTCATTACCTCGATAAATTTGATTTACTCGACAAACTCGTTGTAGAACGTATCGAAGCTCTAAAAACACTGTGCGCTCCCCTCCATGATTTAAGCTTTAGAGAAGCTTGCATCGCTTGGTTCGAAAACATGGAACAGCACTACTTCTTCTTCTCAACAATGCTTGCAGGAAAAGGAGCTTCCGCTTTCCGCAAACACTTCTTCGATTACATCATCGAACAAATAAAAGATGACGTAGATATTAAAGAAGGAATAAACAAAGGATTTAGTGAAGACATGATCATTACATTCTTCGGATCCGCTATCGTAGGAGTCGTGGAGACATACTTTATGAAGGGACTTCCCGATCCGCCGGAAGTTGTCGCGGAGCAGCTTGGATTGTTGTTGGATCGGAACTTTTAAACGAAAAGAGTCTGTTTTATACACCGATGACACCGGATTATAAAACAGACTCTTTCTTATGGAGTAAAACGTCGATAAATTTAAGTTACAAATATTCAGAATTAATATTAAAATAAAAAATGGGGATAGGGGTATGGGATTATAAAATTTATACATAACGAGGGAATAGAAATGAAACTACAATTAAAAGCGGATTTAGGGCTACTACTAGTTACATTCTTTTGGGGTGCATCCATCTTACTTACAAAGGTTGGACTTGAAGGCATAGAAGAATACAACTTAATCGCATTACGATTCATTATTGCCTTTCTTTTATCAGGTTTAATATTTTACAAACATTTATTCAAAATCGATTTTAAAACGGTAAAATATGCATTTATACTCGCTTCTGTCTTATTTATCGTTTACATTTTCGCAACTTTCGGCACAAAGTATACGAGTGTTTCAAATGCTGGTTTCTTACTATGTCTCACAGTCATTTTCATTCCGATATTATCAGCTATATTTTTAAAACACATTCCAGAAAAGAAAGTTATAGTAGGAATCTTTTTAACGATAATAGGAATCGGCTTATTAACATTAACTAGCGAATTCAAGATCGGTAATGGCGATATATTTTGCATACTGTCAGCCTTATTTTATGCGATTCATGTCATCATCACTGGCAGCGTAACAAAACATGTGAACTCAATTGCACTTGGAGTCATACAACTCGGTTTCGTCGGCCTATTTAGTCTTATTTTTTCATTCATTATCGAAACACCAAAACTGCCTAGCACAACCAACTCATGGCTAATCATCTTAGCCTTAAGCATATTTTGCACCGCAGTCGCTTTCATCGTGCAAGTTATCGCCCAGCAATACACGACGCCTACACATACGGGACTTATCTTCTCATTAGAACCTGTCTTTTCCGCAGGATTTGCCTTTGTTTTCACAGGTGAAACACTGACAGGGAAAGGGTATTTAGGAGCGACGCTTATATTGCTGAGTGTGTTGATTGCTGAGGTGGATTTTAAGGGGCTGTTGCGGGTTAGTTATAAGAAGAATATGGAGTAAGTATTTTTTAAGATAGATGAACATACCCCGGGGAAATATTCGTTACTGTTATTTTCATTCTCTACACCAGTATCTATCTGAATGATACTGGTGTTTTAATGTTGAGAATCTTCCACTTCCAACTCGCTCACCATATTTTATGTATTTGATATTAGCGGAAGTTAATTTGACGAACAACATTATACGTTATATGGTAGAAAAGGAAATAAAAGAGAAAAAGAGGGGTATTTATGAAAAAGATTAAAGTCATATTCACACTCGCCACATCACTACTACTTTTACAAGGCTGTAATAGCACTCCAAGTAAAGCAAATGAAAATACTAACTCTAATACTGAATTACAGACTCTCCAAAAGGAAAACGACTCCTTAGAAAAAACAAATAAAGAATTAACAAAAAAACTTGCTGATTTAGAATCTAAACCAAACAAAGAACAAAAAACATATGAATTAGATAAAAAATTAGCACAAAAAATCTACAGTATTTACACAGGCTCTCCTTGGGATAATAGCCTTGAAGATGCTGGTTGGGAATTTAAGAAAAACTCCAATACAAAAGGTACAATCTCCACAAATCGCGGCGGCGGACAAGTCATACAAATACTTTCAAATTACGCCATTATGTTTGAAGTTGGCGGTTTAGATACACCAACTATAAGTAACCTTAAAATCATTGATTTGAATACTGAAAAAGTAATAAATGAATATCCAGATCAAAATAATAGTGATAGTAAAGAAAATAATAAGGAAACTGCACAAAAATCATCATCACCAAACACCGATAAAGAAAAGTTAAAGAGGCAGTTGACTGATAAGACGTTTATTGCTCCCTCACCTGAAGAATCCGGATACAAAACGAAAGAAGTTATGGCTGCAGTGGAAGATTATTTAATCTCTAATAAAAGTAATCCTGAAGACTATCAAGTAGATGTAGAAGGTACAACTGATGATGGTAATACACTACTTGCTTTAAGACAAGATAATCACGCTGGAGCTGTAGTCGTAATGAAACGTTATGTATTAGATAAAAATGGTTATATATATGAATATGATTTTATTGAACAAAAGGCGAAAGATACGCCTGTAACAAATATATATATTAGAGACCTTTTAAATCAAAAAGACTAGTTTACTAGTCTTTTTGATTTTCTCTAGCACTTTTTCTATTATTTACGTCTTTCTTTATAATACTCTTTGTTAAAGACTTTATCGTATTTTGCTTGTCTTCTAGCATCTTTTTTAATCGCACCTTCTTCTCTAGCTGCTTTAAGCCTAACATTTCCCCAAGCCCACATTCCGATACCGATTAGAACCAACAAAAAAGCAATTGATATGTACCCATCAAGTAAAAATACAAGTGCAAAGAAAAAAAAGACTACAGCAATAAGTTTGAATTTCATATGACCAAGCATCCCTATTCTCCTTCTTCCATTTATTGATATATAAGTATCATACCAATAAATTACAATAAATAACAAATATTGTTTTTAAATACACATAAAAGATGGGTAGCTATACGATCCATCTTTTGTTTAATTACTACTTTTATACTGAGTTATTCAACATCCGCATCACCCAAACGAATATGCGCTATTTCACCATCTCCACAAACCGCCCAAACTCCTTCAAAAATCGCAGCTTAAAACTCCCCACAGGCCCATTCCGATGCTTCGCCACATGGATCTCCGTCATCTCTTTCTGCATCGTTTCCTTATCGTAATAATCTTCGCGATACATAAGCATAATGACATCCGCGTCTTGCTCAATCTGTCCTGTCTCTCTTAAATCAGATAAAAGCGGGCGCTTATCTTGACGTGATTCTACTGAACGAGACAATTGCGACAACGCTACTACACAAACATTTAAATCACGCGCTAATAACTTAAGCTTACGAGAAATTTCACTAATCTCTTGAAATCGATTGCCCTTATGCTTCGGATCGCCCGTAATAAGCTGCAAATAATCTACAATAATTAAAAGCTTTTTATCACCGTGCTTCCTCTTTAACTTACGAGTTTGCATCCAAATATCTTGCACCGTAACGCCTGCATTATCGTAAATCTCAAGTGGTAATTCCCCGATCTCCGCAAACGCCTTACTCACCTTTTCCCAGTCTTCCATCGCAAAACGGTGCTTCGGATTTTTCAGCCTGCCTCCTGATACTTCACCTACGCACGACGCCATCCTTTTTAACAATTGCTTACTACTCATCTCTAATGAAAACAGCCCAACTGCCGCTCCAGACTTCGCCGCATGTAGCCCAACATTTAGCGCAAACGCAGTCTTCCCCATAGAAGGACGCGCACCAAGAACAACAAAATCACCTTCCTGTAATCCGCACGTCATCTTATTTAACGATATATAACCAGTCTCAATACCAGTATGCTCTTTCGTATCTTGATGAAGCTCTTCATACAAACCAACTAACGCATCCTTCAAATCAAACTCACATACACGGTCCTTTTCCTCTAACTCACAAAGTTCCGTAATCGTCTCACCAATAATTTTCTCATTCTTCTCCGCAATAAGGCGCTCTCCCATTTTGTGCCCGAGAACGCCAGCCTGATACATTTTCCATGCACCTCGAACAAGCCCCTCATAATAAGAGAAGTTGGCAGTTGTAGGCACACTATCCATTAACCCTATAAAATACTCCATTCCCCCAATCCCCTTCAAAAAGTTCGGATCCACCCTAGAAATGAACGTCACAAGATCAATCGGTTGCCCCTCTTCTTCCATTTTTCGCATTAACTGAAATATAGACTTGTGCACTGGCATCGAAAAATACTGCTCCGTCAAACGGCACTCCTTAATAAGCTCTCCATCAAGTAATAGAGAACCTAATACCGTCTTTTCCGCCTCCACATTTTGAATACTCATGGCCGCCACCCGCGTTCCGCTAAAAAGCGCTGCAACTCTTCCTCAGACGGCACATTCTTCTCCCACTCGTCACACTTCGCCAAAAAATTCTCTGTCTCTCCAGTACTAACAAACGACTCCTTCTTCCGAAACTTCGACGTATCCGCCTCAACCTCAGACACTTTCGTAAACCCTTTCCCGTGCCACCCTCTCAAAATCCCTTTCACATAAGCAACCGTCCGCTTATTATTCTCAAACGCAATTTGAAGAGCCTTAAGCACAAGCTCCTCTGACAAATCATCCATCCACGCACTCAGTTCCTCCACCGTATGAGGAGACAAACTACCAAAATGTTGCTCGAAAAAAGAAAACACGCGACTTCCCGTCTCTTCCTCTATAACCTCTTCTTCCGCCTCTTCACAAACCGGATCAACATCATGAACGGCCGAATCACTAGGCATACCGAAATGTGCTAAAAGCATCGGAACATTCAGCTCCTCCTCTACACACTTCTGAATAAACATATGTACAAACTCCTTATTCTTCACACCCTTCAGCTCACGAAGCACACACTTCTCCACATTCGTATTCGTCACAGGATTATAACGAAGCCAATTTAAAACGAATAACTCTCTCGTATCCGCATCATAAAGAATCTTCCCATAATCAATGAAGCGCTGCACAAGCTTATCAACAGTCTCCCGATTATAACCAGTCTCCATCTCAGCTAACCGCTTCGGAAAAGGAAAAATCCCGCATTGCGTCGTCTTCGAACAAGTTAACAAATACACATAAAAATACCGCTCCTCCGGCGTCAAATCCAAAACAAAATCATCCTGCCAAAAATTCACCTGCACATTACGATACACCGCCATCCCAATTCCTCCCGTCCTAATTCAAAAATGAAAATTTCTTCTTTGTACTATATATAGGAAGGAAGGTCGGGTTTTTGGCGTGTTATTTCAAATTTTTTTTGACTACTACTACGGTGTTTGTTGGTGTTTTTGTTTTGTTATGTTTTTTCTTAGTGATTTATTACTTGGTAGGGGCTTGTAAGGGGCTTATGAGGGGTTAGTTATTGGTTACTTCAATTAGAAAGACCCGATCTGAAAAGCTACCTCGTTCTTCTGCTTTCTTTTTTCGGATGTTGTTGATTTCTTTTAGTGTTGTGCCTTCGTGTTTGGCTAGGGCGTTTATTAGTTCTAGTAGGTCGGATAGTTCTTCTAGTTTATGTTCTTTTGTTGTTGCTTCTAGGTATTCGGTTAGTTCTTCTTCTGTTTTCTTGCAGATTTCTTTTATGTATTCGTCTTGAGATAGGATTCTTGTTGTGGATGTTTTTCCGTTGGACTTTATAATTTGTGGAATTTTGTTTCTGATTAGTTTGTTGTAGGTTGGCATGGGGGTTCCCTCCGTTTGGTTTTTCTTCTATACACAAGATATAGTACAGTGCAACGTGTAGAAATAAGCATAAAAATACGACTAACTTTTATATCTTAAAATAGATTTACATGTATATGGCTAGGCTATTTCCATCTAAACAGCCATATTTTTATTAATAAAAAAGTCTTATTTCTAAGTATATATACCTAAAGATAAGACCACCAAAATTCATGGATATTCTATTTTCTATATGGTTAATCACTTTATAAGCCAAATTCACTTCAATTATAAACATCAGCCACTGAGGAAAGTATAACATTTCCACCTAATTTTAACTACATTTGATATCCCATTCATAACCATATAAAATTATTAGTCCTTTTCTCCCTCCATCATAAGAGTTCAATAATATTTTTATAAATTGATAGATGCATACTCTAATTAAGCTATCCTGTCTATGACAGATGCATTAATCACCGTGATAATTTAATATAAAAAGTATATCTTTCTACTAATGTTTCACTAATCAATGTTATTTCATGTAAGTAATATTTCTAACTAACCTATATAATGAGATTAGCTAGAAATATCAAAGTCCACTTCTACTACTCATTTAAGGTCATTTGATCTTGTTCTTCATTCTTTATTTGTCTAGTGATTGATACTAGTAAATTTTCTATTCCCTCTCTCCTCAACTTATTTTCCTCTATGTTTTTTTTATGTTCTATAATTACTTGTTCGGATTTTTTAATTTTCCCATTTATCATTTCTAATTCCGTTTGTATTATTTTTCTTATTTCAAGTGAATTAAAATTTTCGTCCATCTGCATTCTGTTTTCAGATTTTTCTTTGGTAGACTCTCCAAAGAAATGCAAATTTATATCTTTAGACGGGAATAACATTTCCAGTTCTTCCTTAGTATATTGTCTATGCCCTCCATCATTCTTCTTGAATCTATACCCTATAGCTTCAGCCTCAATCGCCCTTTTTTTAATAGTATTAACACTTACACCAAGTTTTTTCGCAATTTCACTCGGTATATACATTTTTTTCATCTTATACTTCACTCCACTAGTACTAATTTTAAATAACATAGAGAGTATAAGGCTTGCCAAAATAAATGTATATATAAAAAAATTCCCATCTTAATATTGAGGAATATTACAAAGTAATTCCGTTCCTTTAATCCGGTAATTATATATCAATAAATAAAATTTATGGTGACCCAATTCCATACGAAAATAAATCTGGTCTCTTATTCCATTACTTAATCCCCTTTATATCTAAGCTCTATTTTTTAACATTTATTGCTCCTAAAACAGCACTGATTCCTTACCAATAACCAATTTCAAAGGAGCTTCTTTAACTCGCTCATCTCTCCACTATAATAACCTCATTCTCATATTCAATCCGGATTTGAATACCCTGCACATAATAAATTTTAATAGAAGAAATACTAATAAATGAGGGTTAAATACTTTTCGACAATGGTATTTTTACGTGCCAGTGTGATGTACATGAGTAGTGGTGAAAAGATACCTATTGCGGCTGATAGTAGTAGCATGATGATGGTGTTTCTTTTTTCTGTTATGGTGGTTTTCATGATTGGTTTGGTCCCCCTTTTGGATTTGTCTTCTTTAAGTTAGGGGGTGACGTTGGGGGAGATGCAAGTGGAGTATATAGAAAAATTGATTAATACCGATATAGGTAAAATTAGATCTTTACCTGCGAGAAGAAGGCATCGTGGAAGTGGGCGAACTAAAAATTCACCAAGCATCACACACTCGCTACTTCGAAGACTTCTTAAAACTCGTAGAATACGAGCGTTCCATGCCAGAAATTATGAAAACACAAGTTACGGATATAGTATACAACCAAATCAAAGACGTCTTTGAAGAAAATACAGAAGAACGGGTATAATTTGACCAAGCAATGGAACTGTGAGCAGTAAGCCCAAAGTGTGAAATTATGGATCATTTCACACTTAAGGATACTAGTTAATATTAGCCACGTACTTTCCCATGTATCTCTAACTTCAGCTCTATTCTTCTCAAGCATCAAAACATGTAAGAAATTTTTTAGAATTAATGCTCCAACTCATCTGGTAAAATAGAGATGTGTCCATCTTCTGATACAACTACCAATAAACAAGGAATATTATGCTTCTTTTTAGTACCAAAATATCTATGAGCTGAATTAAATCGGGCGCCTCTTCCAGGGTCTCCTTTGATTATATCTCCATCTAGAATTACCCCAAATGCGTAGCAAACCCCTTTTGTATCTACAATAATAGCACCATCTATACCTGAGAACCTCTTAAAAAATTCTTTATTAAGTTTTTTGGGCACTATGAGAGTACTTGATTCTGTTAATCTTTTTGCTTCAGACTCTGCAAATCGCTTCTCTAAGATAACTAAAATAGTTCCCTTTTTTTGTTCTTTAGCAGCTAATACCAGATCTATTAACAGAGTTATGTCTTTACTGGTTATTTTCTCGGTAGGATCTTTAAATACATTGCATATTGCACTATTTATTGGGGCAATACCATAAACACCATTAAATGTTAAACTAATTTGGGAATTATCCGATTGAAAAATAGGAGCATTGTCTATACTACAATGCCAACCCAGTTTACTCTTAAACTCAATTAAGATTCCATTAAATGTAGAGTTCTTATTTTTCCTCACTTTAAAACCATAAGCTATTAAAATGGTTTTACTAACAAAATTAAATCTCTGTCTGACACCTCCAACAATTTCCTAATTCTTTTATTTTCATTAAGTCGAACCCCTTCAGATAATTCTATATCCGGCTTTTCCTCATTAATTAATAAATATCCTTTGCAATCCGCCCCTTCATATGGCGTAACAGAGATTAAATTTAAATCCGGAAACGCTCTATATAAAGAATTATCTAATAAAGATGCTACTTTTCTTCCGATTTCATCATAGGGAAAATCATCCCAAAGCGAATGCCAGGCTATCTTATAGTTATTAAGAATCTGAGCATATTCTTCATTCGAATCTTTCTCAAAAAATAATATAGGAAAAATGAATGGTGTAAATTCTATAAAGTCTGATAAATATTCCACGGGAATAGGTTTACCGTGCCAAATATCATAGCTATCTTCAAATTCCCCTAGTAATTCTTCTAAATTTGAAAAATCATTATTTATAGAATTGAGAAACACTTGTGAAAAACCAGTATACGGATAGACAAAGACTAAGGGTTCATCAAATAACTTTCTAATTTGAACAAAATATACTTTTTTAAGGTGTTTAAACAATCTGTTACTTGGATCAAACTTATTAAATTCCACTTCAAATTTATGTAAATACTCTTGATATTCTAAAATATGTATTTGTTCTAACATATCCTTTGCTCTATTTTTATCCCCTACCTCGATAGAATTTTTCAAACATTCAGATACAACACGTTTTTTTAATACAAGTGAATTTGTTTCATATCCATATTTATACGTTTGTTTATTGAAATCTATATCTTCAAATAATTGGTTATAACTAAAAAAATTATCTCCATTGAAATACTGATCAAAACTCTTAAATTTTACTATTTCTTCATGCAAATGGCGACATCCTTCCTAAGTTTATTCTAAATATACTAAATTAATATTATACAATAATACTTAGGAACTTAATACGCCTTATGTGGAGGCTATACGCCACTTTTCCTGTTATGGAGTAAAAAACATAATGAACCAATCGAAAGTCTTTTAATCCCTTATGGGATGGGAGTTTAACGGACATCAGCTTCAAGAAAAAAAGTCTGTTTAGCCTTGACAGGGTGGAGGTCGTGAGTTCGATCCCCTCTGGGGTCATATTGTTAGAAACCGTGTCAAATTAACGTTTGATTCGGTTTTTATTTTGTAAATTTGTATTCAAAAGGGGGCGTGGTCACAGGTTTGGTCACATTACCTAAAAAATCTCTTCTATTTTATTCACTGCATCTTCTTGCATCGTTAGCAGTACATGCGAATAAGTGTCTAATGTGATTTTGATATTACTATGTCCTAAACGCTCAGAAATCACCTTCACACCTTTAGCCAATAACAGAGTTGCATGTGTATGACGTAAATCATGGAATCGAATCTTTGGCACAGCTACGTTCTTAATCAAAGCGTTTAAACTTCTTCTAACATTAGTAGAATTGATTGGTGTTCCAGAAGGAGTACACATTACTAAGTCATTATCATGATATTCCTCACCTTGACTCAGCTTCTCTTTTAATACGACTGCTCTATGCCTCTTCAACTTTGATACTGTTGATGCAGATAGTAGTATCTTTCTTAAACTTGATTTTGTCTTTCCGTCATGACTTAACGTTTGACTAATGGTTAAATGTCCCTTTTCTAAATCAACACCTTTCCATCACAAGCCTAGCAATTCACCTTGTCGCATTCCAGTTACAAGAGCCAAATGAAAGACAATAGAATACCTGCTACCCTGCGTAGCCTTTAAGAATAACTGTACCTCATGTTCATTCCACACAATTAGCTCTTCCTTATCAGCTTTAGGCAACTTTGTTTTAGCTGCAACATTTTTACTTATTAACTCTAAATCAATAGCATGTTCAAGTGAGTTCCGAATGACTTTGATTATCTTCTCAATTGTCCCTCGCTTTAACTCCTCATCTCGCAGTGAATTGACATAGCTAATTTGGTATTACCTAGAGAAGGAATGATACGGCTGTTTAAGTACCCTTTCAGTACTTTTGCTGTTTGAATGCCGACACTGTTCTTCTTTGTATTAAGCCAACTCTCAAGATATTCACCATAAAGTAGTTTACTAGATTCTACATATGTTCCAGTATGAACTTCTGAGAGCCGCTTTGTTAAAGCATTCTCTTCTTTTTTATAGTAAATCCCCTCTTCTTTTTTTGTTTTCTTTTGCCTATTAAAGGGTCACTACCAATATCTACAATATAAAAATACTTTCCTGTTTTCTTATCTTTGTTGACGCTTTCTTTCATTCTTAAGAGCTACCTTGGAGTCCTTAGCTGTGCTGTATATGGTAATTTTATTATAGTGGATAACTTGGTACTATGGATTAGAATTTCACCTTATATCAGCATAAAGACAACTGAATGTAACTTGAATATGTTTTCTAACAAAAAAATATAAAGAGAACAATGATTAATGAACAGACTATTACTATTCTTTTAATTTACAGCATTTCCTTCTTGATACCACTCTAGAGTATGTATCGCTTCCTCTGATTTCTTGCCACCTAATATAACTTCTAACTTTCTTGTGCCAACAATTTGAGACTCTATTGTGACAAAGCGATGATTCGTTTATTTTACGATTTCGGACCAAAATTACCTTGACTCATATGTTACCAATACAATATTGGAAATATGCTTCTATATACACTACGTTTAATTCAATTACTTAATTTAAGTAATAAAAAGGACTACAGAACATCTGTAGCCCTTCCACAATTAATTATCATCTTGTTCTTCTAAAAGAGCGGATAATAATTCACTATAAGTTGATGACCATGTAACGGTGTTTTTCCCTAGCGCATTAGGATCTTTACCTACTGCATTGTATGCTGATTGGACGGAACTCATTAAACGTGGACCATGTTTTCTCCAAACGCTTAAAATTTCATCAAATCCACCATTTTTCTTCCATACATACAATCCGCTTTTTGGATCTTCTTTAACGAACCAACGGAAGGCTGCTAGCACTGGGAATAAAGCACCTTTAGAGAGATATACCTTTGTTTCTTTGCTAATAAAAATCAATTCAATCGGTGATTTTGTACGTTTCTCAACGTACCCTAAAGAGCCTGCTTTACCACCTTGCTTATTATGCATCAACGGTCCTTCTAACTTAATCGTATCATGAAGTACCAGAATATCTTTTAAAATCAAGCGTAGCTTTACAAAACTCTCGGGATGCTCGTTAAATTGGGAAAGACACTTCGCTTTTGCTGAATAAGCATATTTAGGATGCTTATCCGCTACATTACCGTCTAAATAATTGATATCAATGTTAAATAACACCATAATTGAAATCAACTCACGAATGTCCATTGGCAAATTCAAGTTTTCCACGTATGAAATCTTGTTTGCATATGACTCGTTTTTAAAAACTTCCTTAATCCAATCAAAAGCACCTTTTTGGTTCAAAATACTTTCTGTGTGTACTTGAACAGAAGTATTTAAACCCATCGCCATTTCTGCAACAAAATCAGGTTGGACATTAGTTGTAATCTTTACTAACACATACTGATCGCCGACTTGTTTTACATTTTTCTTCATTATTTCAAACGTATGTTTTCCATTTGCTAGCCCCTCAGAAGGATTGAAACCAACTTCATACTGATCTTTCTCTGTATTTTTTACATAAGAAGCAATTATATCAAGCCCCTTATTCTTCAAATGAAAAGTATACGGAGTTGAAGCACCTCTATTCAAGAAAGAATCTAACACCTCTTGATAAACTGCTAAATCTGTATTGGATGGACGTGGATTTGGATTTGCAGGAATTGATTCAGGGAAATCCTGTGCAGCTACCCACATAAAATGATGTTCCTTCTTTGGGTCAATCGGGTCTGGCATTTTTCGTGTGAATTTTGCACGTAACTTAATAGTAGTAAGTGCTACGATTTTCAACATCTCCTCTTTGTGTACAACCATCCAGTTGCCACTATTGTAGCCAAGTCCATGGCTTAGTTAGAATATAACCAAAGAAAAGAAAATTATACTTAATTTTATCTTGACCAAAATAAATTATATCTCCCTTTCAACTTGAAAACTCAAATTCCCTCTTATGTTGTTGCCTCTAAGTATTTGTGGGATTTTGTTTCTTCGAGGTAACGAAACTCTTGCCCTCAAATGAAAAAGCCCCCCATTTACTCTTTTTCCCATAGCCAACCATACATTTCATCCGCCCATGTCTATCTAATAATTCCTTGCATATTAATTTACACTCAACAATAATTACTTGAACTACTTTCAAAGACAAATAAAATACCACTCATAAGCGAGCTAATATTTAGTAGAAAAACTATTAACAAATGAAAGTTGAATGTCTTTCGACAATGATATTTGCACACCTTATTTTTACGTGTCAGCTTGATTTACATAAGTAATGGTGAAAAGATTTCTATTACGGCTGAAAGTAGTAGTATGATGATCGTGTTTCTTTTATGGTGGTTTTCATGAGTGGTTTTGTCTTCTTTAAGTTAGTCGGTGAAATTGGGGAGATACAAGAAGATTATAAAAAAACAACAACGCCCATTTCAGCGTTGCTGTTCTTCCTTCAAAATATGTATGAAGTCGATACTCCCATATTATCTTCATACAATCCAATAACATTTCTTTTTTATCCATAATTTTTTTGCATTAGGTAATAACAAACTTATAAATTACCAGTCTAAATGATTATCCCGAATAGTTATAACCTTACCTTTTTCTTTCACCATTTTTTTTATAGGATCAATAGTAATGACTCCCCTTGTCTTCTTAGCATGACAATTAGGACATAATACCCAAAGGTTATCCAAGGATTCTCCTCCACCTTTTGACTTCTCAATAATATGATCGACTTCTATTATCCAACCTTTTTTATTATTAGCCTTTATGTATTCTTCTTTAAACCCACAGACTTGACACGTATGATCTTCTAATATTGCAATTCTCTTTTTTTGAGCACTACTTTCTTTTCTCCGTTTTGCTTTATCGCCAATTTTCACATACTGTTCTTTATAATCAATAAAATTTTTGGCTTCTTCTAATATAATATCTTTTTTCTTTTCACCAAGTTCATCTTCTACAATTTCTTCATCATAAAAATAGTAATCATTTAATACAAAACTATCAATCGAATTATATAATAGTAGGTCACTACTAAAACTAATATTTATATGATATCTTTTTATTCCTCCATCTTTATTCTTGGTAACATTCGCTTCTTCAATATATTTGTATAAAATTCCAATTGGTAATTTAACTATTCCCTCATAACCTAAAATGAAGGTTATATGTGATATTCTCTCTGATTTATATACTTTGATTGCATTTGGAGTTATTCCAAACCAGTATTTCTTCCCATCACCAGATATTTTCGAATATTTCACTACTACCTTCTCATGGTTCACTAGATAAAATAATTGTATTCTATTAATTGTTTCACTTTTTTTATATCCACCTAATATTTCTAGTGCACTGATATCACTGAGACCTCTTCTTGTATCCATATATTCCCCTCTATCGACCCCATTAGTATTCATAAACACGTATGTTTAACCTAACTGGACTTATCATTTCATCTAAAAAATTAGGAGAACAGAAATTTCTTAAACCTTTCAGTTTCATTTAAGAAATTCCTTTCTCCTATAATAATCAACTTTTATTCTATCTTTTTGTTATATAAGCGAACTTAATACAACTGCCGACTCTTTAATAAACCCTTTCCAGCAATCTTCTTTCTTCGCCCATTGTGTTACGTTTTGATCACCTGCAGATTCTCTTAAGTAATTCAAAGCATTATTTGCTATTGTTCTTACAACATCTTCCCATTTATTTGAAAGAGCCTGATGCTGCCATACTTCTATTAAATCAATTTCCTTACCATACAAATAATTTAACATCGCTACTGTATAATAAATTACGTTTGCTCTATAACCTTTTAGCTTCATACTTTCCACAATTTCAGTTACAAATGCATTAATAATCTTTCTAGAAATAAGCTTTTTATAGTATTCATTATCAATACTTAGAATACTCTTGATTACTTCACCTTCATCATTTGTAATGGAACTTTGTTTCCAATACAGGCTATTGAGGTCCATAAAACGCTTAAACGCTTCTTCTCCACCCTTACTAGACACATAGGGGAAGCCTTCCCAAGACATGAAATATTTAGCCGTCTCTACTTTTGTTATGACGTTTTCTTTTGGATACATTTTCTTGAAAGCAGTTTGTTCTTTCCCTTTCGAACGTCTACCAATATCCACCATATACTGCCCACGTGCACGTTCGAAATACCACTTAGATTCTTCTTTACGGTTATCCTGTGTTGGAATCCATATATTACGGGAAAACTTTTCAATATCAGACATAAAACGCGTATTCGCAAGTAAATCTGATTTATTAATTTTGTTTTGAGTATTAGCATATTCGGATATTTTCGATATCATTTCATCTTCAAATACATGTCGATCCATTTGAGCATCATTATTTTCTATTTCTTGCGGAACATTGATGATAGTAAGTTTTGTTTGTACATAAACTCCCTCTAAATCAATATCATTTTTATATGCTTGGTGTATAGAAGCGGTTGTTTGGCCACCATTAACAATCTGCCAACTTGTTAGTGTCTTGATGCTAAATAAATTAGAGTCCCCAATTCTTTCAATATCTCCTGCCTTCGCAACACTTGAAATACCATTGTTATAAGCAATAAATAATTCACGCTGCCTTGCATCCTTTAGTGTATCTCTTATTCCTTTATTTGTTCCACCACGTGCTTGTAAAAAAGAACGGACATTTCGTTCAACTAGTTTTGGTCCCCATTCATCATACAATTCAGCTAGGAGCTTCGCTGGGATAACACCAATATAACAATCTATTAATCCATTCTCATTTTCATTTGGAACATGCATCATTTGTAACGCTGAACCATATTCTGACTCAAAATGTATATCAAATTCTCGTATACCTTGTTCTGCTTCTGATAATTTAAATACACGATCCATGTCCCAAACATGTACATTAACTGTTTCGATATTAGGAATAGTTAAATCAATAGGCTTGTTTGAAAGATAAAATTTACTCGTAATTACATAAATATTAACTTCTTCAATTTCACCCTTTTTATCCACAATCATTTTCGTTACATCATAATATTCCATAGAACGATCTGCTAACTGCAAAATCTGTTCAGCACTTGTATAAAATCGTTTCGCTTTATTCGCATACTCCTTTAAGAATGTCATGTTTGCAATCGGTAATTCATCTTCTTCCCCAAAAGGCTCATACTCTACTACATATAAATTCAAAGTGTTTATATCTTCTTGATATAAATAACCATTTAATTGAATTTTAGATTTTTCTTCCTTGAAATGCATAATTGCTGGTTCGTCCACAATATTAATAAATGGTAGCATTTCTTGTAAAAAAGGGGTTTGTCTACTCCCTAAGGCTCTTCCTTTTTGTTCAACCGTATCAATAAATTCATTAAAAAAATCTAATCTTCTTTTCGTTTCATTCATTATAGATCATCCTTGTTTATTTCAAATTAAATACTTCTTCTAAAGACACCTTAAAACTGTTACAATGCGATAAGTCTATTGAATATGAGACATTAGTAATACCTAATGGCAAACTTTCCGAAGTTAGCTTCGGAAACTCTTTATTTGCATTGTATGCTATTTCCTCATGTACAAAAAAGTAGTGTTCATTATATTCTTCACTCATTACTCCAACTTCTAATAATAAATCTTTAAATTTCACCGCTAATGAAGGTGCTCGTTCAATGAGTTGTTCTTCTATCACTTCAATAATATTTTGCAACGATTTCCCTATAGAATCGTTTACTTCAATCTTTAATACATATAAAAACAATTTACTAGTAACTGGATTCAGTTCTAATTGCTTCTCATTCGAGATTTTAATTTCATCTCTTATTTTAGGGGCAACAGTTTTAATTTCCACACCACTATGTTTACCTACAAAATCTATTCGATTTTTCAATGGACCTTTCCAGTCCTTAATAATTAACGGTGGTTCATGAGGGAATTTTTCAAGCCATTTATTAATATAATATAACTCTCCAAATAACCCCATTTCTTCCTCTAAGTTTAATTTAAAATCCCTTTTTCGCTTAAAGAAATTATGCCAGCGATCTAATACTTCATATATCACTGTATAAAGTGGTGATTCCTCTTCTACTAAAATATGGTCCACCAAATTTTGTAAAATCCGTTCGAAAATTTCTTCACCATCCTCTACAACTTGAGAGATGATTAAGAAGTTTTTTTCTTTTAAGGGACCAATTTGAGAAAAATATTCTTGTCCTATATCAATCCCTCTCCATTTTGGAAAAGATTTCAGCTGCTCTTCATCCCAATTTTCATTTGTAATATCCACATAAATTCTTCGTTGCAAATTTAATAAGTCTACACCAATTAAAATAAATGGTCTTTGAAAGTAAATCGGTTCTAAACGATAGATATCATCTGATTCCTCATTTTTCGGTTGATCGATTAACAACTTAAATCTTTCTGAGATATTAATCATTCATACCACCCATTCCCACTGTATTATTGTAAATATAAGTCCCTTTTTTCTTTATTGTATCTTCAGAATTTATATCCGCACCCGATGCCTCTGTCAGATCTGGGAATGAGAATGCTAAACCGATAGGCACAAGATCTTCACTAAAATCAATATCTAGTTTCTTAAATGGCCTAACTTGTGGATGCAATGGATAAATTAATAAAAGTGGGTTTTCATTCGCTCTTAGCCCTATATTCACTTTTTTATCTGTAGTTTTATTTTCAATATCAACGAATTCTTGATTTGCTGCAACAATAGCACCTAAATCTACCACACCGATTCCTTTACTTTTATCCTGAGCAATACTACGAATAACTGCACTTTCAATCGACAAGTTCCCTAAATTCACTTTCCATGGTGCTATCTCATTCTCAAGTGCCTTTGGGCTATTTAACGTAGCCTTCGTAACGTCCACAACCGCTACATTAAATTTCTCTAATTGCTTTTCTTTGTTCATTTTACTAATGTAATCTGCAATTTTTTTACTATTAACAATTCGGGCAGAAGAAATCGTTTTATAATTTTTCAAGAACTCTATAATAACTTGACTAGGAACATTTTTAGCCAGATGGTACTTAGTACCTTTAGTACGCTCATTAAATTCCTGTTCTATATTATTAATAAGTTGAACCGTTGCGTTCATATTATTTGAATAGAATTCCTTATTCTTTTCAAAACTACGCGTTTGTTGCATTGTTCCTGTATAAGTGATCGGCGATTCTGCTGTACCCATTTTTGCCGGACTCGTAACTTTCATTGTATTATGTGTTAACATTTTAATTGCGTACTCTTCTGGTGTCATACCATCTTCCGCTATTTTATCAAATTCTTCTCTTAGCTCGCTCATAACTCTTGCAAGATATTCAAAGTTCTCGGCAATTTCTTCACTAGTATAAATACGACATAGATCCATGTATCCGTTACGGAAACCGAACCAACGGCCCATCTGCATTAAAGTGTCATACATAGAACTACCACGATAATAATAAGAAATCGTTAAACCTTCTAACGTTAATCCCCTGGATAGTTTGTTTCCTCCAATGGCAATAACATACAATCCATTTTCTTTGTGCTTATCATATTCGAGAGCATCCTCACTCTCCCCATTGATTTCCATAACTTCAACCTTGCTCGCAATTGATTTAATTTCTTTATAAATTTCTTCCCAAGCAAATACACGAAATTCTTTTGAAGATTCACAACTACTTTGCACTTCTAAAAAATCATCTTCATAAATTTCTTTTAGTTTACTAATGTATGTACTCTTTGAATTGTAAATCAAATCATTTGATAGTTTTTTATAAAAACCTTTAATAGTACTGCACATAGAATTTTGAACATCTGTCAGTCTTGAAGTATGAATTAGCATTGAATTATGCTCGCCATTCTGTCCCCTTAAATTTCTAATAGCTCCAGCTAATAAGAACGCTAATATTGCTTCTTCCATAGATTGTGGGACTTCTGTAAATAATCCTGCATTATCCTTCGTTCTCATCCTATCTAGTATAGATGTATCTTCCGAACTTAAATATCTAATAAACATTGGCTTATTGTCTTCGAGATATCCCGATGTATTAAAATATTCGTCTGGCCCACAATAACCCTCCGGTTTAGGCAACGCAATTACAAAATCCTTCGGGTATAAATCTTTTCCTACTTCAATATGATCTGCATTTGCTTTAATTAATAGATTAGCAAATGGTGTAGCTGTATATCCCACATACGATTTTTGATCAAATAAATTTAATAGTTCCCTAATCAACTGATTAATTTTACTAGGATCATCAGTATTTTTCCCTGAAGCATCAACGCTAGCTTGATCCGCTTCATCATCTATGATCAATACTGGTGGATTTATTTCTGAGTGCTTAATACTCGTTTTAATTAATTCAATTAATTTAGGTAAGACATCTTTTTGCTTCTTTACAACCAGTAAAATTGGTTTATCTAAATTTTTAATACCAATCGCATTATTAGTAGAAATATCATCTTGTACCGTAGTCCAAGTTTCAATTTGTGTACCGCCCGTTTTAATAAGTGCTACACCTTGTTTTTCATCTGTAATACTATCAACAGTACCCACTACTTCTCGCTCTAAACGTAATTGTGTTTGCGAGCGTAAATCATTGTGCATACCCGCTAAAACAATGATTAATTTATATCCTATATCAAATGCTTTATTGACTACACCTGTAAAATTTGCTGTTTTTCCAGATTGTACATACCCTAGAACTAGCCCTCTTTTATCAAACTTATGTATACTTTTAGGATCTCCAATACTTCTCAAAACTTCATTAGTCGTATCATCAATTGTTGCTATTGTATTATGCGGCCAATGTTTAATTTCTTTTAAATATTTCTCATATCGTGCCCAAAAATAAGAGTATGTTGGATGTGTCTCTTGAAACCAAGCGATATTATCCTCACTTCTAATTGAAGTTGCTTTACGTACATTTATTGAACTATATTGTGCATAAGCCTTTAAAGATAAACCCTCCAAATGTTTCATATCCAAATCAGCATGTTTTTTTATTATTTGTTTTTGAGCATGTTCTATCGCTAAATCTATTGGATTACCAAAGCCTGAATTTTTAAAAGCTGTGTATAAAGTATCTACTATAGCAAGATATTCCTTAAGAATTACTTGGTACATCTACATTCACTTCTTTCTCAATAATCATTTTAATTGTATGAATCTCTATTCCCTCAAATCCAGCCATCATAGAGATCGTTTCTGCGACTTTTTCAACATCTAACTTAATCCCTGTACTTAACAGAATTTCTGCATAATCAATAATTAACTTTCTAGATTTTTCATCAATTTGTTGTTCCACTTTTTTTACCATATTAGCAGTTTGCAACAGGTTGTTAGGTGAACCTAACTCAATTAATTTTAGATATACATTTAATTTTTTTCTGACATCATCACTTACATTCTTTAAAATTTCAGTTAATACCGGATGCGTTCTATTTAAAATATAAAAACTATTTATATCATCTCTAGCTAATTCCCATGTATTCAAAGTTCCCTTTATTTTTTCACCAGTTCTAGTTGCTTTTGTACGATATAACATGATTTCTTGTGATATCTGCCTATAATGTTTAGCTATTGCCATTAAATCCTCTTTTACTTCATCTGGAACAGAAACAGTTGACTTCTTTACATCTATTTTCCAATCATCATCGGCCGCATTTGAAAATTCTATTTTTATTCGGACAAGCTCTGAAGGGATATCCTTTGAAAACATCCCAAACCAATCACCAAAGCTAACCATTCTACCTTCCCGATAAATATAGAAACCTTGTTGATCACGCCAACCTTTTACTCCACCAGCACTCTTATAATCTAGCTGATTAAATGTAGATGGATGTGGCAATACATAAGGGGTAATCTTAACTTTCTTTTTATTAACCCTAAGTAATTGCTCTTCCCCTTCAATCCTTCTCAAATTCCCTTCTAAAAATGGATTCCAAGGAGTTATCATGTTTTCATTAATAGAGATTAATAAACCATTTTCTAACTTGATATGAAATACCATTTCTAAATATTTTTGAATACGCTTTACCTTTGAATAATAACTTTCCTGCTTCAATACCTTATGTGTGCCAAACCCACAAAATCGATCTAATCTATCTATAAAAACAATAGTTCCACTATCTTCCTCTACTTGCCCAACTTTAGCCTTAACCTCATCCGGAATCGATTGATATAGTAGCCATTCATTTTGATCACTAACATAATCTAAATCCCAGCAACGCTCAGAAATTATTCCATCTTTCTTCGTAATAATACATAGCCGTTTCCCCATAGAAAACGCTGCTGTCTTTAACCCCATTCCAAACCTGCCTAATTCTTCTTTGTTTCTCTTTTCTCTAGGATCCTTCGAGCCAATTGTCATTGCTCGTTGTAATTCATCATCTGTCATACCAATTCCATTGTCTTCTATTCTTATATAGCCATTTCCCATATCATACTCAAATTCAATATGAATATATTCAGCCTTTGCATCAATGCTATTATCAACAATATCAGAGATAGCTGTTTGTGCATTATAACCAATACTTCTCAACGCCTGAATTACAGGTGCTGCAGAAGGTTTTGTATATATTGTATCCATAATTACCACCCATTTTTTTACTCTTACATTATTCTAGCAAATTCATATAAAAAAAACAGCAATTCATCTACAAATGAATTGCTAGTTTTATCCTATTTGAAATCATCCTTTAAATATCGATTAGGCTCTTCTCCTAAATAATGCAACATTTTCTCCGCTATCGCTCTAGCCATCAAAGGAGGGACCGCATTACCAATCTGTTGATATTGTCTATCTTTAGATCCCTTAAAAATGTAATTATCCTTAAAAGATTGCAATCTAGCTGCTTCCCTTATACTTAATGCCGTGGCTTTCGTCGGATGTTGCCACATTGACTTTCGAACATTAATAACTGTTGGTGACGGAGTATCATAATTCAATCTCAAATATACCGTATTTTGCGTTCTAGATGCATCGGTATATGACACGTCCTTAAGCTCAGACGAGAGACTATGGAAATTTTTCCCGTCCGTTCTCTTTATCTCTTCAAAACGTTGCTGACTTAATGGCTCACTGTCTGTATTTATATGATTATAAATTACATTATCGTTCATACCTGAACGATAATAATGTTGCATTACAGTTTTATTCAGATCAATATTATAGTCAATCTTATGAGATTCAGTACTTTTAACAGGAGTAATACCTTCTAGATCACCAATTGCATCTCTCACAGTGAAATCTACTTGGGTATATCTCTCAGGAAACTTAATTTTCTTATACTGTGTAGCACTTGATTTTATTCCTAAAATCATAAACCTTTGACGTTTTTGCGGAACAAAATAATCATTTGAATGAACTGTCCCTTTCGCTACTTCATACCCTAAATGCTTAAAAAACTTTTCTAAATATACAACAATATTATAGGACTTTACTTTAACAATAACCTTTAATTTTTGATCCACCAATACGAGCGGATCCCCTAACTTTACAATACGCTCCTCTTCAAGCTCTCTCAAATATCTTAATAGTTGATTAACCTCAACAAATCCCTGTAAACTCGCTAATGTTTCTTCATTACTCTCATTATTACCTTGAATCAGTTTCTTAAATGACTCGACAGTTTCATTAACTATATTCACCAGACGTTCTTCATCTTCTAATTCACCGAACTTATATTCAGAAAGGGATTTTATAATTTTTTGAATCTCTTTCAATTCTTTTTTCTCTTTAGGGCCAATTGGATTATAAAGCTTTTTCTTCTTCAATTTGCGGACTACACTTCTAATTCTTGAAAGCTCCATTTCACTTGTAATAAATGGTTGCATACATGTAACATTTAAAATTTGATTAAGTAAATTTTCATATTCTACCTTATCAGTTTCAAGTAGAATTAATTCATCTTCTTGCCAAAAAGGTTCTTCGTCACCGCTTATATCACTTAAATGTCGCTCAGAACTATACATATAAATAGAATCTTCTACATGTTCCGTGACAAAAAACTTATGTGTAGGGGAACTCATCGTTTTAACATTCTCCATTAAAAAAGCTACTGGTCTAACCGTATCTATAGCACGTGCATATTCTTTTACAAGCTGATTATTACCTGAAATCAAATAATTCTTTTGCCTATTAGCATTCGAAAAACCTTGGCAAGGTGGCCCACCAATTACAACCGTTTCTGATGGATCAATTCCTTTTTGCGTTATAAACTCATTAAAATCAATGCTACTTATATCACTTATTTCACTATTTTTTGGTTTTATTATTATGTCTTTATTATTTTGGTGATTACATATATAAGTTTCAACAGCTTCCTTATTAATTTCTACAGCTCCAACTATTTCAAATCTCCCTGTTTGCTCAAAACCATTACTTAACCCACCAGCGCCTGCAAATAAATCAATTATTTTATACTTTTCTTCTAAATTTTCATCTATATTATTTCTCACTTTATATTCATACCTCTCAAGAACATACATTCTACTTTTTCCTTCTATACAGCAGCATACACCGAATAGGTGTAAAAATCAATAACTGGAAGAAATTAAATTTAAATATCATCTCAAAAAACTTCTTATATTATGTACGAAATGCACTTCGGTTATTATGTTTACAATAAGTAAATATCATAACATGACAAGACTCCTTTTAAAAATACTTGAAGGCTAAATAAATATAATCAAAATTACATATATAACATTAATTGCTAAACGCAATTTCCCATATCTAAAAACATATTAAGTATCCCCCACATTTTTCAGCCCTCCCCTCTCATATCCCTTACTTTCTCCTCCAAAAACCCCCTCGTCTCCCCACTATCCTTATAATAAGAATTCCAACCCCTCTCCCTCAAAATCCCCTTCCAACTATCACTCTCAACCATCCTTTTAATAATGCCATCCCAATAAGCAACCTCTTCCTCTGTCATATCTTTCGGGCCCATAATACCTTTCCAGTGCTGGAAGATAACGTCGATTCCTTGTTCTTTCCATGTTGGTATTTCTGGTAGTCGGTCTAGGCGTTTTGGTGCGGATACGGCTAGTATTTTTATTTTGCCGGATTTGTATTGTTTTTCGGCTTCGGATAGGGTCATGGTTGCGGCGTTGATTTGTTCGTTCGTTAGGGCGTTTATAATTTTTTCTTTGTTTTCGTAGACGAAGAATTGTAGTTCGGCTGGGTTTATGGCGAATGCTTTGCTTACTTGTACAAATGATAGGTGATCGTCGTTTCCTAGGCCGGGGGCAACGCCGATTTTGAAGTTTTTCTTGTCTTGTTTTAGTTGTTCCATTAGTTCGCTTGCGTTTTCTATGCTTGATTCTTTTGAGACGACAACGACTTCCCAGTCTGATGCTAATGTTGCGAGCGGGGTGAAGTCTTTATATGTTAATTTACTGTGGCCTAGTAGGTTGTTCGTTATGAGTAAGCTTGAGTTAATCGCCAGTACGTGACCGCCTTTTTGTTTCGTATATTTCCATCCGACGTCACCGCTGCCACCTACTTTGTTTGTGACAGTGATTGGTTTTGTGAAGATTTTTTCTTCTGTCAGCGTTTTTTGCATCGCTCGTGCTGTTAAGTCCCACCCTGCTCCTTGAACGTTTGGTGCAACGATTTCTACTTTGTCTATGTTTACTGTATTCGTTTGAGTTTTTTCCGAAGAACAACCCGCTATTACTCCTGTCATGATCCATATACATAGTAATAATCGTTTTTTCATAGTCCTCGTCCTATGCGATATTTTCGTTCTGGTCGTCCGATAATGCCGTATGTGTACTCTACTGTGCATTCGTTTGTTGCTACTAAGTATTCTAGGTATCTTCTTGCGGTTGTTCTGGAGGCT
Source organism: Bacillus nitratireducens (assembly GCF_036320425.1). NCBI lineage: Bacteria > Bacillati > Bacillota > Bacilli > Caryophanales > Bacillaceae > Bacillus > Bacillus nitratireducens. The sequence continues at coordinate 77,071 of NZ_JAUMJO010000006.1, forward strand.
CCCATTTGTTCTCCCATTTCTTCTATTGTAATGCCCTCATCGAATCCTTTTATAATCCCTTTCACCTTTTGCAGTGTTAATGGATCAACACCTGTCGGTAAGTTTTTCATATCTGTTACTTGCGAGGTACCGAAGAAGTTATCGATGAGTGCTTGATTTACTTCATTGTTACTATGTAATAATTGCTTCTTTCTTTTATAGTCTTCAATGGTTCGAACAAATTTATCTAACGTGACCGGTTTTATAAGGTAATTGCTTACGCCGTTTCGAATTGCCTTTTCTAACATATAGTTTTCATTCGCCGCTGTAACCATAATGACGTCAACGTTTGGAAAGTCAGCATGGATTTTCGGTAATAAGTCCGTTCCAATTCCATCTGGTAAATAATTATCTAATAGAAGTAAATCGATTTCTTCCCTTTGTAGTAGTTCCATCGTTTCTTTTGCGTTCAATGCTTTTCCAATCACTTTTACGTCTTTTATTTTTGATAAAAACTCTTCCTGAATTTGCGCGACGCGGAAATCATCTTCTGCGATTGCAACCTTCAACATATGCCCATCCCCCTGTTTGTCATGTACTTTCTCTCAATGTTTTTGGAAGGTAAATTGTAAAAATAGCTCCCCCATTTTTCTCGTTTTGAATTTCAATTGTTCCTTGTAGTAGATCTACCATTTCTTTTACGTTTGCTAGTCCGTAACCACGATCATTTCCTTTCGTTGAAAATCCTTTTTGAAAAATAGTTGCGATTTTTTCTGTCGGTACTCCCGCTCCACTATCTATCACTTCAAACACAATATCGTGTCCAATATCCGTAACAAAGAAGGAAACATTCTTCTCCTCTTGTGCACTCACCGCATCAAACGCATTGTCGATTATGTTTCCAACAATCGTAATGAGGTGTGAAACTTTTATATGGTCTGGTAATGGCTGAAGCGCACTATCTCCTTCAATATGAAAATCAATTTTCTTCTCAGATGCTGTTCCGATTTTTCCTAATAAAATAGCTTGTACTTTCGCATCATGAATTTGATGGAATAAAATATGGTTTTGGCTTTGATGAATATTAGATTCTTGTTGAATAAATTCAATCGCTTCTTTGTAATGTCCTAACTGAAGTAATCCTGATAAAACGAACAGCTTATTTGTAAATTCATGCGTTTGAGCACGTAAGTCCTCGGAATATTTTCTTACCTCAGATATTGTGTTCACAAGGTTTTGCAGTTCTGTTTTATCTCTAAAACTACATACAACGCCTACCGTACTGTTATTTTCGAGTATTGGTGTCATGTTTAAAATGAATACTTTATCTTGAAACGCTATTTCTTGATCGTTTTCTAGCACTCTTTCCATATTAAAGTCCGGTAAAACTTTTGAAATGTGCTGCTGCATATAATCATCATTTACATGTAGCATCTCTTCTGCCGACGTGTTCATCATCGTAATAAAACCGGTTTGATCAATGGCGATAATCCCTTCTTTTATAGATAGTAGTATCGCGCTTCGTTCCCGGTATAGCGCTGCGATTTCATTCGGCTCTAAACCGAGTGTATCTTTACGAATGCTACGTGCTAAAAGAATGCCACCAACAATTCCAGCTAGTAATACAGCTAAGGAAAAGAGTATAATTTCTTTCGTTCTGCTCAGTATGTTAGATTCAATACCTTTTATTAAAAACTCTACTGTCACAACACCTACAACTTGATCGTATTCTCCGTTATGAACAATAATGGGCGCCTTCGCCATTAAGGCTGGGCCACTTACTCCCTTTCCTTCGAGCGTATAGTATCCTCCAAAAGTAAGTGCTTCATAGTTATATGGATTGTTACTTTTTGTTCCAATCAACTCAGAATTAGAATGTGAATACATAACCCCATAACGATCTTCTATAATTACATAATCTGCACCAGCTTGCTCACGAACTTGTTCCGCAATGGATTGAATAGTACTTTTATGCTCGTTATATTGAAAAGCATCTTTTATAGCTGGCATAAAAGAAAGAGATTTAGCTGTTTGTAGTGCTAGCTGCTCCACTTGGCGCTTCGTATCAACGGACTGAATGTAAACAAATATTCCCGCTAATAGAAGAACAACAAATAAAATTAACGTAATAATTAAGCTTACTATTTTCGTTTGTAATGACACCTTGCGTGATTTCTTCATACTCCATACCCTTTGATAAAATATTCAAAACTATCAATCTCCTTTTTCTATTATTATGACAAAACTAATAATGAAGCAACTATAAAAACTCTCCATGTACATAAAGTACAAAAAGAATAAAATTGTCATAATATTGAGATTTCAACTCGAGAACAGTACAATTCAACTATATTGAACGCGCTTTCATAATTATCATTTTATTTATAAGCAAGAGGAGGAATTATTATGGCTCAAGCAAAATCTAACCGAGTCGCTGGCAATATCTTTAAAGGTTCCGTCGGCAATTTAATTGAATGGTACGACTGGTACGTTTACTCTGCTTTCGCTGTTTACTTCTCAGCAGAGTTCTTTCCTAAAGGAGATCCAACGAGTCAGTTACTGAACACAGCAGCTATTTTCGCAGTCGGATTTTTAATGCGCCCTATCGGAAGTTTATTAATGGGACGCTATGCAGATCGGCACGGACGCCGGGCAGCATTAACGCTTTCCATTACAGTTATGGCCGGTGGTTCTTTAATTATCGCCTGTACACCTAGTTACGAAAGCATCGGTATTATGGCGCCAATTATTTTAGTTCTTGCTCGTTTACTGCAAGGGTTATCACTTGGCGGAGAGTATGGAACTTCCGCAACATATTTATCTGAGATGGCTAGTAGTGGACGCCGTGGTTTTTATTCAAGTTTTCAATATGTAACGCTCGTTGCTGGACAGATGGTTGCGTTAGGCGTTCAAATTGTTCTTCAGCAATTACTAAGCGAACCAGATATGAAAGCTTGGGGATGGCGTATTCCATTCATTATTGGAGCAATGGGAGCAGTAGCTGTATTATGGCTTCGACGTACAATGGATGAATCAGAGCAGTTCTCAAATATGGAATCGAAAAACCGCGAAAGCGCAGGAACCGTTCGCGCTCTTATGAAACACCCGAAAGCAGTATTAACAGTAGTCGGCCTAACACTAGGAGGCACTGTCGCATTCTATACGTACACAACATACTTACAAAAGTTCATGGTAAACACAGTCGGTCTCCCGAAAGAAGTTGTAAGCTGGATTAACTTTGCCGCACTACTTATATTCGTTGTACTTCAACCAATTGCAGGGCTATTATCCGATAAAATTGGACGCCGCCCACTATTAATGGCTTTCGGTATTCTCGGAACGTTACTAACAGCACCAATCTTCTTCTTTATGGAAAAAACGACAGACCCAATGGTAGCATTCTTACTCATGATGGTCGGTCTCATTATCGTTACTGGTTACACTTCCATTAACGCAATTGTAAAAGCCGAACTCTTCCCAACTGAAATTCGTGCACTTGGCGTAGGTTTACCCTATGCACTAACTGTTGCGATATTCGGCGGAACAGCTGAGTTCATCGCATTATGGCTAAAGAGTATTGGGATGGAATCACTATTCTACTTCTATGTAGCTGGATGTATCGCGATAAGCTTTATTACGTATTGGCGTATGGATGAGTCATCGAAGACTTCGCAGATTGAGGCGGAGCTTAATGGTGGAGATAAACTAGCTAATAATAAATCTAGTTAAAATTATGTATTCTATGTTCTTCGTTTACCTGAATTCGATTTGCTTTATCTAAAAAAGCATAATTCATTAATATACAATTTAAAAACCTCTACTTATATGTAGAGGTTTTTGTATGACGAAAAAACGCGTAGTTCCATTGTTATTTTACAAACCCCAAATTCTTCCTCATCTTAAAGTGGAACAAATTTATCCCTTAGAGTGTCTAATAAGTGTATTTCTAATACTAGTTGTCCAGATTGGATACAACATATCCCGTTTGACATCTATTTTTATGTATTACAAAAAAAAGAAAGGACTTATTATTCCCAAAAGTAAAAAGTATGTATTGTAATACTTTCACAGGTGAACCATTACAAGTGGAAACAAAAAAGAAACAGCCCAAACCGTGACTTATCAATCATATAAAGTGAAACTTTAATCAGTGGGGGTTTTGTTCATCTCCCGCTGATTATCAGCCCTCACCAATCGGGATTTTACGGGCAGCCCGACCCCCACCTAACTTCTTTGCTTCCGCTGAATTTTGAGGTGGGGGTCTTACTGCCCACAAATAGCGGGATAAACGTTTTGGATGTCCTTTAACCTGTGAAATTTTAGCTACAGTAGTATTGTTACCCTATGCCATCTTTAATTGCATTGGTATTTAGAATACCTAGACAAAATCCATATATTCTTGAAAGAGGTTGAAAATTTATGTTCGTTTTAAACAAGTTCTTTAACATTTTACATTACAAAAAGATTGTGCCTGTAGTATTACTTTCATGTGTATCACTTATAGGTTGTTCCAATAGTAACACTCAATCTGAACCACCTAAACAAACGAATCAAGCTACTCAAATTAAGCAAGAAAATACAGGTAATCAATCTTTCGCTAAACTTGAAAAAGAATATGATGCTAAGCTTGGTATTTATGCACTGGACACAGGTACGAATCAAACTGTTGCTTATCATTCAGATGATCGTTTTGCATTTGCATCTACATCTAAATCATTAGCTGTGGGCGCTCTTTTACGCAAGAACTCATTAGAAGCTCTTGATCAAAGGATTACGTATACTCATGAAGATCTTTCTAATTATAATCCAATTACTGAAAAGCATGTTGATACAGGAATGACGTTAAAAGAACTTGCAGATGCTTCTGTTCGATATAGTGACAGCACAGCACATAATTTGATTCTTAAACAGTTAGGAGGGCCCTCTGAATTTGAAAAAATCTTGAGAGAAATGGGAGATACTGTTACTACTTCAGAACGATTTGAACCTGAATTAAATGAAGTGCATCCAGGAGAAACACATGATACCAGTACACCAGAAGCGATAGCTAAGACACTTCAATCATTTACATTAGGAAATGCACTTCCAACAGAAAAACGTGAACTATTAGTAGATTGGATGAAGAGAAATACAACTGGAGATAAATTGATTCGTGCGGGCGTACCAAAAGGATGGGAAGTAGCTGATAAAACAGGCGCGGGATCTTACGGAACAAGAAATGATATCGCAATTATTTGGCCACCAAATAAAAAGCCGATTGTTCTTGCTATACTTTCTAATCATGATAAAGAAGATGCTAAATACGATGACAAACTTATTGCAGACGCAACCAAAGTCGTGTTAAATACCTTAAAAGCTACGGAATAAATGATAATAGGTTAAAAGTTTTCTATTTTAGGCGGGTGTTTTCATCAACTAAAAATTTAATAGTGTCCCAAAAACGAAATTTGGTGCTAACTTGTAATAAAAGGATCATTTTTATTGTTTGGGGATAAATCGTTCTTTAAGCTTGATGGCGATTTGGTGCTATCCCTAAAACATCTGGACTTTAATAGCCAACTAAAAAATGCAAACAAAAAGACCTTTAATCAGTCGTTTTGTTTGCATTTCCTTTTTCTAGAACCACAGAAAAGATAAGTACTATAGTTAACACCATAATAAACCTTACTTCACTTCCATCACTTACAAAAAATGAATACAAAGTATAAATTAAAATTAATATTCCATAAATAACTTTGTGCAATGAACTCCCCCCTTTTTTGCCGTATATATTTTAGTGTAAAAATTTAATTCAAGCCCTATATCACAATGAAAATAAAAAGCACCTGTGATATACACAAAGTGCTTTTCTCTTGTCAATTTATCTATTTTTACTATATTTATCTATTTTCTTTTTATAACTCAAATTTCTTCGAATCATACTTTTCTAGAGTTTGCTGCAATTCATTTTGTTCATATGGAATATGTTTATCTGTCTGTACATCTTCAACATTTTCTCCACCTGTTAATAATCTCCTGTACTTAAAAGAGTGCCCTGTTGATACTGTTGTAATCATTTTGTATTGCCCTCCTTTTGTTTGACTACTTGTATCATAAAACAAGTATCTGAAGTTGATATGTAGTTTATCTAGAGTGTATGTAAATTTAAAAAATCTCTAATAAAATGTTTATGTTGTAACGTTACCACCAAAACTAGCGCTTCAAACACCATGATTTGAAGAGACAGTAACCCATATTCTAGTTTGAATTCCTCCTACAGTTCTATATTGAGTAAAACTAGTTAATCCCTATAATATAAAAAGAGCACCACTTTTTGGATGCTCTTCGTTATAACTATATATTATTTAATTTCCTTCTTTTGTTGGTACCATTTTTCCTTCTTGAGAGTCTGTACCCTCTGTTCTTTCAACAGTTTTTGCATGTTCTGATTTTTCAGGGGCTCCCATTTCAAATCCAGATTGAGAATCTGTACCTTCTTTTGTTGGTACCATTTTTCCTTCTTGAGAACCTGTACCTTCTGTTCTTTCAACAGTTTTTGCATGTTCTGGTTTTTCAGGGGCTCCCATTTCAAATCCAGGCTGAGAATCTGTACCTTCTTTTGTTGGTACCATTTTTCCTTCTTGAGAACCTGTACCTTCTGTTCTTTCAACAGTTTTTGCGTCTCCTTTAGGAGTTGCTGGCACTGCATCTTTAGGCAAATCAAAGTTTTGTGAGAAAGACGTTGTTCCATCTGCACTTTGTGTAATTACTTGATTTGAACTATCTTCATTCGACTTTAAATTGTCCATTTTCGCATCATCTGCACCTACTGCACCTCCCGCTACCAATCCTGTACTTAAAAGTGCTCCTGCTAATAATGTTTTAATCATTTTTCATTACCTCCTGTTTATTTGTAATATTCATCAAAAAAGTATCTAGAGTTAATGTTTTAATCATTATCTTTATCTACTTGCTTTTTGATTACATTTAGCATAAGACAAGAATCTATAGTTGATATGGACTGTATCTGGAGATTATGTAAAGAAAAATAGATGATCAATTGTTTAACAAACATAAAAAAGAGCTAAGGCTGTATGAGAACCTTAGCTCTTTTTTATGTTTATTGTTTATTATATAAATTATTTAACGCTACAAGCCATAACCAGCTATCATATTACCAACTGAAATACCACCAGGTTCCCCCAATGCTTCCTCCTCTAAAACAAATGACAAGCCACCTCATGCCCCTTCGCAATCTCAACCATCTTCGGTACTTCCCGCGCGCATTTTTCAGTGGCGAATTTACATCTCGTTCTGAATTTGCAGCCGGATGGTGAGTTGAGTGGGCTTGGTACTTCGCCCTCTAGAATGATCCGTTCTTTGCCTGTGTTTGTTGGATCTGGTTCTGGCATGGATGAGAGTAGTGCTTGTGTGTATGGATGTGCCGGTTTTGTGTATAGGTCTTCGCTATCGGCAATTTCTACTATGTTTCCTAAGTACATGACTCCGATTCTATCTGATATGTGCCTTACCATGGATAGGTCATGTGCGATGAATAAGTATGTGACGCCTGTTTCTTCTTGAATGTCTTGCAGCATGTTTACGACTTGTGCTTGGACTGAGACATCTAGTGCTGAGATTGGTTCGTCACAAAGGATGAAGTCCGGTTTTACAGATAGTGCGCGCGCGATGCTGATGCGCTGGCGTTGGCCTCCGCTAAATTCGTGCGGGTAACGATATAAGTGTTCTTCTTTTAGGCCTACTTTTTTGAGCAGGTCTAGAATGATTTCTTTTCTTTCTTCTTCTTTGTAAGAGCCGTGAATGTTCATCGGTTCGCTAATAATTTGGAATACGTTCATTGTCGGGTTTAATGATGCGTATGGATCTTGGAAAATGATTTGCATTCGTTTTCGATATTCTTTTAGTTCACTTTCTTTTAGATCTGCGATATCTTTTCCATCAAATAGAATGTTACCTGAAGTGACATCGTGTAAGCGAATGATGCTTCTTCCTGTCGTTGATTTTCCGCAGCCCGATTCTCCTACTAGCCCAAATGTTTCACCCTTTTTAACTGTGAAGCTTAGGTCATCGACTGCTTTTAATTGCTCTGTTTTTCTGCCGAATAGTCCTTTTTTAATAGGAAAATACTTTTTTAAGTTCCGAACTTCAATTAAGTTTTCTTCATGCATGGGAATCACCTACTATTTCATCGTTTAGCCAGCACATAGAGCGTCTTCCGTTTCCGATTTCAAAATATGGTGGACGTTCTTTTTCACAAATGTCCATTTTATGTGGGCAACGCTCTGCGAATGGGCAACCTTTCGGCGGGTGTAGTAAGTTTGGCGTTACACCTTGAATTGGCGCTAGTCTTTCTTTTACGCCGTTCGATATTTTTGGCAGAGAGTTTAATAGCCCTTTCGTATATGGATGATTCGGCGATTGGAAAATATCAAGTACATGCCCTTCTTCCATAATAAGTCCGCCGTACATAACGATGACGCGTGTACAGTTTTGCGCAACAATTCCAAGATCATGCGTGATGAGCAATAACGACATATTCGTTTCATTTTTAAAGTTTTTCATTAAGTCTAGTATTTGCGCTTGTATCGTTACATCAAGTGCTGTCGTCGGTTCGTCCGCAATGAGAAGGTCTGGGTTACAAGACATCGCCATTGCGATCATAACCCGCTGCTTCATTCCGCCGCTTAGTTCATGCGGATATTGTTTTACCCTTTCTTCCGGTGAAGAAAGACCAACTTGTTTTAGCAAATTGACCGCGATATTTTGTGCTTCTTTCTTTTTCACTTTTTGATGCCGAATAATTACTTCCGTCATTTGCTTTCCAATTTTCACAACTGGATTTAATGCCGACATTGGATCTTGGGAGATAAGTGAAATTTGATTCCCTCTAATAGAGCGTAATTCTTTCTCCGATTTAGAAAGCACGTTTTCATTTTGAAAAAGAATCTCTCCTTCTTTCACTTTCCCTGGCGACGTGACAAGAGCCATAACGGATTTCGCCATAACGCTCTTTCCGCTTCCCGATTCGCCAACAATCCCAACGACTTCACCCTTTTTCAGACTAAATGAAACGCCGCGAACCGCTTCTACTTCGCCGTCTTCTATGAAAAAAGAAGTCTTTAAGTTTTTTACTTCTAATAGTTTTTCAGACACGCTTTTCACTCCCCCTCACTTAAAGCATTAGTTCTCATGATGAGCCCCTTTTGGTGCGAAAGCTTTTTTCAACGCTTCACCGATTACGTTAAAACTTAGTACTGTTAATAAAATAAGGAACCCTGGGAAGAGTGTTAAATACCAAGCTTCACCTATATACCCTTGCGCATTATTTAGCATGCTGCCCCAAGAAGAATCTGGTTCTCTAATACCTAATCCTAAGAAGCTAAGTGATGATTCCATTAAAATCGATGTCGCAATTGTTAATGTCGCTGCGATTATAATGGTCGATAAAATGTTAGGAATGATGTGTCTTATAATAATCATCAATGATTTTTGTCCGGATACTTTTGCATATAAAACGTACTCACGCTCTTTTACAGATAACGTTTCTGCCCTTACAATACGCGCGGTGTCCATCCACGTTAGTAATCCGATAATAAGAACAAGCGTTGTAATTCCTGGTTTTAAATAAGCATTTAATAACAGCATTAAAAAGAATGATGGAATCGACATAAGAACTTCAACAATTCGCATTAAGAAGTTGTCTAACTTTCCGCCAAAGTATCCACTTATTGTTCCGACTGCGGTGCCGATTGTAATAGAAACAACCATCGCAAGAAAACCAACCGCAAGCGAAACTCTTCCGCCATATAACACTCTCGTTAAGTAATCCCTTCCGTAATCATCCGTGCCGAACGGATGACTTAAACTCGGTTCTTGTAAACGATCTGGAATCGACATTTTACTAGGATCGTACGGTGATACGAATGCGAAAAGAGACGCTATTGTTAAAACCGCAAGTATAATAACTCCCATTAGTACAAACTTATTTTTCGTAAAATTACTTTTTATCGTTTGAAATCTCCTATTATTCATTCCAAATCACCCCCTCATTCGAATGCGCGGATCTACTACGCCATATAAAATATCAGCAATTAAATTACCGAGAATTAACATGAACGATGATAATAATGTGATTGCCATAATAATTGGATAATCAAATCTAAAAATAGCATTCACCCCAAGTGAACCAAGTCCCGGCCATGAGAATACTGTTTCCGTAATGAACGCTCCGCCTACTAAACTTGGAATGGATAATCCGAAAATTGTAATGATCGGTATTAATACGTTTCGAAGTACGTGATTAAATAAAACTGTTTTCTTTGAAGCACCGTACGCATATTGAATTTGTACGTAATCTTCTTCTAATTGCTGAATTGTGCTGGAACGAATATATCTCATATAAACAGAGATGTTTTGGAACGCTAGCACCATGCAAGGTAAAATGCCGTGCTGGACAATATCCCAGAAGGAATCTTGACCGACTGTGCGCATACCCATACTCGGAAGCAAGTTCAACTTTAGAGAGAATAAGTAGATTAATAGTAACGCGAACCAAAAGACTGGCATTGAGATTCCCACATAGGAGATAAAGTTCACGATGCGATCAAAGATAGAATTCTTTTTCACCCCTGTAAATAGTCCAAGTGGTATTGCGATTACAAATGAAACGAGTAAAGATGATCCCATTAACCCGATTGTTGCGGGTAATCTTTCTGTAATAAGTTCTAAAACAGGACGATGGTTTTGAAGTGAGTATCCAAAATTCCCTGTTAAAATATTTTTTAACCATAAAAAATATTGCACGTAAATCGGTTGATCTAGCCCTAAACTTTTGCGAATACGCTCGACATCAATCGGACTCATATTCGGCGTTACAAAGTTTCGAACGGGATCGCCCGGCGCTAGTTTTATTAATAGAAAAGAAATAATAGAAATAACAAATAAAAGCGGAATTGCATTTAAAAGCCTCTTTGCAATTACTTTATACACAAACTTCCCCCCTCAAGATAAAGTGAAACTTTAATCAACAGAGCTCCCGCCTCACTTTCTCATATTCGCCGAGTTTTGAGGCGGGAGTCTTACTGCCCATTAAAGCGGGATAAAGAAGCTGATTTCCACCAGCTTCTTTACTGTTTCTTATTTCACTTCATAGATTTTCGATAGATCTTCAAACATTGTGACAGGAATTGCTTTTGCTTCTTTTAATCCATCAAACTTTTTATCTACTGCAATAACTGCTTTCGGATATGCGATTGGTAGATAAGGTAAGTCTTCTCTAGCTGTCTCTTGAATTTTATGGTATAGTTCTGCGCGTTTCGTTTTATCTGTTTCAACTGCAGCTTCTTCCCATAACTTATCGAAATCAGCGTTTTTATAACGTGCGTAATTGTATTCAGCATTACTTAAGAATAAGCTCTTATATGAATCTGGCTCAGGTCCCATTATGTAACCACCGAATGTAATATCATATTCTTTATTTTCTTTATCTAAGCTTTTTTCACTTGCTGCACTAGCATCTAATGCATTCAGTTCAACTTCTAAGCCAACTTCTTGTAATTTTTGTTGTGTATAAAGCGCTAAGCTTTCCATAATTTTATTATTCGTTACATACATAACGCGTACTTTTTCTTTATCTTTCACGCCAGCTTTCGCTAATAAATCTTTCGCTTCTTTTTTATCATACTTATAATCTTTAATGTCTTTTGCATAATACATAGCGTCTGGCGTTAAGATTGAATTTGCTGGTTCTGCGAATTGACTAGAAACGAATGCTGAGTTAATCATTTCTTTCTTATCTAACGCATGCGCAATTGCTTGGCGCACTTCTTTTTTCTTCATAAGATCTGTATTTTGGTTATAAGATAAGTAGAATAATCTACCTTCAGGGAATGTCACCATTGAGAAGTTCCCAGTGCTATCTAATTTCTTAAAGTCTTGTGGCTCAATCATCTTCATGTTAATTTGACCATTTTGTAGTGAAACATTTGCTGTATTACGGTCTTTTACAACGCGATATACGATAGAGTCTAATTTAGCTTTACCACCGACATAATCATCGAATCGATCTAATGCAACGTACTCATCTGATTTATACTCTTTAAACTTAAATGGACCCGATCCTACAGGCTGTAAGTTTTTCTTACTCTTCACTAAATCCGCTTCACCTTCAAATACATGTTTCGGAATTGGGAAGAAATCGTTCATAACCCCTTCGAAAGATGCACTTACTTGTGGTAATACGAATTGAGTCGTTAGCTCATCCACTTTTTTCACCTCAAGCGGCTTTCCTTTAAAAATAAAGTTTTCACGGCTTGAACTATTTTGTTTCTCATCTAAAATAGATTGGAATGTAAATGCAATATCATCTGATGTAATTTTCTTACCATCATGCCATTTCAAATTATCTTTTAGTTTTAAAGTCCATGTTAATTGATCCTCTGAAGGCGTAAAGCTCTCAGCAAGAACAAACTTTTTCTTACCGTCTTCCATATGATACAGCGGTGCATATAAAGCTTGCTGCACGGTTAACGATACACGATCATTCGCATAAAGCGGGTTCATCGTATCTGGATTATCACTAACACCAACTGTTAACGTTCCTCCATCTTTCGGAGTCCCTGACGTACTAGTTCCTGCTTGCTTCGAAGAATCTTTCTCCCCTGAGCAAGCCGCTAATGCAATAAGTAATAGTAGGACAAATGGTAATGCAAACAACTTCTTTTTCATATTTCGACCCCTCTCGACTATTTATACCTATAAGAAAACTCGGAATTAATACCGAGTTTTCTTATAGGTTTTAAATTACCACTACCCGTATGTATTGTCAAACTTTTTCGTATATGTGGAAAGTTTGAAATCTATCAATGAATTCTTGCGATAAAGTAAAACTTTAATCAGTGGGGGTTTTGTCCATCCCCCACTGATTATTAGCCTTCACCAATCGGGCTTTTACGGGCAGTTGATCTCCCACCTAACTCCTCCGCATTCGCCGAATTTTGAGGTGGAAGTCTTACTGCCCGTTAATGCGGGATAAAATATATTTATGCGGAGGGTAAAATAAAAAGACCACGAAAAGGTAGACTCACAAAATGAGTTAAAAACTAATAGCCTACAGGAAATCACTCCAAAATGGTTGTTATATAGAATTGAAAATGTAGAATGAGATTAAAGATAAAAAACACTTTTAGGAGGTTATCATGACATTTGATGAATTGAAAAAAAACAAACCAACAACCTCATGGGTTGAGTATGATGAAGATGGGGAATTTTTCACTGAAGAAAATATAAGTGCAACAAATAAAGTTCTCGACACTTACATTAACAATTTAGAGCAATTAGGTGAGAATCCAACCGAAGTCGAAGTAATGCAAGTTGTTAAAGAGGTAGTTATTAAAATAAATGAATTAAATATCGAACATGACCATTTTATCGAAACAATGGAAAGAGAAGATCTCTATGAATTTATCGATACAGGAGCACGAATAGCTGGCTTAGAATCCGAAGAAGACATAACAGAAGAATGGCGAGAATGGTAAAAAAGCTGCATACTTGGTGTCTAAATTTACTCCTTCATAAAACTTTGTCCCTTATTCTCCAATTAGAAAATAAGGGACAAACGAAGACAACTCCAATAGAATCAAATACTGATATATACTAGAAATTTTATTCATATTAATAATATGATTAGATGTTTTTCTAAGTTCTTCTTCTCTAACTAAAATTAACCTATTTCCCAAACTCATTTCTCTAATCAATTACCAAGGCGTTTTGAACATAAATATCTTATATTCTTTAAGATGTGTATCTTTAGAGTATTAAATAAACAGAAAAATAGCCGACTCTTTGTATAAAACTCGGCTGCTTTCTTATCATTCAAGCTCTCCCTTGCGAAGGGGTTCAACAACTGCTTGTGAACGTCATTTAATCCCTAGATTTTGCATTGCATTTGAGATGCAAAAGCGCATTATAAACAAAAAACACCACAATCTCCATACACTTTCATCTACAAAAATATATGAAGCACCAAATAGAGCAACTTATTCCAAAATTAAAAAGACCACCAAAAGGCAGTCCCTCAAAACTCAATCCTATTCCCTACCCCATTCTCCACCGCTTTCTCATACAAATACTTCGCAACAATTATATCCACTACCGCCAAACCAACCGATTTGAAAATAGTAATCTCTTCATCATTCTCTCTACCAGCTTTTTCTCCGCTTATAATTTGACCAAGTTCGGCGTGGATGTCGCTCGCTTCAAATAATCCTTCTTTTATCGGGACTTGAAGGTCACCCGTTTCTTCTAGTGCTGCTTCTTTTGATTCGACTACTACTTTGTCAGCGCCCGCGATGGCGTGAGATGGTAGTTCTTGCATGCTCGGTCTAAATGAACCGACGGCGTTTATGTGGACGCCTTTTTGTAGTTTTTCTGAGAAGACTGGTGTGGATGCGTTCGTTGTTGTGACGATGATGTCTGCTTCGCTTATTGCTTCATTTGCATTTGTGTGAACATATGCAGGTTTATTGAATCTCTCTTGTATATATTGCAAGAATGCATATGCTTTTTCTTCTGTTCGATTGTATAAAATTACTTTTTCGATATCTCTAACCGCGAATACAGCTTCTGCAATTCCTTTCGCTTGTTCACCTGTTCCGATAATGCACAAGTTTTTTGCATTATGACGAGCTAATTGTTTTGTCGCTACTCCTGATAAGGCGCCTGTTCGAATCATCGTTAAGTATGATCCTTCTAAAAGTGCGAGCGGTTCTCCCGTTTGAAAGTCTGATAGCATCACAATCCCGTTTATCGTTTTCTTTCCTATCTTTTTGTTCTCGGGGACTACTGTTACTACTTTTAAGCCAAGTGCCTCAAGTCCTTCCGCTACTGAAGGCATAATTAATGCCGTATTTTTCTCGTTCGCAAATGGTAATGAGCCGCGAATTGGTGTGATCGTTCTTTCTGCTGAAAATTCTTTTAAAGCAAGCGCCGCGCATTCAATGACTTCGTTCATATTTACTAAGTTTCTTTGTTCGTTTGCGCTTATGACTAGCATATCTTTCCACCTCCTCCTTTTAGCTTAACAAAAATCCCCGATTCAAATCATCTCTCGGGTCTACAACGAACTGATGAAACCCTGTAATAAATGCATTCCCCGTTACTTTCGGAATGACAGCTTCATATGTATCTACTGCGGTTACGGATAATACTTCTCCCTCAAATTGGCCGTCAGTAATGCATTCGTGAATGAACGTTTCTCCCTTTTGTAAGGCATCTTTTTCAAAAAGAGTTGCGATTCTTGCGGAAGTTCCTGTACCGCAAGGAGAACGGTCTACTTGCCCATCAGCGAAAATCGTTACATTTCGTAAGCTAGCGTCTTTCCCTTTCGGTTCATCTGAGAAAATAACGCCGTATATTCCTTTTAAATCTTCTTCAAGTGGATGTTTTACTTCCATTTGACTCTCAATGTAGTGCTTAATTTTACCTCCCCACGTTTGAATCGCAGCTAAATCTTTGAAATCAACTTTCAAACCAAATTCTTTACTATCTACAACAGCGTAGAACGCTCCGCCAAATGCGATATCTATTTGAAATTCATAGTCATCTATTTTGATAGGAACGTCTTTCTTATATACGAACGAAGGAACGTTTTCAAACGATACGGACTCTACTTCGCTCCCGTTAAATTTTGCGTACGCAATAACTTCCCCGGCAGGGCTATCAATAATGAATTTTTGTTTTTCCCCTATCACTTCAAACATACCAGTTTCAATTCCTACTGTAATAACAGCGATAATTCCGTGACCACACATCGTACTCCAGCCTTCATTGTGCATAAATAATACACCAAAATCAGCATGAGCACTTGCAGGCGGAGTAATGAGACAACCGTACATGCCGTGATGTCCTCTCGGTTCATACATAAGAACCTCGCGAAGATGATCCAAATGTTCCATGCAATATGCGCGTCTTTCTAGCTGCGTTTCTCCTTTTATTTCTGGCACTCCGCCCGTAATAATTCGAAGCGGTTCCCCAGCTACGTGTGCATCAATTGTCGTGTACACTTTACTAACCTTCATTTCTATCTCTCCCCTATATGTTGATACTCTTTTTATTGCAAGTATCATGCCAACGCATAGAGTATAAAGTGAAACTTTAATCAGTGGGGGCTTCATCCCCCACTGATTATTAGCCCACACCAATCGGGCTTTTACGGGCAGTTAATGCGGGATAAATCTGTATACATTTTTTGAAAAATACACACTACTGTCTACTTTTTTATACAGTAGGTGATTATTGGCCCCAAAACAAAAAAATCCCCCGAAAACTCAGGGGGTGATTTAAGCCATAGATTTGCGGGATTTGAGTTAAAAATCGAATTTATTCTTCACTCTCCAAGCTTTCCCACTCACTCAAATACATGACATCTTGTTTTACGTTTTTCTTTTCAGGAAGTAAACATAGAAATTCTAAAGAATTGCCGTCAGGATCGTAAAAATAAAGGTTTGCAGTCGGTGTCCACGTTTGAACCATAGGCTCGGAAGGTTCAAGACCGAAAGCAGCCCTTGGGTTTATTCCTTTATTAAGAAGCCATTCTCTTGCATGAATGATTTCTTCATAGTTAACCTTGAATGCAAAGTGACTTGTATGGAATGCTTCTTCCGATACCTCCCAAATGCCCAGCATTTGTTCCTTCTTATTTTCTTTATCAAACCAAAAGAATGCTACGCGGCGTTCTTCAATAGTGTGAGCATGAAATAATCCAAGTTTAGTATAAAACTCTTTTGCCACTTCTAAATTTTTTGTTTTAACATGTGTTTCATATAAAGTACCTGGAAACAAAGCATATCCCTCCTTTATATTTTTAGAAATTCTTATTATAAATCCTATTTTAATAAACTAGAAATAGAAGTGATGTCGTATTTTCTTTAAATAGTTTTCAATTTCGTAGCCCTAATGCTGAAGAAAAACCACCACTGATTAAAGGTTTACTTTATGAGAAGGGGTTCTTCAAATTCATGATTTACGGTAATATTATCGTTCAAAGTGAGGCGGATTTATGACTCAAATCACTCGAGGGACCCATCAAACCCTAACCGCCACCACATCCGGCACTTGCTTAGCAATCTCCTCACCAATCTTTATACTAGCCGTTGCAGCTGGAGATGGCGCATTACAAATGTGCAGAGAATTGATGCCAGGGATAATACAAAAGTCATCAACCATATTTCCGTTTGATAAAATGGCTTGTGCTCTTACACCTGCATGGGTTGGGACGATATCTTTGTCTGTTAGCTCTGGTATTAAGCGCTGTAAGCTTTTTAGGAATGATTGTTTACTGAATGAGCGCACCATTTCTTTTATGCCTTCTTTCATATTTGGCATCGCCATTTTCCAAAAGCCTGTGTATGTCATTGTTTCCATGAAGTCTTTTATATCGAAGTCTGTTTTCGTATAGCCTTCTCGCTTAAAGCTTAATACTGCGTTTGGTCCTGCATGTACGTCGCCGTTTATCATTCTTGTGAAATGAACACCTAAAAACGGGAATTCTGGATTTGGAACTGGATAGATTAAATGTTTTACGAGATAGCGTCTTTCTGGGACAAGTTCATAATATTCACCACGAAACGGAACAATTTTCATATCCGTTAATATGCCTGTCTTTTTCGCAATGCGATCACTATGTAAGCCGGCGCAGTTAATGAGAAATTTCGTTTTAAATACACCTTGATTTGTCTCAATTGTTACAGCGTCTTTCTTCTCAGTAATACGCTCCGCCGCTGTTCCTAAATGTACTTCTCCCCCGCTTTCCTGAATTAAGCGAGCAAATGCATAGCTTACGCCTTTATAATCAGCAATCCCGCAAGAAGGAACACGGATTGCGCCAAGTCCTTTTACATGCGGTTCAATTTCAGCTAATTCTTCCTTATCTATTTTTTCAATATGTAACTCGTTTTGTAAGCCTCTCTCATATAAGTTATGTAAAAGAGGAAGTTCGTCCTTTTCTGTAGCGACAATTACTTTTCCGCACATGTCATAAACGATGTCATTTTCTTTACAAAATTGAACCATAGCTGCGTTTCCTTCTTTGGCAAACTTCGCTTTATAACTCCCTGGTTTATAATAAATTCCAGAGTGAATTACTCCGCTATTATGCCCAGTTTGATGATGTGCAAGTTCCTTTTCTTTTTCAATGATCGCGATTTTCGCACGAGGGAATTTTTTCGTTAAAGCCATTCCCGTTGAAAGCCCAACAATTCCTCCGCCAATAATTATAAAGTCATACATCCTACTTCCCCCTTAATATGATGAAAGGCAGGCCTTTTTTAAGACCCGCCGTACAAACTTATTTAGAAAAACAACCGCGCTGACGCATTAGTTCTCTATATAAATCTTTATTTTTCTCAAATGCAGCTCTTCCGTGCATCCAAAATAAGTTGTTTAAAAGAACTAAGTCACCAATTGGTAATTTCAATGCATGTGTTGCTGGTGAGTTTTCAACTGAATATGATAAGTCTTTCAAATAGTTTGCTTGTTCAATATTATCTGGATAAGCGAACTGATCAATAAAGCAAATACATGGTGCGTTATTTACGTCAAAAAATGTTTCACGATAGACGATTTCTTGCGCATTTTTACTTGGTGGTGCTTTATACGTAACCTTAAAAGATGCGAGTGAATGCTCTCTAAATTTCTGAAGGTCTTCCCAATCGTCTAAATGTAGTAAACGAGATTCTCCGCCTACTGCATTTTGCTCTTCAATTTTCATCATAAGAAGCCAATCTGTCGGCTCATCAACGAATGTACCGTCCGTATGAAGAGTAAACAATCGGTACGCTTGACGAAGATATGAATCACTACTATCCGTATCTTTCACATTAAATCTAGCATAATACGTTCCTGTCATTGCATCAAAGTTTGGCTCCCCGATTAAATGTGTTAATGCTGTTGCAAATTTCACGTAGTCTGCTGGATCTGCCGTTTCACCTTGTACCCCAATTGTAAATCCGCCCGTTTCACGGTCATGAATAATGCCGCGAATGTTATCCATAAATGATTGCCCAAAAATCTTTCTCATTCCATCCGCAAGATTAAACCGAGAATAAGGAATGTATTGCAGTGACTGCTCTGAATGCTCTTTTACCTCTTCAAAAAACTGCTTAAGCAATTGCTCGTTTAGCGTAATATGATATAAACGATTATGCTCTGGATGAGGAGCAATTTCATACCCCTCATATTTCTTTGCAAATTTCATCTTCGCATTTTGTTCTGTAATAATCGACATTTCAATTCCTCCCTAATTTAAATATGAAGAACGTATTGACGCTTTTTACAGACAGTTATCCTTATCTTCTTATGCTGAGATTCGGTCTTACTGTCCTAACAACGAAAAAGCCAGTTATACGCATACCACGACATAAAATCGTAGAAACGTACAACTGGCTCATAATTACGAATGTTCTTTAATCTCTTAAAGTACAATAATAATAGACAGTTTGTATGAAAATATTTGTAAAACAGGAAAGCAAGATCGGATATAGAGAAGGCTAATTTCTCGTATGGATCTTATTAATTAAATAATAATTCAAAATATTCTAACTGTCAATTCGTTTTTTATTATTTTCTCGACATACTTTACACATGTTACAAATCCCCTTACTTTCTGCGCACCCTCTTTTTTTCGTCTCTTGTTTTACAACTTGAACTTCACTTAACTTTTTCATAGTTCTTGCCTCCTCAATATAAAAAGCCAGTCGTATCTCTTTAAAAAGAAATACAACTGGCTCTCGTTTATGGTTGTAAACTAGACAGTTTTTATGGTGTCGTTTCCTCGTACTCTCCTCTGGGCTGTTCATCATTTAAATAACTTACATATTGGCGATGTAAATCTTTTACCGCACTGACGATCGCATTTTGCGCTTTTCCTTGATAATGGTCCATAATATCTTGAACGATTTCTTCAATACCATCTTGCAAACTATGTCCTCTCAAAATTTGAGAAACGAAGTCTCTACCGTGCTCTGTCGCAAGCGTACATGACGCTTCAATAATGACGTGATATTTATGATCTGCCTCAATTGTAATCGTTAATGTTTCATACATACTGCGAACAGCCATCCCTTTCGGAAGTCTCGAATGTCCTGCCATAAAAAAAGTTCCTTTACGCATATTTCATCCTCCGTTACTATGTTAAGAGCCAGAAAAACAATGTACACATTTGCATTGAATTTTACTACCCTTATCCTTATAGCTCGTACTTCTGCTAAAGAAGCTCAAGTGGAAAGAAGTTACTCTCTTCATTTTCAAACATAAATCCGGGCTTACAGCGAGGCTAATCACTGTCATCCGATAATAAGTTAATCATATTAAAAATAAACTGAATATTCAATAATAAATTCTGCAAATTTCATGAATAAAAAAAGAAAATTCTCTCGCCCAGGCACATATACTGTTCAAAAGAAAAAAGGAAGTGGTCTCATGTATTACGGAACAAAGGGCTGGTACGTAGCTGAGCTTAAAAAATTAGGTGTTCGCTATCATGAAGGACGAAAACTAGAAAGTTACCGCGGACACGTATTACGCAATTTACTAATTGCACAACAAGAGAAGACGAAAGAAGAGTAATTTACTAATAAAACAACTCTCGAGATATATCGTCTATTCAACAAATCCCGTCAAATCTCCCATCTAAACTACCAACTAACCACACATTGATACAAACCAAAAAAAGGTCACCTACACAGGCATGCCCATCAACTTAAGAATTCAGAATCACCACAAAATGAAAAAATAAGCTTTTTTGTCACAAGTGTAGCTTTGTAAAAAAGATTGATTAAAAACATCAAACCTCTATAGATTTCTTAGAGGTTTGATGTTTTCTTGTTGGATATTTATGTTAATCTAACGATAAACATTGTGAAGAAATGTAATTCAACTAACGGGGCAGGTTAGTTGAAGATTGCTTTGACCTTTGTTCAACAATTGGGCCATTTAGTTGAAGATCTCATCAAATAAGTAATGATATTTAAAGGAATAATTCATTCTGATAAAGAACATTAAAAAACGTGATGGTAAGGAGGCGATTGTATGGCAAATCATGTAGAAAATCTATATAACTATCATGTATGGGCAAATCAACGGATTATTGATCATCTTAAGACACTTTCTCCTGAGAAATATCAAAAGGAAATGAAAAGTGTCTTTTCTTCTGTTTCAAAGGTTTTATCTCATCTCTATTTGGTGGAATATGGATGGCTTCATACCCTTGAGGGTCAGAGTATGAATGAAGCAATGCAATCTTCATTTCAAATTCAAGAAAAGATTGAGAAACTGCCCATTGAAGACTTAGAAACGGAATTTCACACTTTAACATCCCGGTTTAAAACCTTTTTGAACAGACAGGAAGATATGGAAAAGAGAATAATGTTGGATAATCCATGGGCAGGATTAAGAGAAACAAGTATATCTGAAATGGTCTTACACGTTGTGAATCATGGAACCTATCATAGAGGGAATATTTCAGCTATGTTACATCAGTTGGGTGATTCTTCAGTTATGACTGATTATGCTTTTTATTGGTATTCTTGAAATGTTATTCATTAAGGCTCAGTAAAATAATCAAACTTTTTTATAAAAATCTCATACTTAGCTAAAAAGGGTAGCTCCATTTTGATCAATCTTTATTCAAAATGGAGTTTTTATATTTGTTGTTAAATAAAAAAGGATAATCAGCCTCATAATGGACTAACTATCCTGTAATTTATTAATTTAATAAACGGGTGACCTTTCTTTCTTATTCACAAACAAGAATCTGTCTAGAAAATGATCCTTTTCTTGTAATACAGCGATCTGTAATTTCAAATCCTGCTTCATGGATCATGTCGTCCATTGTTTCCATCGTGACAACGACTACCTTTTTAGCGATGCGGCGCGCACTTGAAAGAATGGAGAACTGGTCTTCTGGTGTTGCATGCGTAAATAAGTCATACGGCATATCGATAATTGCAACGTCGTAGTTCTCAGTAATTTCCTCGATTGGACCTTTTGTTACTGTTCCTTCAAACCCGAAATGTGCGATGTTTTTTCTCGTTCCGAGCACCACAAGTGGATTTATATCTCTACCAACGATGTTAATTCCCATAGAAAGTGCTTCTACTACTACTGTTCCAATACCGCAGCACGGGTCAATTGCTCGTACTCCATCTGGGTTTGGTACAGCGATATTTGCGACAGCTCTAGCAACACGTGTGCTCAGTGATGTCGAATAGCTATGCGGTTTTTTTATGTGATGATACCAAACCGGATCACTTTCTACATAGTGTCCGAAGTACCAGCGTCCTCCAAGAGGAACAATCCCGAATACACGCTCTGGATTACGAACATCCGCTTCTCCTTCAATATGCATACCGAGGTCTCGTTCAATAAGGCGTCTTTCTCCATATTCAATTTTATTTTCTTTACCAAGATCATTGATTTTAACGAAGATAACTTTGAATGTCGCTCCCGCTAAATCAATTTGTTCCACTTGTTCTAAAATGCTTTCTAAGTCGTCCCCTTCATACATAACCTCGACGCGCTCTTTAATAAACGGACTTCTACTCGGAGCAATCTTGACTTCACTTTTTAAAATATTAACGTGAGACTCCATCCCAAAGAACGAGCGCATTTCCAAGTAACATAAAGCACGCTCCTCTTCGCGAAATGCATACGTATATATACATGCAGGTGTTTTACTATGATTACTCAATCTATTATCATCCTTTATCGTTTAAAATTGTTATGATCAAAATTACTCAAATACTTTTTTCATATAAAATTAAATGATATCATATGCCCGAAATAAAGAGAAACCTTTATAATTTGTTTTATAAATAAAAAGAGACTGCCTATGGCAATCTCTTTTATTTATTAACGGAAAGAAGATACGTCGTTACCCATTGCTTCATAGTAATCTAGAATACCTTGATAAATAGCTTCTGCTGCACTTTGTCTCTGTTCTGGTGTAGCAATTTTATCTGCATCACTTTTATTATCTACAAATGCTAATTCTGTTAATACAGCTGGCATTGTATTTTCTCTAGTTACGTATAAGTCCTGATGTTTCGCGCCACGATCTTTTGTTCCAAGTGCATTCACAAGACGTTTTTGAATTTTTTCTGCTAATAAACGACTCTCTTCTACATTTGGATTCGTTACTCTTGCTCGTGCTGAGTCATAATATAATGTCTCTGTGCCTTGTCCATTTTTCAATTCAGAACCATTAGCATGGATACTTACAAAAATATCTCCATTATTTTGCTGTGCAAATTCTACACGTTTTTTTAAAGAATCAGGACCACTTGTTCCTGGACGTGTATCATCTGTACGAGTGAATAACACAGTAAACGGTGTCTTTTTCTCAAATATTTTCTGTAATCGTAATGATACATCTAATACGGTTTTACTTTCTTTCTCATAATAACCAGGGTTCCCCGAGTCAATTCCACCATGACCTGGATCAATAATAATCGCTTTACCTTCTAGGAAGTTACCTTGCTTCACTGGGTTTAATTGATTTTTATCCACCCATTGGAAGCCAGCTCCCATACGGATACGAATCCAGCTACCATTCTCTTCAATAACAGTTACTTTTTGTGCATTATATGTACCTGACACTTTAGATTGATGCGAAGCTTCTGCATACGCAGTAAATCCTTCATTAATAGCATCTGTTTTCTCTGTTAAAGGCGTCCACTTCTCACCTTTACTTGTTACAACTTTCAACCAACCATCCGCTCTTTGCTCTTTCACTTCAAGCATTTGTGGCTTATGTTGAGTGTCAGTAATACCAGATGATAACGATGCCTGATGATATGTAATAAAGTTTCTGTTCATATACATTCTTTTCGATGTATTTGTTTTATTTTTATCTGCCATCGCGATGAACTGAGCTGCTTCAGCACGACTTACAGTACCGTCAGGCTTCCAACCATTTCCTGTACCCATTGAAATCTCTAAAGCTACTAAAATATTAGCTTGTTTCTTACCCCAATGAGGTTCTAAATCATTAAACTGTGTTGGAAGTTCTCCAATAATTTTATTGTCTAATGAATATGCTTGTACAAGCATAGATGCCATAGATGCACGGTTAATTTGGCTTGATGGATTGAATTTTCCAGTACCATCTCCACTAATTACACCTGCTTTTTCTACCGCAGCAATATATGGTGCTGCCCAATGATCTTGCGAATCTTTAAAAGATGGTTTCGCTTTTGGATCAATTGGTAAACCAAGAACTACCGCTAATATTTTTGCAGCTGATCCTTTATCTACTGCTTCAGATGGAGAAAACGTTCCATCTGGTTTTCCATCAAGTGCTTTTTTCCCTACTAAATAGTCAACCGATTCCTGCGCCCATGTAGGAACATCCGAAAACTTTTTCCCTGCTGCGAAACTACTAACTGGAGACGATAATAAACTTGCGGCTAAAATACCAGCCGCGACTGCACGATACTTCATAAAAATAATACTCCTCTCAAAAATCATTTACAATAACGCGTAATCTTAATATACAAATTATAACAAATGCGAGCAAAAAAAAATTAGTGCGCCTCTATCATTCTATAATACTAGAATTCTGTAGTAAACCTACTTTCTTAATATTGTACAATAAAATACAATTAAAGTAGTTTTTATGCACAAAAAAGTGGCTGATTCATAGAATCAACCACCCTCTCACTATTCTGCTATCATTTCTGATAACACATATGCATAAACAAGTGCTTCTGTATGTACAATCGAGCTTTCATGCGTACGCTCAAATGCGTGAGAAGAATCAATACCAGCTCCAATTAATGCATGTTTCACATCAAATCCAGCGCGAATCGCAGCTGATGCGTCTGATCCGTAGTAGGGATAAATATCCACTTTATATTCAATAGCATTCGCTTTCGCCAGTTCAACTAAATGCTTACGTAAAGCGTAATGGTATGGACCGCTAGAGTCTTTCGCACAAATGGATACTGTATATTCATCAGATGCTTGTCCATCACCTAACGCTCCCATATCAACTGCTAAATATTCTACCGTCTCTTCTGGAATATTTGAGTTTCCACCGTACCCAATCTCTTCATTATTAGAAATTAAGAAATGTGTTGTATACGGTAATGTTACCTTTTCATCTTGCAATCTTTTAATTAATTTTAATAGGATTGCTACACTTACTTTATCGTCTAAATGACGTGATTTTATGTATCCACTCTCTGTAATTTGAACGCGTGGATCAAATGAAACGAAGTCTCCTACTTCAATTCCTAATTCGCGTACTTCATTTGCCGAAGAAACACGCTCATCAATACGAACTTCAATATTTTGCTCATCACGTTTCGCTTCCCCTGCATCTTTATATACATGGACAGAAGTTTGATGCATTAAAATTGTACCTGTATACTTCTTACCGCTTGACGTTTCAATTTCGCAATATTCCCCTTCTACAGAGTTCCAGCGAAATCCACCAATCATAGATAGACGAAGACGACCGTCAGACTTAATTTCTTTCACCATCGCACCTAACGTATCAACGTGTGCAGTTAATAAACGATGCTGATCATCATTCTTTCCTTTAACCGTTAAAATAAGAGCGCCTTTATTATTACGCTTCGTCTCTACATTCCACTCACTTACATAGTTTTCAATAAAATTAATAATTTTCGCAGTGTTTCCAGATGGACTTGGAATAGAGACAAGCTCTTTAATTAATTCCATCGTTTCTTTTGCATGATGTGCCATTGTCGTTTCCTCCTCATTCTCTCTACTATTTAGTATAGCGAAATTACGATAAAACCTCTACTCATATAGTTTAATTTTCTAAATTATAGTAAAATTTAGTTTAGTAAGTAAAAAGGAGATAACAAAAATGAATGTAACGAAAAAACATGTACATATTGCACTTATTTGGTTTTTATCATCATTACTATGTTTACAAGTTTCTTATGCCATTCACACTACTACTTCTATTGCAATCGGCTGGACATTAACAGCTATCTTCTTAATCGTTAGCCTAATTGCAGGAAAAAAGCACAGCGCTACTGAGTAAGCTGTGCTTTTTCTATAAAACTACTCTTCCGAAACATCCATCAAATAAATCCCTCTTGTAAATCCGCCGCGCTCTTCTTCTTTTTTCTTACGAAGACGCTCTACATCTTCAATTGTTGCACCTTCTGCACGAGCTAATGAAATAATAACTTCAAGTGCATCTGCAAGTGAATCTAGCGCATGTTCACGCTCTTTCATCGAAGCAAATTCACGAATTTCTTCTGTACCAATTTTCGCTAACGCTTGTATGTAAGCTTGTCCTGTTAATTTTTGTGCTGTATATGTTTTTCCAGACATTAAAATTTTCTCCGGGACACGGTCTCTTACTAATTTGTTATAAGTTGACATCACTGTTCCTCCTATTTTTAATAACACCCAAGCTCTGCCTTATAGAAAAACCACTCTTTTTCCACACAAGCACTTAACATATCAATTCCTGATCCGTGCGCCCTTACTACCGGAAAGAAGTAATGCTCTGGTTCTTCTTTCTTATCTTCGTATAAGGTCCGGTACTCATCAGGAATCGCCTCTTTTTTCACATCCCGTTCTTTCTTCACTTCACCTGAGAAAGCAACAGTTGGATGTCCCTCAAAGAATAATGCAGTCCGTACCGCAAGAGATGGTGTACTATGCAAAGCATAATATGTAAGTAAAATCATAACGATAACACCGATAATTTTCTTCATTTATACTCCTAAAAAAAGTGCTAACACAATTATACTAAAATGTGTTAGCACTTTCTTCCCTTTATCTCGAATTAACGGGCAGTAAAACTAATAATCCGCGGGGGATAAACAAATCCCCACGGATTAACATTTCACTTTATTCCCCTTTAAATGCTGGTAAACGTTTTTCTAGAAAAGCAGCAATACCTTCTTTATGGTCCGCTGTTTGTCTCATCGTATATTGACCACGCTTTTCAAGCTGAAGCGTTTGTTCTAAATTAGAACGATTGACTTCACATAAAATTTGTTTCGTTTGAATCATCGCCTTGATTGGTTTGTGTAACCATTCATTAATTTTTTGCTTCACAGCCGTTTGGAAATCCTCACCGATTACTTCATCAATTAAACCGATATCTAATGCTTCTGTCGCTGATAATTTCTTCCCTTCCCAAATGATTTTCTTCGTCATATTTTCACCGACGCGCTTTTGAAGGAAGAAATGGCCACCACCATCTGGAATTAAAGCGATTCCAATAAAGTTCATCGCAATAACTGATGATATATCTGCCATAACATAATCAGCTGTTAATGCAATACTTAATCCAAGTCCAGCAGTTGGTCCATGAATTGCACTAATAACAAGCTTTGGCATCGTATATAACGTCACCACGATTTCAGAAATTGTATTCATGATACCTTCAAACTTACTTTCATCATTACTTGAAAGCATTGATTTAATATCTCCACCCGCAGAAAAACCACGGCCACTGCCGCATAACACAACAACGTGAACAGAACTTTCCGCCACTTCTTTCAACTTTTGTAATAACTCTTTTAACGTTGGTTCATCTAATGCATTTAAAACCTCTGGGCGATTGACCATAACCGTTGCTACGCGCCCTTCATATTTCACAACAACAGATTCTGTTTTACTTGTTACTTCCATTATATATACCCCTCTTTTCCACATAAAGATTATACTTCTATAATTATAGAAAGCATGTTAAAAACCCTTCTTTTTTCTTAATTTTCTGTCTAATATTCTCGTAATTTGTATATATATCCGTATAAAACATACAATTTCGTTAAAAAATATAGAAATTAAAGTCGGTTTATCATTGCTTTTCATCTATTTACCATTGCAATGAAATGGTGTATTCTTAAGTTTGATGCAAAAAACAAACATTGAAATTCATTCACCTTACTATGCCAAAAAAAGGCTTTTATACCCATCTCTCGGGTGTTGAAATAAAGGAATGAAGAAATGGAGGAACATATGGTTACTAAGTTGAAACAAACGGATAACTACTTCCCGCATTTCCTATTGCTATTCATTGTGTTTCAACCAATTTTAGATTTATTAACATCTTTTTCAATCTATGTATTACACATGAGCGCAACAGTTGGAATCGTAGTCCGTTTCGCCTTTATGCTTCTTGCATTAGGTTATCTACTTCTTCATAGAAAACAACATGGGGCGAAAAAGTACATTCTCTATTTATGCCTACTCGGGATCGTACTAGCAATTGGTCTTGTAAATAATATGATGATCAAATCTCCAGTTTCATTTGGCGAAGAAGTGAAATTTATTTTAAAAAGCGTATATCCAATTGTGCTACTGTTTGGATATATTACCGTCTTTAAAGAGTTAAAAAATAAAGAATATACATTTCATAAAATCATTACATATTTCTTATATGCAACTTTAATTTTCAGCATCACACTGATTGTTGCAATGCAAACTGGTACAGATTTCCCAAGCTATCCTCACTCAAAGATTGGTTCAAGAGGTTGGTTCTTTGCTGGAAATGATTTAAGTTCTATTTTTGCAATTATGTTCCCAATCGTAGTGTTATATTCGATTCATAAAACAACTTCTTTCTCGAAAATCTATTACTGGATTCCAACAATACTTGCGATGTATGCAAGTATTATGGTCGGAACGAAAGTAGGATATGGTGCAATTGTTCTAACACTTGGCGTGGCACTTTTATTCTCATTCATTGAATATATGATTCATCGCAAAAAAGAAGGTAAAGGATCCACATATCTCGTAAATACAGTTGTTGCCGCTATTGTTTTAGGAGGTTTAATTGCACTTACACCACATACTCCTATCGCAAAAAATATGGGCATCCACATGCAAATATACGAATACAAAAAATCAGTACAAGAAGAAAAGGATAGAAAAGAAGGAAAAGTAATTAAAGAAGATCTAGACGCAGAGAAAAAACATGCAAAAGGTGAGCTAACAGACTCTGAGGTCAAAAGTTTAATTTACAGTGATCGCGATAAGTTTTTAAAAGTATACAAACAATACTATAAAGACGCACCGCTATCACAAAAATTATTCGGAATGGGCTATGCTGGTAACTATACGGTTAAAATTAAATTAATCGAAATGGACTTCCACGATCTATTCTTTGCATTCGGAATCGTCGGCTTCCTTATTTACTTAATACCGCTTCTATACTTCGGTATTAAATTATTCATTCGCGTCATAACAAACTTTAAGAAAATAATAACCGTGAAATATATGCTATTAGCTAGCACCGTTGTACTATCACTTGGAATCGGCTTTATGTCCGGCCACGTATTAACAGCACCTTCCGTTAGTATTTTCTTCGTTGTTATACTCGCTTACTTAATTGTTGATTTAGAAGCGGAATAAAAGAAGCAGCCATCAGATCTCGGTGGCTGCTTCTTTTTTATACAGTCTACTCGGCAAAGACTAGACCACATTTATGACCTATTTTTTATTGAAAAGACGCCCAAATCTCTTCTAGCACCTCATCAATATTATCCTTCGTAATAACAATACCGAAATCTTTCGGGACGTTGCTATCTTCTTCATTCACAACTTTATGCGCAACCAACTTTCCAATTTCTGGTCTGAAATGATGCCCATCCATATAGTTGTCTAAATTCGTTGTAACGGAATTAAGATACATGAAATGATGAACTTCTCCAAATACATCTACAGCGTCATGAAGCCATCTTTTATAATCTTCCCATCGCCCTGATTGAATCATCGTACGGAATAGTGGCTCTGAAACAGGCGTTGTAAAAATATAAAACTTCGTGTTCGGATTATGAGCCTTTACTGTTCCTAATATTTCTTTCATATTTTGATACTCATAATTCCCGCCATAAATCTCTTTACTAAACTTATCTACTTGCGCTGTAACTTGCGCATCACGCTCTTCTTTCGTATAATCGCGCATCGATTTTATATTCTCTCGATCATACCGATCAATGTTCGTACTATGATGAGTAGAATTCGCAATTGTATTCTTTGAATAAGTAATTCCGTCCATACTTACATACGATTTAATCGGATACAATAGGCTTTGCGCCTGATTAATATACACTTCTGGTTTATCAAAACCAATTTCCCTATTTTTGTTCGTTCCAAGGAAATCTAAACCAAGTACAATAGATGCGAGTTCACTACCTTTTTGTTCTTTTGCATATTCAATATATGCATCATACTCACGCGGGTCTGTACTACTTACCGCATAATTAAATGCGTTTAACCCGGTGAAGTCATTCTCATTAATAAAAGTCGTTCTACTACTTCCAAGTATAACTCCATCATATGTAAACGGACGGTACGTTATATAATTCGTTTTCTGTTGTCTCTCGTTAAACCCGTACTGCACATCATTCCACTTATTTTTATGCGGGAATAACCAAAGAGAATCTATATAGCTATTAAATATCCCAACACCTGCGAGAGGAACAAAAACACATACAAAAACGAAAATAAGCCAATGTTTGTTTTTCATATTCTCCACCTAGAAATTAAAGTATAAAAACTCACTAATACTCGTTAAATGTAACACGCTATATACAAGCAATATTGCAGTAAATAAAGCAGTCCACACATTTGGACGGAATGAATCTTTTAACTGAATTGAATTTTTTAAGAAGAAACTAATACATAACGCTCCGAAAATATACGCTACCATTTTCGGATCTAATAAAGAGACATGGTACCCTTCTGTAAATGAAACACCGTACTCTTTTAAAAATTGTAACTTCTCTATTATAAATGATGGGAATACACTATTTGCTAATTCGATTCCATTTAGTCCGAACATTCCTTTTAACACCTTCACCGCATCATGCATAGATGTTGCCCTAAAGAATACCCACGTTATATTAATGAAGAAAAACGTAACGAGCCAACCAGCCAAGGCCGGCATACGCCCTCCTGCTTTACTCCATAATCGGTGAATAACAGAAGCTAAACCGTGCAAGAATCCCCAAAAAATAAATGTCCAACCTGCTCCATGCCAAAGTCCACTTATTAAAAATACAATCATAATATTTACGTACGTACGCGTAATCCCTTTTCGATTTCCTCCTAGAGAAATGTATACGTACTTCGTTAAAAACTGGCTAAGCGTCATATGCCAACGATGCCAAAAATCTTGTATATTCACTGCTTTATACGGTGAATTAAAGTTTTGAGGTAATTTAATATTAAACATTAAAGCGATTCCAATTGCCATATCACTATATCCACTAAAATCAAAATACAATTGGAACGTAAACGCTAACGACGTAAGCCATGCTTCAACAAATGTTAATGATTGCTGCACATCAAACCCTTCATGTACAAGGGGTGATAATACATCTGCAATACCTACCTTTTTGAAAATACCGACTGCAAATACGAATATACCAAGAACGATATACTTCGATTGCCAGTTCTTTTTACTATCGTCAGCAAACTGCGGCATAATTTGCGCATGATGTACAATCGGTCCTGCAATAAGCTGCGGGAAAAATGTTACAAACAGTGCGTAATCAAGAAAATGACATGCCTTCGTTTCCCCGCGATACGTATCTACTAAAAATGCGATCTTTTGAAACGTATAGAAACTAATCGCAAGTGGTAACGTTAAAGATAATAATGTAAAATGAGTTCCAAATAATGAATTCACATTTTGTAAGAAGAAATCATAATACTTAAAATAACTAAGCATTCCTATATTAAATATTAATCCTACTGTTAAAAGAAGTTTACTCTTTTGTTTCACGAGCCTCATTCCGATAAAATAGTTCACAATGAGCGACACTAACATAAGCGGTAAATATTTCACATTCCAATAACTATAGAAAAATAGAGAGGCCGCAACGAGCCAAGCTTTCGCTAATGTAGCATGTCCAAATTTATTTAATAGAAAATATAAAAGAAATGCTATCGGTAAAAATAAAAAAATAAACTCAAATGAGTTAAATAACACACCATCTCTTCCCTTCTAAACAAATCACACCTTATTCATCTTATCTTATACAAATAGTGAGTGTCAAAAGGATTCCGCTCCCCTTTTCTTCTATTATATAGGATAATCATTTCAATCGAATTATTAACATGCTAAAATATTAAAGGCACTTTTATTTAAAAGAATATATAATAGAAATGTCGGTTTTTTGCACGAAATGTATTTTTGAAAAAGTGAGGAGAGTCCTTTGGTATTTAGTAGTTCGATTTTCTTATTTATCTTTTTACCTCTCGTATTATTTTTCTATTTTATAGTGCGTGCCGAGCTTCGTAATTTCGTATTACTTGCATTTAGTTTAATTTTTTATGCATGGGGAGAACCACGTTTCGTTCTTTTAATGCTCTTCTCTATTGTATTAAACTATTGCTTCGGCCTACTCGTGCATCATTATGATAAACGAAAAAATATGAAAGTCACATTTTTAATTATGGCTGTGGTCGGGAATATTTTATTACTTTCTTATTTTAAATATATTTCATTTTTCACAGACATTTTAAACAACGCTTTACATTTATCTATCCAGGTGGAACCTATCCCACTACCAATTGGGATTTCATTTTATACATTCCAAGCGATGTCCTATGTCATCGATATATATCGTAAAGACGGAGATGTTCAAAAGAACCCACTTAACTTAGCACTATATATTTCTATTTTCCCGCAGCTTATTGCCGGACCAATCGTTCGTTACAATATCGTTGCTGAGCAAATTAAAACGCGCATCCATTCTTTCGAACGATTTACAGAAGGTATCCAAATTTTCGTTTTAGGATTAGCGAAAAAAATATTAATTGCCAATCAAGTTGGGTTTGTCGCAGATAAAATCTTCGCCTTACCGCCGTCTGAGATAAGCGCTGGAACAGCTTGGATCGGGATTATCGCCTATACGCTTCAAATCTATTTCGATTTCTCAGGATACTCGGATATGGCAATTGGACTTGGAAAAATGTTCGGATTTGATTTCCCCAAAAACTTCGATTATCCATACATTTCAAAGTCCATTTCAGAATTTTGGAGAAGATGGCATATTACACTAGGTTCTTGGTTCCGCGACTATATATACATTCCGCTTGGCGGAAACCGTGTTTCCAAACTAGCAAATTACCGTAACCTCTTCATCGTGTGGGGATTAACTGGTTTATGGCACGGAGCAAGCTGGACATTTATCGCCTGGGGATTATATTACGGCTTTATTATCTCGATTGAAAAATCTGGATTCGAGAAAATATTAAATAAACTATGGACGCCGCTGCAACATGCATATGTACTAATCATCATTATGATCGGTTGGGTCTTCTTCCGAGCTGATAACTTCGCATACTCGTTCCAATATTTAAAAGCGATGTTTGGCATAGGTGGACAATCTTTCATCGATGACAACACAATGTTATACGTACATGAATACATTATTATTTTTATCATTGCCTTTATCTCAGCGACACCGATTTTAAAGAGAGTTAAAAACATACTAGAACTTGCGCCAAAAACATATATGTTCACGATGCAAGTTGTACGTCCTATATTATTACTAACATTATTTATGCTTTCGATTATGTATTTAGTTAATTCAACATATAATCCATTTATTTATTTCAGGTTTTAACTTATCCCGCTATTTTACGGGCTGCCCGTGAAAGCCCGATTGGTTAAGGCTAATAATCAGTGGGGATGAACAAAACCCCCACTGATTAAAGTTTCACTTTATGTAGGAAGGAAACGTTATTATGAAAAAATTGGGGAACATCGTCCTATTTATCGGTTTTCTCACCATTATCTTTTCATTTGGCATATTATCGCTTCTCAAAACTGACCGAGCAGTTTCGCCCGTTGAAAATCGTCCGCTCGCTCAAAAACCAGCTCTTACAAAAGAAGCTGTCGTAAATGGTAGCTTCTTTAAAGACTTTGAGACATATACAAACGATCAATTAATCGGAAGAGATGAACTCATAAAAAACTATACGCTTGCTCAAATTAAAATGGACAAGTCTCTCATTAACGATATTATTTTAACTGATGATAAATGGCTTCTAAAAAACCCAGCATGGACTACAAAATATAATGAAATCGATCAATCCATGCCTGCTATAAACGATTTATCTCAGTTTTTAAAAGAACAAAACGTTGAATTTTACTTTGCTTTACCACCGTCCAAAACGAATGCATTATCATTTAAATTACCTTCCCATATTCACACATATGCACAGGAAAATTTAAATTATTTTCTAGATAAACTTCCAGCGGACGTAAAACCAATTAAACTCATGGAACACTTTAAGAAAAACTATACAAATGAAGAAATACAAAGTATGTACTTCAAAACAGACCACCACTGGAATATGGATGGTGCCTTCTTAGGCTATCAATATATAATGAACACAATCGCGCAACAATCTTCTATATATAAAGGAAAAGAAATAAAAAAAGAAGATTACACTCGTACGTGCGCTCCAAATAAACACCTAGTCGGAAGCTTTAACAACCAGCTATACCAACTAATCGATGCAACTGGAGAAAAACTATGCTACTACACACCAAAAGACGGCTTCAACTTTACGAGCGTAGCCGCCAAAGATGTAAACGGCACCGTATATCGCACATTAGATGAACTATATGGCGTAGAAAAACAAAAAGACACAACATCATACGCAGGCTATTACGCAAACGACTATCCAGAAATCGTCATCGAAAATAACAATGCACCAAATGATGTACGAGCTTTAGTCCTAAAAGACTCATTCGCAAACGCAATCGTGCCTCACTTAGCACAAAGCTTCAATCACACATCCATCCTCGACCTTCGTCACTATCACGAAAAGGATGTATATCAATACATTAAAGACAACAACATTAACATGGTATTGTTCGTGTATAGTGATTCGAATTTGAGCGGTGAGATGTTTAAGTTTAAAAAATAAAAGAAGCCTCTTGTACATGTACAAGAGGCTTCTTTATATTAAACAAATAATAAAAAATCAGTGGGGATGAATCCCCACTGATTTTTCACTCTATCTATAATCAACTTATAGATTTGGGTTGTTAAGCACGTTCACGTGTACAGCTTGTGAACCAATTTCGCTTGTTACAACGTCTTTATCTCTTAATACTTTGAATACTAATGTACCTTTGTCAGTGTACTTAGTAGTTAAAGTATTATAGATGTCCGGATTGAAGTTTGGAAGTGCAGAATCACTTGTTTGATTTACCGTTACATGACCAAGCTCTTGATCGAATAAATCGAAGTGAGCATTGCCATTTGTATCAAGATAAAGTTTACCTTGGTTGTCACCAGATTTTACAACACGTACTTTATGTTGTGTTTCTTTTGTTAAGTTAATACCTTTAACGATATCATCAAGGTTACTTCCTTCAAGTTCTAATACAGTACCGATGTTAATTTTCTTCTCAACGAAGTTTACTGTTTGAACTGGTTTGAAGTTTACAGATTTAATAGCGATTTTTTCTTGAACGATTTCGATTGTCGCTTTACCAGCAGTTGCACCATTTTTCGTTAAGTGAATATCAACTTTACCTGGAGTTTTACCTGTTACAACAACTTTATTTCCAACAATTTTAGCATCAGCTACTGCTGGATTTTTAGACTCTACTACATAGCCTTCTAAGTTTTCAGCATCAGAGTATACGCGCTCTGAAGTGTACTTAGATAATTGATACTCAACTGTATCAGAAACATTTAGGTCAAGTTTTGTATCAGGTGATTCACCGTATTTACCTAATTTAGATACAAGTTCAAAGTTTTTAAATGCAACGTTACCTTCTGTTACGTTTACGTATAATGAACCTAAAGTATTACCGTTACCGTTTTGGAAGTGAACTGTACCTTCGCCTACTTCGTTACCTGTAATACCAACAGTTTTTGTACCAATTGAACCAGCATCAGTTGTTACTACATCTAATCCACCTTCAGCAACTACACCTGTTTTTGGAAGAACTTCTTTAATTGAAGCTGAGTTAGCACCAAATGGATCGCCATATTGGTCAGTTGTTACGAATGTAACAGGTAATGTTTTATTTTGAACAACTTGTAATTTGTCTGGATTAGCTTTTACTGATTGTAATTTACGAGAATCAGTAGTTACTTTAAATTTAACGTCTTTCGTTACATCGCCTACTTTAATAGTAAGTGTAGCTTCACCAGCAGCTTCAGCAGTAATGTAGTTGTTTACTACAGAGATAATGCCGTGGTTTGAAGATTTAATGCTAATTGATCCTGGATCAACTACTTTATCTTCTCCAGCAATTGTAGCAACTACGTTATGGATTTGAGCTTTTTCACCAACAACTAAATTTTGGCTATTTAGCTTGAAGTCTTTTCCAGTAAGTGTATTACCGTATACTACACCATTTTTATCAGCATCTACTGCAAATACAGTATTTTTAATTGCAGTAGATGGTGTATCAAGGTTTTTCACTGTAATGATACCTGTGTTAGAAACTGTTAAACCACCACGTTTTGTAACTTGTACTTCTACTTTGTAGTCACCGTGTGAAAGGCCAACACCAAGTTTACCTGTAGTAGAAGTTGACTCTCCACCTTCAAAGATGTTTGCTTTTGAACCGTCTAAGTTATTTGCAACAAATTTGACGTCATGATCTGCTAAGTTTAAGTACTCAACATCAGCGTTACCTTTTTCATCGTTTAATTTGAAGGCAACTGCTTGACCAGAACGATCGTCATCAAATGTTAATTTTTCTACAGCTAATTTTTTAACTTCGTATACGAATTTCGTTACGAATGATTGATTTTTCACTTTTACAGTAAGTTCTTTATTTGGAGCAACTTTACCACCAAGTGTTACAGTTGCAGATGTACCATCAGCACTTGCTTCAATCGCAACTGCTTTGTCACCTTCAAGAGTTACTTCATCAGCAGAAAGTTTATCTAAACCAGTTCCTGTTAATGTTAATTTCGTTGGTTCAGAAATTTTCACATCAGTTACATACGCTTGTGTGCTATCTGGTTTTGCATATTTTTTATCTGTTACTGCGATAAATTGAGCTGCTTCTGCACGAGATACAGATTTATTCGGCTCCCATTTTTTTCCTGTTCCTACAGAGATTCCAAGATTGATTAGGATGTTTGCTTTTTCTTCACCCCAATGATCTAATAAATCCTCAAATGTTGTAACTAACTCACCGTTAACTTTGTCTTTTAAGTTATAAGCATTTACTAACATAGAAGCGAAAGAAGCACGGTCAATCTTTCCTTCTGGATAGAAGTTTTCTTTTCCGTCACCTTTAACGATGCCAGCTTTCTCAACTGCTGCAATATATTTAGCAGCCCATGAATCTTTAGCATCTTTGAAAGAAGGTTTAGCATTTTCATCAACTGGTAATCTTAAAATTTTAGTGAAAATTACTGCTGCAGAAGCACGATCGATTGCTTCAGCTGGACCATATGTACCATCTGGTTTACCAGTAATCGCACCTTTTTCTACTAAGTAGTTAATAGAATCTAATGCCCAATGATCAGTTGGAACGTCCGGGAATGTTTTACCTGCTGCTGCTACTGGAGATACAACACCTGCTACCATTGCTGCTGTCATTGTACCAGCGATTAATTTTTTGTAAGAGTTAGTCTTTGCCATTTTATATATTTCCTCCTTCAGGAATGTAATACTAGTTCCATAATATTTTAAATAGATATTCTATTTAATGTTGAAACTAGTAAATATAAATGTAGTTAAGATCCTATATATAAAAATTATTCCGTAATACAGAATAATAACGACATCAAACCATTTTTATCCGAATTTAAATCCTTAAATTCGACAAAAAAGTGAATCCTCATAATTCTAACGTTCATTTTTTTTCGACTTTTATTTTAAATAATCCGATTTTAAAATCGGAATATCTTAAATGTACGAAACAATACGTCAGAACTACATTTGTACAATATTTATATAACCATTTACAACTATAGCAGAAAAACACTTATAATTTCAACATCTAAATATAAAGATAATAAAATTAATTAACACTATATTTCTCTGGCGTTCGACATAATTCTTAAGATCGCTTTTTTGAAGAAAACCGACATCATTATCCAATTGTTTTCATACAAAACGCATTATACCGATATTATTTATATAATAACGTTAAGATTTTAAGATAAAACCCACCTAATCAGGAACAACTAAAACTTCAATCTGTTGTTTTTTTCGACATTTTTTCTTTCATACGCTTCTCTTTCAAATCCTTACTTACATAGCAAAAAAAGAACAGACAACCTCTGTTCTTTTTTCTACTCAATTATTGAATTAAAAGAGGAATGGCCTCTATTCCATTCCTCTTTTTATAGACTCTTTTGCATGTAAGTCATTAATAATATATTTGGACGCTATGGAAATTTGCTCACGCAATTCCTCTACCCTTTGTCCTAACGTTTCTTGTACATATTCTGTTTGCTCTAATTGTTTAATCGCCATACTATGTAATGTTTCTGTCGTCCAGTCTCCATCAACATTCCCAATAATCGGCTGATTTACTTGTTGTAAAAACGAATCGATCTTTGGATCATATGAAATTCCAATCATAGGCGTGTTTGCAACTGCCGATAATATAAGAGCATGCAGTCTCATCCCTATTAAAAGGGAGCATTCTGATAAAATAGAGATTTTCTCATGAATATCCATTTTATAAGGGAGCATGTGCGCTTCTTCTCCCATCAAATTAATGATATCCCTTGATGCATTTTGATCAAATGGTCCATGCATCGGTACAAATAAAATATGGTATCCCTCTTGCTTAAGTTTTTTCAGCGTATCTGCTAACTTCTTCATATAATCTTCTTTTGCATCCCAGTACCTTACACTAACCGCAACGACTTTTCCTTGCAGAGAATGTTTTTGAAGCCAATTGGATTTCTTTTCTTCTGGCTGACAAGCTAATACCGGATCTGGAACAAGTTCGATATCTTTCTTAATACCAATTTCTTTTAAGTACAAAAAAGAGTCTTCATCACGCACTGATATATATTCA
The DNA here is from genome assembly GCF_036320425.1 of Bacillus nitratireducens. NCBI lineage: Bacteria > Bacillati > Bacillota > Bacilli > Caryophanales > Bacillaceae > Bacillus > Bacillus nitratireducens. The sequence goes on from NZ_JAUMJO010000006.1 coordinate 116,078, forward strand.
GCCTTTGATACATGCCATTTCACTAATAAACGATTTTGCTTCTTCGTAATAGGTCCGATTCCTTGGGCGTAAATATAATACGGCTTTTTCAAAAAACGGGCAAGCCGCATAATACCCGTATAGTATAAAATACTTTTAATACTCGTCTTATCTTGCAAGAGACTTCCGCCTCCGCTAATTAAACCATTACTTCTCTTTATTTCTCGGTAAATCGCTCTTATATCCCAGCGATTTACTGCTTCTACACCGTACATTTTCCTTGTATAGTCGGGGTCATTTGAAAGTACAACAAGCTCAAGAGTAGGATCCTCTTCATGTAGCGCTTTAATAATTGATTGCAAAATTGCTTCGTCCCCAACATTATAAAAACCATAATATCCTGATAAAACTAACCGCACTCTTAATCTCCTCCAACATTTCGCAATCAACTCTTTTTGTAATTAAACAAATTGTTATCCATTCCTTGCCGAGGAAGGTTTGATAACTTCAAATTGATTTCTTTCACAAACATCTAACAAGTCATGCCCATTTATAATATTGTTCATTTTCTATAACAAACGATTTTATTTACGTAAAAATGGAATTTGTTCTTTCGATATCCAGTTTAGTTTAAGTGCACATATGCCATATAATACTGACGCTACACTTAGCGCCACAGCACTATATACCATTGCTAGAATCCTGGAATCTATCACATTAATTAATGTAGACACAAAGTATAATGCTATACCTAAAATACTAGATACTCCAATGACCGCCAAAAACTTCCCTATATCCATTGGATAAGAAAGATCTTTTCTAATATAAATATGATTTGCGATACAAATCATTATATAAATAATTAGGGTGCTATACGCTGCTCCATTTATACCGAATTGGTTTACTAGCGCTATATTTAATATAATTTTTACGAAACTTGCACCGATGACAATCCATGCTGCTTGCACCGAACGATTAATCCCTTGCAAGATTCCTATTGATAATACCATAAGTGATGTGAAATACGAGCTACCAATTAAAATAGCTAACATACCACTTCCTTTTGTATCTGTAAATAATGCAACATTAAGCGGTACTGTGAGCGCCATAAGCCATATCGTTATCGGCATTGTTAAAACGTGCGCAAACTCATTTGTACGTTTTACTGTCAGTTTAGCTAAAGCTATATCTTTTTTTGTTAAAGCCGCTGTTAATAATGGAATTAACGGAAATACTATCGCACTTGCAAATACAACAATTAATTGCGTAAATGCAAAACCACGGCTATATATACCAAACTGTTCCTGAATCGTTGTAGAAGATTCATGTAATACATGTGGAATTGTTATAGAATCAACTAAATTTAAAACAGGCATCGATAACGCTCCAATTGCAATTGGAATTGAAACACGGAGTATGTTTTTCGCGTTTGTCTTAAAATCTTGTAATGAATATGTTTCGCTCTTATAGCGATACATGCTTTTCACATATTTCATTCGCAAATATATGAGTGACGTAATAACACCAAAACAAGAACCAATCATCGCTCCGCCTGTTATGATATCACTACTTTTATTCCAATATACAAATACATAAGCAATTGTTAGCATAAAGAATACGCGTATCAACTGTTCAATTACTTGTGATACACCAGTAGGTATCATATCTCCGAACCCTTGGAAATATCCACGGTACACTGCCATATATGGTGCGATTAATAAAGCAAACGAAGTAACAATTAATGCTAGCCTCGTCTCTTGCCCACCAAGCATATTTGCAATGCTACTTGATCCAATAATAATAATTAAAAATCCGAGAACCCCAAATATAACACCTATAATAGATGCGGACGTAAACAATTTCGCTATTCCATCACGATCATTCTTTTCATGAAGATCAGCTATTAACTGGGATATTGCTAGCGGGACTCCCGCTACTGATAAAGTTAAGGCTATCATATATACAGGAAAAACAAGGCGAAAAATCCCAAGTACTTCATCCCCTGCTATATTTTGCAATGGGATTTGAAAAAAACTCCCCACTACTTTCGATAGAAACGTTGTAACGGTTAAAATCGCAGCGCCTTTTACAAACTTCTTATTCATCTTCTATCTCTTTTCTTTCAATATATAATCTACATAAAATATTAAATCCATATTATTCATTCATCTTGAGAATCATCACTTTATCTCATTTAGTTATCATACCAAATTTCTTATATATTGAATACTCTCTTTCTTTTTATGCTTTAAATATAATATGTGCAAGATACACGTATTTTTATCCAGTATTTTCTTCAATTTACTACTTCTACTTGTTCAAGATAAACATGTGCTATAATGTAGCTATTGTCAGTAAGAGGAGTGTTTACAACATGCTGAATTCGGTAAAGAAATTGTTAGGAGATTCTCAAAAGAGAAAGCTAAAAAAATATGAACAACTCGTTCAAGATATTAATAATTTGGAAAAACAAATGTCTGATTTACCTGACGAAGAATTACGTCGCAAAACTGTCACATTCAAAAGTATGCTTAAAGATGGTAAAACAGTTGATGACATAAAAGTAGAAGCATTCGCTGTTGTACGCGAAGCCGCAAAACGCGTGCTTGGATTACGCCATTACGATGTACAGTTAATTGGTGGACTAGTATTACTAGAAGGTAATATTGCAGAGATGCCAACTGGTGAAGGAAAAACATTAGTTTCGTCTCTTCCAACATATGTACGTGCACTTGAAGGAAAAGGCGTTCATGTTATTACGGTAAACGACTATTTAGCAAAGCGTGATAAAGAGTTAATTGGCCAAGTCCATGAATTTCTCGGTTTACAAGTTGGATTAAATATTCCTCAAATCGATCCTTCTGAAAAGAAACTTGCATACGAAGCTGATATTACATACGGTATTGGAACAGAGTTTGGTTTTGATTATCTTCGCGATAATATGGCTGCTTCACAAAATGATCAAGTTCAGCGCCCCTATCACTTTGCTATTATCGATGAGATTGATAGCGTTTTAATTGATGAGGCGAAAACGCCACTTATCATTGCTGGGAAGAAATCCAGTAGCTCTGATTTGCATTATTTATGTGCAAAAGTTATTAAATCGTTCCAAGATACCCTTCACTATACATACGATGCAGAATCGAAATCAGCTAGTTTTACAGAAGACGGTATTACAAAAATAGAAGATTTATTTGATATCGATAACTTATATGATTTAGAGCATCAAACTCTATACCATTATATGATTCAATCATTACGTGCCAATGTCGCTTTCCAGCTTGACGTTGACTATATTGTGCATGATGAAAAAATACTACTTGTAGATATTTTCACAGGACGTGTTATGGATGGTCGCTCTTTAAGTGACGGCTTGCATCAAGCACTAGAAGCAAAAGAAGGTTTAGAAATTACAGAAGAAAACCAAACACAAGCTTCTATTACAATTCAAAACTTCTTCCGTATGTATCCAGCATTATCAGGTATGACAGGTACAGCAAAAACAGAAGAAAAAGAATTCAACCGTGTATACAATATGGAAGTTCTTCCAATTCCAACGAACCGTCCTGTTCTTCGTGAAGATAAAAATGATGTAGTATATGTAACGGCTGATGATAAATATAAAGCTGTGCGTGAAGAAGTTCTAAAACACCATAAGCAAGGACGCCCTATTTTAATTGGGACGATGTCTATCTTGCAATCTGAAACAGTTGCTCGTTACTTAGATGAAGCAAACATCAAATATCAATTATTAAACGCGAAGAGTGCAGAACAAGAAGCCGATTTGATCGCAACTGCTGGACAAAAGGGTCAAATTACAATCGCTACAAATATGGCAGGCCGAGGTACTGATATTTTACTAGGTGAGGGTGTCCACGCCCTTGGTGGATTACATGTAATTGGAACAGAACGTCATGAATCCCGCCGTGTTGATAACCAACTTAAAGGACGAGCTGGTCGCCAAGGTGATCCGGGAAGCTCTCAATTCCTCCTATCTTTAGAGGATGAGATGCTAAAGCGCTTCGCACACGAAGAAGTAGAAAAGTTGGAAAAATCACTAAAAACTGACAAAACAGGACTTATTCATACATCTAAGGTCCATGATTTCATTAACCGTACACAATTAATTTGTGAAGGTAGTCATTACTCAATGCGTGAATATAATTTAAAACTAGATGATGTAATTAATGATCAACGTAATGTTATCTATACACTGCGCAACAATTTATTAAAAGAAGAAACAAATATGATAGAACTTGTTATTCCAATGATTGGACATTCTGTAGATGCAATTGCTAAACAGCACCTTTTCGAAGGAATGCTTCCTGAAGAATGGGATTTCACTAGTTTAACAGCATCTATTAAAGAAATTTTACCGGCTGAAACTTTGCCGCTATTATCTGCGAACGACGTACATTCGCCTGAGGATTTACAAATCGTTTTAAAAGATACAATTTCTAGCTATATCGAACGTGTACAAGAATTAAATAACCATGCGGATTTACAACAATCACTGCGCTACGTTGGTTTACACTTCCTAGATCAAAACTGGGTAATTCACTTAGATGCAATGACTCACTTAAAAGAAGGTATTGGCTTAAGACAATATCAACAAGAAGATCCAACTCGCCTTTACCAAAAAGAAGGTTTGGATATTTTCTTATACACTTACGGTAATTTTGAAAAAGAAATGTGCCGCTATATCGCGAGACATTTAGCAGTCCCAGAAAACGTACAATCATGAGGTGAAAATTTATGTTATCATTCCTGAAAAAGGCAAAGAAAAAAGGAAAAGATACTACTGTTTCTAGTAATCAATTATTTGGACAAGAAGAAACTACTTCTCAAAATAAAGCAGTAAAGCCTGTTCTTTACTTCCATCCTAGCTGGGGTGAAGTAGCACAAGAACAAAAATACATTTACCAATTCTTACATAAAGAATTACCACTTTTACAAGAATATCAAATTTCTTTATCAGGAATTGAAATTGAAAAACGTGATGGTGCATACGATGTAGCTGCGTTCATTCGCAGCAGTGTCCCAAAACCGATTTCTTTCGAAGAAGTTACATTACTTCTATTAAACAAAGATAAAAAGCTGTGCGCACGTAAAACATTTAACCTGTCTGCTCTTGGAGATATTCCTGCAAATGTGAATATGCCTTTCATATTTACATTTGAGCAAGAAACAATAACTGAAGCTGAACTATCTCAATCAGATTGGGAATTAGCTTTCGAACTTGAAAGTAAGCATGAACTAGATTTAGATCCATCTTGGGAAGCGCAGTTACCTGAAGCAAGCAAAGAATCTTTACGTAATTTTGTAGACAATTTAACGCCTCCAAGTGAAGGTGAAATTAACTTCCTAGGTTTACAAGCCGCACTGAAAGAGAACGGCGATTTACATACAACACTGCTAATTCGTAACGGCTATAAAGACAACATTCAACTAGAACAACTTCCCCTTCATATTGAGGACGCTTCTGGAGAAGTCGTTGTTAAAGGTGCTTTCACGTTACCGAATCTTGAAATTAAAGCGAATACTACAAAACCATGGTCATTTGTCTTCCCTGCTTCATCCATCTTGAAACAAAATATGGATTTATCTAGCTGGACAGCATTTGTACCACAAGACTAATATACAAAAAAGCCTATCCTAAAAGATGGTCACCACCTCTTTAGGATAGGCTCTATTTTTATGTAAAATCTACTTCGTTACTAATAAATGTTCCATATGATACTCCGCTTCTAGTTTACACATTTCATCAACATGCTTTACGTCGCTCTGTTTTAACTGCTCTAATTGTTCTTCGTTTGGTTTCTCACTAATAAGCTCATTAATTTTTTCATTTACTTTCATCGCTAATGCTTGATGGAAATCTGGATGTCCTTTCAACTCGTCGTCTACTTTATTAATCCAAGTTGATTTTGTGTATAAATATTGTTTCCACTGTTCAAGAAATTGCTGCATATCAAATTTTTCTTCATTCCATTCAATTTCTTTCATATATCTCTCAAAAGAAACAACAATTGATCGTGTAATCCCGATCTTCACTCCATGTGGTAACTGTTTGTACATCAAATATTCCCTCCAGCTTAAAGCTCTTCCTTCTGAATATAAAGGAATCTCAAAATTCATATACCTTATTATAATAGCACATTGCTAATCTAAGATGTTACTATAATGTGTATAAAATCAATTATCAACAAACTTGCAACATCCAGATATACGAATCCCAAATATAACAAACACAGTAAAAATAATAAAAACTTTCACACTCTACAAAGCATTCCATGTGAAAGTCCTTATTATTACATAGCTTTAGTTTCTAAAAATCGTAATTTCTCTTTTTGCTCATTATTCGCCATCATCACTATCGTCTTTTCAACATGCGGATGTATATGTTCCAGTGTCACACTCGCTCCTACTTTATCCGATTGCTCAACAAAGTTTAATAATGCCATAGCCCCTGATACATCCATATAGCGTACATCTTTCATCCGTAAAATAACTGGTGACTTCACATCTTGTAAAGAAGCAAAAATACGATCTACTGTTAGAAATGAAAGTGGTCCCTGAATTGTATACGTCGCTTCTTTTTCTTTTATAATAGAAGCTTTACGTTCTTTACACTTCACCATGTATATAATGAAAGAAAGAATAATGCCAAACGCAACAGCAACCATTAAATCAAATTTCACTGTCACAAACATCGTTACGAGCATTACAACTACATCGCCTCTTGGTGCTACATGCATCTTCTTCATACTTTCCCAATCAAACATTCCAATACCAGTTAAAATTAAAATACCTGATAATACAGCAAGCGGAATATATTGTACCACTGAACCAAGTCCCATAATGAAAATGAATAAGATGACACTATGCATACAAGCTGAAAGTGCCGTCTTCCCCCCGCTTCTTATATTGACGATGGATCTAACAGTTGCACCTGCTCCTGCTAATCCGCCGAACAAACCACTCGCAATATTACCAATACCTTGTCCGATTAACTCTTTATTGCTTTTATGACGCGTTCCCGTCACATTATCCATTACAACAGATGTTAGTAATGAGTCAATTGATCCTAGTAAAGCAATACTAAGTGCTGGTAATACAAGCGCTAACATACCATTTGCGTCTAAAGTTGGTACGTGAAGAGATGGCATCGCCTCTGGAATTACACCTATCTTTTCAATCATCTTATTTAAAGAAAGAGTTCCTACAACTGGTAAGTTTACCGTAATTCCTTGTAGCATAGAAGAAAACAATGGCAACGCTACTGTAACACCTACTAATGCTACTAAACTTGATGGAATGGCCTTAATCCATTTTCCAGAAACGATCATTACAATGATCGTTAACAACACAAGCAGAAAGCTATTTTGTACGTGCTTCATTTCACCTAAAATAATAATAAGTGCAATCCCATTCATAAACCCTGAAACAACAGGATACGGAATATACCGAACGTAAGAGCCTAGCTTACATACACCAAATAAAATTTGAAATACCCCTGCCATCATAAAGGCTATAAAACTCGCCTCTAATCCGTGAGTTGCGATAACACCTGTTGCAATAACTGTAATCGGCCCAGTAGGACCCGTTACTTGCCCCGGTGTACCACCAAATAACGCCGCAAACAAACCTGCAAAAATCGCACCATACAATCCGACTAGCGCTCCCTCAGACGTTCCCGTTGCGGCAATACCAAATGCAATTGCTAGCGGCAAAGCAACAATCGCAACAGTAAACCCTGCTAAACATTCCTTTGCTATTTTTTGAAACATATAAATAACCACCTTCTCATTAAGTCCACGTTCCATTGTACACCTAAAAGAATACATTCGTTAGCCCACTTTTTACAGTATCGTGACGTAAACGCATCCAAATAAAAGTTTCCTCCTTACCTTTGGAAACAATTGCAACTATGCTATAATGAACAAATTAAATCTTTTACTATATACTTGGAGGCACTATGCTAACTTTTGAAGAAAAATTATCGATTATTGAATCTTTCCCAGAATTAGAAAGAAAGAACGTATCATTAAAACGCGTCAACTTTCACTTTGAAGAAAGTCGTTTAGATAAAAAGAACGTTGTATATCATTTACACCCAAATGGAAACGGATTTGTATATGCAAACTTCATTAAAGGTTATAAAACAGATGATAAAGGCATGATTAACATCCGTGAGTTTTCAGAAGAAGAACTGCGTTCATTAATTGAAAAAGTAATTGAACGTCTATCACAGGAGCCAGAGGAAATTGTAGCACCAATGGAACCTGCTGCCGAAGAAGAATGGCGTAACGAAGACGGTCATATCCTAACTCTTATTCAAGAGGATGACATGTGGAACGTTTACGCCGGCGTAAACTTAGACGGTACATTCAACTCTTATCCAGAAGCTGCAGAATACCTTGATGAAGAAGGTTTCTCACGTAAATAATATGATCCAATGAGGCCGTCCCAATTTTTTTGGGATGGTCTCTCTTATTAATAAGTAGGCTATCGTTATCTTATTTTGCAGTTAAGTCGATGTATTTAGGGTTAGGCTTTAGGGATCGTCCCATCCCTAAATTTATGGCATCAAAACTTCTTATTCTCACTATCCCCTATAAAAATTTGAATTTGACAACTATACGTATCCGCATTAAAAATATCACTAACTAACTCCACTTCAATAAAACTCTCTACTTCTATATTATTTTCTTTTATGTATTTAATTATGGTATTTCGACGTTCTTCCTCATTTTCTTTACTATACGCTAATGTTATATATTTCCCGCCCGGTAATATTTTTATATTTTGTATCTCTTCCATATGTACATCATCTCGTACTTTATTAAAAACATACTTCGGTTCTACATCCCAATTTCCATTTACATTGTAGAGAATTCCCATCTCCATTGTCATTTTCTCTTCATAATCTTGCACGATTTTCTCTAAATCGGAATAATACAGTAATTCCTGTAAACTCCCTACTTCTTTACAAGGCGCAACAACGACATAACGCTGTTCAAAAAATTCAATAGAGATTTCATCATTCTTTAATATTTCCTGTGAACTCCCTACTTTCGCATGTAAGTCATCAATCGTTTCCATTACCTCTTTCATTTTCTTTATATGCTCTTCCGCTTCCGCTCTCTTTAATTGTAAAAATCGCAGCAATTTATCCGTATTACATTCCTTAAAAATCTCTTGCAGTTCTACTATACTGGTGTTCAACTCTCTACAGCTTTTTATAATGTCGATGTGAATAAATTGATCTATAGAATAATATCTATACCCCGTTGATTCATCAATATGTTTTGGAATAAGAATCCCCATCTTATGATAGTATCTTAGCGCTTTTATCGTAATATCCTTTATTTTTGCAACTTCTCCAATAGAAAATAACTTTTTCATTTGCATCTCTTCCCTTATATTTTTTCGCATGCAACCATTGACTCTCCCCTAAGAGGAGACCTTACTATTTATAATAAGTCATTTATATCGATAAAGGGAGTATACAATTATGAACACAGTAAAATATAGAAGTCTTGTTAAGGAAGACTATGAGCCTATAAAACATTTAATTGGTGAGGCATTTGGGTTTAATGAATTCATTACAGATAAAAAATTTTTAAATTCAATATTAAACTTCTATCTACACAGTTGCATTTTAGGAAGTTCCTTTAGTAAGGTAGCTGAAAAAGATAATAAAGTTATCGGTGTCATTTTAGGCGATTCCGAAAAAGATAAAAACCGTTTAAAGAAATTCCATAATACTGTTAGCTTTGCCTTTAACACGATGAAACTATTCATAACGAATAAAGAGAATAGAGAATTTTTAAAGGCATTTATAAAGGTTCAAAAAACATATAAAGAACTCATTCAAGGAAAAGAAGATCATTTTCAAGGCTGTATACAATTATTCATCGTATCCGAAGAATCGAGAGGTCTTGGAGTTGGAAAACATTTATTGAACCATTTATTCCAATACATGACAAAAGAAGATGTAACATCTTTATATTTATATACAGATAATGAATGTAACTATACATTTTATGACAAACAAAACTTCCAACGTATACAAGAAAAAGCAGTGAATTTCGGGCCAAAAGAAGAAGCTTTCAACGTATTTTTATACCGCTATGACTTTAACTAATCGTAGCATGTACACTTCGATGCTCTTTGCTACTTAGCAAAGAGCTATATTCAGTATGATCGTGAATAGTTTTCAAAAATTATACTAACCTAGATCCTCCAGCCAAACTCTTCTACTACTATTGGTTCAGTTCGATTAGTGCGAAAGAGAGAAAGATGTATAACAACTTCAATATAAAAAGGAGCGCACAATATGGAATGGATTCACGAATTATTTCAGCAATATGGGTATTATGTAGTACTTGTCGGATTACTATTAGAATATATTGCTCTTCCGTTTCCAGGAGAGCCAACATTAGCCTATGCAGGATTTTTATCACATCAAGGTGATTTAAGTTTACCAATTTTAATTGTTTTATCCTTTATTGGGACAAGCGCAGGCATGACGTTCCAATACTTTTTAGGGAATAAACTGGGTATGCCTTTCATTCAGAAATACGGGAAATATGTATTTTTAACAGAAAGAAAAATTAATTTAACGAAAATGTGGTTTGATAAATACGGATATTTTCTAATCTTTATCGCTTTTTTCATTCCAGGCGTTCGCCACTTCACAGGCTACTTTGCAGGAATTATTAACTTACCGTTTCGCCGCTTTGCGATGACAATTTATGCAGGCGCCCTATTTTGGGTATCATTCTTCTTAATCGGTGGTTACTGGTTAGGGGAAAACTTAGAAAATATATTCCTAGTACTTGAACAACACATTTGGAAAATTATTTTCGGTATTATTATCATCACGCTAATCACTCGATTTCGCAAAAAAATAAAACATGCGATTTTAAAAGGTATAAATTAAATCTTTCATCAACAAACTTATATGCGTACAAGAATAATAAAAAGCGGAGACACATAGTCTCCACTTTTTATATACAGCCCGTTCTCAAACTAAAAACAGAAGAGCTTGACACTATTTCCTTATTAAGAAAGATAATCTTATTTGTAAAGATAGCCCCCTATTGTTTTGCGCCTTTCAACGACTCTCTTAGCACAAATTTTTGTAATTTTCCGCTCGCATTACGAGGAAGTTCATCTACAAATAAGTAATGACGCGGACGTTTATAATCTGCTAATTCATCACTTTCTTTACAATACGTTTCTAAATCGGCTTCTGAAATATTTTCATCTTTCTTTACAACGACCGCAACGACACGTTCTCCCCATAATTCATCTGGCTCACCAAGTACTGCAACATCTAATACACCAGGGTGACTATGAAGGAAATCTTCAATTTCACGTGGATAAATATTTACACCACCGCTAATTACCATATCATCAACGCGATCTGCAACGAATAAATAACCGTCTTTATCGAAATAGCCTAAATCACCAGAATGATACCAGCCTTTATACATCGATTTTGCATTTGCTTCTTCTCGATTATGATATCCAGCCATCATAGTCGGGCCGCGCAAAATAATTTCCCCTACTTCATAAGGAGGCAATACATCATCTGGCTCTGCTGGTGCATCTTCGTTCGGTTTAACAATTCTAATTTCATGGCTAAAGCACGGTGTTCCAGCTGAACCAGCTTTCGTAATTTGATCCTCTTCCACGAGAAACGCAACAACCGGTCCCATTTCTGTCATTCCGTAAATTTGGACAAGATCAATATAAAGACGCTCTTTACATTCCTTCACTAGTGCCGGAGCCATCGCAGCCCCGCCATATACACCGATTTTCATCGAAGTTAAATCATACTGGGATAAATCTTTTTGCAGTAACATATTCCACATCGTTGGTGCTGCAAAAAACGTCGTAATCTTCTCTTCTTGAATTGTATGTAACACTCTATCCGTATCAAAATGATGTAAAATAACATTCTTTCCGCCAACTTGAATGCGCGGTATGATTCCAGCATTTAACTCGCCGCAATGATATAAAGGCGCTACCACAAGTCCGGCGCTATCCCTGTTATATTTTATGAAATACGTACAAATCATACTATGCTCAGCCATATCACGATGGCGATGTAGTACACCTTTCGGATGACCAGTCGTACCGCTCGTATAAAGCATAGAACAATAATCCATTTCATCTACTACAATATCTACTTTTTCAGCTGATGCTTCATTTACTTTTTCATGGTAAGAACTCGCATAGGAAGGTGTATCGTCTTCTACATACCAAAAAGACGTACTTGGAAAATCTCGTTCAATCATAGCAACAGTTGATTCGACTGCTTTTTCAAAGACAACTACTTTCGAGGCTGCATCTTGGAGGATATACGATAATTCTTTTGCTTTTAAGCGGAAATTAATCGGGTTAAAGATCGCCCCAATTTTGGCACAGGCTAAGTAAACGTTTACAAATTCACGACAGTTATATAAGTAAACAGATACAGAGTCTCCTTTTCTTACTCCTTCTTTCAATAGAGCTTGCGCCGTTTTATTTATTTGCTCATCCCACTGTTTATATGTCCAGCGAATATTTTTTTCTGGTTCTACTAACGCCTCTTTATTCGGATACTTGCCAACTGCTAAATCAAAAATTCTCCCTATCGTCATGTACATGCCAACAATTTCCCCCTTTTCTCTTTCATAAATCTATCATTTCGTCTATAAGTAGACATTGTCCTTTAATAATCCGACTAATTTTTCTGATTATTATCGACATAGTTTTACAAACAGTGTGGTCTCTTGGTAAATGAAATTATAGAAACTTACTCACAACAATATAAAAAAGAGGCTGTTCCAAATCGGAACAACCTCTTTCTTCTTATACAAATAGCTCTTCTAAAATTTTCAGTTTGTCTTCTGTATATTTTACGAAGCCATCGTTATATGATTTTGGATCTTTCGGATTTGCGAAGTGCGTAATTGCACCTGTCTTCGGATGAACAAATTTACTTGATGCACCACAGCCAAGTCCGATAATCGATTGAACTTCTTCCATAATAACAATGTTATAAATACTTTCTTGTGTCGGCATTGCATAACCAACGTTCTCTAAGTTACCCAAAATATTCTTTTGACGATATAGGTAATATGGTACGTAATTATGCTTTTGCGTCCACTCTTCTGCTTCGTGCATCATCGCTGTAATTTCTTCGCGACCTGCTACTTTATATTTACGTTTGTTTTGCGTCATTTCAGAAGCACGTTTAAATGATAACGTATGAACTGTTAATGATTCTGGCATTAACTTTTCTGTTTCATCTAACGTGTGCTTGAAAATATCTAGCCCTTCACCAGGAAGACCAATAATTAAGTCCATATTAATATTGTTCATTCCCATTTCACGAGCTAAGTGATACTTCTCAATTGTTTCTTCTACAGTATGATGACGCCCAATTGCCTTTAGTGTCTCTTGATGGTATGACTGCGGATTAATACTAATACGGTCAATGTTCCATTTATTTAACACTTCTAGCTTCGCTGGCGTAATTGTATCCGGGCGACCTGCCTCAACTGTTACTTCACGCACATTTTTCACATCTGGGAACGCTTCATACATTTCTTCATACAGCATATCCATCTCTTCTGCTGTAATACTTGTCGGTGTACCGCCGCCGTAATAAATCGTCGTAACTGTTACACCTTTTTCTTTTAAAAACTTACCAATTTCACGAACTTCATAATGTAAACCACCTAAGAATGAATCAACAGAGCCTTGGCGTCCGTTAATTGCATAAGCCGGGAATGTACAATATGCACATTTTGTTGGGCAGAATGGAATACCGATATAAATACTTACTTCCTCTTTCAAACGGTATAAATCTGGAACTACCGCTAATTGGCAATCAACAATGCGCTGAAGAAGTTCAATTTTCTCTTCATGAATTAAATAACTTTCACGAAGTTCTTGGTGCGCTTCTTCTTTTGACATACCATTTTGAAGCAGTTTGTGAAGAAGCTTCGTTGGGCGTACCCCAGTTAAAATTCCCCAGCTCTGTTCAAGTCCAGTTAGCTGTTGAAGTACAGAAAGATATACGTAAGAAACAACGTGCTTCACTTGCTTCATACGCTCTTTTTCATCTGTGAAAGCAGATAAATCTTTTGCGAATGTTTCTTCATACACATTTCCAGTAGCAACATCTGTTAAACGAGCTGATGCTTTCACATTCTCTTCAATGTGTATATCAACAATAAGATTTGCTTCCTCTTGTTCAAATCCAATCGTACTATCTTCAAAAAATAAGCCGCCAATATTTTGCAGCGGACGTAAAAAACGATCATCTTGTAGCGTTTTAATTGAAATTAACAACATTATCACCTTTTCATTTGCAAACTCTCTTTAGTTTACTTGAAGGGCGTTTGCAGGTCAATACAGAAGGTTTTACCTTATTGCTTCTATTTAAAAACTTAAAGGCAGAAGAGATGACATTTCTCTTCTGCCTTTTATAAATCTATTAGCTATTTTTAGTCATAAATCTTAAACGCATTCCTAATAACACAAGAATTACACCTATAAATGGAAGGTAATTTGTATTATGTCCTGTAGCTGGAAGTTTTTGATCATTGGAACTGCCTTGTTCTTTTTCTGGTAAGTTAGGCTCTCCTACTTCTTCACCTGGCTTCTCTGTTCCCTCACCCGGCTTCTCTGTTTCTTCACCTGGTTTTTCTGTTTCTTCGCCTGGTTTTTCTGTTTCTCCACCTGGATTCTCTGTTCCCTCACCCGGTTTCTCTGTTTCTTCACCTGGCTTTTCTGTTCCTTCACCCGGCTTTTCTGTTCCTTCACCCGGCTTTTCTGTTCCTTCACCCGGCTTCTCTGTTTCTTCACCCGGCTTCTCTGTTTCTTCGCCTGGTTTTTCTGTTTCTTCGCCTGGTTTTTCTGTTTCTCCACCTGGATTCTCTGGACCTTTGCTTGTTTCTTTTTCATTTGTAATTTGAAGCTTTACTACTTCAATTTTTTGATTAGAAATCGTAAATTCAATTTCCTTATCAGATAAACTATATCCTTTTGGTGCCTGAACTTCTTTTAAAATATAATCTCCTGGCTCTAGTTCTTTCGAAGTTGCTTTACCATTTTCATCTGATGTTAATGTGTCTATTTTTGTTCCATCTTTCAAAATTTCAAACACTGCGCCCGCTAATTTTTTATCTCTATCATTAGCATCTACTTTTATGATTTCTATTTGACCTGTAATTTTTCCTTTCACTTTTTCATTTAATACTTCTTGCTTTATTACTTTATTTGCAACAACATTTACTTCTACCGTCACTTCTAACGCTTTATAGCCTTCCGGCGCTTTCGTTTCTTCTAACGTATACTTACCTGGCACTAAGTTTTCGAATTTCACAACGCCGTCTTTATTCGTTGTTTTCGCTTCTCCAACTACTTGACCAGTTTCATTTTTCAGCTTAAATTCTGCACCTTCTAGAACTTTTCCACTCTCTGCATCCTTTTTGATTACTTGTAAGCTTCCTAGTTCTTTTGCGTTTTCTACCTGTACTTGTACTACTTTGTTTGCTTCCACAACGACTTCAATTTCTTCTTTTAACAACTTATATCCTTGTGGTGCTTTCGTTTCTTTTAATGTGTATGTTCCTGGTTCTAATTTCTTAGAGGTTACTTTACCAGTTTTATCTGTTCGTAACGTCTCTACTTTTTCACCATCTTTGTACACTTCAAATTCTGCATTTGATAATACTTTCGCTTTATCTTCTGCATCCACTTTTACGATTTCAAATTGACCAAGGCTCTTACTGTTCGTTACTTTTACATCAATAACTTTTTCACCATCAACTGTTACATGAATTACTTGCTTTGTTAACTCATAACCTTCTGGCGCTTTTGTTTCTTCTAACGTATATTCACCAGGCACTAGTCCTTCTACTTTAACAATTCCAGACTTATCTGTTGTAATTCCTTCTTTTACAACATTCCCTTGCGCATCTTTCAATGTAAATTCTGCGCCTGCTAAACGTTTCGCTTGATCTTTATCATCCGTCTTAATAATTTGTAGAGAACCTAAGATTCTTTCGTTTTCCGCCTCTACTTTCACTACTTCTTTCTCGTTTTGTATTGTTACTTTCCATTCTTTATTTGAAAGTTTGTAACCTTCTGGTGCTTTCGTTTCTTTCACTGTATATTCACCTAATGGTAATTTTGGTGACATCACTTTTCCACTCTCATCTGTTTTCAGTTCCGCTACCTTTTTACCACCTTTATATACTGTAAATTCTGCACCTGATAATACTTTCTCTTTATCATTCGCATCTACTTTCACGATTTCGAATTGACCTGCTATTTTTTCGTTCGTAACTTCTTGTTTTATTACTTCATTCGCTACAACGTTTACTTCTACTGTTACTTCTAGCGCTTTATAACCTTCTGGCGCTTTCGTTTCTTCTAACGTGTATTTTCCTGGCACTACGTTTTCGAATTTCACAACACCATCTTTATCTGTTGTTTTCGCTTCTCCAACTACTTGACCAGCTTCGTTCTTCAGTCTAAATTCCGCGCCTTCTAGAACTTTTCCACTTTCTGCATCCTTTTTGATTACTTGTAAGCTTCCTAGCTCTTTTGCGTTTTCTACTTGTACTTGTACTACTTTGTTTGCTTCCACAACGACTTCAATTTCTTCTTTTAACAACTTATATCCTTGTGGTGCTTTCGTTTCTTTTAATGTGTATTTTCCTGGCTCTAATTTCGTAGATATTACTTTACCTGTTTTATCTGTTCGTAATGTCTCTACTTTTTTACCGTCTTTATACACTTCAAATTCTGCGTCTGATAATCGTTTCTCTTTATCATTCGCATCTACTTTCACGATTTCGAATTGACCAAGGCTCTTACTATTCGTTACTTTTACATCAATAACTTTTTCACCATCAACTGTTGCATGAATTACTTGTTTTGTTAACTCATAACCTTCTGGCGCTTTCGTCTCTTCTAACGTATATTCACCCGGCACTAGTCCGTCTACTTTAACAGTTCCAGACTCATCTGTTGTAATTCCTTCTTTTACAACATTTCCTTTCACATCTTTCAATGTAAATTCTGCGCCTGCTAAACGTTTCGCTTGATCTTTATCATCCGTTTTAATAATTTGTAGAGAACCTAAGACTTTTTCATTTTCTGCCTCTACTTTTACTATTTCGTTCTCATTTTGAATTGTTACTTTCCATTCTTTATTAGAAAGCTTGTAACCTTCTGGTGCTTTCGTTTCTTTCACTGTATATTCACCTAATGGTAATTTCGGTGACATCACTTTTCCACTCTCATCTGTTTTCAGTTCCGCTACCTTTTTACCATCTTTATACACTGCGAATTCTGCGTCTGATAATACTTTCGCTTTATCTTCTGCATCTACTTTTACGATTTCAAATTGACCTGTTACTTTTTCATTTGTAACTTCTTGTTTTACCATTTCATTCGCTACAACGTTTACTTCTACTGTTACTTCTACTGCTTTGTAGCCTTCTGGTGCTTTTGTTTCTTCTAACGTATACTTTCCTGGCACTAAGTTTTCGAATTGAACTACACCATCTTTATTCGTTGTTTTCGCTTCTCCAACTACTTGACCATTTTCGTTCTTCAGTCTAAATTCCGCGCCTTCTAGAACTTTTCCACTCTCTGCATCCTTTTTGACTACTTGTAAGCTTCCTAGCTCTTTTGCGTTTTCTACTTGTACTTGTACCACTTTGTTCGCTTCCACAACGACTTCAATTTCTTCTTTTAACAACTTATATCCTTGTGGTGCTTTCGTTTCTTTTAATGTGTACTTTCCTGGTTCTAATTTCGTAGATATTACTTTACCTGTTTTATCTGTTCGTAACGTATCTACTTTTTTACCCTCTTTATACACTTCAAATTCTGCACCTGATAACACTTTCGTTTTATCATTCGCATCTACTTTTACGATTTCAAATTGACCTGTTACTTTTTCGTTCATAACTTCTTGTTTTACTACTTCATTCGCTACAACGTTTACTTCTACTGTTACTTCTACTGCTTTGTAGCCTTCTGGTGCTTTCGTTTCTTCTAACGTGTACTTTCCTGGCACTAAGTTTTCGAATTGGACTACACCATCTTTATTCGTTGTTTTCGCTTCTCCAACTACTTGACCACTTTCGTTCTTCAGTCTAAATTCCGCGCCTTCTAGAACTTTTCCACTCTCTGCATCCTTTTTGACTACTTGTAAGCTTCCTAGCTCTTTTGCGTTTTCTACTTGTACTTGTACTACTTTGTTCGCTTCCACAACGACTTCAATTTCTTCTTTTAATAATGTATATCCTTGTGGTGCTTTCGTTTCTTTTAATGTGTACTTTCCTGGTTCTAATTTCGTAGATATTACTTTACCTGTTTTATCTGTTCGTAACGTATCTACTTTTTTACCATCTTTGTACACTTCAAATTCTGCATCGGATAATAGTTTCTCTTTATCATTTGCATCTACTTTTACGATTTCAAATTGACCTGTAGCTTTTTCAACGATCTTTTTATTCAACACATCTACAGTCACTGTTTTATTAGCAGCTACATCAACATGAACTAAACTAGATGATAGTTCATAACCTTTTGGTGCTTCAACTTCTTTTAATGTATATGTTCCAACTGGAAGTTGTTTCGATAAAGCTTCACCTTTACCATCTGTAATAATTGTTTCGACAACGTTCCCATCTTTATCTATAACATCAAACTTTGCACCTGGTAGAAGTTGACCAGATTCACTATCTTTCTTCAATATTTTAAATTGACCATTCTCTACTTTTTTCGTATTCTTCATAACAATTTCAATTACCTTTGTATTATCAATTGTTACTTTTACTGGTGTATCAACTTTTATATATCCTTCTGGTGCACTAATTTCTTTTACAAAATAGTCACCAAGTGGTAAATCTTTAACTTCCGCAATACCCTTTTCGTTTGTTGTAACAGTAGCCACAACATTATTCTCTTTGTCTATAACATCAAATTTTGCGTCTTTTAAAACAATGTTTTCATCGCTTTCATCAACTTTTTTAATTTGTAAATTTCCTTTTTCAGCTGCCGGCTTTTTCCACTTCGGCCAGTTAAATTTAAAATTATGAACCTCAAATCCATCTCTTTGGTGTAATCCTCCAACAAAGGCTTGTCCATTAATAGAACCACCTTTTGTCTCTACAACAGCATTAGGCGCAAACACACTACCTACTACACCATATCCTTTAGTTGTTATCTTTGTAGCATTAGGGAACACCCAAATGACCTTACTAGCTAACTCAGTAAAAGATGAATTAGGATCATATGCTTGAGATGTATTAATTAAGTCTGTTGCCATCCCAGTATTTCTTGTATCATACAAAATTGCACCACTAGCAAAATTAACTGTTTCCGCATCTGAGTAAATAACAATAAAATCCTTGTTATCTACATTCGGAAGAAAAACATCTTTTACATCAAACGTTTTCTCTCCTGTTAACCCTGAAGAAACATAAATATTAGGATTTTTTACATCCTCACCAATTCCAAAGCTCATATTCGGTTTTGGTTTATCAGTGTGTAATTGGCCCGCATCCCCAATTACGCCATCAACGTCTTTTCTAAATTCTTTAAATTTAGCATCAATCTCCACTTGCTCTTTATAAGCGATACGGTCATATGATGTTTTCATTGCGCCTTCTGGGTCACCGTCTTTTGTCATCGCCACTGTTCCATCTTGGATAATTACTTGTCCTGCTCCCGCTTTCGTAAATTGACCACCTAATAATAACGATGGATATCCTTCATCTACCCATGTTGCTCCAGCTAAGTTGTTCGCTCCAGTTGCAGCCGCTAAGACTGTATAACTTGATGCATTCATATTTTTTTGAACAGCCATCGCACCTTCAATATCCGCACTTGTTGCACTATGATCTCCAAAAATGATGGCGTTGTAATAAGATACGTCACCTAAACCTTTTAATTCTGTTGTAGCCGCCTCTGCTTTAAATGGTAAATGGATTAAAAAATTCATACATACTAGTAATACAACTATTAAACTACTACTTATTTTCTTTACTTTTTGATTAAATGATTTCCTCAAGAAATTCATTCCCCCTTTTAAACTTTTTAAAACCACAAAAAGAAGCACATTTTATATGTACCAAGTCTTACTCACATTAACTTAAAATAATCCATTTAAATAAAACAAAGAAATTCTACAACTAATTAATAAAATTACTACAATTCATTTTTGAAATAATACATGAACTAAACTATCATGCGGAAATGTTTTTACGTACGGGAGCCCAATAAAATTAATCTGAAGAATATTTCACGTGGTGTAACTACTTTGGCAACATCATCCACTTTACAACATTTTCCTAGAGTATTCAAGTAAATTGTATAGACTTCATACACAATTCACATTTTAAAATGCTTTCATTCATTTTAATAAGTTCAAAAAAAACGTAGCCAAAAAGCTACGTTTTTCTTTCATCATTTCGGTGTATTTTTATGATTTTTCAAAAATGGAAGCGGGAATTGTTTACGAAAATGTTCTTTAATCATATACTCTACACCATTTTCACTATTCGAACGTGTAATCCAGTCAGCTGCTTGCTTTAACTCTACAGGCGCGTTCCCCATCGCTACCCCAAGTCCAACGTTTTCAATGACCTCTAAATCTTCCATGCTATCCCCAATCGCAACCATTTCGTTTAGCGAAATATTTAAATGCTCTCCAAGCAATTGTAACCCGCGTAACTTTGATACATTTTGCGGCAAAATTTCTATTCGTTTCGGGTCACACTCAACATACTGTATATCTTGGAATGCTTTTCTTAGCGTAGTTAGCCCTCTTTCTTTTTCACCTTTACTATGGAAAACAACATCAATTTTTGGCGCCGCTACCGGATGATCACGAAGCGCATCACCTAACGAATCTACAAATTGAACTGGATAAAATAACGGATCTGCGCTTGATAGTACAGTACGCGCAATTAAGTTGGGTGTATTTCTCTCACGATTTCCGATTGAAAACCGTTCATGAGAAATGCGTACGTTACAATCAAAGTGCTCTAACACTTGCACAATATTAAAAGTCTTCTCTTCGGATAATCTCTTTTGAATGTACGGTTTATCTAGCGTTGCTGAAACGAAAGCTCCGCCATGTGTCACTAATATAGAATCTAATTTTAACGCCTTTGCTACTTTATGAGCGGATTGAAAATTACGACTCGTAAATAATGTAACGTATACATCTTTTCTTTTCACAAATTCAATTGTTTCCCGTAATCCTTTTGCGATTTTTCCGTTGTTGTATAGTAGTGTCCCATCTATATTAAGAGCTAGTAAGCGATAAATCATGTCGCACTCCCCCTCTTCGCTGTTGTACTCTATCCATAATTTATGAAATAAATGTAGCAAATAGAACGAGTTAGAATTACTACTCAAAATTTGGTTTACTATATACATATACAACCAGCAAAGGAGATAGTACAATGCAGGCACCACCTTCTTTTTATGAAGGCGATACGTTAGAAGTCGCAAAGAAGTTACTCGGACATAAACTTGTTCATATTGTGGATGGAATAAAACGAAGCGGAATTATTGTAGAAGTAGAAGCATACAAAGGTCCAGATGATAAGGCCGCACATAGTTACGGCGGCAGACGAACAGATCGAACAGAAGTAATGTTCGGTGCACCCGGACATGCTTACGTATATCTTATTTATGGTATGTATCATTGTTTTAACGTAATTACAGCACCAGTCGGCACCCCGCAAGGAATTCTCATTCGTGCTCTTGAGCCTATAGACGGAATCGAAGACATGAAACTAGCGCGCTACAACAAAACCGATATTACGAATAAGCAGTATAAAAACTTAACAAATGGACCTGGAAAACTATGCCGCGCACTCGGAATCACTTTAGAAGAACGCGGGGTATCATTACAAAGTGATACATTGCATATTGATTTAGTTCCGGAAAAAGAACATTTATCATCCACACATAACATAATAGCTGGCCCTCGTATTAATATTGATTACGCAGAAGAAGCCATTCACTACCCATGGCGGTTTTATTATGAAAAGCATCCGTTTGTTTCAAAGTAAAGAGGCTATCCTATAAGTAAGTGAAACCAACTTATAGGATAGCTCTTTTTTTCATAATTCATCACACGTCGAAAAGCCGAAATCCGGGCTCGGATTTCGGTTTTGTTTCTATAAAAGAAACCGTTGTTCCTCCAACATTTCCAAATACAGTTCATCTCCACATAGAAAATCTGAAAAGCATTATTTTTTTAATGCATAATAATTATCCAAATTGAATTTCGACATAATGAAAGTTCCTGTTGGCGTTAAAAGTTGTGACATAGATTGTATGACATGCGGTAATTTCGCTGGCTCAATGGGATGTGATAGTAGGATGTACTGAAATTTTTCATCTGTAAATACCTCATGTAACTTGTCATACGCAGCAGAAGTTGTAGGAGCTACCCTATTTGCAAGAGCTGCCGCTTTTTCATTACTTTCTGCTCCGAATAAAGAAACTGCCTGATAACACCCTTTTATTTTTAATAAAGTGGCACCACATCCAGCTCCTATATGAAGAATATTTACTTTATCAGGCGCAAATCGCTCTAAAATCGCTAGTAAATCACAATGAATGTATAAACCTTCACCATAAAATCCCCATTTTTCATACAATTTTATATTATTTGCATGTAAAACTACGGAAAAGTTAACACTGTCTTCTCTCCACGATACACTTCCGTAGTGATGAATAAATGTATCTTTACATAAATACAATTTATATCCCTTTTCAAACATTCTTAGTGACAAATCATCATCTTCATAATTCCCCGGTGTAAATCGTTCATCTAATAATCCAACTTCATCTAACACTGATTTTTTTATCAGCATACAGAATCCGATTAATTTCATACGTTCTTCCCATTTATCTTTATCACTTTGATTATATAAAGTTGCAAACTTCTGCATTCCTTCAATATCTTTATAAAAGGTTGGTATAGCGGTATAGTAAGCGGCATTATTAGTTACCGGCCCTACCGCTCCAGTATCCTTACTTTCATATAAACACCGAATTAAATTGCTTAGCCAATTTTCAGTTACGACCACATCATTATTTAATAATAGAATATTATCACCTTTTGCCTCTTTAATCCCCTGATTGCATCCCTTTGGAAAACCCATATTCTCCGCATTTTCCACTAGCATAATATCCGATTGTTTTTGTAACCATTCTACAGTACCATCTGTTGACGCATTGTCCACAACTATTAACTCATACTCTTGTTCCACTGTATAAGTTCTAATACTTTGGATGCATTCTTTTGTATATTGTAATTGATTATGAGTCAATATAATTATACTTGTGAGCATGAATCAAACTCCTCTCAACAGCCAAAATGATCATCTAGTATTATTTAATACTATTTTTTTGATAAACTATCAAAATATTTTCTATTATATTCAATGCTTGGATTATTAGGTATAAACTGTGCAGCTTGTTCGTTATGATAAATTGCCTTTTCATATTCTTTTATTCGATCATAACAAATACATAGTTGAATATGCGGCAACCATGTATGACACTCTTCCCGGACAAATGGAGAATCCTTTGGTCGTGGCCCGTCAATTGCTGCATGGTACCAATATATCGCTTTAGAATATTCCCCTTGTTGCAAAAACACACGTCCTAAGTGGCAACAAAGTTCTCCTCTAGGCGTGTCATACGTAAATGATTGCAAACAAGACTGTATAGATTTTTTTAAGTCCCCCAATTCCAAATAACATTCGGCTCTTTTTAAACAAGCTTGAATATTATCTTCAACCCAACCCTTTTCTTCATCTAAAAATTTAGAATACCCCTTAACAGCCTTATCAAATAATCTGTGATCCCTACATTCATTTGCATAATAGTACACATCACGAGGACTAAATTCTTTGCCACTCTCAAGATGTTTTTCATATATTTTTAAATTACGATTAGTATATGCTTTTATTTTTTTATGACTTACCCCTACATCACTATTTATAAGATTTCCATACACCTCTAAATATTCATGAACAAATCCATGCCATTGAAAATTTCTACTTCTTTTGACTAATCTATATCGCCTTAAAGAATGTGTTGGATTTCCTTCTATATCAAAAGTTAAATAATATTTCATAGATACTGCATCCGTACTACGATCTAACGTACTTTTTAACTGTAGAAATTTCTTTATATCTTCCGTATCTATTATGTCATCTGCGTCTAGCCAAAGGATATATTCTTTTGTAGCTTTAGAAAATGCAAAATTTCGTGCCGCTGAAAAATCTTCAATCCATTGAAAATCATAAACTTTCGCGTCATACTTCTTCACAATTTCTTTTGTAGCATCTGTGGAACCTGTATCTACAATAATAATTTCATCCACAACACTTTTGACCGATTCTAAACATTTCGATATAGTTTGTTCCTCATCTTTTACAATCATGCATAAACTAATAGTAATCGAGTTTCCCATCATATCCCCCCTATCCTTTTGATGTATATGTTTGGGGAGAAATTTATATTTCTTTTGCTTCAAAATTGAGTTTTCATTTTAC
The DNA here is from genome assembly GCF_036320425.1 of Bacillus nitratireducens. NCBI lineage: Bacteria > Bacillati > Bacillota > Bacilli > Caryophanales > Bacillaceae > Bacillus > Bacillus nitratireducens. The sequence continues at coordinate 140,674 of NZ_JAUMJO010000006.1, forward strand.
AAATGAAACATAGTGAGGCGGTACGGGTGACTTCACGAGAAGATTGCGCATCAATAAAAAAAACGAAGCCTGAACAAGACTTCGTTTCTTATATAAAGAATACATGATTTCGATTCCTTTTACTCCGCACCTTCCGCAGTCGCAATATCATTCTCTAAGTTTTCTCTCGATAATTCAGCTGCCATAAAATCAGCTGTTTCCGGAAGTGCTAAATGCATATGAGATTTTTGGCAAATTTGGATCGTACAGTTTTCTACAACATAATCGAAAACATGTCCGCCACCATTTCTCTCATCATCAATGTAATGTAAGTGGAAACCAGCTACACCAATACCTTGCGCGTAATCTGGTGTCCAAAATCCAGCAAGTGTACCTTCTGTATCTTTAAATGAAAAAATCGGTTGTGATTTCGTCACTTCAACGAGCGGCGTATACGGTTTTTCTTGTCTTGGAACGGTTCTCGTTCTTACTTCACGGAACGTACCATCCATTCGAATCGCATAAAATAAATTTTTACTTGGCATTAATTCATGTAATAACGCTTCAACTTCTTCACGATTCATCGGACGCTCTACCGTATAACTCATTTCTTTTTCAAAAAACGTTACAGTCGCAAAAGGTGTTGTTTCTTCCAGTTCTACTTTTTCCGCTGAACCATCTGAACGTAAATGGTAAAACTCATTATCAAACGCAATCATTTCACCATCTAATTGATCAAATGTGCCGATGCCGAAATCACCAAGTTCTTTCAATTCCTCAAAGTTAATAACACCATCATATATACCATCTAATAGCGCAAGCATTGTAGATGTTTGATATACTTCATTACTCGTTTTCGTTCTTTTTGCATCAATATCAATTAATTGCGCAACATTCATCTCACTCATGCCCCCCATTAGTTTAATTGGTTCGGTAATAGTTTTTCGCTTAATTTAATGTTGTCACGGTAATCGATTGGAATATCAATAATGACAGGACCGTCTGCTTCTAATGCCGTTTTCAATACATCTTCTAATTCATCTGGTGTATTAACACGAAGACCTAACGCCCCGAAACTTTCCGCATATTTCACAAGATCAACATCCCCAAATTCTGTAGCTGATGTTCTGCCGTATTTCATCATTTGTTGGAACGCAACCATATCGTACGTACCGTCTCTCCATACGAGATGGACAACCGGTGCATTTAAACGTACTGCTGTTTCTAATTCCATCGAAGAGAATAAGAAACCACCATCACCTGACACGGAAACAACTTTTTTACCCGGTTCAACTAAAGTAGCGGCAATTGCCCAAGGTAGTGCAACACCTAACGTTTGCATACCGTTACTAAATAATAGTCTACGTGGTTCATAAGAACGGAAGCATCTCGCCATCCAAATAGAATGGGAACCGATGTCACATGTAACGGTTGTATCGTCACTAATTAAAGAACGAAGTGTACGAATGACTTGAAGTGGATGCGTAACACCTTCTGAAGCACGGTTTGGAACTTCTGCTTGCTCTGATAATTTCGAGCGTAATCGTTCTAAAACTGCTTCTGATTTCGAACTTAATACAAGTTTCGGTAATTTTTCTGCAATGCTATTTACTGTTAAAGCAATATCACCAATTAATTCACGCTCTGGTTGGTAATCATGGTCGATATCTGCTTGATGATCATCAAGATGAATAATCGTTCTGTCTCCAAGTTTATTCCAGAATTTCGGATCATACTCAATTGGGTCATAACCGATAGAAATAACAAGATCTGCTTCTTCTAGTAAAATATCACCTGGTTGATTACGGAATAATCCAACGCGGCCGAAGAAATGATCTTCTAACTCACGTGAAATCGCGCCAGCTGCTTGATATGTTTCAACAACAGGAAGTTCTGTATCCGCAATTAATTCACGAACGGCTTTCGTCACTTCATTTGTGCTCGCTCTCATACCGAGTAAAATAACTGGTAATTTCGCTGATTTTATTTTTTCTACTACATATGTAATTTCATGTGTGGGAGCGATTCCAAGCTGTGGCTTAGAAAGTGCACCGATAGACTCTACAGTCGTTTCCGCAGTCATAACGTCTTGCGGAAGACTTACTAAAGTAGCTCCTGGATTTGTGGAAGTCGCACTTCGGAATGCATTTGATAGCGCTTCTGGCACATTATCAGGATGCTCTACTTCTACGCTATATTTTGTGATTGGTTCGAATAGTGCAGCATTATCCATAGATTGGTGCGTACGTTTTAATCGATCCGTACGTGGAACCGCACCAGCTAAAGCAACAACGGGATCACTCTCCGCATTCGCAGTAACAAGACCTGTCGCTAAATTCGATGTCCCTGGTCCTGAAGTTACAAGACACACACCCGGTTTCCCTGTTAATCTACCAATAGCAGCTGCCATAAATGCTGCGTTTTGTTCATGACGACAAACAATTAACTCTGGTCCTCTTTCTTGCAGTACATCAAATACAGAGTCAATCTTTGCTCCTGGAATACCGAAAACATGTGTAACACCTTGTTTAATTAAACAATCAACAACAAGATCTGCTCCTTTTGTTTTTGTCTTCACGTCGTTTGCTTTTACACCTGTACTCAAACTAATCATCCCTTTATTTCATAATGTGTGTAATAAAGATTTTTATTCTATATACTTCACCACATTAATTAACATAGTGTAATATATCTCGATTATCATTATAGTACAAATGCATTATTTTTCCAACGATATGGATTTGACAGTTTTTTGACAAACAAAAGGAAAACCCTTACATTTTTCTACAATAAAAAAGACGCCCCTATACTAGGAGCGTCTTCTCTTATTACGCTTGTTGTTGCGCGTTATATAATTCTTCAAGTGGCTTCATGATAATTTTGTTAACGTCAGTGATAACGATGTTTAAACGTTGCTCAGTTTCCATTAACTTTGTAATTTTAGCATCTTGTTGAATGCGAGCTACAACTTCTTGTGCTTTTTGGTTATCTTCTTCAGTGATTTCTTGACCTTGCATCATTTTTTGTTGTAGGCCAAGTTGCATTGTACGGAACTCATCGAATAAGTTCTTTGACTCTGCATCTCCTTGTACTGCTGCGTAGCTTGCTTTTAAAGTTTGGAAATCTTCGTTTTCAGCGATTGTTTTTTGTAATTCATATGCAACATCATGAATGTTTTTTGTCATTTTATTTTTCCTCCTTTAGAAGGCTAGCGCTTTTCGCTCGCACTGCCTTTTAAGTGCATTTACATACGCACCTCTTCTTACCATATCAAACTATGCAAGAGATGTGAAGAAATTTCACTTTTATTTCTATGTATTCGCTTTTATTACCTAAGGAACAGAAGTAACACCCCTTGCACAAGTCCAATCATTCCTCCTAATAATGCCCCTAAATACGTAATCATTTTCAATTCGTTTTTCGTAATAGACAGAACTAGGTCTTCTAATCTCTCCGTTGAAAATGTAGAAACTTCTTGTTGGACAATTTCCGCAAGGTGTAAATTCTTTAGTATGCTCTCTACATTTTCTGTTCCCCACTTCAAGCCTTTCGTTACTGCACTTGGGACGATCTTTTCAATGATTGTTTCTCGAACTGGTTCACATACTTGCTGCACAGACTGATTTAAAAATTTACTCACTGTTTCCTCTACTTTAACTGCTGACAGTATGGATTTCACAATCATTTCTTTCTCTACAAACGTTTCTAATTCTTTTACATCTCTTCCTTTTAACTTTTCCCACTCTTTTTGCAGTACATCAGTTAAAAGCTTTTTCGTGCCATCTTGTCCTAAAAACTTAATGACTTCTGGCTGTACTCGATCCACCAAACTGACATTCCCTAAAAACATTCCGACTAAGTTAAGTAGCGTTCCCCTGGAAGCAAAGAAATCATCAATCATTTTTGAAAGACGACCTTTCCCTTCTTCACTTTCAAAAAAGCGAATTCCTCGATCTAAAATAAACGCCGATACATTCGGAATCGCATTCTCTACTTTTTCATGTATAGAATGAGGTAAAGCTTGTTCCCATGTATATGTATAGTACTCTGCTAAAAATGCCTGAATTTTTTCTGTGATCACATGTTCAATTTTTTGAGTAGCCTCTTCTTCTACATGTGCCAAGTTCCATTTTTCTAACATATGTCGTAACGACTGTTCATTCGTAATTGCTTGATCCACTTCCACTTGTGCCCAGCGAATTAAACTGGCTTGAAACTCTTCATTTGTTAATTTCTTTCCGATTCCTTCCGGTGTTAACAAATGTTCTACAACCATTTTCCCTAATTGAACAGCAAGCTCATCGCGACGCTTCGGAATTAACCCTGGCGTAAATGGAACTTGAAACTTTCCAACATAAATCGGACGATGGGGACGGAATAACATTTTTATTGCTAAATGATTTGTATATCCTCCAATAATCGCCCCGAGTCCTGTCGTTGTTAACATATTCAACCATATATTCATCATAATCAACCTTTCACTTCTCCAAAACTATAGCATATCGTCATACGGACAAAAGTATAATGGTATAAAAATGTATTTGCAATATATAGCTTCGCCTATTATGCAAACATCCTGTTAACAAAGGAGTGATTTCGTTGGTTCTTGGTCTTTTAACTTCTAAATTTCATCACGAGCAAATGTATTACACCGAAATCGCTAAGCGAGCTCGTCTGTATCATAACGTCGTTGCTCAATTCACACCGTTTAGCATTGATTCAAAGACAGATCTTGTTTCTGGTCTTATTTACGATACAGATACAGGAAATTGGATAGATCAAACCTTTCCCATTCCTTCATACATATATGATCGCTGTCATTTCAAAGAAGATAAAGAATTCCAACAAGCAAAATCGATTATTCATTCATTACACAAACGTTCCTCGACTACCTTTTTAAATAACACACTTATTAATCCAAGTGATTTACACAATCTTTTTCTTACTAATAAACGTCTTTCCCCTTACATTCCAAAAATAAAAAAAGGAACGGTACAAGGAATTTTCAAATTACTACTAGAAACAAGAGATATCATTATAAGACCAATCAATATACATTCTAATGAAAATTTATATCGAGTCACTTACCAACATAAAACATTTCATATCGATACAATAAATGAACAGCATCGTACTTCTACTCAATTCAAACGGACAGATGACTTTATATCATGGTGCCAATCGAACATACACTCATCCCGTTATATGATTCATCCAATGTTACATCCTCCAAATCAACTATCATATCCGATTCATATTCGAACTATTATGCAAAAAAATAAAGAACAGAATTGGGTAGTGCTCGGTCAATTCATACAAAAAGCTTCATTCCCAGCACAATTTTTACTTTCCGTAACAGAGCGTTCCATGCTACATCCATTTTCCAAAATTAAATATTTGCTTTCTTCAACTGGTGTTCAATTATTGAAAGATGCTTTGCATGATGTTGTAAATGAAGTGTTTAAAACACTCGATCAGTCCTATTCGTCATTATTTGAATTAGAGCTTTCTACCATTATGGATCAAAAAGGTGCCATTTGGCTTATGTACGTTAATACGATCCCTTCTTACGAAGTTTATACTAGGTACAACGACGAACTAGCTGAACAAATTTTTCATGGTCCATTAAAATTTAGCCGATTTACACCATAACGAAAGGAGGAGACCCCCGTTGAAAGAGCACATATATACATTAAGTATTTCAGATGAGCATCCAAATAGTATTACTTTACCTTACGTTTTTTCTATTACACCGCCAATTACATCCCTTTCCTTTGGCTTACGTTATATTGCATGTGAGAATATTAAAATTCATTATTCATTCACGCGAGAAATTATTATTGGCGAACAGATTGCAGCCGATCTTTTACTACCGCATTCAGCAACAATCCATGCCTTCTTACACAATCAAACCATTGTTTTCGGCCCATTAATCGGGATTTTCACAACTGGCTTTAACGATGATTCTAATTCTCCTTTAGGGAGTCGTTCCATCTCTCTCGGTGAATTATTAACACCACCATTCACATTGCAGCCATTTGTATTTGTCTTTGGCCTTCAACATATAAACTGGGAAGAGGAAACAATTGAAGGGTACTTCTTTCAAGATAGCAAATGGGTAAAAAACAAAGTCCCTTTACCAAATGTCATTTACGACCGTTTACCAAATCGCCAAGCAGAAAATTACAAACCTATCATAAGAGCAAAAAAACGATTAGAAAGCGACTATGCGATTCCATGGTTTAATCCAGGGTTTTTCAACAAATGGGAAGTGCATCGCCTTCTAATGAAAGAAGATTCAATGAAACCATTCTTACCAAAAACAGAAGTATTTCAACATTTTGAACAAGTAGAACGACTTCTCGGTACGTATAAGTACATTTATATGAAGCCGATACATGGTAGCTTTGGAAGAAACATTCATCAAATACTCTATTCTCAAACTGAAAATCGCTACTATTGTCGTTATCGTGAAAATGACCAAAATAAACTAAGAAAGTATCAATCATTAGAAGCACTTCTTAACCATGTGTTAAAAGGACATGATTTAAAAAAGTTTATCGTACAACAAGGTATCTCATTGCTCCGCTTCGAAGGGCAACCCGTCGATTTTCGCATTCATACAAATAAAAACCATTTTGGTAATTGGGTAGTCAGTGCAATCGTCGCAAAAATCGCCGGCAAAGGTAGCTTAACGACTCATGTAAATAGCGGCGGTGATACGAAATTACTTCAGGAACTATTTCCTGATTCAACAAAGCAAGTTCAAATTGAAAATAAACTAAAACAAACAGCCTTACAAATCAGTTATGCACTTGACGGGCAAGTAACCGGGAACATTGGAGAGATTGGTTTCGATATCGGTTTAGATACAGCAGAAAATCCGTGGTTATTTGAAGCAAATTCTAAACCGGGGCGAACTGTATTCCAAGATGAAAAGTTAAAAGAACAAAGCGAGCTTACGCGCCAATTATTTTATGAATATGCCATCTATTTAACTGAACACTCTTTGCGCGATTCGAAAGAAAAAATATCTCAAATGCAATCAAACCCCTTACCTAACACTGAAAATATCCCGTCCCCTATGATTAACTCACAAATAAGAAAACAAAAACTTCCACCTCATTCATAAGGTGGAAGTTTTCTATTTACACAAGTTTCACTACAACCTCTGTTTCCACATTACACATCCCGCAATAAAAAATATGATTGCAGTACTCTTGTGAATTACTATGTGTTAAACCATCTACTGCACGCAATAATTCTTGATCCATATACGCACTATAATCGTCTATGTAATCTACAGTTTTCCCATAATCTTGGAGTATACCTTGGCAATTTTGACAAGAATATGTTTGTGATTCTAATGCGTTGCAAAGCGGGCAAATTCCCATCGTGATTCCTCCATATGTTATCCTTTTTAGATTCTAGCCGTGCATAGGAGCGGTCAGTCAGTACCTTTTCCTGCCCCATCCCGGATTAAAACAGAACTATGAAGCTGATACCAATTTAATTTTTATTTTACTAAGCTGTAAGCACAGCTGATTGTATATAGAATTTAAACGCAGATGATTTCGCTCTTAGTTTAGCCTTCTTTCTTAAAAATACAACGATTACTCTTATTTCATAATTTACAAAATAGCGAAGATTTTTTTACAAAATTTACAAATTATTATTTTGTATATCTTTCTAGGTAACATCCATACTATGAGTACAAACTTAATTACCGATGGATTAGCGCCAAACGGGGCGATAATCTGGTTCAAATCCAGCTAGTCCAACCAAAAAAATTTTTATAACTCTAAGGAGGATATATTCCTATGGCAAACCAAAGTTCTTACAATCAATTAGTAGTACCAGGAGCAACAGCTGCAATCGATCAAATGAAGTACGAAATCGCTCAAGAATTTGGTGTACAATTAGGAGCAGATTCTACGGCTCGTGCTAACGGTTCTGTTGGTGGAGAAATCACAAAACGTCTAGTTGCAATGGCTGAGCAAAGCCTTGGCGGATTCCAAAAATAAATATATATGGCAAAAAGGTCTCAAGGCATATGCCTTGAGACCTTCCTTAATTTATTGCAACATTTGTAAAAACTTCTTCGTTCGTTCTTCTGTCGGATTTGTAAATACATCTTCCGGTGTACCTTGTTCGACAACGACACCGCCATCCATGAAAATAACACGGTTCGCAATTTGATGAGCAAAGCGCATTTCATGCGTTACAATAACCATCGTCATTCCTTCTTTAGCAAGTTCTTTCATAACCTTTAAAACTTCTTGAACTAGCTCAGGATCAAGTGCTGACGTTGGTTCATCAAATAGTAAAACTTCCGGCTCCATCGCAAGCGCACGAGCGATTCCAACGCGCTGTTGTTGTCCGCCTGATAATTGGAACGGATATAAGTCTACTTTATCCGCAAGGCCAACTTTTTCAAGGAAATAGTTTGCTTTTTTCTTCGCTTCTTCTTTCTCCATCTTTTTCACTGTAACGAGACCTTCCATTACATTTTGAAGTGCTGTTAAATGAGGAAATAGATTATGGTGTTGGAATACCATACCTGTTTGCGTACGAAGATTTACAATATCTTTCTTCGATACTTTTTGAGAGAAATTAAGCTCTTTATTGCCGATACGAATGTTACCAGCATTCGGCGTTTCTAACACGTTGAGGCAACGTAAGAATGTCGTTTTACCAGATCCAGATGGCCCGATAATAACAACCACTTCGCCCTTCTCAACTGATAAATCTATATGCTTTAGTACGGTATTATCTCCGAAACTTTTTTGTAAATGTTGAATTGAAATCATAAAAACAAAAACTCCTTTTATGAAAGGGTTATTTTAGAGTATAACGTTCAGAACGTTTTTCTAATATTTGTTGCACGATAGATAATAAGAAGCAAATTACCCAATAAATTAGACCTGCTTCGAAATAAACAATTAAAAACTCATAGTTCATTGCCGCAATTTCCTGCGCTTTTCGGAACATTTCTGTTACTAAAATTAACGATGCTAATGACGTATCCTTCACTAAACTAATAAATGTATTCGAAAGCGGCGGAATAGATACACGCGTTGCTTGCGGTAAAATAACACGTTTTAATGCTTGCGGATATGTCATCCCAATTGTGTAAGCCGCTTCCCACTGTCCTTTCGGAATAGAAAGAATAGAAGCACGAATAATTTCAGATGCATATGCACCAACATTTAATGAAAAGCCAATAATTGCTGCTGTATATGGCTCAACTTCAATATTAAGAGTTGGAAGACCATAGAAAATAATAAATAACTGTACAAGAAGTGGCGTTCCGCGAATGATAGATACATAGATACGAGCAATCCATTGTAAAATACGATTACCTGAAATACGTGCGAGCGCTGTTAACGTCGCAAGTATAATACCGATAATAAATGTAATAAGCGTTAACGGAATTGTCGTAAAGACAGCTTCCTTCAGCATAGGCGCGAAGGAAGTCTGCATAATATCCATCCAAGTAGACAATCGATCTGACATCAATGCGCTACTTAGATACATTTTCACCGAACCATTTTTTCGTTATTTTATCGTACGTACCATCTTTTTTCATATCTTCTAACGCTTTATTTACTTCTTGTACAAGTTTGTCGCTACCTTTACGGAATAAGAATCCACTTTGTGACGCTTCTTTTTCTGTATCTACAATTTTAATTTTTGCATCTTTTTTCGTTTCTAAATAGTTTAACACTGATAATTTATCATTGATTGTGAAATCAACGCGGCCGGAACTTAATAATTCTGCTGCTTGGCTAAATCCTTCTACACCTGTGATTTCCGCACCATTTTTCTTAGCAATATCTGCGTAGTTACTTGTTAAAGATTGTGCTGCTTTTAATCCTTTTACGTCAGCAAATGTAGCAGGTTTATCTTTATCTTTCGCAATAACTAATGCTGCTGAAGAAGAAATATATGGACTAGAGAAGTCATATTTCTTTTGGCGATCTTCACGAATACCAACTTCGTTCGCAACCATGTCGAAACGTTTTGCATCTATTCCTGCAAGTAAGCTATCCCATTGCGTTTCTTTAAATACAGGTTTTACACCTAAACGTTTTGCAACTTCTTCTGCTAATTCAACGTCAAATCCAGTTAATTTATCGTTTGTATCGTGAAACGTAAATGGTGGATATGTACCTTCTGTACCAATTACAAGCTCACCGCTTTGTTTAATCTTTTGTAATGCATCTTGACTAGCTGTATCTTTTTTCTCTTCTTTACCGCAGCCTGCTACAATCCCGATCGCTAATGTAGTTACTGCAAGCACTGAAAATAATTTTTTCATGATAGTAGTCCTCCAAGTATTCTGATAGGAATTTAAAAACTATATTGATTGTATGCAATTTCGAACAATTTTTCAATGAAAATGTTCTTATTTAGTTTAACCTTTTTCTTCATAATCAAACAAAATGGAAAAATAACGCTACATACAAAAAATAAGTAACATTTTTTAATATAGCATTTATATAGAAAAAGGTAAAACAATACTTACTTATTTATAAGTTTTCCTGCCGGTGAAATATGTTAACTTCTGAGCGGACAATTCAATCAAAAAAGAACTTGCGAAAATCGCAAGTTCTCCCCTCTACATATTAAGCGCTCTGGTTTCCTTCCATTTGCGTTTTGTACATATCGTAATAACGCCCGCGCTTTTTCATTAATTCATCATGAGATCCTTTTTCCAAAATCGTTCCTCTATCAAGTACAATAATTTGATCTGCACTTTTAATTGTTGAAAGGCGATGAGCAATAATAAACGTCGTTCGTCCTTTCTTGACAACCTCTAGCGCTTGTTGAATCATCGCTTCAGTCTCTGTATCAATACTAGAAGTCGCTTCATCTAAAATTAAAATCGCCGGATCAAAAGCAAGCGCCCTAGCAAACGATATAAGCTGTCTTTCTCCGGTTGAAAGTGTACTCCCTTTCTCCGTAATTTCTTCATCTATATTGTTTGCAAACCTTTCAGCACCAACGTCACGTAACGCCTTTACGATGCGATCTTTTGAAATTTTTTCATTCTCTAAGCTAACATTGGATGCCACTGTCCCGCTAAATAGAAACGGATCTTGTAGTACAATTCCCATATGTTCACGAGTTGCTTGTTTCGGCATCTCTGTTACATCATGACCATCAATCGTAAGCTTTCCTTTTTGAAATTCATAAAACTGAAAGAGTACGTTCATAATGGAACTTTTTCCTGATCCGGTATGACCAACAAGTGCCACTGTCTCCCCTTGTTTCGCTTCAAAAGAAATATTTTTTAACACTTCGTCTTTTCCATTGTAAGAAAACGAAACATTATCGAATTTCACATTTCCGTTTAAGCGAGGCATACGCTCTTCCTCTACTGCCTCTCCCTTTTCCTCTAGCAATTCAAAGACACGTTCTGATGCAACGCGCGCCTGCTCTAAGTTTGCAAGTTGGTTCACCATATTCGTAATTGGCGAGAATAATCTCGTTAAATAATCGACGAAAGCATATAGTATCCCTAGAGAAAGGAGCCCCGAAGCACTTAATGAAGCACCACCGAAATACCAAATTACACCTGTAAAAGCGATATTTCTTAATACAGACACTAAGTTATGCGAAGTTGCTGCATTTAAATTCAAAATTTTATTTTGATATTTAAAATAATCGCCATTGAGTTCTTCAAATTCCTTCTTCGTTTCACGTTCTTGGCGAAATGCTTGAATAATTGGCATACCTTGAATCGATTCATTCACCGTTCCGTTAATATCCGATAAACGAGAACGCATTTTATGATTGTATACAGACGCATACTTTCTATACATAATCGCCCAAACAATTAAAATTGGAATGATGAGTAAGCATAGCGCCGCCAGTTTTACATCAAGTAAAAATAGCGCAGCAAAAATCCCGATGATATAGATGATACTAGAGACGAATGTTGCAAGTACTGTCACATATAAATCACGAATCGCTTCTGTATCATTCGTTACACGCGATACAATTTTCCCTGCTGGTAAATGATCGAAATAACGAATTGGTAACGTTTGTATATGAGAAAAGACATCCTCCCTCATAATTTGAATAATTTTGTTTGCTGCCTTCTGTAAGAAGAACTGCTTTCCGTATGCAAATAATGATACAACTACTAATAAAGCGAAATATCCACCGCCGAGTAGTAATAATCGATTTATTTCTGGTTTATAAAACGCAAATACTTCCTCTTTCGTTAAGGCTTTCGCTTTATAAACCTGCACTGCCTTACCACTTTGTACTGTAAGTACATCACCCTTAACAGAACGAGTTCCTTCAAGCGTTATTTTATTCGGTACAAAATAGTACTGAAAACCAACTTGAATAACCCGAACCTCTTTCCCCTTTTTCTCACCTTCCTCAAAGCGATCACTTCGCTTATACGAGGCGCCATTATATGAAACAGCATCCTCACTCTTTTCTGTTTCATACCAAGGTCTCTCTATTCCAACGATATGCTCATCGATCATCGTTTTTGCGACGAAAGGACCCGCTAGTTCTGCAATAACGAAAACAAATAGCATCGCCATCGCTGCAAAAATCGGCCCTTTTACTTTCATCGCGTATTGAAACAATCGTTTTGAAACACTCATATTTTCACCCCACTATCCGCACTTTCACTTTCACCTTGTTGTCTTTCGAACTGCTCTGCATACCAGCCCCCATTTCGAACGAGCGCTTCATGCGAACCTTCTTCAATAACCTCACCGTTATCCATAACGAGAATCCAATCAGCATGCTGCACTGCTGACAAACGATGCGTTGTTATAATCGTCGTCTTCCCGCTTCTTTCTGTTCTTATATTTTCAATAATCGCTGCTTCCGTACGAGCATCAACAGCTGATAAAGAATCGTCCAAAATTAAAATTTCCGGATTTTGAATAACAGCTCTCGCAATCGAAATCCTTTGCTTTTGTCCACCTGATAAAGAAACACCTTTCTCTCCAACGAGCGTTTCTAAACCTTCCGGTAAAAACTCTAAATCCTTTTTAAACGCAGCTATTTCAATCGCTTTTTCAAGTTCTTCTTTAGTCGCTTCTCTGTTTCCGAATAAAATATTTTCCTTCGCTGTTTTTGAAAATAAAATGTGTTCCTGCGGTACATACCCAATCCAGCCAAGTACGTTATCATTCGGAATTTTATCTAGCTTTACATCAGAAACTGCAATATCCCCTTCTCCAAGTGGATATTGACGAAGAAACTGACGTACGAGCGTCGTTTTCCCGCTCCCTGTTTTCCCAACAACTCCAAGTGTCTCTCCTTGTTTTAAAGAGAACGAAACATTTTTCAAATTCGTTTCATTTGATGAAGGATATGAAAAAGTAACGTTATCAAATTGAATGTAATCTGGCTCTTGTACAACCTTTGGATTTTTCGGATTCTTTACATCCGGTTCATAAGCTAACGTTTCATTTACACGGTCGAGCGACGCATTTCCTCTTTGCATAACATTAATCAATTCACCAATTGCAAACATCGGCCAAATCATCATTCCTAAATAGACGTTAAAAGAAACGAGCTCCCCAAGTGTCACTTTTGATTGGAATACGAGATATGCACCGTACACTAAACCAATTAAATAACTAAGACCGACAAGCATTTTCACAGTCGGCTGGAATAATGCATCGATTCTTGCTACTCTCATATTTTTCTCGTACACGTCATCTCCTAAATGATGAAACCTTTCTTGATCAGCATCCTCCTGTACATACGCACGAATAACGCGTACACCGGCAATTGATTCAAGTACTTTATCGTTCATATCCCCGAACGCATCTTGCGCGACTGTAAATCGTTCATGCAATTTCTTTCCGTACCTATTCATTGCAAACGCCATAATCGGAAGCGGTATAAGCGCAGCAAATGTTAACTGCCAACTAATTGAAAAGCCCATCATACAAACGATTGTAAGCATATATAGACTAGAATCAACGAGCGTTAATATACCAAAACCAGCTGTCATGGAGATTGCTTTTAAATCATTCGTCGCTCTCGCCATTAAATCGCCAGTACGATTTTTTTGATAAAACGTCGGTGTCATCTTGAGTAAATGCCCCATAAATTTTGAACGCATCGTTTTCTCAAGTACGAACGCACCGCCAAATAGTTGGTGCTGCCAAATGAAAGTAAGCACATACCCACCAATCGTTACCCCAAGTAAAATAAAAATATATTGCATAATCGCCTCGTTCGTTAAGGCTCCTGTTTTAATGTTATCAATTGTAATACCTAATACTTTCGGAGGAATTACCTCTATCACGTTTACAATTAAAAGTACCCCAATTGCGATACTATACCTTTTCCAATGCTCCCTAAAAAACCAGCTTAACTTTAGTAATACTGAAAACAATATAACCTCTCCTTTCTCGTTCTCGTTTAATTCACATTTCTTTATCCGCTATCCAAACCCATCACATTTACATTTCGTAAGCCATACAATTTCATCACATTTTTCCACCTTCCACATTCTGATTTTTTATAGTAACAAGGAAAATAAACAAAAAAAAGCATACCGCCGCTTGACGATATGCACAGAAATGCATAAAAAGCGTACGTTACGATATACGCAACGTACGCTTTTTATAAGACAAAGATGCCCTATATATCCGTACGGGTTGCGTAATGATATGAATGTTTTCTGCCATTTAACAGAGCTAAGCCCATTCCATTTACGATTACAATCATTACGCACACCCCCTTCATTTATTTTCCATTTATAATCTTACAACTTTATTGAGTATTCTGTCAATTGTTTTTTTAACTATAGAATAAAATAATCTTTTATCACAAGAAAATGAAGGGGATTCATAATACGATACATCCGTTTGAAATAAGAGAATCTTCTGTAAGAAAGGGCATACAAAATAAAAAAATAATAAGAAATCGTTTTCACAAACATTTCATTTGAAAAATATTATCAAACCACCTACAATCACCTTATACTCACTCTTACAAGTTGCTATTTTAGGAGGACTAATCATGACAACTAGCAATACGTACAAATTTTATTTAAACGGAGAATGGAGAGAAAGCTCTTCAGGTCAAACAATCGAAATTCCATCTCCATACTTACACGAAGTAATTGGTCAAGTACAAGCAATTACTCGCGGAGAAGTAGATGAAGCAATTGCATCTGCAAAAGAAGCTCAAAAATCATGGGCTGAAGCTTCTCTACAAGATCGCGCAAAATATTTATATAAATGGGCTGATGAGCTCGTAAATATGCAAGATGAAATTGCCGATATCATTATGAAAGAAGTCGGTAAAGGTTATAAAGATGCGAAGAAAGAAGTTGTTCGTACAGCTGATTTCATTCGTTACACAATTGAAGAAGCTTTACATATGCACGGAGAAAGCATGATGGGCGATAGCTTCCCTGGCGGAACGAAGTCTAAACTTGCGATCATCCAACGCGCACCACTTGGTGTTGTATTAGCAATCGCACCATTTAACTATCCAGTAAACTTATCTGCTGCAAAACTTGCACCAGCATTAATTATGGGTAACGCTGTTATTTTCAAACCAGCAACTCAAGGTGCAATTAGCGGTATTAAAATGGTGGAAGCACTTCATAAAGCTGGCCTTCCAAAAGGTCTTGTAAACGTAGCGACAGGACGCGGTTCTGTAATTGGTGACTACTTAGTAGAACACGAAGGCATCAATATGGTATCGTTCACAGGTGGTACAAACACAGGTAAACATTTAGCGAAAAAAGCTGCAATGATTCCACTTGTATTAGAACTTGGTGGTAAAGACCCTGGTATCGTTCGTGAAGATGCTGACTTACAAGATGCTGCAAACCACATCGTAAGCGGTGCATTCTCTTACTCTGGTCAACGTTGTACAGCTATTAAACGTGTACTTGTACACGAAAACGTAGCAGACGAGCTTGTTAGCTTACTAAAAGCGCAAGTAGCTGAACTATCAGTTGGATCTCCAGAACAAGACAGCACAATCGTTCCATTAATCGACGATAAATCTGCTGACTTCGTTCAAGGCTTAGTTGACGACGCTGTTGAAAAAGGTGCAACAATCGTTATCGGTAACAAACGTGAGCGCAACTTAATTTACCCAACATTAATCGACCACGTAACAGAAGAAATGAAAGTTGCTTGGGAAGAGCCATTTGGCCCAATCCTTCCAATCATCCGTGTTTCTTCTGACGAACAAGCGATTGAAATTGCTAACAAATCAGAGTTCGGTCTGCAAGCAAGTGTCTTCACAAAAGACATTAACAAAGCATTTGCAATTGCTAACAAAATCGAAACTGGTTCTGTTCAAATTAACGGACGCACAGAGCGCGGCCCTGACCACTTCCCATTCATCGGTGTAAAAGGTTCAGGTATGGGCGCACAAGGTATTCGCAAGAGCCTTGAGTCTATGACACGTGAAAAAGTAACTGTATTAAACTTAGTTTAATCTTATATGTAGCAGCTGATCTAGTATTTAGATCAGCTGCTTTTTAAATTTCCGATACACCTGCGTATTATGAAACGGCTTAAACCCTACAGATTTGTATAACCTCTCAGCACTTTCATTTCCTTCTATATAACAGAGTCTAATATCTTCATACCCGCCTTCTAACAACTTGTTCATACCAAATTGTAAAGCTTTACGCCCATATCCATTTCCTTGATGACTTTGTGCAACTATTAAATTCTCTATTGTCCCTTCCCCTACTGTAACTGATGCAACTAGCTGCTCATTTTCTAAAGCTACATACACATTACTTTCATTGTTCAATTTGTATTTCTTTATACTATCTTCCGAGGCAAGATACGGCTTCATATCATTCCTTTCATGCAATTCGTAATAACATTCCTGTACCATTGTTACAAACTGGTTAAAAAATATATCTTCATACTTAATAAACTTGAGATCGGTTTTAGGAAAACTCCCTCCCTTATATATCAATTCAAGCGATCCCCACCATCTTTCAAATCCCATTTTCTTAGCAAAACCAATACAATTTTCTGATTCTATTCTCATATAAGTGCACACAAAATCCGGTTTTATTTTAGAAATTAAATCTTCTATTGCCTTGTATAATCCAGAACCAATACCTTTCAAGCGAGAACCAGGTTCCACATACACACTTATTTGACCAATAGACTCTCCATTACTATTTGTATAAAAGGATGAATACGCGAATCCTTCAATCCCATTTTGGTTATATAAAAGAAAATGCGTGGAGTTCGATACAATATCATCTAAAGAACCTATCTCTTCTTCTGTCCCCATACTTTTTATTAAATTCAATGTCCCGATCCGATCTTCTTTTTCACTATAAGCACGTATCATTTAAACAATCCCCATTCCCATTAAAAGTAAATTCCTTATTGGAATTTATTCAATGAATCCATCTCAAACCCTCCAACCTCTCAATAACGAACTCTTCTCTATAATCTGATTATTACTATATCCATTGACGTATAAAAATACATTTGTTACTCTTAAATACGTTAATTTAATATTTAAATCCTCATTCGTATCTCGGTGAGGTAGAGGTTGCAGTCATTAAGAGTATCATTTCAGGAGATGTAGTGGCATTGATGAAGAAATGAGAAAGGAATGATTGCCGAAGTAAGTCGTGTCCACCATGCACGCTTGCTGGGTCTGCATTTAATAAGTGCAGAACTGTCACAAACGTTTCGTTTGTGGAGAGCTATCGAGAGGTATGTCGTGGGTTTCTTATAAGATAGAAAGCATGTAGCGGCAGATTACGTGCTTTTTTTGTTTTGTTTGGACCTTCTCTTCCTTATCTGGAAGACATACATATCTCCTCGCTTGACTTGGTTATACTAACTTTGGAGGTATTTTCTATGCAACAAAAAAAATGGGGCTTTTGGGTACTAACAGCTTTCGTTGTCGGTAACATGGTTGGCGCTGGTATTTTCATGGTGCCAAGTACGTTAGCACAAACAGCAAGCCCACTCGGTGTCACTTTAGCTTGGTTAACAACAGGGTTTGGTGTTTTAATGCTAGCTCTTGTTTTCGGTAATTTAGCAATTCGTCGTCCTGATTTAACAACGGGACCACAAAGTCATGCATATGCTTTATTCTCAACACCAAAAAGAAAGAAAATGGCTGGTTTCAGTATGGTATGGGGATATTGGGTTGCAAACTGGGCAAGTAACGTTGCCATCATTACATCTTTCGCGGGATATTTATCACTCTTCTTCCCGATTATGAAAGATACGCGACTATTATTTTCAATCGGCTCGTTCGATATAGAAGTTGGAAAGCTCATTACATTTACTATTTGTTCCGTCTTACTTTGGGGAACTCATTTAATATTAACAAACGGTGTAAGCGGAGCTGGGAAACTAAACTTCTTAGCAACAACAACGAAAGTAACTGGATTCCTTCTATTCATTGTCGTTACGTTATTTGCGTTCGAAGCTTCAAAGTTTGGACAATGGTACACACCGATGATCGATAAAGAAGGCGTATCACACGGTCTCCTTTCACAAGTAAATTTAGCGGCCCTTACAACGCTTTGGGCATTTATTGGGATTGAATCAGCGGTTCTTTTATCAAACCGAGCTACTTCTCCCAAAACGGTAAAACGCGCGACTGTTGCTGGTTTATTAATAACAGTTGCAATTTATTTAGGAATTACAATTTTAACAATGGGTGTACTTCACGTTGATAAATTACAAGCTTCTGAACGTCCATTAGCAGATGCATTAAACGCTGCAATGGGTCACGGGGGCGGGAAACTTATGGCATTACTTGCTCTTACTTCCCTATTCGGTTCAATATTAGGTTGGATTTTATTAAGCTCAGAAGTACCTTATCAAGCAGCAAAAGAAGGTTTCTTCCCTTCCTTCTTCGCAAAAACAAATAAAAAAGGTAGTCCAATTCATTCACTACGATTAACAAACATTATGTCGCAAGTGTTCTTATTCTCAACATTATCAGGAACAATTGCGGAAGCTTATACATTCGTTATTACCGTATCAACACTGGCCTACCTCATTCCATATCTCGTTTCACCAATCTTCCAGTTAAAACTAGTCGCAACTGGTGAAACATATAAAAATGAAATGCGGGCAAGAATTACAGATGGTATAGTCGCAGTTATCGCACTTTGCTATGCACTATGGGTTATTAAAACCGGCGCATCCGATATAAAAACGTTCCTTCTCGGAATCGGTTTATTCGCAATTGGCTTTGCTTTCTATCCATTAATGAATCGTGATCAGAAAAAAAATAACGAAAAGAAAAACGAGCAAGTTGCATAACGCAATTTGCTCGTTTTTTCTTTTATAAAACATATATAATAGAACAAAGAGGTGAAAGACATGTCAATCGAATCACTATGGAGCAGTCGCTTCCAACAACATATTCAAAATATCATTACATACTTTGCACGTATGATTAACGGTTTACTATATAGCTTCATCTTTATTTCATGCGTTGGTGCATATTATTATGCTCAATTTCTAAAAACATCTCCTTCTAAAGGAATATCTTTAATACTCATAACGACCGTTCTTACATTTATTATAATGAGATGTCCCATTCGCACATTTATTCAAAAACCGGATGCTGTCTATTTACTTGCATTAGAAGAGAAATTAACATCTTATTTTAAAAAATCTCTTCTATATAATTACATCATTCAGCTTTTCCCTTTATTATTTACGTTCCTTATTCTCGTACCGCTTGCCATGCAATCATTACAATTAACTGTACCGTTCTTATGTACAATCTTTATCGTTTTAATGATTACGAAAGCGTGGAACATATACATACACTGGATGTGGCGTGATAGTTATGAAAAAAGCATATGGTTTATCATTCGCATTGCTTGTAACGCCCTGATCATTTACATGCTGTTTTATACTGCAAATGTGATCGTATTATGCGGACTACTCTTACTTCTTGCTTTCCTGCTTCTATACACGAAGAAACAACCTACCAAACGAATACCGTGGGATTACATAATCGAACAAGAAGAAAAAATGGACGTTCGTTTCTATCAATTTGCTAGCATTTTCACCGATGTTCCGCAACTGAATAAGCAAGTAAATAAAAGAAAATGGCTTACAAATTGGATTGAACCTTTATTACATAAAAAACGAGCAACTTTCTTCTATTTACATACACTAGCATTTTTACGCGGTAATGATTATTTCGGTATATATATTCGCTTAGGGTTGATCGGTGCTTTCGCTCTATATTTCATTCCGAATATATATGTAAAAGGCGCTATCGCTTATATCGTCCTATATATGATTTCTATGCAGCTTCGTTCTCTGTGGAAATATTTTTCAGGAAATATTATTGTAGCATTATATCCAATTGATACTGAAAAACGAATGAATCAATTTCTCCGCTTAATCTTTATATTGCTAAGCATTCAACTCATTGTATTTTCAAGTATTATACTCATTGCCACAGGACAATTACTACATGCTTTGATTATTATGGTAATCGGAGTACTTTGGATCAAATTTATTATTGTACCAAAAACGAAGCAACGCGTTTCTTCGTTTTAACGAAAAGAATTATCTTAAAAGCCAAGGAGAAAATAAATTATCTCCTTGGCTTTTTTATTTTTCTTCCCCAAACAAGAATCACTGAAACAACCGATATTTTATGATTTTTACATACAAAAATGATAATACATGTTTACGTCCTAATAAAAAGGGTATTTATTAAATTAACAGGGCAAAGGAACTGGAGGGAATGAAAAAATATGAATTAAAGTTTCACTTTATAAAAGGCGTTGCTCAAGGACAATTCTGGAACCGATTATATAATATAAGGAGCTGATTGCAATGAGTAAAAAAATTGCTATTTTAATAACGGATTATTTCGAGGACACAGAATACACAGAGCCAGTAGAAGCTTTTAATCAAAAGGGATACAAATTAACAACTATTGAAATGGAAAAAGGTAAAACGGTACACGGTAAACAAGGAAAAAGTGAACTCGTGATTGATAAAAGTATTGATGATGTTTCTCCAGAGAACTTTGATGCCCTCTTTATACCAGGCGGATTTTCCCCAGATATACTTCGTGCAGATGAACGTTTTGTTCGCTTTAGCAAAGCATTTATGGATGCGAAAAAACCTGTTTTTGCTATTTGTCACGGCCCCCAATTACTCATCACTGCACAAACACTTGAAGGACGCGATGTGACTGGATATAAATCCATTGAGGTCGATTTGAAAAATGCCGGTGGAAATTTTCATGATAAAGAAGTGGTTGTATGCCAAAATCAGCTAGTAACAAGTAGACAACCAGAGGACATTCCAGCGTTTATTGAAGAATCGTTGCGTATATTAGGATAATTATTAGAGGTTAACCAATGTAGCTAAATAACTACTTTGGTTAACCTTTTTATTTGTAAAAAACAAAATTAACACCATATGAAACATTTCTTCATCTTTAATGATTTTTTGAGACAGCCTCTTTTTTCGTCCCAAAATTTCTAATCACTTTTCATAGGCAGTTCTCATATAGTGAAAATAACTATATAATTCCTATCCATAAGTTAAATCATGCTTTTACACATATATAAATACAAAAGATGGGAGCCTTATTTATGAATAACAATCCACCTTCAACGCCCCCAAATCCAACGGAAACGAATAATCGTGAAGTAAGCTTACAAACGTTACGCGTCATTGGGCTTATTGTACTGATTAGTGGCTACATATTAGTAGCACTTTCTGAAGTAGGAACGTTAAAAAACCTTTTGCTACAGCCTAGTACCACTCCAAACTTAGCTGAAGTTGATCCGTTTTAAAAATTATATAAAAAGCGAGTCCAGTTCGTTCGCTTTTTATATAGTTTTATCCAATCTGAGAAACCTCCCTCTCATCCTCATACTTCTCTTTCCCAATTGCCTTCATAAATAATAAAATACTGCTCATACCAACAATAAAGTACAGAGCACTCATGCCCCAAGATGCAATAAACGAGCCTAGCATAACACCTAATGCACCGTTCATTTTCGCCACTTGAAAGACCATTCCGTTTATCGCCATATAAGAACCTCTCGCCTCATCCGGCACCATGTCCGCCATTATAGATTGACGAACCGGCACATACATCATCTCTCCTACAGTTTGGAAAAGCCCTGCGATTAATAAGATCCATAAGCTATTGCTCGTTCCGAGTATTGTAAATCCAATTGTATAAATGAATAAGCCTACATATAAAATTTTCAAATCGTTGAAGCTTTTCAGCATTTTAATAAGAAGTGCTGAACATAACACAACCAAAATTGTATTTTCCGCCGATATCCAGCTCAGCATTCGAATACCTGTTAAATCAAACGTAAAACCATTCCCGAATAAAAAGTGCACCGTTTCAAATTCCTTCTGCAAACGTATCCCTAAATAATTATTAATTTGAAACTCTAAAGATAATGTACATATACTTGCTGCGCAAAAAATTAAAAACGCTCTATCTTTCATCACGACTTTATAACTGTCCGCCATATCTTTTAATACATTTTTCTTCTCCACCGTTTTTCGTGCGACATACACTTCTTCCATATATACAGCCATCACATATAAAGTAATAACGGCAATAACTGTTAATCCGATAAACAGCTGCAATCTATAGTTCTCAAATAGTAATCCGCCAAATATTGCTCCAATCGCAATTGATAAGTTAATAGCCCAGTAGTTAATGCTGTACATCACTTTTCGATTTTCAGGTGTACTCACATCTATTAACATCGCTTCCGTCGCTGGATTCATAAGTCCAGATCCTAAACTATTCACTAACATAAACACAAATGTTAGCCACGGTGAATCTACATAATCTGAGTTTGCAATTCCCATACAAGCAATGGAAACGACTTGTATACTTTGGCCGATAATCATTACTTTTTTACGACCGAGCCGATCTCCAACATATCCACCGTATAAACCAATTACTAATGAAGCTATTACATTAATAAGTAGTAAAGCCCCAGCCATCGCACTACCTAACTTTATTGAAAAGTAAATTGCCATAAATGGAAAAATCATTGTGGACACAGTACGTGTTAAAAACGAAGTTATAATTCTAATTTTTATATTTCGGTGCATACTCCAAAACCCCATTGTTTCCCCCTCCTTATGCTTACTTATTTTACTTTGAAAAAGAGGAAGAAAAAGGTTAGAATATTCTAAAGAGTTTCCCCTTTTATGAAAGAAGGAAGTGTATATATGAAAATTATGGACTATTACATTCGTTTAAGATTACATGCACAAGACCAACAACATATCCGAAATAGCTTACAAGAATTAGCTGATGTTTTATATTGCAGTACGAAAAACGTAAAAATTTTATTAAAGAAAATGAGCGAGGAACAATTAATTCACTGGACTCCAGGGCGAGGCCGCGGGAATAAAACGGAAATTTTATTTGCACATAGTTTCCTAGAAGCGATTGAATCCTATACAGATGAACTATTAGCGCAAGAAAAATTAAAAGATGTCTTTCTTCTTTTAAAAGAACCCCTTCCTCTTGCACTTCAAAAAAAGATAGAAAATAAACTACATCATCATTTTGGATACGAACCTTCAAATGATATGTATGACATATTAAAGATTCCTATATCAAGAAAGATATTCCCATTAGATCCGGCTTTTGTGGCTGTAACTACGGAGAGCCATCTTACGAGTCAAATTTTTGACACGTTAGTCGTTTATAACGATGTTACTGAAAAAATGGAGCCACACATTGCACATACGTGGGAATTAAGTGCAGACGGGCTTACGTGGACCTTTTATTTACGAAAAGATATATATTTTCATAACGAAACAGTTTTAACTTCTAAAGATGTACAATTTTCATTTGAACGATTAAAGCAAGTTCACTCTCCTTTCGAATGGTTAACAGAAGAAATTGTTCAAATTGAAACACCATCACCACTGCAAATTCGATTCCATTTAGCAAAACCCAACTTATTTTTCTTACACTATGTGAGTTCCATGCAACTAGCTATTTTGCCACATGATGCAGTCATTCAAAATCATCATTATGTAGGTACTGGACCTTTCAAACTTGCTCATTACTCTGAAGACAATATCGTACTCGAAGCGTTCAACCATTATTTTAAAGAGCGCGCGTTATTAGACCGTATTGAATTTTGGGGTATTCCTGATCATGTGCAAATAGATGCTGATTATGAACTGCCAAATGAAAAGGAAAATGAAAGGCATGATATACAAATAGAAGAAATAGGTTGTATTTATGCTGGCTTCAACTTTACAAAACCTGGTCCTCATCACGACATTCACTTTCGAAAAGCTTGGAGAGAACTATATGACGTTGAAACGATACTTCATAGCATAGAGGGTAGACGAACAATTGCTGCATCAAGCTTTTTCCCTGAACGAAGTCGCCAAGCTTCTAAAAGATCTTACTCTTTAGAAAAGGCGAGAGAGTATTTAAAAAAGAGCACCTATAACGGAGAAACGATACATATTTATTTCTTCGCCTTTAAAGATAGTGCAAATGACGCACATTTCCTAAAGGAACGCTGCGGACAATTAGGAATACACGTAGAACTTCACCCATTTCTCGTTTCAGATTATATGGATCGTTCTATCGATAAACATGCCGATATTATTTTCATGGGGGAAGTATTTGCTGCTGATCATGAACTTGCATTTTTAAATGTATTTAAAAATAAAAGTTGTTTCGTAAATCGGTTCATGGACCCACACTATGCAAAACAAATTAATTGTTTACTTGATACCTTTTTATTAGAAGAAAATAAAGAAAAACGGTATAAGCTCATGTATGAAATTGAAGAGTTTTTACAAGTGGATCACATCATTTTATTTAACTATCACGTTCTAAAAAGAAAAACATATCCTTCTTCTTTAAAAAATGTAACAATTGATTCATTCGGTTGGGCAAATTTTGCGAAGTTATGGATACAGCCATCTACGTTTTAAAATGTGAGTCTCTATAAAAAGGAGAAAAACCATGAAACGCACTCTAGAAAAAAGACTTTCCTATCTATACACAGGTGAGTTATTTTCAGTCATTACTTTTATTTTCACAAGTTACTTACTTAATTATGCTTATCCTACGTTACATTTATATTCCCTATATTCTTTCTGGGTCGCATTTCTTCTTTTAGAGTTTATCTTATTACAAGGAATAATTTACTGGTACGTAAAGTGGAAACGACTAAAAAAAGAGAAAACATCTGTTACGCCTATTAGGTTGATTCAATATTTAAAAATACTTAAAAAGATAAATATAGCATTACTTATCACGGGATTTATTACGTTTACTATTGATTTTGTAATATGGTATCCCCACTTACCTTTAGGCGGGGTATCATTCCCTCTATTTATTTATATTTTTGCATTACTTGAGTACATTAACTATTTTCATACTCAGCTTTCATACGATAACATCTCTGATATTAAACATTTAATCAAATCAAAAAAACTAAAACAGTCCTGTATAAGTAAAGACTTTCAACGTATTTCATGAAAGAGAAGGTACTACATCCTTAGTAGTACCTTCTTCACATACAGATACAAACTATTATTTAATTACTCCATCTAAGTGATCTTTCAAGTTCAATAAAAATTGCTCAATTGTAGGATTCTTCACCACATCATAACAAGCAAAACTCTTTAACGGACTCATGCCAAGAAACTTCTGCGCACGATGTAAATGACTAAGTGCTGATTCTAAACTTTCTCCTTCAAAGAACTTCGTCTTATCTCCGAATGCTTTTTCAGGTGCGTTCCAAGTTGTAGAAAACATATACTGCTTCTCTTTTAATAAACCGCCTGTTCCATATTCATCTGCACCTTTAAAGAACAAGCCATATTCATACACTTCATCCATATACGTTTTAAATAATCCAGGAACACTAAACCAATAAATTGGTGTTTGATAAATTACAACATCGGCCCATAAAAACTTCTCTTGTTCGTCCTTAATACTATATCCATCTTGAATCGTTGTTGTTTTCACATGATGATTCTCACTTAATACAGTTACCATATAATCAACTAACGTTCTATTTAATCGTCCTTCTTTCGTACCGTATTTTTCATGTCCATTTATAATCAATATATTTTTCATCACTTTTCTCTCCCCTATATGATCTATTCTTCAGCTATTAAGCCCAGTTGCTGCTTCAGCGTAAGATTATCTTCTAAATGCCAATCTTCCGTTATCTTGCCGTCCTTCACATGCAAAATATCAATTGCAAAAAAATTGATTTTCTTATCATTATGAGTTCCTGTAAAGGAAAGACGAGCCGTTACTTTATCACCAGCAACTAATAGATCTTCAATCTCGCAATGTATATCAGGAACGACTTTGCGAAAATTTTGTGCTGCAAACTTTAATCCTTCAGTGCCTTGTGGTCGCCCTTTCGGCAGTGTATTATCGAAAAAATTTTCCGTAACAGTCTGCGGAATAAGCTCCTCTTTACCTGTATCCCAAAATGCATAAAAACGCTGCGCTGCATGAACTCTTTCTGTCGCTTCCTTTTTATTTAGTGAAGGATCAATTGTCATTGCTTTTGGCTTCGGCATTTCCTTTAATAACTGAATTTCAGTTTTTTGCTCACCACTACATGCTACAAGCACAATACAAATGACAAAAAAACTAAAGAACCCAAACAACTTTTTTATACTCATGGAAATCACCTCCTCATACAAACCCTTTGTATTTCGTATTGCTATTGTATATGCACTAACTTCCTTTATGGAAGTAGTGATATTTTTTTCATATAGTTACCAAAAGTATAGTTTTGTGATACTATAAAGCAAATTCATTCAAAAAATTTTTATGGAGGCTATTTCCATGACCAATATAGATCCAGTTGTATTAACAAAAGGTTTACCAGGCATACCTTGTCCTATCGCTAAAACACTTGACGTAATTAGTACAAAATGGACGTTTTTAATTATTCGCGACCTTCTTATCGAAGGAACATTACGCTTTAGTGATTTACAAAAATCAATGGACGGGATTAGTCCGAAAACATTATCACTTCGCCTAAAAGAATTGGAAGCACAAGAAATTATAACGAGAAAAGTATATCCAGAAGTTCCGCCTCGTGTAGAGTACACTTTAACGGATAAAGGAAAGCAATTAGAGGGGATTTTTATTGAATTAAAGCGGTTTGGATTAAGTTTATAAAACAAAAACCCCTTACCGTCGTAAGGGGTTTTATTACTTCGCAAAACTTTGAGCTAGCTGTTTCTCTCTCCACATAAATGTAATGCCGAGACCAACTATTAAAACAACACCTGAAAATGCATATGGATAATTAATGTTTATATCAAATAATATTCCGCCCATCGCTGGTCCTGCGATATTTCCTAAACTCGTATAAGTCGAGTTCATACCAGCAACGAATCCTTGCTCTTTTCCAGCTGCTTTTGATAAAAACGTCGTTAAAGCTGGACGAAGTAAATCAAATGCTAGGAAAATGAAGCAAGTAACGAGAAGTACAATCCAATAATTAAAGACTACAGTTGAAACGAATGCTAATACTGCACCTACAATTAAACATATTTGAATTAACACTTTTTCACCGAACATGTCGACCAATTTGCCAAACATAAATACTTGCACAACTACTCCAAAGATGGAGCTAATCGTAATAATTGCAGCAATATCTTTCGGTGTGAAACCAAACTTATGATCAGAAAACAGACTAAACACAGTTTCATATGCCGATAATCCGAATGCGAGTACAAATACAATAATAAATGCGATTGCATACATTGGATGTAATGATTTCTTTAAATCCCCAATAAAGCTTGATTCCTTCGTATTAGCAGAAATCTCTGCAAGCTCTTCTTTCGTTAACGGCTCTTTCAAAATAAAGATGGAAATTATACATGCTATAAAGGCAATTGCTGCTGCAACGAAAAACGGCACACGTATACCGTATTCTGCAATAAACCCGCCGATTCCAGGCCCTATAATAAATCCAGTGCTGATAGCTGCTGAAAGATAGCCCATCGCCTTTGGACGTTCCTGAATAGATGTAATATCCGCAACATATGCCGTAACACCCGGCATAATAAACGCAGCACTAATTCCGCCTAACACCCGTGCTGCATAAAGCATCCACACATCTTTTCCTAATCCAAAAAGAAGTTCTGAAACACCAAAAATAAATAATCCAATGATGATCATTTTCTTCCTACCGTAAAGGTCGACCCACCGGCCTGTAATAGGTGACGTAATGAGCTGAGCCATTGCAAATACTGCAACGAGATAGCCCATCGTCTTTCCTGTTAAATTCATATCATTCATAAAGGATGGCATAACCGGAATAATTAACCCAATCCCTAAAAAAGCGATAAATATATTACTCAAAAGAATGATCAATACCATCTTTTGTTCTTTTATCGGTTTCTTCAATTTTTAACACCTCTTCCCGTAAGTTCCTCTCAAAAAATAATGCCCAAGAAGCTTTTTCTTTATCCTGCTATTTGTGGGCTCATACTGAGTAAAGATCCCCCACTCATTAGAATTTCACTCTATCCTTCCACACATACATAAATACAGGGTGAATGACTATCATTCAGTTTTTCGCAGAAATGAACCTACCTTTTCAGACAGGTTCACCTTACTACTTCTTTATATGTAGTGCATGTGTTAAAAAATCTAGTACTTCTGCCTTTTGTAGCTCAACTTGCTCATCATCTTTATGATCATATAAATAAACTTGTTCCGCTGCTGATTCAACAAGAGCGATAAATAACTTCGCTGTTCGCTCTGCGTGAACCGAATCACGAATTTCACCTGATTCTTTTGCCTCACTTAAAAAGTCACTTAGCCATATATAAAGAGGCTCATATACAGCTTCCCATTCTTTTATATGTTCAGTTGATGCAAGGCCCGCATACATTAATGCTTGTATTTCACGATATTCAGCTATAAAGTTAAATACCGCATCTATTACTTGCTCAACTTTACTTGAAAAAGGTGCATCGTTCTGTACTTTTTCTTTCACTGCAAGTATCATCTTCTCAACCATCACTTCTGCTATTGCAGGCATAACAGATAACTTAGAAGGAAAATATAAATAGAAAGTTCCTTGTGCAATGCCAGCCAATTTCACGATGTCAGAAATCTTCGTTTTTTCAACGCCTTTTTCCTGAAACACTTCAATAGCTGCATAGACAATTTTTTCTTTTTTATTCATCATCTAAACCCTTTCACACGCGTATTGAATGACTGTCACTCATTTTATAAAATAACTAGCTGTACTGTCAATTATCGTGTACTTTTCATAATAAAAATCTCCCAACAAATCGTTAGGAGATTTAACTTTAATATCCTTTTCTTATGAAAGAGCCTTTAATCCCGTAACTCCACATACGATAAGAGCTACGCTAATCAAACGTGCCTTACTTTTCGATTCACCAAACAGAAACATATTTAATAAAACAGCTCCTGCTGTTCCAATGCCAATCCAAACCGCATAAGCTACACTTACTTGTAAGAACAAGAAAGATGTGTATAAGAATGCAAAGGAAATTGCAAATCCACCTATATAAATCGCTCCATTTGTTAACGTCTTATCTTTACTATACATTTTAAGGCCTATCACACCGACTATTTCACTAATTGCGGCACAAAATACGAAAATCCAACCCATTTTTAAGCAGCTCCTTTCACAATTTCTTCCGCGGTTTCTTCTTTATTATCAGCCAGTTTTAAACCGATAACACCCGCTACGACCATCACGATAAAGAATAGTTTCCCTACACTGAAACTGCCGCCGAAAAGGAATACATCCATTAGGAAAGTACCTACCGTACCAGCTCCGGCAAACACAGCATATACAGTCCCTGTTGCAAGATGTTCGCACGCTTTAGAAAGAAAATGAAAATCAACAGCAATAACTCCTACAATAATGACCCAATGCCACCAAGTATGAGCTGTATTAAAACCGAACACCCAAAATATTTCAAAGATACATGTTAATATCACATATAACCAAGCTTTATTTTTCATACTTACCACCTCTTATGACTGACTATCAGTCATTTTCGTTTTAAAAAAAATATACTCTTCAATCACTACTATATAAAAGCAACTATCATCCTCATTTATCATTTATTTCATTACATAGCTAACTAAATTCAAAAATTATTTAATGTACTTTTAACATCCTTAATCAATGAATTATCGTCTTCCCTAACCTTCTTGTATGCATCCAAAAATATATTATCAGCACCCTTTCAAAAGTTAAAATGACTGAATGTCATTCATTACTATTGTATGTGAACAATTCACAATATGTCAACTGTAAATTTTCATACTGAATATGGACCGCCACATAATAAAAAACGAAACGAAATACATTTAGGAAAAAATTTCATTTCTACCTGTATATTTCTCAATAATCTGTTAATAATAAGAGTAACATAATATTTTCTCCATTCCCCCTTGGAGATCCCTTAAATAGAGTAGTTAGCTTTTGCTAACTGCTCTTTTTTATTTGTCGGCACACTATGGTGAAATACCCATAGATCAGACCCATTTTTCATCACATAACAAGGAACAGAGTGTTTTTTAATCTATTTATTTTTCAACGAGTCTTTGTATGCAATAATTTTATTTTCGAGCATCTTCTCCGTAATTTCTAAGTTTTCTCTTTGAGTTCGAATAGATTTTTTATGATTTTCTAACAGTTGTAAACGATCTTCGGTTGTATGCTCCCCTTCTGTATATAATCTAGCGTATTCTCTTATTTTCGCTATCGGCATTTGCGTTTGTTTTAACTTCATTACAAACTGCAACCACTTTATATGTGATTCTTCATACAGTCGATTCCCATTTGTATCGCGATTTGCAATTAATATGTTCTCTTTTTCATAATAACGTAATGTATGTGTGCTCACTCCTAATAATTTAGCTACCTCGCTAATTGTGTACATACTCATACTCCCTCCACATGCCATTTACCATCATATATTTGACTGCTTTATTAAATGTATAAAAAACATTTGACTTAGAGTATACTCTAACAAATAAAATCTAACCATACTAAATTAATTTGAACTTAGGGGGATTTTATATGAAATATACTGTTATTACTGGTGCTAGTTCCGGAATTGGCTATGAATCGGCTTTAGCCTTTGCATCTCGCGGAAAAAATTTAATACTTGTAGCTCGAAGACAAGAAGAATTAGACGGATTAAAATTAAAAATTAACGAAATGCATCCAGAGTTGGATGTTGTCATTCGAAGAACTGATTTATCCGTCACTGAAAATGTTTATAAACTTTATGAAAGCCTACAAACTTTTCAAATTGAAACGTGGATTAACAACGCAGGTTTTGGGAATTTCGCCTCAATTGCTGAACAAAATTTAAATAAAATAGAAACAATGTTGCATGTAAATATAGAAGCACTAACAATACTCTCTTCCCTTTTCGTTCGGGATTATTCAATGGTTGATGGAACACAGCTTATTAACGTTTCATCAGGCGGTGGATATACGATTGTTGCTGATGCTGTTACGTATTGCGCTACAAAATTCTATGTAAGTGCATTTACAGAAGGATTATCTCACGAACTGAAAGAACAAGGTGCAAAATTACAAGCAAAAGTTTTAGCTCCTGCTGCAACTGAAACAGAGTTCGCGAAACGCTCATTTGATATTGATGAATTCCAATACGATAATGTTGTACCGAAATTCCACACTGCAAAACAAATGGCACAATTTATGCTCGACCTTTATGATAGCGATAAAGTTGTAGGGCTTGTCGATGGTTCTACGTATAACTTTGAGCTTAGAGATCCGCTTTATAATTTTGCAGTAAGACAAACGAATTCAAATTCTTAACAACATCTCATTTCTGAATAAAATATAGATACCCACTATTTCTTAAATAATAGTGGGCCTTTTTTCTCTCTAAAAATTTCACCCAACATACCGTATCATCGCCACCTCATCACAATAATCAACTTTGGGGCAATGTCTACAATCAATCCACACTTTTTCTGGTAATGCTTCTCTATTCACAAAATCAAACCCGCACTTTTGAAAAAATTCCGTTTCATATGTTAAAGAAATTACCCTGTTCACTTTTATCTTTTCCGCCTCATTCATTACATGATTTACTAACTTACGCCCTATCCCTTTTCCTGCATATGTATGCGAAACTACTAACGATCGTACCTCTGCAAGATCCTCTCCTAACACATGTAA
Organism: Bacillus nitratireducens; assembly: GCF_036320425.1. Taxonomy (NCBI): domain Bacteria; kingdom Bacillati; phylum Bacillota; class Bacilli; order Caryophanales; family Bacillaceae; genus Bacillus; species Bacillus nitratireducens. The sequence goes on from NZ_JAUMJO010000006.1 coordinate 172,868, forward strand.
ACCAGCAACTCCAACGATTTCCTCTCCTTCTTTCATAACATATAAACATTGTAAATATTGATAGAGAGATAAAAGAGAACGCGGTAAAACCACTCCCTCTTTTGCATAAGCTTCAATGAGACTATAAATTTCTTTCACATCACTCGTAACCGCATTAAAGATTTTCATATTATATCCCCTTGCCCCCGATATTAATATTCATAACTCGAACTGTATTTTAATACATAATTTTATATAATAATACATCTCTCCTTTCTCCCCGTCAATCACTTTATACAAACAAAAAACCAAGCAATCTAATCGATGCTCGGTTCCTCATTTCGTATCGGTAATACTGTCGAATATTTAATTTCACGAAGTGCTAAACTCGTCTGTATCCGTGTAATACCAAGCTTATTCAGCTTTCTAATAAACTGCTCCAGTTCTTTACGATCACGATTTGCAACCTTTAATAAATAATCATACTCTCCTGTTAAACAGTGACATTCTAACACTTCTGGCATCGCTTCTAATTCTTTTTCCAACACTTCCAGCTTATCTGATTGATGAATATTCGTACTCATAAAAATGAAGCATAGTAAATCAAAACCAAGCTTTTCTTGATTTAAAATTGCTACTTGCTTATCAATAAAACCTTCCCCATCTAACCTTTTTATTCTTGCATGCATAGCAGCCGGTGATAAATTAACGCGCCGTGCAAGCTCTGCGTTACTTACTTGTGATTCCTTCTGCAATATATCTAAAATTTGTACATCTAAATCATCTAACACTTTAATAACAGATGACTCCATCAAAATTCCCCCTTTTTATTACCGATGATTATTCGAAAAAACACCTCACACCTTACATAAAGCTGAACGTTTTTCTGTAAATCGTATTTACAACAAAATATTTTATTGATTTTTAACCATTATACAAAAGAATATATTACAAAATAAAGAAAAATGCTAAAATTATTTACAATTCATATTAATTACGGCAAAGGGGATTTTTGTATGCCTTATTTTTACGTCTTTTTACTATTATTAACGAGCTTACTATGGGGAGGAAATTTCGTCGTTGGGAAATCGCTCGTTGATCATGCATCACCAATGACACTGACAAGTTTAAGATGGATGATTGCGATTGTTTGTTTATTACCGATGGTATGGTTTAAAGAAAAAAAAATCGTTCCGCCTCGTGCTGCAATACTTCCGTTAATACTTATGGGCATTTCAGGCGTTGCTCTGTTTAACATTTTTCAATTTTTAGCACTTGAAAAAACATCCGCAACGAATGTAGGACTTATTTCTACATTAAACGCGATCTCAATTGCACTATTTTCATCTTTATTTTTAAAAGAAAAAGTAAATACGCTTCAAATTTTATCAATGATTCTTTCTTTCTTCGGGGTTATTCTCGTCCTTTTAAAAGGAAATTTCGCACTTTTATTTTCACTACATTTTAATAGCGGAGATTTATGGATGATTGCGGCAGTTTGTATTTGGGGAATCTATTCTGTTTGTAGTAAATGGGCTACAAAAACAACTACACCACTCATGGCAACATTATATTCTGGTATTTTCGGCGTTATTTTATTACTGCCATTTAACATAGGTAGCTTCACTGTTTCCAATATTAATTCTTCTTTCATTACATCACTTTTATATACAGGATTAATATCAACAGTACTTTGTATGGTGTTTTGGAATATTGGCGTACAAAAATTAGGAGCTACAACATCAGGTATTTTTCTAAACTTCAATCCCATTTTTACAGCGATTTTAGCATTTATTTTCCTTGGAGAAGAATTAACATGGATTCAAATTTTCGGTACAATTATCGTCGTGACAGGATGTTATTTATTTTCTCATTTCAAAACCGTTGCTATTCAGCCAACTAGAGCTTTAATGCGAAAACATTCTTAATCAAAAACATCGCCACCAAAGTGGCGATGTTTTTATTTACCTTTCATTTCTTTCACATACTGCTTTTCTTCTTCTGGCGATAAACGTTCTGTTGCTTTTCCAGTATCACCACCTTGAATTTCCCACAAAAAGTTATGCTCCTCAACCGTTTGTGAAAAATCCCCTTTCTCCCAGCGTTCCAACGTAGAAAGTAGCTTTGATTTATATTTGAAATTTGTACTGCTTTCTACTGCGTTCTTCGCGATACGAATTTCCTTATTTGTCATTTCAATAAATCCCCATTTTTCAGAGGACTTCACTTTTTGATGTACCATCCTATGCATTGTAGAAATAATTTCATCTTCACTAGCTTGTGGCTTCTCTTCCTTAACTTTCTTCTCCTGTTGCCCCATTACTTTTTGTTCTTTAAGACTCTTCTCTTCTTCCTCTATATAATTAAGAAGTTTCGTAACACCGAATACAGCTCCTATCGCAATTACAATCATTGTAATTGTCCCTATTATCCATTTTTTCATATTATGTACTCCCCATTCCCCTAATAATTACATAAACAAATGGAATCGCCTGCGCACAGCCGATTCCATTTGTTTCCTTATTTCATTTTAAACCTTCATCGCTTCTCGTACAATAAAACTATCCACATATTGCTTTAATTTTACAATTTTTTCATTTTTAAGCTGCCATACATGAACGAATTCTGCTTCAAACGATTTTCCCGTTTCTTTATAAACTCCTGAATAAACCCCTTCAGCAATAATTACATCTTTTTCGTTTACTTCATGGTACGTATTTACACTCGCTTTATAGTTATCCCACTCTGATCCTAAACGGCTAAATACATTTTCTATTATAGCTTCTACACCTATATACGTTCCGCCATAAGGAAAACCTTCTGCCTCTGTCCATTCTACTTTTTCAGAGAGGGCTTCCGCTAAATGTTTTGCATTCGAAGAAGCTGATCCTTCATATGTGCTTCGAATAATTTCTAAATTTGATTTAGGCATAGTACTTCCTCCCTCGTTTATTTATTCTTTACACAAGTTGTAACTAATTTAGTTACAACTTGTGTAAAAAAATATTCAAATTATTTTATTCTTAATTCAGTTATTGTAACCATTATAGTTACAATAACTATTTAAGTCAACAATTTATAAATAAAATTTACTTCGTTTTCATTACTTTCTCTTTTAAGAAACGATCTACATATCCTTCTGCTTTTACAACGAATAAATACGCACCCATTGATAATAATGCAAGATCTAATTCATATCCTGGATTCTTTCCATCTCCTAATAATCCTGCTGCTCCATTTACCTTTACGATAGCTCCAGCTAAAATAAGAGCGAATAACAATCCTACATATCTTACGCCTAAACCGATAATTAATAATATACCACCTACTAATTCAACTGTCGCTACGCCATATGCAAGACCACCTGGTAATCCGATGCTTGTAAACCATCCTGCTACGTTATCTATACCTGATTGAAACTTTGCTAAACCGTGTGCAAAGAACGTTACTCCTAACACGATACGAATAATTAAATTCCCAATATATTGATTCATTTTGAACTCCCCTTTTTTGTTTTGTTATGGTGAACATTTATTCACAAGACAAAACAATACGGTATTTCTTTTCATTCGTCAAATGCTTTTTTTAAAGAAAACAAAAAACATTATCCGTTTTACGAATAATGTTTTTTATAAAATAGCGCTAATTCAAGCTTTTACTCTATCACACAGAAAAAGTTGAAACTTTTTTCCAGCACCAATATAAGGCAATAACAGCACGTCCTCTTCCACAACCATTCCAACAACATTCACTTTCTCATCTACAGGTAAATCATTTACAACAATTTGCATTTCTCCAGCATATCTACCGTACAATTCATTATCAATTGTAATGCTGCCTTTCTTTCTTACAATGGTCTGCATCGGCTGTAATACGACTTTAGTTTCCTCTCGTGATTCTACAGAACGAATGACATCACGAGCTGGATCTAGTCTATTTGTATGCACTTGTTCTACCATTTCTAATACTTCTCTTTCCTTGATCAATGGTTCATATCGCACTGGAATAATTCCTCTACTCGCACTCGCTATTTCTTGTACACTTTCTAGACTTCCGCTTATATCCCCGATTAACACCTTATCGACACCACAATCTTGCACAAGTTCTAAATACGCTTCAAGCGGCCGCATATAGCGGTGTTCTTCTAATGTCGGTAAACCTTCATATAATGGACCGCGTTTTTCACCATCTCCCGGAATAAATGCCATCGTTTTTATTCCGCACTCATGTAAGTATTGGTTTTGTTTTTGTAAGAAGGACTTGGCTAGTCCTGTTTCTGGGCGCGGGTAAAAATTATGCCACGCTTCTACACAATCTACTCGGATATTTTCCGTAAGTAACTCTCTCCAAAATGATTCTGTAATCGTACTCGCATTTAAAGCTACTTTCATCTTATGGGATACGCGTGCAATTTCTTTCGGCGTGATGCCATAATCCATGCGTAAACCAGTAATACCCCACTCTACTAACTCTTCCACATTTTCGTACGTCATCCCTAAATGATGTAACGATTTTGGAGAAACATCGACCATTAATTCCATTTCATTTTCGAGAGCTTGTTTCCCAAGTATTTGAATTAACTCTTTATACGTATTTGGATCATCTTCTGGAATGTGCAATGATGTAAAAATAGATGAAAACCCGTTTTTCTTCGCTACTTTTAGCCACTCTTCTTGCTTCTTTACTCGTTCTTTTGAAAGATAAATTGAAACTCCTATCATATGAATCTCCCTTTCTATGAATAAAAAAAGAGAAAGGAATCCCTTTCTCTATATGTTTTCTGCCATTTCTTCTTTAAAGCCAAAGAAGTACGTAAAGATGAAACCGAAAGTATATGCAACTACTAACCCAAGGAAATATAATAAATATTTATTATCAGCAATTAACGGAATTAATGATAATCCTGATACACCGATTCCAAGTGCAGCTGTTTTCATAACTGCTTGGAATGCACCGCCAACTGCTGCACCGAGACAAGCAGTAAGAAACGGTTTCCCAAGTGGTAATGTAACCCCGTATAATAAAGGTTCGCCAATTCCTAAAAAGCCAACTGGTAATGCACCTTTAATTACGTTACGAAGTCGTTTGTTTTTAGTTTTTACAAAAATAGCAATCGCTGCGCCTACTTGCCCAGCTCCAGCCATTGCTAGTACTGGTAATAAAGGTGTTACGTGCGTTTGATTAATAAATTCCATATGAATTGGTGTTAAACCGTGATGTAATCCGACCATAACGAGAGGTAAAAATGTTCCAGCAAGCACCGCTCCCGCAAACGCTCCGCCAATACTTAAAATACCATTAATTCCGCTTGTAATTCCTTCAGATAAGAAACCTGCTACCGGCTGAATTGCTAACATCGTTACGATACTTACCACTAACACAGTAATAAGCGGTGTCACGATAATATCAACTGCATTTGGTACAGCTTTTCGAACTTGTCTTTCCACTACAACCATAAGCCATGCTGCAAAAATAACTGCAAATAATCCGCCCCGTCCGGGTACTAGCGCTTCACCGAATAATTTTACAGTCGCCATCGCCGGGTTAAAAATTAAAATACCAGCAATTGCCCCAAGAACTGGTGTCCCGCCAAATTCTTTCGCTGTATTCCAGCCGACTAAAATGCCTAAGAATGTAAAGATACCGCCACCAATCAGTAGTAGCATTTGTAGCCACGTTGCATTCGGATCGGCACCTGCATTTTTCGCAAAGTTAGCAACCCCATTTATAATTCCTGACGCAACAAGCCCCGGAATTAACGGAATGAAAATACTTCCTATTTTTCTTAAAAAGTTTTTCACTGGTGTATTATTTTTCTTCTTAATCTCTGACTTCATCTCTTGCCCAAGATCTTCAAGGTGATGATCTGCCACCTCACCAATTCGCAGGCCTGTTAAAACTTCCATTTCAGCTGCTACTTTATTTACTGTCCCTGGTCCAACAACAACTTGAAGCGTCTCATCTTCAATAACGCCCATAACCCCTTCAACCTTTTTCAAAAGTTCCATATTCACTTTACTTTCATCATGAAGCGTTAATCGCAGTCTCGTCATACAATGAGCAATGCCACGAATATTTTTTACTCCCCCAAGTTGCTCTGAAATCTCTTTGGCCATTCTCTCTTCTTTCTTCATAATAGAATCCCCCTCCCTATTATTTTATAGTGCCTTCTTCACAAACCCTTTCGCTTCTTTTAATTTCTCCAGTGCTTCCCCATACTCACACTGCAATAACACCATAACAATCGCAGCTTTCACATTACGTTCTGCTTTTTCATAATACTCCGCTGCTACTTCATAACTAACCCCTGTTGCTTCCACAATAATTCGTTTTGATCGTTCTACTAACTTTTCATTTGTAGATTGAACATCTACCATTAAGTTTTTATATACTTTCCCAACACCAATCATAGAAGCTGTTGAAATCATATTGAGTACTAATTTTTGCGCTGTACCAGCCTTCAAACGCGTTGAGCCTGTTAAAATTTCTGCGCCTGTTTCTACTTCCACATTTAGTTTTGCATATTTACTTATTTCAGCATTTTTATTACAAGAAATACTCGCCGTGCTCGCTCCCACGCTAGCCGCGTACTTCAAACCGCCAATTACATAAGGAGTTCGACCACTTGCCGCAATTCCAATCACTGTATCTTTCTCATTTAATCCAATACTCTTTAAATCTTCTTCTGCTAACTCTTCACGGTCTTCGGCACCTTCCACCGCTTTAGTAAACGCTTTCAAACCACCTGCTATAAATCCTTGTACCATTTTATCATCTGTTCCAAATGTCGGCGGACATTCCACCGCGTCTAAAATACCTAAACGGCCACTCGTACCAGCCCCAATGTAAATTAATCGGCCCTCATCTTCAAAGGATTTAATGACAGCCCCTACAATCTTTGCAATTTCTTCTATTTCATTTTCAACTGCTAACGCAACAGTTCGATCTTCTTGATTCATACTTTGTAAAACTTCTTTTATGCTCATCTCATCTAAATTCATCGTCTTCTCATTACGATGTTCTGTCGATAAATTTTCTAACATATTACCACCCACTTTGAAATTTAATTTCATACTTTTATGATAACTTTAAGAAATTTAAAATCAACATTACTTTATTATTTTATGAAATTTTATTTCTTTTCATGACGAATTTATGTCAGTATGCAAAAAAAGATGGGTTTCCCCATCTTCTCATTTTAACTTCCGTAACCGTAGAGCTTCTTCTCTTGTCTCCATAAATTGATCCAACACTTTATTACCAATACGATTAAAAGTAATCACATATAAAGCATCAATCATATTCAGTTGCGTCATTCTTGAAGCAATACTTGCAATACGATGATCTTGCTCTACATCCGGCATACAAAGACGAATATCCGCTTCTTTATATAAAGGTGATGATTGGTCAAGCTTTGTAATCGCAATAACTGTTGCACCTTGTCTCTTCGCATATTGCGCCATTTCAAGTACATCTTTCGTACGACCAGATGTTGAAATCGCAACAAATATATCGCCTTCTTTTAAATTCGTCACAAGCGGCAACATCATATGAAAATCAGATAGCATCATCGCTGTAAATCCGAGCCTTGTAAATTTATAAGCCCCATCCATCGCCGGAGTAGCTGATCCGCCTACTCCATAAAATATAATTTTATCTGCATTTACAATACGATCTGCCGCTTTCTCAAGTTCCTTTTTATCTATCGCAGTAACGCTCGCCTCAATTGCAGCTTTATTCACATACGTAACTTTATTAAACAAGTCGTACGGTCCATCTTCCGTATTCATCACTGAAAAATCATTAATATTATAATCAGCAATTGTTAATTCACGAACGAGCGCTATTTTAAATGCTTTAAAGCTCCCAATACCAATCGATTTACAAAAGCGAACAACACTCGCCTCACTTGCGCCTGCATTCGTTGACACTTCTTTCGTCGTTAAGTTCGGAACAATCTCTGCATTCTCCATTATGTACATGGCAACCTTCTTTTCAGCTGGTGAAAATTGATCCATATTACTTTCAATTTTAAATAGTAATGTTGAAGCTTTCACTATTTAACCTCCACTTCTTACGGTTGCGTATATTCTCTAATATCATTTACATCATATAGATAAAAACCATCATTACCAGGTGGGTGGTGAACAATTACAGTTCGATTCTCTTTTTTATATGACGTTATTTCACCTTCAGATCGCTGTTTTTCCCATCCATGCATCCAAATTGCAAAGTCAGGTACAAAAGCAGTGTACTTATAGTCTTTCAGGTTTTCGTCTTCTACATAGGAAGAAAAAATAGAAACTGGAAAATCTTTCACTTTTGATTCTTTCCATGCGGTAAATGGTATACATAATGCAATAAGTATGATTACACCGATAACCTTCCCCTTTGTAATCCTCACACTTTTTCTCCCCCTCGACTTATCATATACGTAGATTTTACCATAATTACAACCTATTCACGCTATATGACTATTGCTTTTTTCCAATAAAAAAGAGCTTATCTACATCAGATAAGCCCTTCCTCTCTATACAAAATACTTCTTCAAAAGCGGAGGCGTAATAATTGTCGTCAATATAACAACAATAACAATCGCTGTGAAATTTTCTTTCGCTAATAAATTCGCCGCAAGTCCATTCGCTGCGATGATAAGCGCCACTTCTCCGCGCGAAACCATCCCCGCACCGATACTAATAGAAGATTGTAAGTTAAATCCTGTCAGTCTTGCACCTAAACCTGATCCGATTAACTTTGTGAATATCGCAATAAGCGTCATGATGATAATGAACCAAAGTTGGCTTCCGATACCTTGAAATGTAATTTCCATTCCAATACTTACGAAGAACACCGGTACAAATATCGCATAAGCAATCGGTTCAATTTTATGTTCTACTTCGTGCTTATACTCTGTTTGAGAAATGGCAATTCCAGCTGCAAATGCTCCAATAATACCTGCAATCCCCATCATTTCACTGTAATAAGAAAATGAGAAACAAATAATAAGAGCTGCACTAATTAATGCTTCTGTTACGCGAAGTGGTACGAGCATTTTCATAATCCATGGAACAACTTTCCAAGAGATGAAAACAATACTTACAAAAAAGATGATTTTCTTTGCAATGACAAGCGTTACATTTACATCTTGTGTACCTAAAAAACTCATCACAAATGCTAATAAAATAACGACAATTACATCATCAAATACAGCTGCCCCTAAAATTGTCGTACTTTCTCTCGTATTCATTTTCCCTAAATCTCTTAGTGTTTGAACAGAAATACTAACCGAAGTGGCACAAAGTAATAACCCTAAAAAGATCGCATGCGACTGTAACATTCCAAACGCAAGTCCTGCTAAATACCCACCAAGGAATGGGAAAATAATTCCTCCCATCGCTACTGCGAATGCAGATTTCAAATTCCGATTTAACTCTTCTAAATCCGTTTCAAGCCCTGCCATAAACATAAGTAGTAAAACACCAATCTCACTCAGTTCATCAATCAATTCAGAACTATTAATAATACCTAGCACAGCCGGACCAATAATAATACCAACAATTAATTTACCAAGTACAGAAGGCTGTCCCAGTCTCACGCTCATATCACCAGCTAATTTCGTACAAAGTAAAATGACGACAAGTTCAAAATAAAATAACATAGCATCTTCTCCTACTTTATAAAGTGAAACTTTAATGAGTGGGGAATTTTCCCATCCCCACTGATTATTAGCTGAACCAATCGGGCATTTACGGGCAGTTAATCTCCCACCTAACTTCTTTGCTCCAGCCTAGTTTTGAGGTGGGAATCTTACTGCCCGTTAATGCGGGATAAAGTGAAACTTTAATGAGTGGTTTTGTCACTCTGTTAACTCTCGTCTATTTCTGCAAGTAGTTTCCCCTATTCATTCGCATTTTATTTGTCATATTTTTATTTGACAAAATATTCTGAATTATAATAAAATTAATCCAGCAATTTTAAAAAACTACATACCATAACTGTACCTCCATTTACTTACATACTCTTTCTAGTGGGCTCATACTATATTCGCAGTTATGGAGATGAAAAATGGGAGGAGAGTCTAAAGTGAAATCATTATTACGAAAAAAAGCGCTTAGTACTGAATCACCAAGGCAGCTAGATCGAACATTAACGGCACTCGATTTAACGTTTTTAGGAATCGGCGCCGTAATTGGGACAGGGATTTTTGTATTAACAGGTATCGTAGCCGCGAAACATTCTGGCCCTGGTATTATGCTATCATTCCTTATTGCTGCATTTACTTGTGCTTGTGTAGCCTTTTGTTATGCCGAATTCGCTTCTTCTATACCAGTCTCAGGCAGTGTTTACACTTACGCATACATGACAGTCGGGGAAGTCGTCGCCTTTATCGTTGGTTGGTGTTTAATGCTCGAATATTTACTCGCTGTTGCAGCGGTAGCTGTTGGCTGGTCTGGATACTTACAATCATTGCTTCAAGGGTTCAATATACACCTTCCCACCATTATTTCCTCGGCCCCTGGTACAGGGAAAGGTGGTCTCATTGATTTACCAGCTGTTTGTATTTTACTTCTCATTACTGGTCTTTTAAGTTTTGGTATACGCGAAAGCGCACGCATTAATAATGTTATGGTCCTTATAAAATTAGCAGTTATTATCGCCTTTATTGTAGCAGGCGCAAAATATGTAAAGCCTGAAAATTGGACACCGTTCATTCCATTCGGGTACGACGGTATTATTACCGGAGCTGCCACTGTCTTCTTCGCCTTTTTAGGTTTTGATGCAATCGCAACCGCGGCAGAAGAAACGAAAAAACCGCAGCGTGACTTACCAATTGGCATTATCGGTTCCCTTCTTATTTGTACAGTTTTATACATGATCGTATCTTTCGTTTTAACAGGCATGGTCCCTTATACGCAATTAGACGTTTCTGATCCAGTTGCATTTGCACTACATTTCGTTGGTGAAGATACTATTGCGGGGCTACTTGCAGTTGGTGCGATGACAGGAATGACAACCGTTCTTTTAGTCGTTATGTATGGACAAGTTCGTGTTTCTTACGCAATGAGCCGAGACGGCTTACTCCCAAAAGCGTTATCACGCGTAAATAAAAAAGTGAAAATCCCTTTACTAAACACATGGATTACTGGGGTATTTGCAGCTTTATTAGCAGGACTTTTAGACCTACATTTACTAGCGAACTTAGTAAACATCGGCACGTTAACAGCCTTCACGTTCGTTTGCTTTGCTGTACTTATTTTACGTAAAACTCATCCTGATTTAAAACGTGGCTTCCGCACACCACTCGTACCTGTACTACCAGTTGTCGCTATTCTTTGTTGTTTATATTTAATGATTAATTTGTCTAAAACGACATGGATCAGCTTTGCAGTCTGGCTTATAATCGGTTTATGCGTCTACTTCTTCTACTCTAGAAAACATAGTCATTTAGCTAATGAAAAAACAAATGATGAGAAAAAAGAAGCATAAAAAAATAGCTCGCCTATAATAAAGGCGAGCTATTTTCATTAACGATTGTAAAACGAAAAATATACCGTTCAACTTTTGTATACTTATTTTTCCCTTACTTCGTCTCTTTCTTTTTCTTTCTCCACGCGTTTACGCTATCAAAGAAAAAGTTAATAAATAGCGTTCCTAATCCCGCTAATAAAAATGTCATTAAAAATAGAACCCATATACTTTTATCTTTTAATAAATAATATCCTACAAGGAGCACAACGGCGATCCATACATATTCAAGAATTCTTTTTATCTTTTTCTCTTCCAAATTATTCGCTCCCTTTTTCTATACTACTTTTAGTATAACAAAAAAGAAGCCTATCATGATAAGCTTCTTTTTCTTATACCTTACTTATTGATACTTTTTTCAGCCAATGAAATAGCATGCTCTAACGTACGATTCATTGATTCCACATACTCATCTTTTACATTTTTATCTTTTAACACAGATTCTGCAACTGTGATTTTTTGACTTAATGATTTAACAGAACCGTCTGTTACATTTCCATCTTGTGCTTTCTTTACTAAAGCTTTTGCAGATTCAATATTCACTTGTAATTTTTCTTTCGGTGTTTTTGGCTGTTCTTCTGCTACCTTTGATTGGACAAATGTTTGGTTTGCTGTTTTTAATTCATTATACGTTTGAACAATTTGTTCTCCTGTACTCGCTATATTCTCAAACACTTTCTTTGCATTGTCATAACCTTTTTGTAATTCTTTAAAAGCTTCTTGAGAATACTGACCTGGCTTTTCACCAAATTCATAAGTACCTGCCAATACTTCTTTCACTTTTCCGATTTCTTCATATAACGTATTTACTTGCTCTAATTTTGTACGAGTAGAAAACTCGTTATATGCCGCTACTACTTCTGAAGAACTTAATGCTTTACTATATAATTTTGCTAATGCAATTTGTCCATTTAACGGAATACCGCCATTTCCGTTGCTATCAGGATCTGCACCAAGTGCGAATGGTACGTTCGGGTGATATACTTTCCCTTGAGCTGGCTGACTATTTACTTTTTTACCATCTACATAAATTGCTACTTCACTGCCGTTATATGTTCCTGTTAAATGATACGTTTTGTTTGCTTCTAATTGAACGCCCACACGTTTATAGCTTCCGCCAATATGAGCCCATAATTCTACATAGCCACTTCCTGTAGACTCAAAACCAATTCCACCGCTCTCTGTATTTTGCAAAATACCTTGGCCGCGAATTTCATTCATTGAAAATACAGTTTCTAACGTAAATGAATTAGCTACTTTTTCTTTTTGTGCTGCTGAAAATGGAAGATATCCAAATGTATTTGCTTGTCCATTTAATTTCATTACATTTGTTTTTAAAGCTTTATTATATTCAATAGATACATTACCTTTCACATCACCTTTTGTTCCAAATGATGAGTTGTCTTTAAATGTTCCATCTAAGAAATTCACATCAAAAACGTCTGCCTTTGGTACTTTTACATTCGGATCAATGTTATCTTTTTTCGTTGTGATTTCTGCTGTTAATGGCTGCGCACTCTCATTTCCAAACGAATCAATTGCAACTACTTCAAGTGTGTAGGCTTTCCCGCCATCTAATCCTGCAAGTGTAAATGTAAGTTCTTTCGGCACTGGATCACGATAAAACTCTGAGAATGCTAATAACTTATTTTTAATCTCACCTGTTTGCTTATCCTTCGCTTGTACACGATAAGAATGGACAAGAAGGTTATCCACTGCTTGCGGGAATGTCACAGTTGCTGCGTTTTCCGTTACATTTGATACTGACAATTTCGCATCTTTCGCAAATGATGGCTTTTCTTTATCACGATCTTCTACATGCGTAAATGTTTCTTTCTTTGATGGCAACTGAATTTTCCATGGCTCGCCTGTCCAAGAATTTGTATGGAAATCACGGCGATTAATTGTTACTTCTTTATCATCTACTTCCACTAATAAACCTTGGCTTAATGTGCTAGCCCCTGGAGGAATATTCCCTTGCACTTTACCACCTTCAACTTCCATATAGCTTACAGAAGATGTACCAACGGACGTAAAGTCTTTTTGATGAATCGATCTTGGATCATCTAACGGATAATGTGAATGACCTGAGAACGTAATGACTTGTGGATATTCTTTTAATACTGCATTAATTTTCGCACTATCTTGCGTTCCCCACTCATGGCTACCATATACTGTATCTTTAATATGTTGATGTAAAAATACGAAAATCGGCTTTTCCGGATCATCTTTTTGCGCCTTTGCCATTTCTTCTTTTAACCAATTAATTTGCTTGTCCGAATAATATCCATGTGTTGTTCCATTCTCTGGAGACATAACAAGGAAATGATAACCCTTTACCACTTTATGATAATAAATCGATTCCATTCCTGTCTTTTCTAAAAAGCGCTTCTGTGCTCCCTCTACAGATAAACCGTTCCAATAATCATGATTACCTAGAGAATTCATTCGTACCGCATCTTTATTTGCATTTTCATTGTACACTTGCATGAAACGATCATATTGTTGCAGCGATCCTGTATCCGTGAAATCACCTACAATAACAAAAGCATCTTGCTTTGGTGCAAGCGTATTGAATTGCTCAATCGCTCGTTTCCAGCGAAACGTATCATCTGTTCCACTATTTTTAATATGTACATCACTTACAACTGGGAAAACGATTTTCTTCTCACTTGGTGCCTTTTCTTGCTTTTTCTCTTCCGCTTTAACCGACGTACTCCACGGTAATGATACAAATGCCAATACAAACACCATTAATAATCCAATAAGACCTTTTACTTTTCGTAAAGCAGTTCTTTCCACGTGAATCCTCCTCATAATAATTGATTCATTACAAGGGCTATTTTATCTTAAACATATTAATATCGTTTAAATAACAAATTAATTTTATTAGATTTTTGTAAATATACAGTTAATTAGGTGTTAAGTCCAACATTACTCGTACTATTGTATACAACCACCTTTTGTCTAAAAGAGTCTGATCATTCTTTTCCCATGTCTATTCACATATAATCTTTTCTATAACATTAATGATAAGTTAAGCTGTAAGCCTATTAGACAATCTTAATTTTAAAAATTTTCTTCTTTTCTTAACACATCGGCCATGCTTCTACATTTAATAGTAGTAAAAGACAACTTAAAAAGGAGGGGTTGTATTGAAGAACAAAAAAAATATTGGCTGTTTCGCTCCTTTATCTATCATTTGTCCAGACCCTTGTCCACCGCCCCCTCCTCCAAATCCAAGTTGTGAGCGAGTAACAAATGAATTTGCAGGGAATTTCCTCATAACTAACAACACCATTCTCTCTACCAAAGATGCACTACAATCAATGATACTGTGGCAAAGTGATGGGATACTGCTTATATCAGGTACTGTCTCGGTTTACAATAGTACTAGCAGCACTGAAGCAATTACAATTCAAATCATTGGAGCAGTAACCAATATTTTCACTGTGTTTCCTGGCAATACAATATCTTACACAGGTAAAGATTTAAAATCCGTTAGTATTATTAATATACAAAATAATCCTTCACTATATTTAGAAGGCAAGTACTGTTGCCAATTTACATGTTGCTTATAGAATACCAATTTTATTACTTCCTCAATTTTAAAAAAGCATACCATTTACGGTATGCTTTTTTTATGAAATTGGATAACGTACTGTAATACAAAACTCGCCTTGATTAACAGTTGTTCCTGTCGTAGTAATTCGGACAGTAGTAAAATATCGTACAGTGAAAGTACCACTACTTTGTGGTTGTACAGTAATTGTATCAACTACTGTAGCACCGACTAAAAAATCAACTGTAATGGGATTCGCGCCTACATCATATTTCACATAACCTGAACCATATATTTCTTGTGTAATATTATTCGTATATACAATTTGAGTACCAGCACCTGTAATAGACCAGTCTGTACATACTTGATCTTGCACAAGTGTTTTATTAGAACAACAAGACAAACCGGAACTTCTCATTCCCATTTCTATCCTCTCCTATTCTACTATGAAAGTGGATAACGTGTTGTAATACAAAATTCTCCCTGATACGTTCCACCAGGTGTTGCAGGTAACACAACTTGTATACTAGCAAAGCGGCGATACGTAAAAGCGATACTCGTTCCTGGGTTTAATGTTTGTGTATCAATTGTAGCCCCAGCAGAATCAAGCGCTTCTACAGTAATTGGACCTGGACCAACATCATATTTAACAAAACCAGTACCAACTACATTTTGGTTAATATTATTTGTATAAAGAACATTATCAATTGCTGTTGCAACTACAGTAGCAGACCACGGACTACACACTTTATCTTGTACATAATTTTTATCTGGACAACAAGTTAATGCTGACCCTGAGCACTCACAAGACATAGCTGTTTCCCCTCTCTCTTTTATATTCCCTATATGTGTATGTCCTTCAGAGTCTTTTGCCTGTACTATTCATCTATTTTCAAGAAATATGCAAATTCCATTACCAATGACTAGATAGATTCCGTTCTGTTTCTTTTTTTCATAAATTTATAGATTAAAATACCACCTACAACAATAACCACGACTAGTAATATCGGTAGCATATATTGTCCAACAACACCCGCTGCTTTTTCCCAATGTGGACCTAACTTCATTCCAAAATAAATATACAAAGTCGTTAACGGAAACATTGCTACAAATGTATATATACTAAATTTCCATATATTCATTTTCGCCATACCACATGGAACAGAAATAAGCGTTCGAACCCCTGGCACAAAGCGTCCAACAAATGCTACAACTGGTCCATATTTCTCAAAGAAATCATCTGCTTTTTGAATTTGTTCTTCTTTAATAAAGAAGTATTTCCCGTACTTTATTAATAGAGGACGGCCACCGTAATAACCGAGTGCGTATAACGTTAATGGTCCTGTCGTTCCGCCAAGTGTCCCAGCTAATACAGCTAACCAAAAATTCATATCACCCTCGTATACCCAATATCCAACCATGGGCAAAACAACTTCTGCTGGAATAAATTCAAACGTTAATGCTAGTACAACTCCAAAATAAGAAAACTGCTTTAAAAACTCGATTATATCTAAAATAATTTGCTCCATATTTTCAACTCCTATCCGATATTTACATTATGCTTTTCTTGCAATTGAACTGGCGCCATCTTTACAATTCGATTCAAAATGAATAACACAATTCCAATATCATCTAAAATACCGATAAACGGCAGGAAGTCTGGAATTAAATCGAGCGGCATCGCTACATAACCAACTAAAAAAGCAATAGATAAAATTTTCTTCTTTATTGAAACCTCTTTTGAAGTGAAAAAGTCAAATAAGAATGGAATGAAACGACGGACATGAAATACAACTCTTAATCTACTAATAAGTTTTTTCATTATTATTTCTCCTCTCTTTGTATACAAAAAGGACCCTACCAAATATGGTAAGGGTCCTAAAAAAGACAATAAGGGGCCTTTACCATTGCTGGTAAAGGTCTCACTAACAACGAAACGTTGCCAATAAAGCCGAGGGTTTCTCCCTGTAATGACGACTTTACTGTAATAAGTTACTCCCCTTTATATACACAGTTTTATACAATCACATTAAAATATTTGCCTAAGCTTGTCAATATTTTTCTCATTCACCATTCAGATTATTAGATTGTAAAAGGCCCTTTGCCATGTTCTCTATTGAAATAAATTGGAGTGTATGACCATCTGGATCAAGAAATATTATTTTAACTTCTTCACCGCGGCGCTCTTCTACAAATGATATTTGGTAAAGCGCTAACTTTTTCTTTAACCGCTCGATATTTGCAGTTTTTAACAATAGTTCCTTCACTGATGATGTAACAGTTTCTTGATACTCTCCCAGTCCCCTATTTACAACAAAACAAATTCTCGTTGAACCGATATCATACCACACACCTGTTACACGTATTTGTGGCCTCTCCTCGCTCGGTTTAAACCCTAGAATTCCTTCATAAAAATATAATGTTTCCTTTAAGTTTTTAGATTCTAATACAATGCATGTTGTAACACTTTCCATCCGCACTCCCCCTGCCCCTTTTAGTTTTCTATATGAGTCATAATTTGCAATTATGTACGAATACAATACGTAGTGATGAATATTTCATTTATAAAGGAGGCGTGTAACATGGATAAATTCATGAAATCTTACATACCTTATCACGGTCCAAATGATCCTTGCCCTCCAATTGGAAAGAAATATTACTCAACTCCCCCACACCTATTTATGGGCTTTCAACCACCTAACTTACCCCAATTCCCACCAAAAGAAGCTTTAAGAAAAGGGACTTTATGGCCTGCTTTTTATGATTTTTATGAAAATCCTCACAAAAAAGGACGGTGAATAAAAACGTGACACAAACATTGCCTGATGAATATTACAAATGGATTGAAGAACTACAAGAACTAGACTTTGTATTAGTTGAACTTACCCTCTATTTAGATACGCACCCCGACGATACTGCAGCTATAAATCAATTCAACGATTTCTCCTATAAACGAAGAGTATTACAACAAAAAATTGAAGAAAAATACGGGCCACTTCAGCAGTTCGGAAATAGTTATTCTAACGCTCCATGGCAATGGAGCCAAGGACCGTGGCCATGGCAAATATAAAGTGAAACTTTAATAAGTGGGGGTTTTGTTCATCCTCCACTTATTATTAGTTAAACCAATCGGGCGTTTACGGGCAGTTGCTCTCCCACTTAACTTCTTTGCTTCAACCGAATTTTGAGATGGTAGTCTTACTGCCCGTTAACGCGGGATAAAGGAGAGAAACTATGTGGATTTATGAAAAAAAATTACAATATCCTGTTAAAGTGAGTACTTGTAATCCAGCACTCGCAAGATTATTAGTTGAACAGTACGGTGGTGCGGACGGTGAACTAGCTGCCGCCCTCCGTTACTTAAATCAGCGTTATACTATTCCTGACAAAGTCGTTGGCTTACTAACCGATATCGGTACAGAAGAGTTCGCCCATTTAGAAATGATTGCTACGATGATTTATAAATTAACGAAAGATGCAACACCTGAACAAATGAAAGCTTCCGGATTAGATGCGCAGTACGCTAATCACGATAGCGCTTTGTTTTATCATAATGCAGGTGGCGTTCCTTTTACCGCTACTTATATTCAAGCAAAAGGAGACCCTATCGCAGATTTATATGAAGATATTGCCGCTGAAGAAAAAGCACGAGCAACTTATCAATGGCTAATTGATTTATCTGACGACCCCGACATAAACGACAGCTTGCGCTTTTTACGTGAACGAGAAATTGTCCATTCACAACGTTTCCGAGAAGCGGTTGAAATTTTAAAAGAAGAACGTGATAAAAAGATTTTCTTTTAACGCACATATCGTAACGATATGTGTTTTTTTATATTTAAAGTTAAATTATTCCTAATTAACATATAAATAGTATATTTATTCAATTTAATGCATTATTTTTTAATATTTATAAAATTCCCTCTTGCTTTCTAGTCATCAGACCTTTAAAATAATAACAGTTACTCGACAAATTATTTGAATTTTCGACAAAAACACTCATTAGGAGGCTTTTCTTTATATGCGTACAACTTTAAAACCAGCGCAAATACTTTCGATTAGTTTACTACTATTCGCAGTTTTCTTCGGTGCTGGTAATATGATTTTCCCGCCTCTTCTCGGTCTTTCTTCCGGAGAGAATATGTGGGTTTCCATTACAGGATTTATTATTACAGACGTCGGTTTATCTTTACTAGCTATCGTCGCTGTTGCCCTTGCTGGTGGTAGCTTTAATACTTTAGCGAGCCGTGTTCATCCAAAATTCGCAGCAGTATTCGCCATCATTATTTATCTTTCAATCGGCCCACTATTTGTTATTCCACGAACTGGATCTGTATCTTACGAAATTGGGATTTCACCACTATTCCCAGATCAATGGTACTCTATGTTAGTCTTTAGTGCGATTTTCTTTACAGTCGTCTACTTCTTATCATTAAATCCATCCAAATTAGTAGATCATATCGGTAAAATATTAACACCCATTTTACTTGTAATTATTGCAATTATGGCAACAAAAGCGATTCTTTCACCAGGATCATTTGCAGAACCTGTTGGTGACTATAAAGAAATTCCATTTTTCAAGGGATTTCTTGAAGGCTTTTTAACATTAGATGCAATCGGAGCACTCGTATTATCAACGATTGTTGTAAATGCCATTCGTCAAAACGGGATACAAGATAAGAAATCCATTGCGAAATATACAATTATTTGCGGAAGCATTGCGGCCCTGTTCTTAACAATTGTTTACTTCTTACTCGGCTATATCGGCGCTTCAAACGGGAACTTAGGACAATTTGAAAATGGCGGTCAGCTATTAGCTACTGTTATGTATCAATTCTTTGGGACAAGCGGTAATGTTTTATTAAGTATCGCAATTATCTTTGCTTGTTTAACGACAGCAATTGGTGTTGTAAGTGCATTCGCCAACTATTTCACAACAGTCCTAACAAATGTATCGTATAAAAAACTTGTTTTATATGTTTGTTTATTTAGCTTTGTTATTTCAAACTTAGGATTAAGCTTATTAATCAAAATTACATTACCCGTATTAATTATTTTGTACCCAATTACAATCATTTTAGTTTTCGTATCCTTTATTGATAAATATACGAAACGTAAACCTTCCGTCTATATCGGAGCGATGATTGCGGCATTCCTTATTAGCTGTATTCATGCACTTGATAATGTGGGAATGATACCAAGTTTTATCGCTAATATCGTACACGCAATTCCTTTTTATGAATTAGGTATTGGCTGGATTGTTCCAGCAATAATTGGTGGTATAGTCGGATACTTTATTCCGCAAACAGAAACTGAAGGTGAAGTTTCTACAAAATAGAAAAGAAGCAAGCATGAAATCCATGCTTGCTTCTTTTCTATCGCTGAATACAGTATTTGTGTACGAACGAACCGTTAACATATAGTAGCTAAAGTAAATGATGATATACACCCCTATACTCCCTAGTAAAGGAAGGCTATATTCAAACATTCCTGTAAAGCCCATCAAACTTAAAAATGCAAAGAATGTATGACAAATCGCAAGCAGTAATGGTACTACAAAAATCGCTCCTACTTGTTTTCTTACAGACTCTGTTGCTTCCCTTTTCGTTAGTCCGATTTTCTTTAACATTCCGTATGCCGGTCGCTCTGCCATCGCTTCTGTTATTTGTTTAAAGTATAAAATACATCCAGTAGCAAGAATAAAGACAATACCTAAAAATATACTTGCAAATAATAATACTGCACCATCTTGCAATTCAGATTGGCTCGCCTCTTCAAAGGATTGGAATTTTGCTTCCTTAGATAAGATAGTCCCTAACTCTTTCGTTAGCTCTCTACTACCGTTTCCTTCAACGATAAATCCACTAACTGTTGAAACAGCATGTCCTTGCTGCAGCTTATTAAATAACGAATCTTGAACAACAAGTCCAACCGGTGCAAGTTTCGCACTCACAATTGTTTCCTCACGATGATCAACGATTGTTATACCATTCCTCATCCCTTCAAAGGATACGTCGTTTCCTTCAAGCGAATTCTTTTCTATGTTATATGATTTATACGGATCTAATAAAACAACTCCCTTTTCAGAACCTAGAATGACTTGTTTATTACCTAACATAGAAGCAGATTTATTAAAATCTGACTCTTTTATAACTTGTACGTTACCATTACCTATTAAATATCCTGTTAATATTTGTTCTCCCTCTATCTTCCCTTGCATAGAGAGCATAGCTACAGACGTTTCATTTTTGATTCCTAACTCATGTTTTTGAATTTCTTTTCTAACTTTCTTATCTAACTCCTTTCCAGTTGTTACATACTCATAACTAACTGGATTCATTAACGTCGCCGTTTTCTGCGCTCCATAATACATACTAGAACTAATTCCAATTGTACATAGTGTCACTGCACTTAATAAAGATAATAGAGCAAGCATCTTTACGTTTCCTTTTATTCTGAAGAACAATGAAGAAATCGATAAAATGTTCGTTCCATTCCAATATTTCGTTTTATCTCCCTTTATTTTATGGAGTGATTTCACTGTATACTGCTCAAATAGTAAAAACGTACCTTTTACAATACACCCAAAAATAAGTAGACCTGTAATAAAGATTGCTCCAAATCCAAAAACTTGTGTGAGTAACGCAATGATATAACCTGTAATTAATAAAACAATCGCTCGTTTTGCCTTCTTACTTGAATACGTAGGTGCCTCTTCTTTCTGATTTTCACCATATAGTAATTCAACTAAACGATGCTCATAAATTAACTTTTTACTTTTCCATGATGCAATAAAGAAAATCGCACCTATCGTTATAAGGACTTCTACTATAGATAAAAATGAAATCGTAAATGTAAAAGTAAACGCACTTCCCATTAACTTCACAAGAAGCCCTGCACATATATTCGCTATAAATAAACCAGAAATAATACCTAATACACTTGCCGCAGCACCAACTAATAGTGTTTCATAAAAGAGTAACTTAGCAATTTCCTCTTTACGAATACCTAATAAACTGTATAGCGCAATTTCTTTTTTCTTCTTTCGCAAAAAGAAGCTATTACAATAAAAAATAAATATCGTTAAAAAGATAATCAACAATATTTGTGCAAACGTAAATGTCGTTTCCACTTTATCCGACTCTTTTAAAAGAGCTACTACACTTTCATTTCGTTTAATCGATACGAATGTAAAATAAATAATAATGCTGCCTACTAATGAAATAAAGTATAGAAAATAATCTTTCATATTTCGTTTTATACTACGTTTTGATACTTCTAAAAAATCCATCGTATACCTTCACCTGCTCTCGCATTTCTCTATACATGAAGTGTATACGAAATTGTATTTCTCCCCTATCGATTTTCATTACAGCTCTCTTACGATATTGTAATATAACAAAATAAAAGAACCTAGTTTCCTAGGCTCTTCACATCGTATGTTTAAAAGTAAATAACTCTTCTTTTGACTGCACAGCAGATTGTTCCTCTTCTACAACGTCCTTCTTCATCTCTCCCCCTAACCTTACTTTCATCATCGCCTCTTCTATACTTTTCACAATCATATTTCCTGAAAAAATAGTAAGTCCAAAAAATGTAATGGGAACGAGAGGAATCCATGGATGCACTGTTAATGACCTAAAGTATACTCCAATTAAACCTGACCATTCATGCGTATAAGATTCCACCTCTTTTATTTGTCCACCAAACATTACAGTCCCACCAAAGAACACTTCAAGTAATCCTAAGTGCAGTAAAATAGTAAGAGTCTGCGTAAACTGCTGAAGAAATACGAGTATAAACGGCATATAGAGATGCGGAAAAAGATGCTTTATAACAATATGTCTTCTTGATCCACCTAATATGCGCGCGGCATCAATAAATTCTTCCGTTTGTAATTTACGAACTTCCTTCGCCACATACAGTGCAATAACTGGCATCGCAAGCATTACAAGTAATACAACTTGAAACGAAGCCCTTTCAAAAAAGGTTGTTGTCTCCTCTCCGCTTCCAAATGCATTTGCAGATTGAAGAAAAAAATACGCAATCATAACTGTCGGAATAACTGTAAAACTATCAAAGAAAGCCTCAATTTTTGAAAATCCTCTTTTTATATACGTTCCGAGTACGACACCGAAAAACACACCTATTACCATTCTAAGTGCCGCAATTAAAATAGATATACCAATCGTCCACTTCGCGCCCTCAATGACTAAATGTAACAGGTCATACCCTTTCCGGTCTGTCCCGAGTAAAAATTGTAATGAAGGTGGAAACGGTGGCACTTGTGGATTTTCATCCGCATCATATTGCAATGTAACTTGTCTAATATGTCCATCATTCCATAACGTATTTCCGATGCTCAAAAGAACTAATAGGAGAAGAAACCCAATGCTTATCCAAAATCTTTTATCACGTTTTATATACGTCCACATATTATAATCTCTCCTTCATCGCAGCCGGAATGAGATAATGAAACAATTTAAATAAAATAAAAATCGGAATATATATAAGAAGCACACTAACGATGAAAACCTCAACTCTAATACCGAAATACGATTTCAAAAACATAAAAATACCACCCGTATTAAAAATCCATTCTATAATATATAAATTAGATAACATAAAAAAGATATTCGTTTTCGCAAAGAATAATGTACTAAGCAACACATTTCGTAAAATATGACGATTTAAAATATGAAAGCGCCCCAGCCCTTTCGCCTTAGCAAATAGTACATAATCTTTTTCTAGTTCATTTTCAAAACGAAGCACGACCATTTTTACAAACATAATCGTAGTCGGGATGCTCAAACACAATATTGGCAACCCTCTAATCGACTCGCCTCCAATTGAAGCAATTTGAAAAGGTAAAAAACCTGTTTGTTTAAAAAACCATACAACTAAAATTTGTGATACTAAAATAAGAAGGATATCTGGAATGGATTCTAGGAAGATGAGAAATGATTTAATGCGATGTTGTATACGCGGTGAACTACTCATAATCACATAAACAATACAAAATGCTACAAATAATGAAATGAAAAAAGCAGCCAAAAAAATAACAATCGTTTCTTTATAATGGACGAACAACTGCGGAAATAAAAATTTACCTCTCACATATTGCAAATTGGAGATATCCATTAAATTCACAAACACTTCTTTTAAACTCTGTATGTACGTTGATGCACGCAGCTCAAATCCATAAAACAACTTCGGCAGTGCCCCTAAACAAATAATACCCAAAATCGAAATAATAAATTGAATCGTCACTTCCATCCCATTCAGAAAAACTTTTTTGACCACGTTTTCCCTTCTCTCTATATGTAATTTACCCTCTAATTTTATTCTTAATTTTCTGAATTGTAAATATTTATAAAATAAAAAAATCACTAGGTTATGATCCTAGTGATTCTTTATGCGCATGCCCTTCCCTTTTCGCAAACGGCATATACAAAATAAAACATCCCGTAAGCGCAGCTATTTCTAATGAAATGATATAGTAAGGATGCGGTCCTAACATATCGAGTAATGAAGCAGTTTCTGGCTTACGAGCTAAAAACATATAATTACCGCCTGTTTTGTAATTCACAAACGAAACAATTGGAATCAATATATTTAAAAATATCATCGTCTGTTTAATAGATTGTAATGTCGGACGATATCCTTCCACCCATGTCATAAAGAGTGGTGCCCAAATGAGTAATACATGTGCAATGAAGAATTCTATAAAGCGAAAATGCGGAAAAGCATATTGCACGTTTGGCGTTAAAATGGCTTGCGATGCACCAATAATTCCTGTAAAAAACACAATCTCATATAATCGATAACTTTTCGTTACAACCATAACCGCCGCTAACAATAAACTAATCGTACATAACTCAAATGGTAATGAAGTGCCTAGCTCAAAAATCCCAGCTTTCCATTCCCACATATGAAGTCCAATCTCACTTCCTATAAATAGAAATGCAATCGCATATCGAACCGTTATATTCCACTCACTTTGACGCAATAAATCTTGGTATTGATACAGAAAAAATATCCCCACCAACATAATAAATAATATAATGACATGTTGCCTCGAGTACGGAATAAATGGTTTTAATGGATGCGCACTAAAATAAGCTTCCATCTTCCTTCCTCCTCTCCTTCATACAATATTATTATTAGAAAGAAACAACGAGTCAATTCATTTGCTTACACTTGGACAAGCTCTACCTTACATTTAGATATTCATACCTTACAAAACTGTAAGGTTATTGTAAGCTAAAACGATTTGTCAGATTCTTCACCTCTTTTATACTTAATGTAGATACTAAAACGAACGAAAAGGTGATAAATAGATGAAGAAGAAAAATAAAGTGTTAATTACTAGTGTAGTAGCAATCGGAATTGCAGCTGGATCATATTTTGCATTTGCTGGTGGTGGTTCAGAAGTAGCAATGGCATATAGCGGTTATAAAGTTACGGAAAAACAAATTGAAAATGCACAAAAATTTGGCGGCGAAGTTATTCCAAGCGGTATTGAAACAATTTCATTCGATCCAACAAAAGGCACGTATGAATTAGCTGTTAAAAAAGGTGATGAAGTGAAAAAAGGTCAGCTTCTGTTTAAATACAATGACCCTACTGCTAAACAAGGTGTAACGGAAGCAGAAATGCAAAAGAAAATCGCACAAAAAGAAGTAACATTGTTCCAAAAACAAATTGATGCAGCGAAACAAAAATTACAAAAAGATAAAAATGCAGGCCTTCCCGCTGAAGCATTAAAAGCATCAGAAATTGAAGTTGGGCAATTAGAATCACAACTTGAAATGAAGAAATTTGAAGTTGAAAAAGCTGATGAAATGATTAAAGTAGCAAAAGAAAAGGTAAACACCCTTTCTGTAACGAGCCCTACTGATGGTGTAATTGATGATATCGTAAAAACTGCTGATGAAAAAACAGGTATGAGCGGCATTACACTTCGTCACGCTGGTCCATTTAAAGTAAAAGGTCAACTCTCTGAATATGAGCTTGCTAGTATGAAAGTTGGGCAAGAAGTAACTGTTTCGTCAAAAACGGTCGCTGGTAAGACTTGGACAGGAAAAGTAACAGAAATCGGTTCTACACCATTAAAGAGTATGGACGAAAACAAAACAGTTTCTAATTACCAATTCACTGTCACATTAGACAATAGTGAAGAATTACAAAACGGCTTCCACGTATACGTGACAAGTAAATCTGGCGAAGCAACTGGTACAATTATTCCGAAAAGTAGCATCGTGAAAAAAGGTGACAAAAATGTTGTCTTCGTTATAAAAGACGGTAAAGCGAAAGAACAAGCGGTTACTGTTGAATTTGAAACAGATAGCGAAGCGAAAGTTTCTGGAGTGAAAAAAGGAGAGCAAATTATCTCTAAACCTGAAAAAGACTTAAAAGATGGTATGGAGGTTGTCGTTGAATGATTAACTTAAAAGGCATCACGAAATCTTTCCAAAATGGTGCAGAATCCGTTCAAATATTACACGGCATTGACGTAACACTGAACCAGGGAGAATTCACTTCTATTATGGGACCCTCTGGTTCTGGTAAATCAACATTAATGAACATTATCGGTTGCTTAGATAAACCAACAACAGGTGCGTATGAACTAGCTGGTCAAAATATTTCAAACATGTCTGAGACAGAACTTGCACATGTTCGTAATAAAGAGATCGGATTCATATTCCAAAACTTTATGTTACTACCAAGACTTACAGCAATGCAAAATGTTGAATTACCTCTTATTTATGCAGGTGTTGATAAAAAAGAGCGACGTGAACGTTCACTAGCAGCTTTAACAAAAGTAGGTTTAGCTGATCGTGCTACTCACTTACCAAATGAATTGTCAGGTGGACAAAAGCAGCGTGTCGCAGTCGCACGTGCAATCGTAAATAACCCGAAATTTCTCTTAGCAGATGAACCGACGGGTGCACTTGATACGAAAACGAGTACACAAATTATGGACCTCTTTTACGAACTAAACAAACAAGGCTCAACAATCATTATGATTACCCACGATCGTGAAATCGGGGAAGCGGCAGCACGTCAAATTGTAATTCGTGACGGAAATATCGTCCAAGATTGGAGAGGTTAATTTTGAACACGAGTGAAAATATACGCATGGCCCTTTCCTCTATCTTTGCCCATAAAATGCGTTCTATATTAACGATGCTAGGAATTATTATTGGTATTAGTGCTATTATTACTATCATTTCAATGGGTGATGGTACAAACGCAAAGTTTAAAGAAGAGTTAGGCCAAGGAAAAGATAATGAAATAACGATTTACTACAACAATCCTGACTACGGAACAGATAACGCAAAAATCACACCTGATATGCTAAACCGTCTTCAAACTGTACCAGGCGTAAAAGATGTTTATCCAGATGTAAGTATGAAAGTAAAAGCATCTTCTGGTTCAAAAGATGTCTCTCTTGATTTAAAAGGTGGAACAGGCGCCTTTATGACAGATTCGAAGATAAAATTAGTTCATGGTCGTGAATTAAACGACAGCGAATTAAATCAAGCAATTCCTGCTGTTATATTAAATGAAGAAGCTTTCAATAAATTATTTAGTGGTTGGGAATCAAATCTATACACAGATATAAAAGGAAAGCCATATAAAATAGTTGGTGTATACGAAACGAAAAACGAATTTGGAATGGCTATGCCTGAAGGTTATACATCACTTGAAAATGCGCCTGTCATTTCAGGAGTAAATGAGTATGACTCTGTAAAATTAACAATGACCTCTCCAACAGAACGTAAAAGTGTAGAAAAACAAGCTGTTTCTGTTTTAAACGAAATGAAAGCTCCTAAATTTGAGCACAAATTCGAAGCACAGGACTTAGGTGAATTTACGAAGCAATTAGACGAATCCATTGGTATGATGAAAATGGTATTCGGTGGTATTGCCGCTATCTCCTTACTTGTTGGTGGTATCGGTGTAATGAATATTATGCTTGTATCTGTAACAGAACGTACACGTGAGATTGGTATTCGTAAAGCACTTGGTGCAACGCGTGGTAAAGTATTAACACAATTCTTAATTGAATCTTGTATTTTAACAGGACTCGGTGGTTTCATCGGATTCATGCTCGGTATCTTCTTCGCTTGGATTGTCTCAATATTTGCCGGATGGCCACTCGTTGTCTCAACAGAACTTGGGCTTCTTGCAGTAGGTATTTCAATGCTAATCGGTATTATATTCGGTCTACTACCTGCTAACAAAGCTGCAAAACTTGATCCAATTGAATGTTTACGATATGAGTAAATAAAAAACGTAGGAGTTTACACTCCTACGTTTTTTATTTTATTGAAGGCAAATTCAATTTTATTGCTGTTTTATTAAAAATCTGCGTCTCTAACTTCTACTATATAACTCTGAAGCAATTCACGAACAAATTCATAACAATATCGTCCCTTTAAATCATGTTTCTTCTATTATATATGTTTCATGTTGCGATTACCTTTTTATCCTTGCAGCTTCCATTTCACATTACAACTATCCTGCAATCCTATTATTGCAAAAATACTATGTAATAACACAAATTCAAGGCGTAATTTTTTCCATACTACAACTTATTTTGTAACAATTATATCTCTATTTCATTAAAATCACCCCTATATATACGACTTCACACACAATAAGATTATATTTTCATAACTACATTACGATTCAAATAGTTAAATACCCCTTTTTCGTAACATTATAGAAACATTTAAGTAATACCACTGATATATTATTAATCTATTAGTAATTAAAATGGTGTTGATTTTATGAATCATATGTTCTAATCCCCAGAAAACCGCAAAGAAAACGTTATCAGGATATTAATGGAATTATTACAGAATATTAACGCCTCATTACGAATGCTTTGTAGTTTTGTGTTTTCCGCAAATAAGAAAATAATGGTTGCTATAATGAGGTCAACGAAAAACAAATGCAATGGAGGCTATTATGAAAAAATTTATGGGTATAGCAACAGCAGCGGTTTTTGGTCTTGGGATTTTCACAACATCTGCTAAAGCAGAAACGATTGTAACAACTGATGTACTAAATGTACGAGAAAACCCAACTACTGAATCAAAAGTTGTCGGAAAGTTATTAGATGGATATAAAGTTAACGTTTTACATACAGAAAACGGATGGTCAAAAGTTAAATTAAATAGTGGTAAAGAAGCTTTCATAAGCGCTGACTACACTAAAGATTCTTACTACGTAACAGCAAACGTATTAAACGTACGTGCTGGAGCAAATACAGATTCAGCGATTCTTGGTAAATTGAAAAAAGATGATGTAATCGAAACAACACACCAAGTACAAAATGATTGGATTCAATTTGAATATAACGGCCAAACAGCTTATGTACACGTTCCTTACTTAACAGGAAAAGCGCCAGTTAAAGTTCAGCCAGTAGTTAAAGCTGAAAAAGTAACTAAAGTTCAAGATACAACTAAAGTTCGTGAAGCAGTTAAAGCCGGGGAAGTAGCTGAAACTCAAGCAAAAGCTAAAGCTCAAGAAGCAACTAAAGCTCGTGAAGCAGCTGAAGCTCAAGCAGAAGCTAAGGCTCAAGAAGCGGCTAAAGCTCGTGAATCAGCTAAAGCTCAGGAAGCAGCTGAAGCTCGTGAAGCGGCTAAAGCTCAAGCAGAAGCTAAGGCTCAAGAGGCAACTAAAGCTCAAGAAGCAGCTAAAGCTCAAGAAGCGGCTGAAGCTCAAGCAGCAGCTAAAGCTCAAGAGGCAGCTAAAGCTCGTGAAGCAGCTGAAGCTCAGGAAGCGGCTAAAGCTCAAGAGGCAGCTGAAGCTCGTGAAGCGGCTAAAGCTCAAGAGGCAGCTGAAGCTCGTGAAGCGGCTAAAGCTCAAGAGGCAGCTAAAGCTCGTGAAGCGGCTAAAGCTCAAAAACCAGCTACACAACAACCTGTTGCAAAAGAAACTGAAACAAGTGCACCATCTTCTTCTCGTGAATTAAGAGTTCAAGCAACAGCTTACACAGCGGATCCACTTGAAAATGGTTACAAAGCAGGAGACCAAGTAAAATCAGCTATGGGTCATAACTTAACAGCTAATCCAAACATGAAACTAATTGCAGTTGATCCAAGTGTCATTCCATTAGGTTCAAAAGTATGGGTTGAAGGTTACGGAGTAGCAATCGCTGGTGATACTGGTGGAGCTATTAAAGGAAATAAAATTGATGTTTTAATGCCAGATAAAGGTACATCAAGTAACTGGGGACGTAAAACAGTTACAGTGAAAATTTTAAACTAATTATTAAAAAAAGAGTTAGTCTCATTATTGAGGCTAACTCTTTTTTTATGATTCTTACACTCTTTCTTTCTCTTGAAAGTAACTAATATTATCCCGAATCCATTTTCTCTCTGACATAAACAAGTTTCCTCGTTTTTTATATACTTTATCAAACGTCTTTAAAACTTCTTCATAAGTAGCAAACTTATGCAAGAAACGAAGAGCAATGACGATCTCTGATTCATCAGTAGGCTCTACTTCATTTTTACGTCTTCTAGAAACAACTTTAGTTACACGTTCGCAAATTGGCTTAATCGCCATTTCATCTCCATATGCATAAATAGCTCGAACAGCTTCGTATTTCACCCTAACATTTCTATCCTTTAAAGCTTCAATATAAACTATTTGTAAGTCCGCTCCCACTATTTTCGCTAAAACCTCAATAACAGTTGAACGAACATAAGCACTATCGCAATGTAAAAGCTTTGTTAAAGGTAAGATTGATCGCTTTGTTCCAATCTCATATAAAGTGGCACATATATTTACAATATCATCTCGATTCTCTTCCACTGTAAGTAACTTCAATAAAGCATCTTCTGCTTCCAACGATTTACACAACTTTAAAGCGATGACAGCAGAATAACGAACTCCACTATTTTTATGATATATGTAAGGAATAATTTTATGTGCATTGCTTGCTTCAGATAATTTACTTAAATCTATGAGCATGCTATCTAACACCATCCTGCTTTCTTCACTTTCTAACCGATCTATCAAATAATCTGCAATATACATCTCTTTAGTATTTATTGCAAGTCGTGTAATTAAAAAATAAAGATTTGTTTTTATATATACTTTTCGTGCTTCCATTACTTTCTCTTGAAAACAAGAAAAAAGCGATACATCATTTAACTGCCTCGCTTCTTCATACGCACATTGCCGAATACCTGCTTCTTCATCCGCCATCCGCCTTAATAAATCATCTATATACTCTTCCATCTCCTTCTCTCCCGTCCAAATTAAATCTATCTCTTTGCATTCTATATACGATAGACTACTATTTCAACAGAAAAAAGAGGATGCCGTAGCATCCCCTCCTATCTTCCCTATTCCACACAAGTAAACTGAGTCCAAGCCCCTACATAATCTAGTAAGAACAACTCCTCTTCAGCAATTGTACCGACAATATTTTTCCGTTCATCTATCGGCATTTCCTTCAAGATGATTTGTAGTTCACCTTTATACTTACCAAATGAGTTGTTACCTATTACAACTTGCCCTCTTTCCTGTCGTACACTTTCGCGCACTAGGAAGTCATAGTCTTTGTACTTTTTACGTACTTCTGTAGAACGTACCATATATTCTGTTATGTCGCCGCGTCTTACGTGTAATTCTTGCAGTGTTGCTTTCTTCTCTACTTCAGTCGCTTCGTCTACAAAGTGTACCTTTAGCTGTAACATGTAACGATTTAAGTTTCCTAGTTTCTCTAACTCTTCTTCACTCGCATAAGCATTTCCGATAATAACATCATCAATAAGCCCTGTCGCCCATAAATGTTTCGCTTGTACTTCAATCGGTAAGTTACGATGTTGTTCTAACGTACATAATCCGTCATTAATATCCCATGGACCGATGTCGGCTGCATGGGACGTAATAAAGGCTGCCGTGCGAATGCCATGCTTTTTAAAGCGTTCACTACAGCGAATGAAATAATCATATGGAAGACCAGTGAATTTTTGTGGATAGAAGTTATGACAGCCAATTAAAGCTGGTTTATTCGCCTGGTGCGAAAGAATATTTTCTAAGTATGCAATATCGTTACTTACGTTTAGCTCAATTTTTAAGCCGTACGGATTATTCGTCATTTTCGCCTCTGTTAATCCATCAAATCCTAGATCTAAACGAATACCGTCTGCACCTAACTCTGCGAAGAATGATAGATCACTATAGCTAATACCAAGTTGATCGAATACTGCCGGAGCTACATCTAAAATAACTTCCATATTGTATTCTTTTGCATGATTAATAATTTCTTTAAATTCAGCTACAATTTCTTCTTTCGGACGATTCACAGACAGTAAACAAGTGAATATTCTTGAAAAACCGTGGCGTGCCGCTGCCGAAATGTATGCCATATCTTTTTCTTTCGTTGAATGCTCTGGATAAAGTGAAATTCCTAATTTACGCTCCATGCTTTTGCATCTCCTTCACACGTTGTATTAATGCCATGCTCGTAAATCTATATTTTGCAGATAAACATGTTGCACATAAAATCGTTGGTACAATGATAAAGAACGGTGATTGTAAACTAAATGCTACATAAGCTCCCATTGAACACCCTATAAATAATATCGAAACAAGTAGTAAAACTAATAACGATTTACTTTGTACCCACTTTGAATAATATGCAATACACTGCCCCGCTACGAATGTAATTAAGATGATAATTGCTCCGAGCATTCTGTTTTCTCCTCTCCTGCTATTTGTTGTTTCTCATACATTTTGAAGAATGGATAGTAAATAATAAATGAGATTACAAAGTTAATAATTACAAGTACGCCAGCCATAATTGTCCAGTCCGTACTAATCACTGCTGCAATTGGCGCTAACATCGTAAATGGCAACTTCGCCATCATCAGCGGAATCATACCTGAAACAACTGCGAAATATGATACTGTCGTTGTAACTAACGGTGTAATAACGAATGGAATAATTAAGATTGGGTTCATTACAATTGGTGCCCCGAAAATAATTGGTTCGTTAATATTGAATAAACCTGGTACGAATGATAATCTACCTAACTCTTTTAGGAACTTAGATTTAGAGAACATAAACATAATAACTAAAGCTAACGTTGAGCCCGATCCGCCAATCCATACGAACCATTGAATAAATTGCTCTGTAAATAAGTTTGGTAATTGATGTGCATTTCCTGTAGCTGTGAATACTTCCATATTTTCAAGAATTGCTGAATCCCACATCGGACGAATGATCGGTCCTAAAATCGCAGGGCCATGTATACCGAATGACCAGAAGAACACGATTAAGAATACTGTTAATAAACCGCCGAATAAATTATTTCCTACTAATACTGATTTTAGTGGTGCGATTAAATATGTGATTGTTGTATTCACATCAAATTTCAAACCGTAACGAATACCCCAGAATAAAAGAATAACTACTAGAGTTGGAATTAATGCTGCAAACGAGTTTGCAACTGCTGGTGGTACACTATCTGGTAATTTAATCGAGATATTATGCTTAATCATAAAGTGATAAATTTCTACTGCAATTAATGCTGTAACAATTGCTCCGAATAAAGAAGTTGCACTTAATGTTCCTACTGAAATATATCTACCCGCATCAATAACACCTGGTACAGCTTTTGTTATTTGAATTGGTTCAACTGATGCTAGTAAAAAGGCGAGTACAGATAATAATCCTGCACTTAATTGATTGAGCTGATAAAAGTTCGCGAGTGAAGCCCCTACTCCAAACGCTGCGTATAATGCCATTAATCCTACTGTAAATCGGAATGGAATATCTAAAATATGGCGAAACGGTGCAATCCACTCCATATATGCATCAATTGGTAAGTTTAAAAAGATAACGAAAAATGATCCGACAATCGTTAATGGTAATGTAGAAATAACCCCGTTTCGAATTGCTAATAAATGTCGCTGTCCCGCAATCTTTTGCGTCGTTGGCATAATCTTCTGTTCCATAAAACTCATAAACCCATTCATCAATAGCCCTCCCTTTGTTCAATATGACGAAAAAGTTATAACATTATAATGTTTATGTTTAAAAAAATATAATTACGCTAAAACTAATTCCTCTGCCTGCTTAAGTACTTTTAAACCGTCACACATGCCATAATCTCGTTGGTTTATAATAGCAACTGGTATATCATATGAATTTGCAAGAAACTCTACGGCCGGAAATAAATATTTTACTTGCGGACCAATTAAAACGACATCAGCTTCCTTAATTTCAAGCTTCACAAGTTCTGAATCAACTGCTTTAATTTTATAATCCTTCCCTTGTTTCTTTGCCTCTTCTTGCATTTTTCTTACAACCATACTCGTTGACATACCTGCCGCGCAACATAATAAAATGTACATCTTATACTGTCACTTTCTCTTCCACTCGTTTATGAAGAGTAATAAATTCTTCAGCAAGTTCTTTCACTGTAATGGCATTCATTAAATGATCTTGTGCATGCACTAACAGTAAACTTATTTCTGCATGATTTCCTCTTGCTTCTTCTTGAATTAAGTCTGTTTGAATGCGATGAGCGGATGATATTTCTTCACTAGCAAGTTTCATCTTTTCACTCGCATTCTCAAAATCTCCTTGTCTTGCAAAAGCGATTGCTTCAAGTGCCGCGCTTCTCGCGTTGCCACCATGTAAAATTAACGCAAATGGAGTTTGCATATCAGTCATTTTAAATTCCCCCAAGCTATCTTTTTTCTATATTGTTATCTTATTATGAAAACGCATACAATTAAACATAAAAAACTTCCGTTATGTAACGGAAGTTTTTATATACTTTTCTTATAAAGATAATAATATCTCTTGAAAATCTGCAATTACTTCAGCCTGAGTTAATTTCTCTATCGTATTTTGACTAGACATAATATCGTATAAAAAATCATAAAGCTTTTGTAAATCTTCATTATTATTGCGCTTTACACTAAATAAAATAATAACTTGTACTTTCTTATCTCCCCAGTCAACTGCTTTCTCAAGTGTACAAAACATCAAAAATGTTTTCTCACTTAATAACTGCATCGGATGCGGAATCGCAACTAAATTTCCAACCGCTGTCGGAGATGTATTCTCTCTTTCCATAACAGAATCATAAAAGTTTGCAGGTACATAACTTTTCACAGCAGCTTTCTCACATAAAAACTGAATAACCTCTTCTTTTGTAGAAGCACTACGATTTAAGAAGATCAAATCTTCCTTAATATATTGCTGCACACTACTATTCACATGCGTAAATAACTGCTGACCAATCGATTTAATCTCTTTATTATCAAATATTGAATTCACTTTTATAACTGGCACAGGTAAACCACTCGGTATATGAATCGTACTAATAATACAATCTATTTTCTCTTTGTAAAGTTCTTCTACCTTCAATTGATAATAGCCTGTAATCCCTACAATCTCTAATTTATCTCGGAACTGTGATAGAATTTTATATTTCAATAGCTGTGCACTTCCTTGGCCAGTTGCACAAACTAATAAGCATCTTTTCTTTTGATTCTTTTCTTGCAAACGACTCATCGCTCCACCGAAATGAATAGCAATATAACCAATTTCACTTTCCGGAATCGACTCACCCGTATATTCACCAATTATGTCTCCAACAAGAACCGCAATTTCAAAGGCATATGGATAATTCTTTTTCACTTCTGCCAAAAGAGGATTTCTCGTATTTAATTTATATTTCAAACGGTTTAATAATGTTTTTAAATGAACACCAAACCCAAATAATAATTCCTCATCATAATAAAAAGTAAGATTCCGTTCTTCCGCCACTTTGAAAAGAATATGCTGCATGAATGCATATACGTCTTTCCCTAATAGCTCTTCCACATTTTTAGAGCGATCTCTCGCTGTAACAGCAGTACTTAATAAATGCATCGTCACATATAAAACTTCTTCTTCTGGAAATTGAAGTTTTAGCTCTTCCCCTAAATTCCCTAAAATCTGTTTCGCAATTTTATATTCTTTCTTTATTATAAGTTCAGATTCCTCTACATGCAGTGCTTGAATGTAATGGTCATCCCTGCATCTCTTTAAAGCAATCGCAATATGAATTGATAAATTATCAATTTCTATATCTGATAAATATATCGTTCCTCCCTCGATATACTTTAGTATAACTGAGCGGATGAGAGAAATATGGGGTAACGATAAATATGTGTCCGTCTGCTCATAGTTCTCGTGAAACGGAGTATGATCATAACGCGGTAAACCATATTGTGATAAACAAGAACGAATATTAAATTCTTCTCCCACAATACGTATACCATAATATGGTCTTTTTTCAATTTGTAACTCATAGCGACTACAAATATCCGTAACATCTTTCATAATTAAATTTACAGTTGATTTACTCACATAAATCTCTTCTGCTAACTGTGAAAGCTTCACATATCCCTCTGTCGTTAAAATGCGTTGCAGGATGTACGCTACTCTTTCTTCATAAGAAGTTGGGATCTTTTCCGCCTGTTTTTGAAATAGACTCACGCAAAACTCTTCAAATTTCTTCGTTTGTATAATTTCTAGTTCGTACCCAGTTCCTCTTTGCGATTCGATTTTCGCTCCGTTTTCTTCTAATATATCATTTAATAATTTTACATCCTTTTGAATCGTCTTCGTTGATACATGTAAACGGCTCGCTAAAAAAGCTCGATTTAACATCGATTTCTCTTCTAAAAACTCCTCTAAAATAGAAATTAATCGCTGATGCACTTTTGTCATAGCTCTTCCTCTCGCTCTTTATATAAAAGGGAAAAAGCCACTGAAATCAGTAGTTTTTTCCCTTTTATCCCCGATTAATGAAGACTAATAATCAGTGAGGATGAACTACATTCCCACTGATTAAAGCTTCACTTTATCCCGCTCTCATTATTTCTTTAATGTAAATCCGAATTTATCCCATGCTTGTAAATAATCTAATAAGAAAATTTCTTCTTCCACAATTCGGCCAACTACATTTGTTTTTCCTGTATTCACCATATCTTTTAAAGCAATTTGCAACTCACCTTTATATTGACCATACTGTTCATTATCAATTAAAAGATCACCGCGTTTAATTTCGCGTGTATTATGCGGTTTGAACTCTTCTTTCTTATATTTCACACGACTTTGTGTCGAGCGAATCATATATTCAGATACATCTCCGCGGTAAAAATGAGGCTCGTCTAATACGATAATTTTTTCTAGTTCTGTTGTTGTATCATATAATCCTATATCAAATGTTTGTTTCTCTTTATTTAATGCACCTAGTGCTTGTAATTCTTCTTCTGATGCATAAGCGTTTGCAATAATGACATCATCAATTAATTCTGTCGCAAATAAATGCTTCGCTTGTGTTGTCATCGGTAATTCACGATGCTGCTCTAATGTACATAAGCCTTCTGTTACTGGCCAAGGTCCGTATGTTGCATCAAATGATGAAATAAAAGCAGCCGTTCTCATACCGTAATCTTTAAATTGTTTCGAGCATTTAATGAAATGATCGTATGATAATCCTGAATAACGATGTGGATAAAAATTATGGCAACCAATTAAATTTTCACGATTTGGTCTATGGCTCATAATGTTATCTACATATTTCGTACCGTTACTCATATTAATTTCAATTTTTAAGCCGTATGGATTGTAAGTCATAATCGATTCTTCTAAACCAGAGAATCCAACATCTAAACGGATACCGTACGCTCCTAACTCATGGAAGAACGATAAATCATTATATGAAATACCTAATTGTGTAAAGACAGACGGACTAATATCAACTAATACTTGGAACCCTAATGCATTTGCATGAGAGATTGTTTCCTTAAACTCTTCTATAATTTTCTCTTTTTCGCCATCTACAGATAATAAACATGTGAATACACGTGTAAACCCATATTTACTTGCTAATGTTACATACTCTTTATCTTTCTCTACTGTCGAATGTTCTGGATAAATAGAAATACCTAATCGTCTCATATGTACACGCCTCTTTCTTCATCATATTGTAAACCTTTTCAAATATATGTAGCGAAAAAGTATGTATCCCCTTCTCTTCCACTACAATTTGAATCCGCTTTCTTTAAAGAAAAAACAATTTCTATCATTCATAACAATTACTAGTCTATACATCTATACTTTACATCTTTTTTTCATAGTTGTGTAGCCTTTACACAAATTTGTCAGTTTTCCACCTAAAAAATTGTTATCCGCTTTCAAGACACCTTCCTTGACTGTTATGTTGACCAATACATATACTCGAAAGAACAGAGATAAAGTGAAACTTTAATCAGTGGGGGTTTTGTTCATCCCCCACTGATTATTAGCCTTCACCAATCGGGCGTTTACGGGCAGCCCGACTCCCACCTAACTTCTTTGCTCCAGCCAGATTTTGAGGTGGGAGTTTTACTGCCCGCAAATAGCGGAAAACTTTTATATAGGGGATGAATATATGGGAGAGGCAATACTCGTAAAACGAGAACCGTTATGGACGAAAGAGTTTATTGCGCTAATTCTAGCAAACTTATGTATGTTTTTAGGGTTTCAAATGTTAATTCCTACTTTGCCTGTTTATGTGAAAGAAATTGGCGGCACAAGTTCCAATATCGGATTAGTTGTCGGTATGTTTACCGTTGCAGCACTTTTTATTAGGCCACTAACTGGAAATGCCTTGCAAAAATTCAACAAAAAAATCATTTTAATGATCGGTACCGCTATTTGTTTACTCGCTATGGGCAGTTATCTTTTCGCTTCAACCGTTTTCCTATTACTTGCCGTTCGAATTTTACACGGAGCTGGTTTTGGTATTACAACGACTACATATGGAACTGTCGTTTCAGACTTAATTCCGCAAGCTCGCCGCGGTGAAGGCATGGGGTATTTCGGTCTTTCTGGAACTATTGCCATGGCGCTCGGTCCCCTTATCGGACTTTGGCTTATGCAAGCATATAACTTCACGATTCTTTTTTTATGTGCACTTTCATGCACAATAGTTTCATTAATATTAACGAAACTACTTCAAATCAAAAAATCGCCGCAACCACCACAACAAACATCTGGTACCTTTCTCGATGGATTTATTGAGCGTAAAGCTTTACTTCCTTCACTATTAATATTATGTATTACATTAATGTACGGGGGAATTGGGAGCTTTATCACATTATTTGCTACGGAAGTCGGGATTGCTGATATTAGTCTCTTCTTTTTATTTAATGCACTTGCAATCGCTGTAACCCGCCCGTTTTCCGGAAAATTATATGATACGAAAGGCCATACATTCGTCATCATTCCAGGAGTTATTATTACGTTTACAGGTATTATTTTATTGTCGTATACAACTACAATTCCGAGCTTAATTATTGCCGCAGCGTGTTACGGAAGTGGTTTCGGAGCAATTCAACCAGCACTACAAGCGTGGATGATTGACCGAGTAGCACCACACCGACGAGGAGTAGCAACAGCAACATTCTTCTCAGCATTTGATCTTGGAATTGGTGCTGGAGCGATTATTTTTGGATTCATTGCACACTTTACCAACTATGCAACTGTATATCGATATTCCTCTTTATTACTTATTGCTTTCTTGTTCATTTATATTACAAGTATAAAAAAACAAAAGCATGGAGATAAAAATAAAGAAAAAGCTGCTGGATAATTCAGTGGCTTTTTTCATCCCACAATAACCTCATACTAATCAATACACGTTAAACATTCCCCATTTTTCGATGGTATAAAACTACAGGCATTTCCCTACATATTTTTTTAACTTTCATCAAAAAATATACGATGAACTCGCAGACGCTTTTTTTCATATCTAATCAAACAATACCATTCTAAAAAGTGTGATTTATTTACAAAATTAAGATTTATATAAGATGAAAACCAATAAAATACAGCTGTTTCTTTAAAGAATTGTAAACTTTTTATCCCTTTGTAAAGTTAGTGTAAATTTTACTGATAAACCGTTTACAGTGCCTCAAGGTTTAGTTAATAATTACATCGTACATGAAATTTAAGGAGTGGAATGCGTGGAATACAATATTCAAGATATGATCTTCCAGTTCATTGGTGGATTAGGTATTTTCTTATTCGGGATTAAATACATGGGCGATGGACTGCAACAAGCAGCTGGAGATCGTCTTCGCGATATTTTAGATCGCTTTACAACAAACCCACTTATGGGTGTACTAGCAGGTATGTTAGTTACTGTATTAATCCAATCAAGTTCAGGAACAACAGCTTTAACAGTCGGACTTGTAAGTGCCGGATTTATGACATTAAGACAAGCAATCGGTGTTATTATGGGTGCGAACATCGGCACGACAGTTACTGCATTTATTATCGGAATTAAAATCGGAGAATATGCTCTCCCAGTTATGGCAGTTGGAGCGATCTTACTATTCTTCTTTAAAAATAAAAAAGTACATTCTGTAGGTCAAGTTGTATTCGGTTTTGGTATGTTATTCTTCGGTTTAGAATTAATGAGCGCAGGTATGAAACCTCTTCGTTCTTTAGAGTCATTCCAAGAGTTAATGGTTAGCATGAGTGATAATCCAATTTTAGGAATTATTGTCGGTACAGTGTTCACTTTAATTGTACAAAGCTCAAGCGCAACAATCGGTATTTTACAAGAACTATTCGGTCAAGGTGCTATTGATTTACAAGCTGCTCTTCCTGTATTATTCGGTGATAACATCGGTACAACAATTACAGCCGTATTAGCAGCAATCGGTACTTCAATTGCAGCAAGACGTGCAGCATTAGTTCACGTTATCTTTAATATTATCGGTACCATTATCTTTACGATTATATTAATACCATTTACAAGTTTAATTCAATATTTCCAAACGTCATTAAATTTAAATCCAGAAATGACAATTGCATTTGCACATGGAACATTTAACGTAACGAATACAATCATTCAGTTCCCATTCATTGCAGTATTAGCCTGGATTGTAACAAAAATTATTCGTGGTGAAGATGCATCTATTAACTTCAAACCACAACATTTAAATCCAATCTTTATTGAACAATCTCCAGCTATTGCTTTAACAGAAGCTCAAAAAGAGATTATCCGTATGGCGGAGTTTTCATTAGATGGATTAAAAGAAGCAAATCAATTTTTAAATACACAAGACAAAAAACATGCTAACATGGCTACTCAATTAGAAGGCGCTATTAACAATTTAGATAAAAAAATTACCGAGTATTTAGTTTTACTATCAGAAAAACCACTTTCATCAGCAGATTCTGAGAAGCATTCTGTTTTAGCTGGTGTTGTGGGGGATATTGAACGTGTCGGTGATCATGTAGAAAACCTTGTCGAACTTGTAGATTTCCAAATTTCAAACCGTGTTTCACTATCGGATGAAGCACTAGCTGAACTAAATGAAATGCTTGAATTAACAATTTCAACATTACAAGATGCAATCAATGCTTTAACAAACTTTGACACTGAACTAGCTCAAACTGTTATTGCAAAAGAGCGTAAAATTGACCAAATGGAACGTGTTCTTCGCAAACGTCACGTAATACGTCTAAACGAACGTAGCTGTTCAGGCGATGCGA
Organism: Bacillus nitratireducens; assembly: GCF_036320425.1. Classification (NCBI taxonomy): domain Bacteria; kingdom Bacillati; phylum Bacillota; class Bacilli; order Caryophanales; family Bacillaceae; genus Bacillus; species Bacillus nitratireducens. Next base: position 214,521 of record NZ_JAUMJO010000006.1, read on the forward strand.
GTATCATCTTCGTTGACATGGTAAGTAACTTAGAGCGTATCGGTGATCACGCTGTAAATATTGCTGATGGTGTTTTAGGTGAGCAAGGTAAACTAGCAGTAAAACAATCATTATAATTACAAAAAGAGACGCTAATGTAAGCGTCTCTTTTTTCATTTCATCTTTACAACCGTTCTTCCTTTTAACTTTCCTTGCAGTATAAGTGCAAACTTCTCATCTAATTCTTCTAATGTACATTCTTCTGTATAAGATAATAGCTCTAAGTTTTTCCAATCGGTCGCTAACAATGCCCACACTTCTCTTCTCATGTCTACTGGACATTGCACTGAATCTATTCCTAAAAGGCTAATACCTCGTAATATGAATGGATATACCGTTGTATTTAACTCCTGCCCCGCTACATTACCACACGTCGTGACACAACCGTCATACTGTAGTGATTTTAAAGCTGTTTCTAACATCCTTCCGCCTACAGTATCGACAACCCCAGCGTATATTCCTTTAAGCATCGGTCTTCCTGATTCATCACTCAACTCCGCGCGGTGAATCATCTGTTTTGCACCTAAACGTAGCAACATCTCTTTCTCTTCTCTTTTTCCCGTTGCCCCTACTACGTTATATCCTAACTTCCCTAAAATACTAACTGCTACACTGCCTACTCCGCCCGTAGCACCCGTTACTAAAACATCTCCCATACTAGGCGTAATTCCCGCTCTAATGAGCTTATACACCGATAAGGCAGCTGTAAAACCGGCTGTCCCGTACATCATACTTTCCTTCAAAGACATTTCTTTTGGTAAAGGAACAACCCAAGATGATGGCACGCGAATATATTCTCCGAAACCACCAGAAGTATTCATACCTAAATCATATCCAGTTACAATAACTTGATCGCCTTCCTGAAATGCGTTATTTTCACTACTAACTACCTCTCCCGCTGCATCAATGCCTGGTGTATGAGGGTATGTTCTCGTTACACCTTTGTTACCCGTAGCTGAAAGGGCATCTTTATAATTTAATGAAGAGTAATGAACCCGTATTAGCACATCTCCTTCAGGTAAACTATTAATTTCTCTCTCAACAAGCTTTCTTTCAAATTGATTATTTTCTTTTTCGTTCACGACAATTGCTCGGAATGATGTATTATTCATTATGCTCTCTCCTTCATCCGTAAAATCTTTCTTTATTATATAAGAAGTACATATACAGCTCATCACATCTTCTTGGCTATATTTCAACAAATCTTACTTCTCTATCACTTTCTCACATTGCATATTTTCATTTCTACTAAAACAACTTATACTTATTCTACATCTCAAAAATAAAATATATAAAATCTGACTTTTTATAAATAAATTGAATTTTTACGAAATGTAAATGATTTGTAATGTTTTTTTTCGCTAAATTTCATTATAATAAGTGGATATGAGTGTCGTATTTCAATCCAAATGAAGGAGTACAGGAAATGGAGCAAAACCCATCTTTGCAAGAAAATACACGCAATAAACCGAAAAAAAGTAAGAAAAAAATAAAAATTATTATAAGCGCTATTCTATTCTTTTTAATAGTAGGCGGCGGTTATACTTGGTTTTTAGCAAATAAAGCATCTTCTGCTATTCGAAATGCCGCACACGATTTAGCGCGCGGTGATAAATCTGATTTACGTGATAAGGCTGTAAAACCTATTACAAACAATGTATCTGTCTTAATCATGGGTGTTGATGAAAGCGATGTCCGTGGGAAAGAATACGGTGAAGCTATAAGAACGGATGCACTATTACTTGCAACTTTTAATAAAGATAGCAAAACTGTTAAACTATTAAGTATTCCACGTGACACATATACTTATATTCCAGTAGAAAAGAAAAAAGATAAAATTACACACGCTCATGCATTCGGTTCTGCTAAAAACGGAAAAGATGGTGGACCACAAGCAAGCATTGATGCAGTTGAAAAATTAATGAATGTTCCTGTCGATTACTTTGTAAAATTCAACTTTAAATCATTTATAAAAATCGTCGATGACTTAGGCGGTATTGAAGTTGATGTACCCGTTGAATTTACTGAGCAAGATAGCAACGATAATGCTGAGGCAATTCACCTGCAAAAAGGTGTTCAAAAGTTAAATGGCGAAGAAGCACTTGCTCTTGCTAGAACAAGGCACATTGATAGTGATGCAATGCGTGGACAACGTCAGCAACTTGTTATTGAAGCTATTTTAAAGAAACTAACAAGTGTTGGATCTGTAACAAAAGTTGGTAATATCATTGATGATATTAACGGACAATTCGTTACAAACTTAACATTCGACGATATGCTTTCATTCTATAAATATGGAGCAGATTCTTCAATTGAGAAATTACAAATTGAAGGTGAAGATTGTTACATGGCAAAAGGTGATGATACATGTAGTAAGTCAGCTGGTGGTGGCCGAACTTACTATTACAATCCAGATAAAAAAGAATTAGCTAATGTTACAAACGAACTTCGTAGTCACCTTGGACTACCTGCCTATACAAAATCTGATTCTGATTCGAAAAAAACAAGCTCAGAGAAAACAAAAGAATCTACGTCTGAAAATACGAGTGAACGCGAATCAAGTAACCATGAGACTCAAAATAAGAATAACAGTGAAGATACAGAAACATCGACTAATGACAATGAATAAAGTGAAGCAGTGCTCTATCTCCATAGAGCACTGCTTCTTTTTAATGCTTTCAAAACAAAAAATCAGAACTTTCCAACTATCTTTTTTAATATTTTTAAATTATAATAAATAATAGTAATCTATTCCAATTATCAGGGGGCTCACACATATGAAAGCTGCAGTAAAACATAACATTTCAGATTTTAAAGAGTACTTAAAATCAAACGATATATATATGGAAGAAAATATAGATGAAAATGATGGTTCTGTACATTTCTCAGTAGGACTAGAAACAGAAGCTGGCGCAAAAATTCAACTTATCGCTGCTTTCGACAGCGAAAATCCTACTGTGGATATATACTGCTTCAATGTTGCTCACGTACCTGATTCGACAAATGACATTTTACACGTCATCAATGAATTAAACACATCTTACCGATTTGCAAAATTCACGCTAAATAAGCAAAATGCAATTGATATTTCAACATCTCTTGCATTCTCAGAACCAAACTTTAATCCAGCACTTGTCTTTGAACATACGAGAATGCTATATAAATTAGCAAATGACGAGTATAAAAACTTAATGAAAGTTATTTGGGCATAAGTAAAAGGATGGGCTGCAAGCAGCACCATCCTTTTCTATTCATATCATATCGATCCACATCTTTATAGCGGTGCCTACAATTAAAATAGACAATACATATTGTAAAACCTTTTGATTCACTCTCTTCCCTACTCTCACCCCAAGAGGAGCGGCAAATAAACTTGCTATCGCAACGATAAGAGCTGGCATAACAACTAATTGTCCAGTAATCACTTTCCCCGTCGTAATCCCTACCGAGGAAATAAACGTAATAGCGATAGATGTTGCTATTGTCGTACGTATTGGTAGTTTTAAAACAACTAGCATAATCGGGACTAAAAGAAATGCACCACCTGCCCCAATAATGCCGGAAACACTTCCTACAATAAACGCTAACATACTTGCTAACCATTTATTATAATTAACTGCTCTGCTATTATTTTTCTTCGGTACAAACATCATAATGGCCGCAATAGTAGCTAGTAATGTGTAAACAATGTTTACAGCATGCTCATTTAATGAATTCGCGCTAAAGCTACCTACAAAGCTTCCTATTAATATACTAGCTCCCATATACACAACTAAAGTTTTATCCATATCGTTACTTTTCCTGTACGCCCACGCGCCTGCAAAAGTTGCAAAGAACACTTGAATCGCTGTAATACCACTCACTTCATGTGATGTATAGCCAGTAAATCCTAGCAATACTGGAATGTATAAGATCATCGGATAATTAATGATTGCACCGCCAATTCCAACCATCCCTGATATGAATGACCCTATAAACCCAATAATAAATAGTAGCACTGTTAAACTCATATTGTACCCCTCGCCTTCTAAAAAGAAGGTAATTTAAATAAATAAATTTACATTTCCATCCGAAGCATCTGCTAAATATGCTCCTACCCCAGCAAATTCTACCCCTTCCATAATCTCTTCCTCTTTTAACCCTAATAAATCTACCGTCATTTGACAAGCTACAAGATTAACTCCCTGTTCTTTCGCCAAATCCATTAAATCTGGTAAAGGCATCGCATTGTGCTTCTTCATAATACCTTTAATCATCTTTGGTCCCATACCGGCAAAATTCATTTTTGATAATCCCATCTTATTTACACCGCGCGGCATCATTTTTCCAAATACTTTTTCTATGAAAGTTTTCTTTACCTTCACATGCTCATCTTTCCTTAAAGCATTTAAGCCCCAAAAAGTATGAAAAATAGTCACCTCTTGATCATACGCCGCTGCACCATTTGCAATAATATAAGCTGCCATCGCTTTATCATAATCTCCACTAAATAAAACAATCGTCGTTTTCTTCTGTTGTTCCATGTTGTTCTCCCTCCAATTACCTATAGGGGTATTTTATTGTTTGTAAAAAGATCAAATCGTTTATCTCCGTACTATACGACTTTACCTTCCCAAGCTAACATACCACCTACCATATTGATCGCTCGAAAACCGTAGCTCTCTAAAAACTGAACTGCTCTTGCGCTTCTTCCTCCTGAGCGACAAACGATAATATATTCCTGATTTTTATTTAGCTCATGCATACGAAATTCTAATAGTCCTAGCGGAATATTACATGCTTCTAGAATTTTCCCTTCGGCTACTTCTTCTACTTCACGTACATCTACAATATTTACCGCTTCTTTACGTAACAATTTTTCTTCTAATTCTTTTGCAGTCATTTCTTTCATTTTTCTATCTCCTTCTTAATTACAAGCGTTCATACCGCCTGAAACATTTATAACGTGCTGAAATCCTAATTTCTTTAATACCTTTGCTGCTTGCTTACTTCTCATCCCCCTCTGACAAATAACGATTACTTCCTTATTTTTATCTAATTGATTTGCTTTACTAGCTAACTCATTTAGCGGGATATTCTGAAATCCTTTCATATGATTTCCTCTATATTCACCTACTGTACGAACATCGATGAATTGTTTTCCCTTTTTCCCCACCATACTCTTTAATTCTGTTCCATTTATATTTTTGACACCTTTTACTGGTAAAAAACGTGAAATAACAAACCCTGCAGCAAGTACAATGAAAAGCGTACTTAATATTGTATTCATATAACCAACCTCTCTACATTTATAAAACTACTACGCCTTCTTAATCCAAAATTTCAGCACATCAGCTTCTTCTGCACGCTTTACGATGTCATGACCACCTTTATTTGCCCACGCTGGAATATCCTTAACTGACCCTTTATCCGTTACATGTACTTCTAACACTTCTCCAGTTTGTAAAGTATCCATCGCTCTTTTCGTTCTTACAATCGGCATTGGACATGCTAAACCTTTCGCATCTAATACTTGTTTTACATTCATCATCTATTCCTCCAGTTTGTTATTTTATAATGAATCATGAACTGCACAACGATTTGGACCAATCTCCATTTCACGCTCTTCTTCCACACTCGGATAAATCTTACCCATATTCGTTTGACGAATTTCTTCATAAGCATTCGGCTGAGGCGGTAAGTTCTCTGTCACCGTTTTACGAAACTCTACCTCATCGGCAATATTTAATCCTACATTCTCCTTAAATAAATCTTGTAAATGCGCACTCACAATACCTCTGTCGTCCATTTCACTTATTTTTGAATAATGAGCCGGTAAAACAATTAAATCTTGAGATAATTCCTTATAACGTTTATATAAAGTATTTCGTAAATCCCCTACCCAGTCTTCCGCCTTCCCAGCAAGATCTGGACGCCCGATTGAATCTACAAATAAAATATCGCCTGATAATAAATAGGAATCATCTACAATAAATGATGTACTTCCAATCGTATGCCCCGGTGAGTATAATGCGTCAATTTCAATTTTGGTACCCCCCACCGTAATGACAGCTCCTTCAACAAGCGGTTTATATGAGAAAACGACTTCCTCCGCATCCTTTGGAGGTAACCAATACGTACCGCCTACTTTTTCAGCTAACTTACGCCCACCAGAAATATGATCTGCATGTAGATGTGTATCCATTACGTTAGTAATAGTAGCTCCGTGCTCTTTTGCAAAATCTTCGTATGCTTCAATTGTTCTCACCGCATCAATGACTGCTGCTTCACCGTTTGAAATGACCATATAAGATAAACACCCTTTTCCAAGGCGATTAAATTGATATATACTTCCCTCGCCCTGTACATCTCCTACTTTTAATGGCTTCACATATTCACTCCAAGCTTTCATACCGCCAGCTAAATAATAAACATTATTGAAACCAGCATCTAACAATTGCTCAGCAACAAACTGTGAAGAACCTTCTTTCGCACATACGACTAAAATTTCTTTCTCCTTAGGCAATTCCTCTACAATATGATCTACACCATCTAATAAATCAAAATACGGTTTATTTATAGAAGAAATTTGTTTCCCTTCAATTTTCCAATCTTCATAATCCGTCTCGTTACGAACATCTAAAATAAACAACTCTCCGAATAAAACTTTCTCTGCAACATCTTTTGCATGTAACGGTTTAACAGTCATCCTATTACCCCCATAGGTATATTTTGATTTAAAAAATTTTATTTTTCCACATTCCCTTGCCACTCTAACATACCTGGAATGACATTCTTCACATTTGAATAACCTTTCTCTTTCAACATTTGACAAGCTGCATCACTACGGTTACCAGTTCGGCAAACAACATAAATTGGCTTCACATGGTCTAACCTAGCACTATCTATTTCACCTAATGGAACAGAAATGGCAGATGGAATATGGCCAAAGGCAAATTCCGCCGTTTCACGAACATCTAATACAGTACACTCTTCACCACTTAATAATAGATCTTGCAATTCCGCATTCGTAATCGTATGAGGATACTTCACAACTTCATTTACTTCATGTTCGTGTGCTTTTCTTACATAATGCTTTAATATATCTCCCTCTTGTTTCGTTCCAATATATTGATGCCCTACTTTACTTGACCAACTTTGAATATCTAGCGTAGAACCTTTATCTGTCGCCTCTATTTCAATAACTTGCCCTGATGCCAACCCTTCCATCGCCTTTTTTGTCTTCACAATTGGCATCGGACAAGCCAAGCCTTTACAGTCTAAACTCGTATCAACTTTTATACTCATAATCATTTCCTCCCTAATTATTATACATATACCTGTAGGGGTATAATAAAATGTTTTTGAAAATCTGTCAACACATAGGTTTGACAGATTATCTGCTTTTTACAAGTAATTGAACCGCTTCTTTAATTAACTCTTCATTTGAGCCATTACCTGCCTCAAACTGCTCACGTAAACATTGCTCTAAATTTGTTCCCACAACGAGTCCAATTGTACGATCAAGTGCAGAACGGGATGCAGTTAACTGTGTAATAACATCTCGGCAATCTTTTCCCTCTTCCATCATGCGAAGCACACCACGAACTTGACCTTCAATACGTTTCAATCTATTTTTCATATCTTGATTATATTCCATTCTACAATCACCTCATTACCATTATGTCACCATTTATAACTTATGACAATATATTATACCCTACAGGGTATTTTGTAAACCCCTATTTTTATTTTTCATCTTACATGTTCGCAAAACAAAAAGTGAAACCTTAATCCATGGGGTTCATCCTCCACCAAATTTTGAATTGAAAGATGAACAAATATCAATATACAATCCGGTCTGGTAATACTGTTCCGTATAATTTAAAGCCACCATCTACATTCTTTACCTTATATCCTTTTTCCATTAACATACGTGCTGCAACATATCCCCTCATACCAAGCTGACAAGTAATATATATTTCTTTATCTAATGGCACTTCATCCAAGCGATCACGTAATTCATCTAATGGAATATTAATAGAACCTTTAATCATTCCTTGCTTTAATTCATTAGGCTCTCGAACATCAATTAGATATCCATCATTTTCAACAATACGATCAATTTCATGCCATTGTACTGTATCAACAAAACCATCTACTATGTTGCTTGCCGCATACCCTACCATGTTTACTGGATCTTTTGCAGAAGAATACGGTGGTGCATATGATAATTCTAAATCCGGTAAATCAATTACAGTTAAATTCGCCTTCATCGCTGTTGCAATAACATCGATACGCTTATCTACCCCGTCACGTCCTAAAGCCTGTGCTCCATAAATTTTTCCACTCTCTTTATTAAAAATTAATTTTATTAGTACTGGCGTAGCATTCGGATAGTATCCAGCATGGGAATTTGCTTGTACGTGTACTACCTCATAGGGTATATTTAATCGTTTTAATATTTTCTCATTTACTCCAGTCGAAGCAACTGTTAAATCAAAAACTTTAGCTATAGAAGTTCCCATCGTACCTTTATATAAAGAATCCGTATGTCCATGAATAATATCTGCTAACATGCGACCTTGACGATTAGCTGGCCACGCTAAAGGAATCATCGTTTCTGTTTCTGTAACAAAATCTTTCACTTCAATCGCATCACCGATTGCATATATATGAGAATCCGACGTTTGAAATTTTTCATTTACTTTTATCGTTCCTCTAACTCCTAGTGCTAATCCTGCATCCTTCGCTAAACTACGCTCTGGTTGTACACCAATTGCTAAAATAATCATATCTGTCTTTATAATTGACCCACTCTTTAGACGTACAATACTCCCCTTCTCCTCTAATGCATCTACACCGTCTTCAAAAACAAGCTCAACATTGTGCTTTTTCATATGCTCGTGTACATATGCCGCCATTTCATAATCAATCGGTGGCATCACTTGATTGGCCATCTCTACGAGAGTAACATCAAGTCCTCGTCCTCTTAAGTTTTCAACCATTTCCACTCCAATAAATCCACCACCAATAACCGTCGCATGATGTGGTTTCTTCTCATCAATGTACGCTTTAATACGATCTGTATCAGGTACATTTCGTAACGTAAACAACGCCTTCGCTTCCTCAATACCCGGAATAGGTGGAACAATTGGTTTCGCCCCTGGTGAAAGAATTAAAACATCATATTCCTCGTTATATGTTTCATTTGTAGTTACATTCTTTATAGTAATTGTTTTCTCTTCTTTATTAATTTTTACTACTTCACTCAATACACGTATATCTAAATTAAAGCGCTTTGACATCTTTTCAACTGTCTGCACTAATAGTTTTTGTCTTTCTGTAATTACACCGCCAATATAGTATGGTAATCCACAGTTTGCAAATGAAATATATTCACCGCGTTCAACCATAATAATTTCATCTTCTTCACTTAATCGACGAAGCCTTGCAGCTACCGATGCCCCGCCCGCAACTCCACCTACTACAACAATTTTTCTAGACATATTTCAAACCTCCATGTTGTTTATTATTTAATTTCTTCATGTATTACAAACAAAAACTCATACCCGTATGGGTATATAATAAAATATACAAAAATCATTTTCAATATATATATCTTTTGTTCACAAATTCGAAACAAAAAAGAACTTAGATAGCTCCAAGTTCTTTTCTGTATGATTGAATCCATGCCTAAAGGCGGCGTAGTATGGAGTAATACTTATTTTTGACGGCTGAATTCATTTACGAATGAAGTAATTTGTCATACTTCCTATAAACTCTTTGTAAAACTATAATCCATTTCTCCACCTAACGCTTCAGGTGTATCACCAGTTTCTCTAAAATCATGTGTATAAATTTGTTCAAATGAACCGAAATCTACTTGCTTATAAAATTCGAAACAAGGGAATCCATCATGTTCTCCTTGAATATCGATACTACCATCCTTTTTCACACATACAGTTAATAAATAGTCCACAGGAGGGGCATACATATTTAACGGATTACTAGCGCTTGCACTCATTTTGAATTGCACACCGTCAGAATTCCATGAAATATCCGTACACACAATATTTTCAGTACTCGCTTTTCCTGTTCTTTTATTCGCAGAACCATCTGGATTTGTGACCTTCTCTGTCGTAATACCCGTGTTTGCATATGAAAACACTTCTTCTTTATAAAAGTCCACTACTACCTCTTGCTCAACTCTAGAGCGCATAGTATTTACCGCATGTGGTGTAAATTCACGTGAATCACCTTCGAATTGGATTACTTTCCCTGTTTGTACATCCTTCTTCGGTTCTGTCCAAGACATTGGAATAAATACGTTGGCTCTAATTTTAACGATATTGGCCATAAGAAACACCTCTATAATTTTATTTTAGATACTGCATACTATGGAGTAAAACAGACCACAATTTCGTTCCCATAATCAATAGCCTTCTCTTTTACATTTGCTACTTCCTTCTGAAAAATAGCGCTATATTTATTAGATTGTCGTTTTAAAACTATATTCCATTTCTCCCGCTAGTGCTGCTGGGGTATCATCCGTTTCTCTGAAATCATGCGTGTATATTAATTCAAATGAACCAAAGTCTAATTGTTTATAAAATTCATAGCAAGGGAAACCATCATGTACACCTTCAACATGCACAGTACCACTTTCATTAACTCGTATAGTCAAAAAATAATCAGCTGCAGGTGCTGCCGCGTTTAAAGGATTACTTGCACTTGCTCTCATTTCAAATGAAACTTCATCTTTACTCCATACAATGTTTGTACATGCAATGTTATCTGTACTTGTTTCTCCCTTTTGATACTCAATTGAGCCATCTGGATTTGTAATCTTCACAGTGACGATACAAGCATCTGCATATGTGAAAATTTCTCTTTTATAAAAATCAACAGTCACTTCTTGTTCTAATCTTGAACGCTTTGTGTTCACAGCGTATGGTGCAAATTCACGTGCATCTCCAGCATATTCAAATACTCTTCCTGTTGCAGGATCCTTAATAGGTTTCAGCGATGTATATGGTGCAAATTCACTCCCTCTAATTTTAACGATATTAACCATGTGAAACCTCCATTGCTTCTATTTAGATAAATCATTATTTGCTCTATCACTAATATATAGTCAATTTGATTGACTATATCCTGTATAGTACAATAGGTTTCACCTATAGTCAACTTAATTGACTACAATCACGGAGGTTATATATATGGATCATCAAACATTTAACGAACTAGACCTTACTTCACTTTTATCATTATCTTTCAGTACATTAATTACTGAACTACATGATAGATTAAGTGAATTGGGATTTGAAGATATTAGGCCAGCACACGGTTTTATGTTCAAACGCATCCTTCCTAATGGAGCAACCGGTATAGAACTAGCTGAATATTTAGGGGTTTCAAAACAGGCCATAAGTAAAATGGTAGATTCTCTGGAGAACAGTGGTTATGTCACACGCCAAACGCATCCTACTGATAAAAGAGGTAAAATTATTGTTTTAACCGAGCGTGGTTTAGCAGTAATGAAAGCAAAAGAAGAAATAGTAGCTGAAATAGAACAACGATGGATTGCAAACATAGGTGCAGAACGAATGCAAATGCTTAAAGAGGATTTAACAACATTCGTTACTAAAGAAAATACAGGAAAATTATCATCGAGCATACGACCTGTTTGGTAAACAAAAACTCCATATAAAAAACGAATCCACTTTGATTATTCTTTTTCAAAACGGATTCGTTTTCTACATTCTTACTAATAATTATTGTTTCCTTTAAATTTCATATTAAATATATGAGAGTCTATATTTTACGCATTATGTAATTTTATAACTCTCTGTACAATCAACTCCGCCGTATTCTCCTCTGGCGGCATCAACAAGTTTGTAACCGTTCCATACACAATAGGATTTAATTCCACTTCATACCCGCCATATGTAAACTCTTCCTTTGTCGGTAAATAACCAATATATCCATTCGTATATCCACCCAAAAAAGCTAGTTCATTTTGAAGACTCTCTTTCATTTCTAACGCAGTTTCTGAAAAAGGCTCCATCGGTATACCAGAGAACATACCATCATTAATTTGAAACAGTTGAACTTCTAAATCAACACTTAACTGCCGAATACCTTGCTTATATTTCTCTAAAACGATAGTAAGCCATTCATCCGTATTCACGCCCCACTGCTTCTCCGCTAATTGAGCCATGCTTCGTATCTCAACAATTTCGGGAATATCCTTCAACTTCATTTGCATCGTACTCGAAATTGTTCTTAAATTTATAATTGGGCTATATGTAACTATTGGCAACATCGTTAATACATGTCCACTAAGTGTGTAAGCCATTTGTTTTAATGCTTCCCTTGAACCGCGATATTTCGCATTCACATTTCCAGCAGCACCTTGAACGATAATAACAGGACAGTTTACTATCTTCTCAAGAATCTCTCTCGTCATTCCTGGATAATCCGCTGATAATACATCACTATCACCTTTTAAAACATTCGGATGCGCAGTGCAAAATACAACGATCCCTACTAACTCCTTTGATTCAGCATTTCTCATTGCTAAAACACCAATTCTTTTATCTACAATACCTTCTATATTTGTGCCCATCTTTGCTTTTCCATCAGGTGTTCTCTCTCTTCGGTTTACTCCAATATCACCTGTCGTAACACCCCAGCCAACTTCACATAACCGCATATTATTATTCGCAGTAATAGCACCTTGCACTACATTATTTAGTAAAATCGTTTTATACGACTTTAGTAAAGGTTGATCACCAACTGTTTCCGGACCAGAGTGTGTATGTGTATAAACAACTGTTATTCGCTCAAATGGTACATGAAGCCTACTCGCTACTCGCTCACGAATAATATTCGTATCTTCTACTAACATCCCAATATTATCAATACTTATAAACACAGTCTTCATTTCATCTTTTTCAAACACAAAGATCGTCCCATAGATACGCTCTTCAATATTATTAATCCCTGTTTCTCTATGATATCCGATAAAATCAATACCTAAAGGCGGCGTAATATCCACCTTGCATACCCCTATTTTGCTCATTTGAATTGCTCCATTTCTATATATAACTCCCTTTCTTCAAGAATAGCATATTTAACTTTGTTCCAAATAAAAAAGAACGGACATAGCATTTCTATGTCCGTTCTTTTCCTCACACATACTTCCGATGCACCATCTTCCCATCATAAGAAAACACAACGCCCTTACTCTCCACAATCGACTCCATATGCACCGTTCTTCCCCATAACTGATGAAGGTACGGTAATACTTTTTCTAAGTATTTTAAATCTAGTTCAATTCCTTCATAGCTATGTTTAATGTACAATTCCCCATTCTTTAAGTAGTCTCCATCTTCTACTACTAAGTACGGGAAACCTCCATTAGTACGCATATTTACAAGTTGATCACGCACATGCTCCCATTCTTTATCAATTACTTTATATTCTTTTCCTTGGCGCTGGAATAAGTACATATCTTCTCTCATTACAAGTTTTTTATTTAAATAGTTTCTTAGGAACGATACATCCCATTCAATTTCCCGTACTTCAAAGATTTTGTCACGACCAGAACCAGGCTTCACACCGCGTCGCTTCATTTCTTCTGTCGGGTTATTATAGCGCTCTTCAATATCTTCGAACATTTTAATACCGAGGTAGTATGGATTAATACTTGTTTTTGATGGCTGTACGACACCTGCGTTAAGCTTCGCGAATTCGATCGCTTCAGAAGATGTTAAATCTATTTCACGAAGTATACGTTGATGCCAGAAGGAAGCCCAGCCTTCATTCATAATCTTCGTTTCAAGCTGTGGCCAGAAATATAACATTTCCTCGCGCATCATCGTTAATATGTCGCGCTGCCACTCTTCTAGCTCACGGCTATATTCTTCAATAAAGAGGAGTAAATCTTTTTCTGGCTGCGGTGGGATTTTCTTCTTTTTATGCATATTAGGTCGTTCCCTCTTTTTGTTTCGATCATCTAAATTCCATAAATCATCGTACTGTGATATCTTTTTCTTTTCTACATCCTCTTCTAAATCTCCAATACTCCAAGCAAGTTTCGGACGCATAAGCGATGGATCAATATGTTCTTGAATGGCAAGTACGGCATCTAAAAATGTTTCTACCTCTTCTCTTCCATACTTATGTTCATACGCCTTCACACGATCTGCGGTCGCTGCCATACTCTCCACCATATCGCGTTTCGTATTAGAGAAACGAATATTATTTTTGAAGAAATCACAATGTGCTAAAACGTGCGCCACGATTAATTTATTTTGAATTAAAGAATTCGTATCTAATAAAAAGGCGTAACATGGATCAGAGTTAATAACGAGTTCATAAATTTTACTAAGTCCCAAATCGTATTGTAATTTCATTCTGAAAAATTGCTTTCCAAAACTCCAATGCGAAAACCTCGTCGGCATCCCATATGCACCAAATGTATAAATAATTTCCGCTGGACATACTTCATAGCGCATCGGATAAAAATCAAGACCAAATCCAGTCGCAATTTCCGTAATTTCAGCAATCGCATATTGTAGTGCTTTATCATCACTTGCTCTCATTATTTTCCCTCCTTACACTTTCCCTTAAGAAAGTGTATGATGAGGAACAAGCTTTCATGAGGATTGATTGCATAATAAAAAGACACTCTCGCAAAAACGAGAATGTCTCATCTATTAACCCTCAATAATCTCCATCTTCTCCGTAATCGGTGTACGAGCTTTTCCTTCTGGTGCTTTATCGAAATAGCCAAGGTGAAGAATTCCAACGATGCGTTGACCTCTTGTTAAACCAAGTCCTTCTATAAATAATGGGTTGTAGTTTAATCCGCCTGATTTCCAAACAGAACCTAATCCACGTTCCCAAGCAAGCAGTTGGAAGTTTTGCATAAATGCACATGTTGCAGCGTAATCTTCGTCACGTTGAATTTGACGTGGGTCTTCATTTATATATACGACGATTTGTGCAGGTGTGCTTAAGAAACGATCAGATAAAATTTTACCGCGCTTCGCTCTTTCTTCTTCTGTGAAAGAGTTTAATACTGCGTCTACTAATTTCTGACGGCCTTCTCCAATATATAATTTACAATTCCATGGTTCACGGTTTTTATGATTTGGCGCCCATGTTGCATCGTTTAATAGTTCAATTAATAATTCTTTTTCTACTGCTTTATCTGTAAATGTGCGAACAGAACGTCTTTCTTTAATCACATTTGCGATGGAAGTATATGTAGTCATATTTTTCTCTCCCTTATTTTCATCTATATGTATATGTTTGTTATTGATATTGATTTTCAATTTCGATTATACCCTAGTTTTTTACTATTAATCAATGTTTTATGTTGGAAAACTTCCAAAACGTCATTTCATACTGTGAAGAAAAAAACTTAACTTGTTCACAAGTATTTCACATTTTATGGAAATGATAAGTGTAAAGTTTTCCACATTATCCATCTAGGAGGAATTTATATGTACAAGAAAATCGTAGTAAGTATGACTATGGCAGCATTATTGTGCGGGATATCTGTCTTTCCTGCTTCCGCT
This sequence comes from Bacillus nitratireducens, assembly GCF_036320425.1. NCBI lineage: Bacteria > Bacillati > Bacillota > Bacilli > Caryophanales > Bacillaceae > Bacillus > Bacillus nitratireducens. The sequence goes on from NZ_JAUMJO010000006.1 coordinate 230,132, forward strand.
GCCACGCCAAAAGAAGTAACAATGCACCATCATAAGCCTATTTCAAAAGAAGAAATGCAGTCGCTCGAAAAACTCGGCTATAACAAACATGAAATTTGGAAAGCTTCACACATTGCAAGAATAAGCAAAAAAGAAATTAAGGACGTTTTAGCTTACTATAAGCAAAATAAATCTTGGGAAAAAACAGCCGAGCATTTCGGTGTAGATCCAAGTAAATTGAAAAAACATCATATGAATAAAGAAACGAAAAAAGCACTACTGCAAGAATTAGCAAACATGCACAAATCTACACCTGATCAGCTAAAACAAAAAATGAAAGAGTATAACATCGGCTTACGTCAGCTCGCGGTGTTAACAATCATCGCTCAAAAAAGTAATACCCCTCTCGATGATGTACTAAAAATGAAAAAAGATGGAATGGAAATTAAACAAATTGCAGAAAAATTAAATGTTAAAAAAGAAGATATACGAGCTGAAATGATTAAATTAGTGAAATCTATTAAAGAAAAGAAAACAAATTAATATGCCAAAAAGGAAGAGATATTCATTACTCTTCCTTTTCCTTATGAACTTTCAATTTTCAAGTATAAATTCCCGTCTTTCCCAAAAACTAACACAAGTAAATGATGCATGTCAGGGGTGAGAAAATGTTACGTTCAACATCTAAAAAGAATAAAAAAACAATCTGTTCCATTCCCGAGTTTATCCACACGATGAAAGAATCTAGTGATTTCGTTTCTTATAACGTAGTAGACGATGGGACATTATGTTTGTTTTATTACAAATCTACAGCTGAATCACTCCTCATTAATCGATTTATTTTAACACCTATAAAAAGAGAATTAGGTCACATTGAAAATATAAGTGATATAGCAAATATCGTCACACTTGAGGAGATTATCACAGGCCCTTCTATTGACGATATTCGTAAAAAATTATTAGGTGGGTATGTGCTCATACAGCTAAAAAATGATTCTCAAGCAGCAGAATATGCACTTATTCGTGCTGAAAGTTCAGTTTTAGGTACACGATTATATAACGATACAGAAAATGAATATAGTGTAATCGGTCCCAAAGTCGGATTCGTTGAAAATATTGATACAAATACACACTTACTTCGCCGAAGTATTGTAACGGAGCAATTAGTTTTCAAAGAAGTTGTAGTTGGCTCTATATCAAAAACAAAGGTCATAGTTGCTTACATCGAAGGCATTACAAATGATCAGCACGTCAATACTGCAATGCAGCGTCTACAAGGCATTGACTTTGATGTTCCTTTCGATGCGACTATGATCGAACAATTTATTAGCGATAATAGTAACTCTCCCTTCCCTGTTTTACTACCTACAGAGCGCTTAGATCGTTCTGTTTATGCACTCATTAATGGCGGTGTTGTCATTTTAACAGATGGTTCACCATACGCATTAGCTGGACCGGCGACATTACTCGATTTCTTTGTATCTCCAGAAGATTATTATTTACCATGGATAGCAGGCTCATTTCTTAGATTGGTTCGTTTTTTCGGAGCAGCATTCTCTCTATTTTCATCAGCTATTTATACAGCTGTATTAACGTATCACTATCAAATGATTCCCGCAGATTTACTCGGTCCTATTATTTATTCTAGAGCTAACGTACCCTTTCCACCTGTTTTAGAAGCACTTTTTTTAGAAATTACAATTGAATTGCTGCGCGAGGCTGGAGCTCGTTTACCGACTAAAGTTGGTCAAACGATTGGTATTGTTGGGGGGATTGTCATCGGCCAGGCATCTGTTGAGGCTGCTTTAACGAGTACTATTTTATTAATTGCGGTTGCTTTATCTGCGCTTGCTTCTTTTACAACACCAACAGTAAAAATGTCTTCCACCATCCGGATATTACGATTTCCTCTCATCATTTTAGCTGGAGCATTTGGAGGTGTAGGGCTAATCGTCGGATTTGTATTCATATTAGCTCATTTAATTCGCTTAAAATCACTTGGATCACCTTATTTATTACCTTTATATCCATTTCGCGGGTTAGGTACAGCTGAGGGGCTCCTTCGTCTTCCATTTAGTCAAACTGCAGGACGGGCTTCTTTTCTAAGACCAAAAAAGAAATGGCGCTACGATCCAAACCAAGCAAAAGAAAAACGCGACGGTGAGGAAAAATGAAAAATATTTTATTACGCTTTTCCATCATCATTTTAATTTTTCTATCTGGCTGTACACAACCTAACATAGTAGATACACAGCGGATTATTCATGTGGGTGGATTCGATATAACGAAAGGGAAGAAATTTCGTGGGACGATTCTCTATCCAGATTACACAAAAGGAGTGCAATCAAAACCAGAGACTCAATCCACTACTGCTGGTACCATTGAAACAATCTCTTCACTTCTAAACGCAAAATCACCACATACGATTGCTGTAGGTCAAATGCGCGTTGTCCTATTTGGAAAATCATTTGGTGAACGTGGACTCGGAGATGTTATTAACAACTTACAACGTGACCCTAACATTGGCCGAGATGTGCAGCTAGCGCTTGTAGACGGTTCAACAGAAGAATTACTTAAACATGTCAAAACAAATGGATCGCTATATCTATCTGATTTATTGGAGCAAAATATAGAAACGGAGACAATCCCTCGGATGGCTTTAAATATTTTTCTATATGATTTTTATTCATCTGGCTGCGATCCATTTCTTCCTTACATTCAAGTTGCAGAAGACAAGTCTGCTTCCATTAAAGGACTCGCTTTTTTAAAAAAGGATAAAGTAGCTATGTATACAGATAAAACAGGATCTTTTTTATTTAAATTACTCATTAATCCAACTAAAAATGGACGTTACGAAGTTCCGATACGTCAAGGTAAACATAAAGGCTTAATCTCAACCCAAAACTTATCTGGAAATAGTGTTTGTTCCCTTTCCGACGCCGGTGACATTCCGAAAGTTCACATTCGACTGAAATTAAATGGACTTATAAAAAATGCCCCTGGCTGGCTTGATTTATCAAAGAGCGAAAATGTAACTTACGTAAAAAAACATGTAGAAAATACACTTGAAAAACATTTAAACGAATTAATAAAACAATTCCAAGAAAAAGAAATCGACCCAATCGGTATACGTGAAGAAATTCGTAGTCACTCAAGAAAATGGAGCATGAAACAAATTCAAGAAATGTATCCTAGCGTAGACGTTGCAGTTAATGTAAAAATTAATGTTGTACAATCTGGTATCGGAGAATAGTGAGGTGCTGTAATGGCTGGACAAGATAAAACACATACTGTTTCCCCTTATTTCACATTTCTTCTATTACACTCTCTTCAAATTGGAGTAGGTGTGTTAGGATACCAAAGGATTATTGCGCAATATGCCGGCTATGATTCTTGGATTTCTCTTATTGTTGCTGGCATTGTAACTCATATCGTATTATTTTGCATGCTAAAAATGTTAGAAAAAGATAATGATTTAATGAATATTCATACGACATGTTTCGGAAAGTTGATTGGAACATTTTTGTCCGTATGCTTTGCTGCATACCTTTTATTATTTTGCCTTACTGTCCTTCGTACATATATTGAAGTCATTCAAGTTTGGGTCTTCCCTACAATTAAACCGTGGAAATTAACTTTATTATTTTTACTTGTGACTTACTACGTAATTAAAGGTGGTTTTCGCTCTGTAACAGGAATGTGTTTTTGGGGCGTCATAATACCGATTTTCGTCCTATTTTTCTTAGTTTTCCCAATGAAATATGCGCATGTCCGTAACATTTTCCCAATTCTAACTCATTCACCTTTAGAAATTCTAACTGCAGCGAAATCATCTGCATTAGAATTTCTTGGATTTGAAGCAATTCTTGTTTTTTATCCATTTATCAAAAAAGAAAAATCATTAAATAAATGGGCGCACGGTGGTATTGCTTTTACAACAATTCTATACGTAATACTAGCCATCGTTTCCCTTATGTACTATAGTCAAGGACAACTACATCATACAATTTGGCCAACATTAACGATGCTAAAAATAATTAAGGTTCCTTTTATCCAAAGGTTTGAGTACATCATTATTTTCCTATGGTATCTTATTATTTTACCTAATCTTTGTTTAACGATTTGGTCTGCTTGTTGCATTAGTAAAAGGTCTTTTCACGTACCATTTAAAATTACACTACCATTTTTTATCGCAGCTATATTTATTTCATCCTTATTTTTCACAAACCGTGAAAGTATCAATACATTAAATACAGTACTGTCTCAAGCTGGTTTATATATTGTATACGCTTATATCCCAATTTTATTTCTATTCCATTCACTACGATGGCGCTTCAAAAATCAGTCGAAAAAATCTTCACCCGACACACCATGATATTTGATACAATTTGGTTAATACATTTGTAAAGGGGACAAGCGAATGAAAAAGTATGTATTTTCTTTACTTGCAGTACTGAGTTTAATTCTTGCTGGATGCGGGAGTACTGGTACAAATGAAAAAAAATCATCTGAATCAAAAGAAGAACATGATCATGCCACGCACACTCAGCAAGCTGACATTCAGGAAAAAACAAAAGGAGTCGACACACTCCCTACCTTCCTAGACAAGCTTGATCCACAAATGAAAGATATCTACACTGTCGCTGGACAAAATGCAGAGCTATTAGATTGGATTCCATGTTACTGCGGTTGCGGTGAGAGTGTAGGACATAAAAATAATAAAAACTGCTTTATTCGCGAAATTAAAAAGAATGGTGAAGTTGTTTGGGATTCCCACGCAACAACTTGCGTCAATTGCCTAGAAATCGCAGTTGAATCTGCTGCGATGAAACAAAAAGGAAAATCAACTCTTGAAATTCGTAACTATATTGACGATAAATACAAAGAAGGCTATGGCAAGCCAACACCTACGCCAATGCCAAAAGCATAAAAACGAGGAAATCCCTCGTTTTTTTCTTTTCATTCACTTTTTTTCTTAACAAATTCTTTCAAGTGTATTTCTCCTCGCTTGTCACACACTATATATAACTCCTCGGTAAGGAGGGTACACAGTGCAAACATATAACGACTACGATAAAGCTCTCTATTACACGTATTGCTGTAATTGGGATAAATTACTCGTTCTCATGGTTCAAACAAACGATCAATTATTTTCTAAGCGTATTGAACATTTTTTACACGCTTATCAATACAGTAAAGAACTACCAGAAGTTGATAAACAATTGCAGCTCCTATTTCAATACATTGACCATGCATCCCAAAAGTCACATGTAGAAGAAGTAGAGCAAATTCAAATGTAAAATATAGCGCTATTCTCTTTATGAGAATAGCGCTTTTTTAAAATGTTTATATCAATAAAAGTTTCTCCTTATAAAACTTTTATTGATAAACATATTTTTTCTTTCTTTTCCCTACCACTTCATACTATAATTTAGTATGTAACTATTATAAGTGAGGTATAAAATATGGGACGAGAAAAAAAGCAAGAGTATGCTTTATTTGCTGCATGGGGAGCTTCTTTTATTGCGACACTTGGTAGCCTATACTTTTCCGAAATCATGAAATTTGAGCCTTGTGTACTTTGTTGGTATCAACGTATCTTTATGTATCCATTCGTTTTATGGCTCGGCATTGCTGTAGTAAAAAAAGATTATCGCATTGCAAGTTATTCCTTACCAATTGCAAGTATTGGTGCTTGTATTTCTTTATATCACTATGCAATTCAAAAAGTCGCAGCATTTTCAGCTGCTGGGGCAGCTTGCGGCCGTGTGCCCTGCACCGGAGAATTCATAAACTGGTTTGGTTTTATTACAATCCCGTTTTTAGCACTTATCGGCTTTATTACAATCGCTGTTTGTAGTTTTATTGTAATAAGAAACAAATAAGGAGATGAAAAAATGAAAAAAATGCTTATATTTGGTGGTATTATTATCGCCTTGTTCGCAGCCATTTTCGCTGTAACACAAATGGAAGAAAAAAGCGCTACTAGCCAAAAAATTGATAATGCTACTGATAGTAAGACAAATGGCCCTGACTACTATACAAATAAAATCTCTCTTTCAGATCTCCAAAAGAATTTAAAAGAGAAAAAAGAAGAAACAGTATACTTTTATCAAACATCTTGCGTTCATTGTCAAAAGCTATCTCCTATCGTAGTACCAATGGCTAAAGACTTGAACGTTGATATGAAAGTTATGGACATTGAAAAACTAGATGCTCCTTGGGATGAATATAAAATTAAAGGAACTCCAACAATCATTCACTTTAAAGATGGCAAAGAAGTAAGCCGTATTAGTGGTGAACAACCGGAAGACAAATTAAAAGAATGGCTTGAGCAAACGAAAAAATAACGAGAAAAGGAAACTCCTTCTATACATGAAATGGACGTAAAATCCCACACTAATGTATAAGGAGGGGGTTTTATGCCTGAAGTAAAATGCTCTGTTTCCAATTGCTCATTTTGGGGACAAGGTAACTTTTGTCAAGCAAGTGCAATCGTTGTTCAACCGGATGCACAAGAGGCTGGTCAGAATACAAATGATTCGTTTACAAGCGCTACTTTAACAAACGAGACGCTTGAAAGTTCTGTAACAACGAGTGTAGAAACTTGTTGCCATACATTTAAACCAAAATATTAAACGTAAAAGCATACGATTAGTCGTATGCTTTTTTACATTCCTCTCCAAAAATCATGCATCATAAAAAAGTACAAAATAACAAGAAGGACCGTCCCGCATAAAGTGATGCGTCGATATACACTCTTCTCCCCTTCCCTCGCTTTAACAAACGCCCAAATAAATCCGACGAACAATATTAAATCAATATATGGAACATAAAAGGAGAAGACGAGTAACGCATATAAATACACGATAAATAAACAAGTCGTGATTAAGAAAATTTTAAATGCAAATTCACTTTTCATAATGTGACCGCCCCCCAATCTGTACTGTATTATATTCAGCAAAACATAATAGTTGCTGTTTCAATTTTTTTATCCCGCTATTTACATGAATCCCAGTTAGTATAAATTTATAATCAGCAAAGAAGAGCAATTCCCCCATTAAGTTTCACTTCATCACAAATAAGCTACCGCCTATACACGGTAGCTATTACGGAGCATCATATTTTCTTTTATATATATTACTTAAGATCGAATAAGGTAGTTGCTCATAACGAATTTTTTCTCCCGTTTCATCAACAATATACAAATTTCTTCCTATATAATATATCCCATCTTTTCGTTTGGAGTACACTGCATATTTTTCATTTGGCAATACCGTTTTTACTTTCGTCAATTGTCCATTTGGTTCTTGCCAATATATATTTACACGGTCTACTAGCGTAAGTGTTCCAATTTGTTCTTCTTCTACTTTACGACCATTCCAACTCACAACACGATAACCAAGCTTATTCGCTTCATATTCAGGGCTCGTATAAAAACGAGAAATGATTACTTTTGTTTGTAATTGGACTCGGTCATATAACCACTGTATATCCCTATCATGCATGCGAATACAACCATTTGATTCTCTACTTCCAATCGTCCATTCCCGATTAGTCCCATGAATCGCATATTCATTTTTATCTAGCCCAAGCCACCTCGTGCCGAGAGGATTATTCGGTGCACCCCCAGGTATTTTTTTTCGATGGTATTCTTTATTTTTATATTTAGTAATAATACAAAAATTACCTTCAGGCGTAGGTGTACGATCTCTTCCAGTTGTTATCGGAAACGTTTTCGTATAGTTTCCTTCTTCAAAGAAAGACAACTGATTCGTCGTAAGGTTCACTAAAATTAAATGATCTGTATTAGCAAAAGCGCTAGCTGGTAGGCAGAAAAATAGGATTACGATAAACAATACTTTCTTCATCTAAATCCTCCCTAGCACTAGTATCATAATAAATGCAATTAGCTTTACTTTGCTCTTATAAATGAAAACTATCCATTTACAATAACGCCCCCATTTACATGTATCATCTGCCCTGTTACATATGCCGAATCATTAGACGCCAAATATACATACGCAGGCGCTAATTCATACGGCTGACCAGGTCTTTGCATAGGAACATTGCTCCCGAACTGTGATACTTTTTTCTCATCAAAACTTGATGGAATAAGCGGTGTCCAAATTGGACCTGGTGCAACACCATTTACACGAATCCCTTTTTGTACTAATGATTGAGATAGCGACCTTGTAAACGCGACAATTGCTCCTTTCGTTGCAGAATAATCAATCAACGTTTCATTTCCTTCATACGCAACGATAGATGCTGTATTTATAATTACATCCCCCTGCTTTAAATGGGATAGCGCTGCTTTTGCAACATGAAAATAAGAGAAAATATTAATACGGAATGTCGTTTCTAGCTGTTCCGCTGTAATATACTCTAGTCCTTGCTGCGGATATTGCTGTGCGACGTTATTCACAAGAACATTTAAACTGCCCAACTGCCGGACGGTCTCTTCCACAATATCTTTACAATGTTGTTCACAACTCAAATCCCCTGGCAGTAATACACAATTCACGCCTTCTTTTTCAACAAGTTTTTTCGTCTCATTTGCATCTTCATCCTCATCTAAATAAGCAATCGCAATATTTGCTCCCTCTTTTGCAAAGGCGATGGACACAGCTCGTCCAATCCCGCTATCTCCCCCTGTAATTAATATATTCTTTCCTTTTAATTTTTCGCTTCCTTTATAATTTGGATCTTCAAACTTTGGAAGAGGACTCATTAACGATTCAATACCAGGCTGTTTATTTTGATGTTGTGCTGGCATTGTTAAAAAGTTTTTTTGCTGCGGCATAACTTTCTTCAACTCCTTTCCCCTTATCATGTGCACAATATTAAAAACTACTTACACATGAGAAAACCACAATTCCCACTCGTTTTTACGGCTAATATTCAAATTTAAGACATAAAATATGGATTGTTCTAAAGTTTTTATGCAAAACTATTGCAAAAAAGTCAAAAAACGAATATTATATATAACTGTTGTGAAAATTATTCGTAAAAAGAAAGGATGTTTATATGTTTAACCTTTCAAAACATAAAACTTCTATTAAAACTGAAATTATGGCAGGTATTATTACCTTTTTAACAATGGCATATATCATTGTCGTAAACCCTGTTATCCTTGGGGATGCAGGCGTTCCATTTGAACAAGCATTTACAGCTACTATTATCGCCGCTGTTGTCGGAACATTATTTATGGCAATCTTTACAAACTTACCAATCGCAATTGCACCAGGTATGGGATTAAATGCTTACTTCTCTTACTCTGTTGTAAAAGCTCATGAAGGCATGACTTTCGCAATTGCATTCTCTGCTGTATTCGTAGCAGGTATGATTTTAATTTTGTTATCATTCACATCTTTCCGTACGAAATTAATGGAAGTAATTCCTGAAAACTTAAAACATGCACTTACTGCTGGTATTGGTCTTTTTATTGCTTTTATCGGTTTGCGATTAACAGGCATTGTTACTAAAAATGATGCAAACTTAGTTGGACTTGGCGATCTTCACTCTGCTCCAGTTCTACTAGCATTAGCTGGTCTTGGAATTACAATTATCCTTATGTCTTTAAATATAAACGGGGCACTATTTATCGGAATGTTACTAACTGGTATTATCGCTTATTTCACAGGGCAATTAACGTTCTCAAATGGCGTTACGTCAATGCCTGGATTACCAGAAGGCATTATCGTTTCAAACCCAATTACTGCTGTATCTGATGTAATTAACTACGGATTATACGGCGTTGTGTTCTCATTCTTCCTTGTTACATTATTTGATACAACAGGAACATTACTTGGTGTAGCACAACAAGGTGGATTTATAAAAGACGGAAAGCTTCCAAAAGCAGGACGAGCTCTTCTATCTGACTCATTCTCAGCAACAATTGGAGCTATGTTCGGAACAACACCATCAACAGCTTACATTGAATCTTCTGCTGGTGTTGCAGCTGGTGGCCGTACTGGTTTAACAACTGTTACAGTAGCTGTTCTGTTTGCATTAGCAGCATTCTTCGGACCGTTAGTGAGCGCTGTTTCTGGCGTTTCAGCTATTACAGCACCATCATTAATTATCGTTGGTAGTCTTATGATGGGTTCAGTTCGCCACATCGATTGGGATACGTTCGATGAAGCATTCCCAGCATTTTTAGTAATCTTAAGCATGCCACTTACATCAAGTATTTCAACAGGTATTGCACTTGGATTTATTTCATACCCACTTATGAAAATGGCAAAAGGACAATTCCGTGCTGTTCACCCACTTGTGTATTTATTCGGAATCTTGTTCGCTTATCAATTAGTTTTCTTACCACATTAAAATCCCTCATAAAGAGGGATTTTTTATTTACAAAAAAACATTTGACAACAGCATACACTTATGGAATAATTCGAAATAGTTAAATATTCGATGTCTTATCAAGAGCAGGTGGAGGGATGAGCCCTACGAAGCCCGGCAACCGACCCATTTATGGGCACGGTGCTAATTCTTACAACACATTGTGTTGAAAGATAAGAGTAATATGATAAGACGTCTTTTCTATATGAAAAGACGTTTTTATTTTCACTCCCTCCTCTCTTTTCTTAATTTAGGAGGGATTTTTTTATGAAAAAATTATGTTCCACCGTACTCATTATTCTCTTACTCGCATTAACAGCTTGCACAAATGAACAAGATGCTATCTCTTCACAAAAGCAACAAACGGTGAAGAAAGAAACTACTACAGCAGCAAATCATTTACAAACAGAAATTCCAAGCCAAGTAAAAAAGCCATTAAAAATCGCATTAATTATGCAAATGTCCATCGGAACTTTTTCCTCTCAATATATTGAGGGTGTCAAAAAACAAGTCGAGCTATTCGGCGGCAGTGTGCAAGTCTACAATTCTGATAATGATTTAGCAAAAATGGCAGCAAATCTAGATACTGCTATTAATTCAAAAGTTGATGGTATTTTAATTGATCACGGTCGCTCTGAAGCACTAAAACCCGGAGTAGAAAAAGCATTACAAACGAATATTCCTGTAGTTGCATTTGATAACGATCTACGCTTACCGGGTGTAACGATTATTGATCAAGATGATTATAGTCTTGCATGGAAATCATTAAAAACGTTAGCGGAAGATCTGAATGGACAAGGGAATATCGCCGTCGTATGGGTTGGCGGATTTGCCCCAATGGAACGTCGCAATATTATCATTGATGCTTTTTATAAACGTTATCCAAATATAAAAGAAGTTGCACGCTTTGGTACCGCTAGTAATAACACACCACTTGATACGCAAACACAAGTAGAAGCTTTACTAAAAAAATATCCGAAAAAAGGTGATTTACAAGCTATTTTCGCTTCGTGGGATGAGTTTGCTAAGGGGGCCGTCAAAGCACTCGAACAAGCTGGTCGTACAGATATAAAAGTATACAGCATTGACTTAAGTAATGAAGATTTACAACTCATGCAAAAAGAAAATTCACCTTGGACTGCTACGGCTGCAACCGATCCAGCTGAAGTCGGTAAAGTTCAAGTGCGTTTCTTATACAAGAAAATCGCTGGTGAACAAACGCCAGATATTTATTCACTAGAACCTTATTTAGTAAAGAAAAATAGTTTGCCACAAGAAAATATAAAGATGGATCAATTATCAAAACATATAAACGGTTGGGGAGACTCGAAAGATGCATATTCACCTTGGATGAAAAAATTAGAGAAGGAGAAAAAATGATGACATTCTCTCTTCAAAACATTACACATTCTTATCACATCTCTACCCCTGTACTAGAAAATGTTTCTATTAACATACAAAAAGGAAAAGTTCACGCTTTACTAGGAATGAATGGTGCAGGAAAAAGTACTTTAATAAAAATAGCAACTGGTGAAATTCAACCAATTTCTGGAAATATAAAAATTGATAATCAGTCTATTTCCTTTACTTCACCACGCGATGCAAAAAAGCATGGTATTTCTTTCGTGACACAAGAAGTGGATCACGGACTTATTCCTGGATTATCTGTATTAGAAAATGTACTAATCGATCATTTAGCAATGCAAAATAAAGTACTATTTTCAAAGTCAAAGTTAGTCTCACTCGCTAAACAACATTTGCAAATTGTACAGGCTGATTTAAATGTTTCGGAAGATGTTTCAAACTGCTCATTACATGAAAAACAATTACTTCTTATCGCAAGAGCTTTATCCAACAATACAAATTATCTTTTATTAGATGAGCCTACTTCTTCTCTTGGACCGAAAGAAGTTGAAACCTTCGGGCAACTATTAAAAGATTTAACATTGAAAGGAATTGGCATCATCTTAATTTCTCATCGTTTATCAGAGATTCGAAATTTCGCGGATGATGTAACCGTATTACATAACGGTAAAGTTGCACTTTCTGAAGCGATTACAAAGGTTACAGATCAACAAATTGTGGAAGCGATGACTGGAAAACAACTTACACTTCCTATTAATACAGCACCAAAACGAGGGAACGAAGAATTATTTAAAGTACAAGAACTTCCATTACACAAAGACCATTCTCCCCTTTCTCTCACCGTACGGAAAGGTGAAACTGTTGTGATATACGGATTAATTGGCAGTGGCAAAACAACACTTGCTGAAACGTTATTTGGTACTCGTCATACTTATCACGCAGAAATAGATGGTCAAACAATAACAATTAAAACACCGCGAGATGCGATTAAAGCAAAGATCGCACTTGTACCAGAGGAAAGAAGAAAACAAGGCGTATTTCTTTCGGAAGATATTATAAGCCACACTAATTTACACCAATCAGGTTGGAGACGAAAGCAAACCGAAGTAAATAATGCTACTACAGCAATTTCTTCTTTCAGCATTTCACCCAATGACCCAAAAGCATTTATTCATTCACTTAGCGGTGGAAACCAGCAAAAAGTCTCCATTGCAAAGTGGCATGGATTCAAACCAAATCTATTTCTTTTGGACGAGCCAACTAAAGGTGTAGACATAGCTGCAAAACAAGACATTTTTCAATTCATTCGTAACATTACAGAAAACGGAAGTTCCGTAATTTACTTCACAGGAGAACAAGATGAAGCACTACATATCGCTGATCGCATTCTTATAATGGCAAACGGAGAATTTGTAGGTGAATACTTACCAGACGAACTATCTCCTGAACAGCTTTTACATTTATCTGAAGGGAGTTATTCCATTGAATCTCGTTCATAAAACCAAAACTAAGAAACTATATTTACCTACTCATCTTTTTTATCAATTTAGTACGATTGCTATCATTATAGGTGTTACAATTTTCTTCTCTATCGTCAACGATTCTTTTTTAACATACAACAATATTAGTGATATTTTACGTTCCATTTCTATCGTAACGTTACTTGCAATTGGTGTTACCTTTACATTAATTGTAGATGGATTTGATTTATCAGTCGGCTCTACCGCTAGTTTAGCAACCATTGCCACTGCTTCCTGTCTCGTTTTATATCGACAAGAACTATTAGTCACACTCCTTGTTCCTATTCTTTGTGGGCTATTAGTTGGATTATTAAATGCACTACTCGTTATCCGAATTAAACTACCAGATTTACTAGCTACATTAAGTATCATGTATATCGTGAATGGACTACACTTAACATTTTCAAAAGGATCTTCTATTTATGAAGGAATGTCTGGTGCCAAAGGACATTTTATTCCATCCTTTTTATTTATCGGCCAAGGTTCTGTGTTAGGAATTCCAGTCCCTGTCATTATCATGCTTATCGTCGTTTTAATTGCATATGTATTTTTAGAAAAAACAACGTACGGTCGTTTCTTTTATATGACAGGTGGGAATCGGGAAGCTGCTAGACTAGCTGGTATTCCTACTGATCGTTACCGTGTATATGCTTATATGATTAGCGGTTTACTTGCCTCTATTGGCGGTATTATTCTATGTAGCCGCGTTGGAACAGGACAAGTTTCAGCTGGCGCCCCATTATTAATGGATGCAGTTGCAGCTGCCTATATCGGTTATGCAATGTTCGGTGCTAAGAAACCAAATGTCATCGGAACATTTCTTGGTTCCGTATTAATTGGAATCATATTAAACGGCCTTACAATGATGAACGTTCCTTATTATGCACAAGATATCATTAAAGGCAGTATTTTAATTGCAGCTTTAGCCTTTTCATTTATTAAAAAGAAGCGTAAATAAAAAAGTAGCGCATCGAATTCCGATGCGCTACTTTCCTTTTGCAACAATCACACGAACTACTTTCAACGCAAAAAGCAAAAGACCGTTCGCTATTGCTGTAACACCTAAGAATATTGCTATCATAAGCTCTCTCATTCCGTTATTAAATACAAAAATAATAGAAGAAATGAAAGCCAAAATAAACAATATGAACGCTGGTATATATTTAATAAAAGGCTTCTCAAATGATCTTTTAGAAAGAAGAAATGTAATTAACAATGTCATAATAAAAACAAAATATACCGCAAATAAAAAAATCATATGAAAGCCTCCTCTACGACCAAACTACTTAAAAGAGGTTAGAAACCTTTAATATTTCTCATTTACCTGCAATTCTTTACTATACTTTTGAATGAACACTGATGAAATAACCATTACCATTCCTATACTAAAACCAATAAGCTGATCTAATAACATTTCATCATGAATGAACCAGCGCAGTAGAAATACGCCACCAAAAATAAGCAACATAGTAAATCCAGTATGTCTAAGCCCTTTATATACATTTTCCATATGTATCACCTCTCTACATACTTTTATCCATATTATACCATGACCTAAAAATGTATATAACCAACATTCGGTATTGAAACCAATAATAAAAAAGGCTGCAGAGAACTCCATCTCCACAGCCTAATACTTATTTTTGCAAAAACGCCTGTAAATCTGCAAATTGTCTCTTTGCATCCTCATAGCCTTGCTCATATAAACTTTGTAGTTTTGTCGCATCTTTTTCCATACGATCTACTTGAAGCGGCACTTCTGGGCGAATAACAAATAAATTACCCGCCTGCTCTTCTTTTTCAATGTAGTGAAGTGTTTCATTATACACTTCATAACGAGTTAGCATCGTATTAACAAGGTTCGGATATTTTTTATAAGCTTTCGCTGCAACCCAGCCAAATTTTGATTTTTTCTTTGCGTAACCATAATTTCTCGTCAAAATAACGACTGATTTTCTAAATCCATCCTCCTGTGCTTTACGGACTGGAATCGGATCAGAAATCCCGCCATCTAACAATTGCTTACCACGGTAATTTACTACTGGTGCAATGAAAGGTAATGAACTAGACGCTTGTAATAAATTGAGCGCATCATCATTCGTTCCCTCTTTTTCAAAATAAACAGACTGCCCTGTTTCACAATCCGTTGTTCCTACAAGGAAGCGTTCGGGACTATTAAAGTATGTTTCAAAATCAAACGGCACATGCTTTTCTGGTATTTCATGAAAAATGAAATCCATATCAAATAACTGACGTTTTCTCCATAAGTTTTTATATGATAAATACTTCGGATGTGATACATAATCAATATTGACCGTTTTATTTCTATTTCTTTGTCTGGAAAGATACGACGCTGCATGGCAAGCACCAGCTGATACACCGACTACATATGGAAAATATAAGCCTTGTTCCATAAAGTATTCTAGTATCCCGCCCGTATATACACCACGCATACCGCCGCCTTCTAATACTAACCCCGTATTTTCAAGCATGTTATTCTCTCCTCTTTATATATATTGACTCTTTAATTATTCACTATGTTAAGTATCTTTTTCTATTATATATGAGTTCTTTCAGAAATTATATTGAAAAGGCTTGAAATGGAGGGGTTTTTTCTTCCAATTATATTTCCAAATGACCAGAGACATCCTTTATAAACCTTTGAATAAAATCTTGCTCTTCTTTCGTATATCCATCTAAAAGTAACAGCCACTTTTCTTCAGCTTGTTTATGCAATTTTTCATGAGCTTTATATATTTCATTTCCTCTTTCCGTTAAGCGGAAGAAAATTTCTTTTTGATTATCTAACATTTGCATTTTCTCAACGAATTGCTTTTGAAACAACTTTGTACAAATTTTAGAGATTGCGCCTTTCGTCATTCCCATTTCTGTTGCAATAGCAGTTACATTCATCAGACCATTTTTTCCGATACACTCGATAACATGTAACTCAGATAAAGACATACCACTTACACCTGTCTCACGAAGAAACTTCTCATTATTTTCTTTCAAATACTCTTCTTTTTTATGAAAAAGTGTACGAATATCCGAAAGTATTTCCATTTGTTTCGCTGTACGTTCCAATCCATTCGCCTCCTAAGTTTCCAAAGAAACAATTTAACTATATACCATTTTAAAATCATTTTTTCATCTTTACAAGTGAGAAAATCATGTTAAAATTAATTTAGTTTCCAAGGAAACCAAATGACAAGGAGGTTAACATTATGGAAAAAAACAAACTGAATTTCATTTTATATGTTGTCTGTATGAGTGCCTTACTCGGTTCCTTCGCTCAAAATATTTATACACCTATCTTGCCGATGATTCAAAATTCGTTTCATACTTCTCTTTATCTTGTAAATTTAACCGTTTCACTTTTCACATTCGTTCTTGCGGTTATGCAGCTCATATACGGACCTTTAATTGATACAAAGGGAAGAAAATCTGTCCTTATCCCTAGTTTAATCATTAGTACAATCGGCTCAATTGGTTGTGCTTTCTCACCAAACATTTACTTATTTCTATTTTTTAGAGCTGTTCAAGCTATAGGAATAGCGGCTATACCTGTAGTTGCAGCAACGATTATCGGTGATTTATTTGAAGGAAAAGAACGCGGAGAAGCGATGAGCCTTTATCAAATGTTACTTGCTCTCGCACCTGCAATCGGTCCTCTCATAGGTGGCTATCTCGGCAGTATAAATGGCCACTTATCTGTATTTCTTTTTTTATCTACAATTGGCATCATCTTATTAATTATAAACATTTCACTACTTCCAGAAACAAAACCAAATGTAATTGAGAAACCTAAAGCAAAAAAGAATTACTGGCTTATCTTAAAAAATAAAACTGGATTTTCCATTACACTTATTGGCTTTATTCAATTTTGTATATATTTCTGTTTCCTCGTTTTTTTACCTAGCATATTAACAAATATATTTCATCTAAGCGCAAGCGAAATTGGTCTTATGTTTGTACCAATGTCCCTTTCTCTTATGTTAGGAAGCTATTGCTACAAATTTTTGCAAAAACATTTCAAAACAAGGCAGGCTTTATTCATCACTAGTTTCTTCAACATTATATGTGTCACTTTATTCTCTTTCACATATAGCATCACTATCCCATCCGTAATTATCGTTACCTCTTTATACGGTTTTAGTATGGGACTTTCTATGCCGACTCACACTACTTTATTAACGGAAGAATTCGTACAAGAACGCGCAACTGCCATCGGTATGTACAACTTCATTCGCTATCTTGGTATGGGTACAGGGCCTATTGTAGGTGGGTTTCTTTTATTTAATCAAAATTACTTTTGGATTTTCTTCCTAGGGGCAATTATATTTCTACTTATAGTTTTACACGCAATGAAAATGCTACATTCCCATGCTGCACAAAAAGCTTAAGAGACCTATAGATGGTCTCTTAAGCTCTTTGATCAGCAACGATATGAATATCAATATACTTCGTTTGTCTCATAATTTCATTTACAATAGAACCTTTTCGTATTTCTTCCCACCGTGTTCTCGCCGATTGCCCAAGTAAAACTTGTGTCACCTGTAGTCTTTTTGCAACTTCAATAATAACATCAGCGGGCTTTCTTCCCTTTGCTTCTTCTAATACAAAGCTCGCATCAAATTGATTCGTTAGCGATTTCCACTCTTCAATTGTTTGCTTTTTCCCTGCTGAAAGGGAATCTATATTTTCCCTTTCTACGTTTAACACATACAATTCAGCGTTTAACCGATCGGCCATGCGCCAACCTCTCCGTATTAATTTCTCTGCTGTTGAACTGTATTGTACACAAACGAGAATTTTTTCTTTCACCCCAATCGGTTCTATAACTGTTTGGCTAATTTTATCATCCATATCATCTGCAACTTCACGAAGCGACAATTCCCTTAGTGCCCCTAAATTATTAAGCGTAAAGAAGTTTTGTAAGCTTTGCTTTATTTTTTCTTCCTTATATATCTTTCCATCAACTAATCTCTTCCGGAGTACCTCAGGTGTTGCATCAACAAGTTGAATTTCATTTGCTTTTTGCAAAATAAAATCTGGAATACGCTCTCTTACTTTTACATTCGTAATTTGAGCTACAATGTCATGAACACTTTCTAAATGTTGAATATTAAATGCTGATAATACTGATATACCAGCCTCTAGCAATTCTTGAACATCCATATAACGCTTCTTATTTTTAGATCCAGGAATATTACTATGCGCGAGTTCATCCACTACAACTACTTGCGGCGCACGCTTTATAATTCCTTCCACATCAAGCTCATAAAATCCCTTTCCTTTATAATCTATTTCTTTTAAAGGGACTTTTTCTAAATCAGCAATTGCTTCTTCCGTCTCGATTCTGCCGTGCGTTTCAATTAAACCAATGACAATATCAATACCATCTTTTTTCATCTCTCTTGCATCAAAGAGCATTTTATAACTTTTCCCTACTCCTGGAGCTGCTCCTACATATAGCTTTAACTTCCCCCGATTTTGCTGACGAATATATTCTAAATATTCCTCTGGCGTTCGCCTTTGAAACGTTGGTTTATAGTCATCCGCATACAAAATACTCACAACCTTTCTTTCGAAACAACACTACCTCAATCCTTTAGATTGAGGTAGCACTGTTACTATTTCATTAGTTTCTGTAATTCTAAATTTAACTTTAAGACGTTCACGCGATCTTCTCCAAACAAACCAAGTGCAGCACCTTCCGTTTGATCCTTAATCAATTGATCTAGATTTTCTTTCGGAATATTCGTTATTTTCGAGATGCGATCCACCTGTACGGAAGCCGCCTTCGGACTAATATCAGGATCAAGCCCTGAACCTGAATTCGTCACTAAATCTATCGGCACTTCTGTAACTGGAATGGTTGGATTTTGTTTTTTCCAGTCTTCAATACTTTTCTCAACTCGTTTTGCTAAATCTGGATTAGACGGTGCATAGTTATTTGAACCAGACGCTTCTGCTTTATATTCTATACTAGAGACACGCCCATGAAAATAACGTGGATCTGTGAAATTTTGACCGATTAATTTTGAACCAACTACTTCATCCTCATCATTATATATAAGACTTCCATCCGCATTATCCTTCATTACCGCTTGCGCAATACCGGTTACAATAAGCGGGTATACAATGCCACACAAGACTAAGAACGTAAAAGTAATACGAATAATTGGTGAAAATATACTTTGTTTTTTCGCCATCTTTTTTCCCCTCTTCCTTATATGAACAGACCGACGATCATATCAATTACTTTAATTCCAATGAACGGAACGATAACTCCACCAAGCCCGTAAATAAGTAAGTTTCGGCTAAGTAGTGCATTCGAACTCATCGGTTTATATGCGATACCTTTCATCGCTAGCGGAATGAGTAATGGAATAATAACCGCATTAAATATTAATGCTGATAAGATTGCTGAAAGCGGTGATGTTAATTTCATAATGTTTAATGCTTCCATTTGCGGAATCGCAAGTGTAAACATTGCTGGAATGATTGCAAAATATTTTGCAATATCGTTCGCAATACTAAACGTCGTTAACGCACCACGTGTCATTAACAATTGCTTACCGATTCCTACAACCTCAATAATTTTCGTTGGATTCGAATCTAAATCGATCATATTTGCTGCTTCTTTCGCAGCTGTCGTACCACTATTCATTGCTAATCCAACATCAGCTTGCGCTAATGCCGGGGCATCATTTGTACCATCGCCGGTCATCGCTACAAGTTTCCCTTTATCTTGCTCTGCTTTAATAACTGCAATTTTATCTTCTGGTTTACACTCAGCAACGAATTCATCTACCCCTGCTTCTTTTGCGATTGTTGCTGCTGTTAATGGGTTATCCCCTGTACACATAACCGTTTTAATCCCCATTTGGCGCAATTGTTCAAAACGCTCACGCATACCGGGTTTTACTGTATCTTTTAAATAGATTAAACCGTAAATACGATTATCCACTGCAACTACAAGTGGGGTCCCGCCCTCTTTTGAAATGAAATCTGCTTTTTGATTCACATCTTTCGGGATCATTCCACCTTGTGATTGAACCCATTCAATCACGCTACCTACAGCACCTTTTCTCACTTTCGTTCCGTCTTTTAAATCAACACCACTCATTCTCGTTTCTGCTTTAAACGGAACAAATTCACCTTGTTCGGCAAGTTCTCTATTATATGATATAGATTTCGTTTGTACATATTCTATAACTGATCGACCTTCTGGTGTTTCATCTAAAACTGAACTAATTGCTGCCCACTTTCCTACTTGTTCAATCGTTTCATTACCTACAGGGAGCAGTGTATGTGCCATCCGGTTCCCGAAAGTAATCGTACCTGTTTTATCTAAAATAATTGTATTAATATCACCCGCAGCTTCTACTGCTTTACCCGACATCGCTAATACATTAAACTTTGTCACACGGTCCATCCCGGCAATACCAATCGCTGATAATAGCCCACCAATTGTCGTTGGAATTAAACAAACTAACAACGCTACAAGTACAGCTGTATCAATTTGAAATCCTAAATAATTTGTAAATATCGGCAACGTCACAACAACGATTAAGAAAATAAGCGTTAAACTCATTAATACTGTATTTAAAGCAATCTCATTCGGCGTCTTTTGACGAGCAGCTCCTTCTACTAAAGAAATCATTTTATCAATAAATGATTCACCAGGGTTACTCGTAATTACAATCGTAATCTCATCACTTACGACCATCGTACCGCCTGTTACTGAACAAAAATCGCCGCCCGCCTCTTTTATTACAGGAGCTGATTCCCCTGTAATTGCAGATTCATCGACAGACGCTAAACCTTTAATTACTTCACCATCATTTGGAATCATTTCTCCTTGTTTTACAATAACAACGTCACCTTTTCTCAGATCAGTTGCTGAAACTTGAACAATATCTCCATTTTCTTTTACAACATTTGCAAACACATCTTTCTTCGATTGTTTTAAAGAATCGGCTTGCGCTTTACCACGACCTTCAGCTAACGCTTCTGCAAAGTTAGCAAATAAAACTGTAAATAATAGAATGAGAGAAACTGTTATATTAAACCATCCTGGTACACTACTAGAACGACTTGGAAGAAACGATAAAATGAACGTAATGATAAATCCAATTTCCACAACGAACATAATCGGATTCTTTATCATTACTTTCGGATTCAATTTCGCAAAGGATTGTTTCATCGCATGTGTCACGATATCACGATCCATCGTTTTCGCTTGTCTAACCTCATCTTCTACAACATGTATTTGTGATTCATTTACTCTTTTTTCTTTTACTACTACCGGTCTCATCATTTACCCTCCATTACTTCAATGTAAGAAATTCTGCAATTGGGCCAAGTACTAACATCGGGAAGAATGTTAACGCACCGACGATTACAATCGTTCCGATGAAAATACCACCAAATAAACTATTATCCGTACGGAATGTTCCGACTGTTTCTGGTACTACCGTCTTCTCTTTCAGTGAAGCTGCAACAGCTAGCATCGTAATTAAACTGAAATAGCGTCCTAAAAACATAACTAAACCAGTCGTAATATTCCAAAACGGTGTATTATCTGCTAATCCTTCAAATCCGGATCCGTTATTCGCAGCTGACGATGTGTATTCATATACAACTTGCGTTAAACCGTGGAAACCTGAATGAGAAATTGCATCCGTTCCTAAGCTTGTTGAAAGAGCTAATGCTGAAAACCCTAAAATAAGCAATGGATGAAATAAAATCGTTACCGCAATCAATTTCATTTCCTTACCTTCAATTTTCTTACCTAAAAACTCCGGTGTCCGTCCAACCATTAAACCAGATATAAAGACTGCAATAATTGCATACATAATAATGTTCACAAAACCTGCTCCAACACCGCCGTATACTGTATTTAACATCATATTTACGAGTGGAACTAGACCACCAATTGGTGTTAACGTATCATGCATCGTATTAACAGCCCCTGTTTCAGCAGCTGTCGTTACTGTCGCATAAAGGGAAGAAAATACTGTTCCAAATCGTACTTCTTTTCCTTCTGTACTTCCTTGTACATGTTCGATACCCATTCCATTTAACGCTGGATTTCCATGTAATTCAGATGTCGTAATCGTTATAAATCCTAGTAAAAACACCATGAATAGTGACACGAAAAGGATGCGACCTTGTTTTTTATTTCCTACCATTCGTCCGTACGTAAATGGAAGTGCTGTTGGCAATAACATCATAAGCATCATTTGCAAAATATTACTCATTTGTCCTGGATTTTCGAAAGGATGTGTAGAGTTTGCCCCGAAAAATCCTCCGCCGTTATTTCCAAGTTCCTTAATGGAAACGAATGATGCAACAGGCCCGCGTAATATACTTTGCTTCGCACCATCAATTGTTTGTGCTGTAACCGCCCCGTCTAACGTTTGTGGTACACCAAGTGCGACAAAGACTAGCGCCGCAATAAATGCGATAGGAAGAAAAACTCTCGTTAATGCTCTCGTAAAATCAACGAAAAAGTTACCAAGTTCTTTTCCAGCAAGTCCTCTTATAAACGCCATAACAAGTGCTAATGTCGTTGCTGGTGCCGCGAACATTAAAAATGTAATCCCAATTAATTGTGATAAATAAGACAAACCATTTTCACCGCTATAATGCTGTAAATTTGTATCAGCCATAAAACTAATTGCTGTATTAAAAGCGAGCGTAGGCTCCATTCCCTCAATATGCGCTGGATTTAGCGGCAGCACACCTTGTAATCTGAAAATGAAATATACGACGACAATCATAAATCCATTGAGTAACACCAATGATAATGCGTACTGTTTCCACGTTTGATTGTATTCTTTTACACCCGTAATTTTAAAAATAAGTTTTTCAAAAGGCCCGAATACTTTATCTAGCGTTTTGCTACCTTGAAAAGCTTTTTCTAAATAAATCCCCGTTGGCTTTGCTACTAAAATAAACAAGAGCATTGTAATAACGACTGCAACCCAAATCATAATGAATGATTCCCCCTAATTAAAACTTTTCTGGATTTAATAATGCGTACACTAAGTACACCGTAATCGCTGCAACAATAACCGATAAGGCAATCGTCATGATTGCTTCCCTTCTTTCACAACTTTATCTGACCAACTTGCCAGGCTTGCCATCGATGCGACTAATCCAACAAAAATCCCGATCATTACCACATCTAACATAACTACCCCTCACTTTTTGTTAAAATTTACCATCTTATTATCAAAAAAAGAACACTAAGCTCTACTTAGTGTTCGAAATGAACAACACAAAGTAAACCTCCTCTCTAAACGCTTACGAGGTTAGCTGTCGGATTCGGGCCTAAAGAGTAGCCCTACTTTCAAAATTGAAAGATTCACCCCAAGTGACAATGCACAAAATTGGTTCCCCCGCTCCATTTCTGGAACTCAGCGATTTTAGGTTTTTTTTGGAAATTTCATGAATGATTTATGAGAGTAAATATACTCCTCTATTTTTAACTTGTAAAGAGCTAAATTACTGAAAATAAGAAAATATCCATCTATTTAAACGCTTACATTGAGTGTTATTAATATTATTTCATCTGTTTTCTCGTCTTTTCTTTCTTTTTCACAGAAATGATCTTTTAAATACGAAATAAAAAGAGCGAATGGCATGAAGTGCATAGCTTGTTGCACTCAGCATTCGCTCTTTTTTTCACTATTTATTCTCCACGCAAAAACACGCGCAAATTTCTCCCGCGAATATAAACTTGTGACAATTCTGCATGTAGCTGCTCATATTCGATAACATCTGTTTTTAAATATAAAGCGTCTTTCGATGGCAATATAATATAGGGCCTTGGAAAAATAGGATCAAGCACCACCAATTCTTGTACTCGCTCTACCGATACCGCCCAGCGATTCGCTATATCTCCTAGTAACAACACCTTCATCTTCTTTTCCCCCGCCCTATTCAAAAAATAAAAAAGAAATATTATCACAATTCGTAAACACAACAAATTTAGCTCCCATTGTTTCATAGAGCCTCGCTGGATATCGTTTATTCCTTGTAACAACAGTAATAGGTGCCTGAAAAGAAAAGCGAATGTGTTCTGTAAAGAAGCTAACGATTGAAAGCTCATCCCCTAGTAAAATCACCTTCTTAATACATTCACAAATACTAGTAAAATCTTGCGCCTTACTACAGCTATAAGTCCAATCAAACCCACAATTCCTAACTTCAGCAGCTATCTCTTCATTTGCTGTAAAAATAATTAACTCATGCTGAAATGCTGCTAGCTCTCTTAAACTCTTTACCTTATTTTCTTCTCCAACGCAAATAAGCGTTAATTCCATGTACCTCATCCTCCTTAGCATAAAAGAACTCAAACATAGATTGATATTCTCCTATACTAATCAGACCGACGAAGTGATATATCCATCATGGCACCGCCCTCTCTCAAGACGCTTACGAAGTTAGCTGTCGGATTCGGGCTTTGAGAGTAGCCCTACTTTCAAAATTGAAAGATTCACCCCTAGTGACGACGCACCAATTGGTTCCTCCGCTCCATACATTTGGACTCAGCGTATTACAAAAAATGTATTCTGGCTGATATATTACTCCTGTATTTGGAAAAAGTAAACAATGTAAAATCCTTAAGATGGATTTTGCATTGTTGCTAGACATTATAAATATTTATATTCAATAGGGATTTTCATGAGTCGTATTGTAATAATACTAAATAAAGAAATGATTAAAAATTAAACGTGAAACGAGGATGCTATATGAACGAGGGTAAAAAGAATAATTTTATTAAAATAATAAACATTCTAGGTAATTCGTTACTTTTAACTCTAGCGATTTTAGTTACTATTACTAGTTATACTGAATTCCGTACTACACTAGAAATCATTTTTTTAATTTCTTGTTTGTTATTAATTTATAGTAAATACTTAAGTAATAATAAGAAAGCCATGATTCCATACCTTATATTTTTAATATTAATATCATCACACCTTTTATATACTTTATTTATCTAAAAGGACGCATTTAAACAAGATACCCCAATCAAATTCACTACCATATATTAAACTTCTATTAATCATTAACGTTAATAACCAGTGAGGATATAGCCCCACTGGTTGAATTTTCACTTATGCTTGTGTTTTATTCAATTTATATGCAAAATGATTCGTCGGCCCATGACCACTTCCAATATTCAATGGCTCTTCAATCGCTATACTAATAAATTGTTTCGCCTCTTGAACTGCCTCTTCAGTTGAATACCCTTTAGCAAGTCCTGCTGTAACTGCAGACGCAAATGTACACCCACTTCCGTGCGTTTGCTTCGAAGGAATTCGTTCACTTCTAAATTCAATAAACTCTTCTCCATCAAAGAGGAAATCGATTACTTCATTACCTTGATATTCTGCATGCCCGCCCTTCATAAGCACATATTTAGCACCTAATTCATGCAATACTTTCGCAGCTTCTTTACTATCGTCTATATTATGAATCTCCATCCCAGTTAACACTTCTGCTTCAGGAACATTCGGTGTTACAACAGTTGCTAGTGGCAATAAATATTCTTTTAATGCTTGTACTGCTTCTTGTTGTAATAATGATGCTCCGCCTTTTGCAATCATAACAGGATCTAGTACAATATTATTCCAGCCGAATCTTTTAATATGTTCTGCAACAATTTGAATAATTTCACTACTAAATAACATTCCTAGTTTTACAGCATCTGGCGTTAAATCCGTACCAATTGAATTCAGCTGTTCCGTAATTCCTTCTAAAGAAACAGGATATACCCCTTGAACGCCAAGCGTATTTTGAGCAGTAATTGCTGTAATAGCCGTCATTCCATACACACCAAGCTCTTGGAAAGTTTTTAAATCTGCTTGAATGCCAGCGCCGCCTCCGCTATCAGACCCTGCAATTGTTAAAGCTTTATTCACTTTCATCCCACTCATCCTTTTCTACCCAAAATAGCGATGATAAATTGTTTTCGCTTCGCTTATATCTTTCGTTCCATGTACAAGTACACGGCCATCTTTAAAAGCCACTAATCTCTTTTCTTCAACCGAAAATGATAATAAATATGGATTTACATTCAAATCATTCACGCGATCATTCAGCAATTTTTTATATTGTTCAAAATCCATTTCCTCTTTATGAGGTGGTCTAATTTGAACTGTATTTCTCCCACATAACACTGCTGTTTTTGAAGTGTTTTCTTTATTTAAATACGGATATATTGCCTGTTCACCACACGATAGACAATTATGTTTACGAAGCTTTTGCACATTCATACATGAATATTCATTTTTCCATACATCAAATGATACAAGTCCCTCTCGAAGTGATTCGTAATCTTCCACTAACAGTTTAAGAGCTTCCGTTACTTGATGAGAAACGACAAGAGATACAGCAGGTGATATAATACCCGCTGTATCACATGTCGCTCCGCCAAGCGGAATCGATTGTAATAAACAAGATAAACATGGCGTTTTGTCTGGAAGAATCGTGTAAGAAAGGCCGTAACTCCCTACACATGCCCCGTAAACCCATGGAATAGAATATTTTTTCGATATATCATTCACAATGAAACGTGTTTCGAAATTGTCAGTCGCATCGATGATTACATCAACATTTGTAACGAGTTCTTCTAACTCTTCAGCCGTTACATCCTGAACGAGAGCTTCTACTCGTACTTCACTATTAATCTCTTCTAGACGTTTCTTTGCCGCTACAGCCTTCGGAAGATTATTCTCTACATCACTCTCTGCATACAATTGCTGCCTTTGTAAATTACTCCAATCGACATAATCACGGTCAACAATTGTTACTTGACCAACGCCTGCTCTTACAAACATCTCTGCGTTTGCACTACCTAATGCGCCTGCACCAATAATGAGTACATGCTTTTCTCTTATCTTTCGTTGCCCTTCTTCTCCAATTGGAGAAAATAATTCTTGGCGAGAATATCGATTATTCAACTACACTCATTCCTTCTAAAGGACTACTTGCTGTTGCACAACGTTTACGTGCAATACGACCTGCTTCAAACCCTAATCGTCCTGCCTCAATACCTAATTTCATTGCGTATGCCATTTTAATAGGATCGTTTGCTCCAGATACTGCTGTATTTAATAACACACCATCCGCTCCTAATTCCATTGCAAATGCTGCATCGGCTGGACTACCAATACCAGCGTCAACAATAACTGGTACTGTCGCTTGTTCAATAATGAAACTTAAATTTAATGGATTTACAATACCAAGCCCTGAACCAATCGGTGATGCTCCTGGCATAATCGCGTGTACACCAAGTTCTTGTAATTTACGTGCTAATACAACATCATCAGATGTATACGGAAGTACGATAAATCCTTCTTCTAGTAACATTTCAGATGCCTTTAACGTTTCTACTGGATCAGGTAATAACGTTCTATCATCACCAATAACTTCTACTTTGATCATATCGCAAAGCCCCGAAGCTTTTGCTAATTTCGCAATTCGAACAGCTTCTTCAGCATTTTTTGCTCCTGCGGTATTCGGTAATAACTTATATTTTTTTACATCAAGTTTCTCTAATAAATTCGGCTGCTTCGCATCGAATATATCCATACGACGTACTGCAAACGTTAAAACCTCAGCCTCAGATACATCAATTGCCTTTTGCTGTACATCAAAATCAGGGAATTTTCCTGTTCCTAATAAAAGTCTAGAATGAAATGAAAATGGTCCAATGTTTAACATAATCAACCGCCTCCTACGAAAGTTACAATCTCAATTTGGTCTCCATCAAAAACAGATGTATCGTTATGATCATCTTTTTGTAAAATATCTTTATTACGTTCTACTACAACAATTCTGTTATCTAATTCTAAATGTGTAAGTAACCCAGCTACTGTTTTTACACTCTCTGG
Source organism: Bacillus nitratireducens (assembly GCF_036320425.1). NCBI lineage: Bacteria > Bacillati > Bacillota > Bacilli > Caryophanales > Bacillaceae > Bacillus > Bacillus nitratireducens. Next base: position 258,264 of record NZ_JAUMJO010000006.1, read on the forward strand.
CACTTCAATTTGGTTACCATTAATTTTTAAATTCAAACTTCCATCCCCTTTCTAAACTGTTTTAGAAAGCAATGAATCTAGCAAGTGATTCTCCTGCTTTCCTTCTATTAAATCAGCCATATACTGACCAGAAACAGGACTTAATAAAATGCCATTTCGATAATGTCCAGTACAAGCATATAAACCTTTTATTTCTTCATGCTCTCCCATATAAGGAGCTTCGTGATTAGACTGCGGTCTTAACCCAGCCCACGTACTTTCCCATTCTGCTTCTTTTAAAGCCGGCAATATTGTATAAGCACGCTCTAATATAGAAGTAATACTTTCTGGTTGCACAGTTTTATTAAACGTACGAGGCTTCATCGTTGCTCCAATTACGTAACGCCCACCGCGCTTCGGTGTAATATAAAAACGTTCTTGGAAAATAGGAGCTTTCAAGAGCTGTTTCTTGCTTCTTACTGCAACAACTTCACCCTTCACAGGATACGTACCCCAATCACTATGGAAATACTGTAGTAATTTCGTACTCCATGCCCCTCCAGCAATAACGACTTTTTCGCATATGATTACACCTTCACTTGTAACAATCCCAGTCACTTTATCATTTTCAATTCGAATATCTAACACTTCTGTTTGTTCATATATATCAGCTCCAGAAAATGCCGCGGAGTGTGCGAATGCTTTCGTAAGCTCTGGTGCAATAACATGACCATCTTTTGGATAATATACTGCTCCTATAATTGATTCGGATAGAAACGGCTCTTTTTCTCGCAAACGATCACCCGTTAGAAAATAAGAATCTTCACCTGTTTTCTGTTGCCAATCCATAATATGAAGAATTCTTTCCTTCTCATCTTCATTTTGAGCAATGCGATAAATGCCTTTTTCTTCATACCCAATATCGATGCCTGTCTTTTCACGTAAAACTTCTGCAAGTTGTGGAAATATAGCACGGCTTTCTCTAGCAAGTTCAAACAACGGATCATATTCATCCCACTCTGCCTGAACCCCAAGTAAACCAGCAGCTGCTTTCGAAGCTTCAGATGCGATTCTTTGCTTCTCTATAATCGCTACTTTACGCCCTCTTTCTGCTAGAAAATGTGCAACCGAACTACCAATTACACCTCCGCCAATAATCGCTACATCATACTTCTTACACATGTTTTTCCGCCCACTTTCTTATTGATTCCTTATAAGATTTCGCCTTGCTATAGGGATTACTACTGCTTATAATCCCGGACATAACAGCAATGCCACTTACACCATTTGCAAGAACATCACCTGTATTTTCAGGAGTGATTCCACCAATTGCAGTTATTGGTATGGATAAACACCTTGCCATATCAGCAATTTCTTCTAATCCTCTTGCTGGCACATCTTTTTTACAAGCCGTTGGAAATACATGACCGTAAACGAGAGAATCCGCTCCATTTTTAAATGCCACTATCGCTTCATCTAAAGAATGTACTGAATAACCAACATGCAAATAAGAAAACTTTTCTTTTACTAACCTTACATCTGCACTTCGATATCCTAGCTGAACACGCGGAATATTTAATAAAATAGCAATATCAATTCGATCATTTATTACTATCTTCGATGCCGGAAAGCCTTTCTTCAAAAGACTTTCCATACCTTCATGCAATTCCTTCGTACTTTTCTCACGCTCACGAATATGCAAATAATCAATCTCACTCTCAATTTGCATCGCTACATTCACTAACTCTTCGAATGGCATATGGCCATTTGAGATTACATGGAGCTCATTTTTCATATTCACTCGCCTACTTTAAAATGTTTTCAAATAATTCATCGGCTGGAACAATTTCTTTCGTCATTCCTTTGTCTTTCAACCATTTGTTTTGTTTCTCCCATGACTCTTTTGAATCCGATAAGAATGGCTCATCTTTCGTTTCCATCTTCTCTAATAAAATTTTCATACTTTCTTTTTCAACTTCTGGTACAAGCGGGAAGTTTTCTTTTTCTTGATGATCTAATAAAATATTTAATGCTTCATCAGGTTTTTTCTTCATAAATTCATACCCTTTTTGTGCCCCACGTAAAAAGGCTTGCAATGCTTCTTTATCTTTTTTCAATGTTTTATCACCCGTTACAAACACAAGCTCATGGTAGTTCGGTACTCCGTAATCAGCTGGATTAAAGTATGCTGGTTCATGGCCCTCATGACGCATAACAGGTACTTCATGGTTAATGTATGCTCCTGTTACAGCATCTACTTTTTTCGTAATTAACGCTGGTACTAAATCAAATCCAACATCGACTACTTTTACTGTATCTGGATTACCACCATCTTCTTTTACCATCGTTTTTAAATATGCTTCACTTAAAGGAGTTCCAGAATATCCAACTGTCTTTCCTTCTAAGTCTTTAGGTGACTTAATACCTGCTGATTTCAGTGATACAACATGATTTAACGGCGAACGTACGACAGCTCCAATTGATTTCACTGGAATTTGTTCATTTGCTTTTGCCATGACAACATCTGGTTGATAATACAAACCAACTGTCACTTTCCCTGCTGCCGCTAGCGTTAATGGATCAGTCGGATTAGAAGGGAATTTAATATTCACCTTTACTCCTTCTTCTTTAAAGTATCCTTTTTCAATTGCCGTATAAATAAAGCTATGTACCGCATTTGGGTACCAATCAAGCATTACTGTTATTTCTTTTTCTGTTTTATTCTTATCTGATGCTGAATTACTCGAACATCCTGCAATCATTGCAACTAATAATGTAAACACAAAGATGCGTTTTAATAATTTCATGAATGTTTCCTCCAACTAATAAATTTCTTTTCTAATATGGAAATAAGTATGACGAAGAAAATAGCTAATAATGATAACAATACAATGGGTGCAAATACACCAGCTCCGTCTAACTGCGTCATCATTCTTTTACTGAAATATCCAAGCCCAGCTTGTGCACCGAGCCATTCTCCAATTGCTGCCCCTATCACACTAAGCGGAACTGCAATTTTTAACGCTGAGAAAAAGTAAGGAAGAGCAGATGGCAACTTTAGCTTTAGAAAAATATCTTTTTTCGTTGCACCATACGTAACTAAGAGCTCCTCCCACTCTTTCTTCGTACTACGCAGTCCATCATACGTATTGACCGCAATTGGGAAAAACGTAATTAAAACTGTGACAACAACCTTACTCCAAATGGTATATCCAAACCATAAAACAAATAGGGGCGCAAGTGCTGTAATCGGGATGGTTTGTGAAGCTATTAATAATGGGTAAAATGCTCTTTCCATCCACGTACTCGCATTCATTAACATTGCTAGCCCCACACCTAATACGATAGAAATAGCAACACCTATTAAAACGACGTATAACGTTGCCGGTAAATGAACCGTAAATAATATGTCTTTTAGTTTCCATATCTTCATTACAATTGCAGAAGGTGATGGCAAAATGTACATCTCATCTACAATTCTTGCTCCTACTTCCCACATAACGAGTAAAATACTAGAAAGTGTAAGAGCAGGAACTAATTCTTTCAAACGGTTCATCATACAAGTACCTGCCTTTGTAACATACTAAGGAGCTCATCTTTAAGCGCCAATACTTCAGGCCTATATAAATCCTTTCTTGTTCGGTTACGATCAAGCGGTACAATTCGCTCAGTTAAAGTTGCTATCGGTTGATTTTCTACAACGAAAATTCGATTAGAAAGAAACAATGCTTCTTCAACATCATGAGTGATAAATAAAATTGTTTTTTCCCACTCTTTCCATTGTTCAAACAACCATTCTTGCAAAGATGCCTTCGTTAAAGCGTCCAATGCGCTAAACGGTTCATCTAACAATAATATCTCCCCGCCCGTTAATAAAGTTCGGATAAAAGATACACGTTGTCTCATACCACCAGATAAATCTTTCGGATATTTCGCCTCGTATCCTTGTAACCCAAATTTATGTAACAGTTCTTTCGCTTTTACTTGCGCTTCTTTTTTCTGCACACCTTGGCACTCTAGCGGCAGGGCAGCATTCTCAATAATCGTCCTCCACGGCAAGAGCATATCTTTTTGGGGCATATACCCTACAGGGTGGCTCTTTGTTTCTGTCAGCTCTATCTGTCCAGTACTTGCTTCTTCTAAACCTGTAATAAGGCGAAATAAAGTACTTTTCCCGCATCCACTCGGTCCGATAATACTTACAAACTCTTTATCTTGTATAGAAGCATTTAATTCATTGATGATTGGTTTCTCATCATAATGAAAAGAAACATTATGAAACTGTAGTATGTTCTTGCTCCTCAAATCCCCACATCTCCTTACGATAGGACATATCCCAGAATAAATATTCAAATCGACTGGAATATAGGAAAATCTCCTCTAATCGATCTAGCTCTTTTTCAGACTTTCCAACTGCCATTTCATTTAATAAATCTATTAACCAAATACAAAGGTTACCGTATTCTTCAGAACTATATCCTTGAATCCACTCACCAAAGAACTCATGATCTCTTGCTCCAGGAATATCATTTAAACGCTTTCCAATCTCCCAGTAGCTCCACATACACGGAAGAAGTGCTGCTATTAATTCCGCAAGTGTGCCATTTTGAGATACAGACATCATGTAATTTGTATAAGCTAAATTTTTAGCAGATGGTTTTGCTGACTCTATCTCCTCTATAGAAATTCCAAGTCTTTTTGCATACTGTTTATGGATCGTCATTTCTCCATTTAATATTCCATCAATTTGTTCAGCAAATTTCCCCATTACTTGTGGATTTGTTGCCTTTACAACACCGATGGCATATAGCTTTGCATAATCTAACAAATATAAATAATCTTGAATAATATAATACTGAAACTTATCTTTTTCTAACGTGCCATCCCCCATACCTACTACAAACGGATGATTATGACTCATCTCCCAAACTGGTTGTACAGTTTCTAATAATCTATCGCAAAATTTCATTTCTATTTCCCCTTCCGATATATGTATCTAAATAAAAAACCACTTCTATATAAGAAGTGGTTACAGCAAATAAAATTATACATTTATTCGTTGTCCACTTCCCTTCGCTAGTATTACCTAGATCAGGTCTGTAAGGGTTAAGGATTATTCCTCTCTCAGCACATCAAGCACCCCTAGTGGTTTCAATATGAAATTTTCAAATAAAAAAGCCCCGTTTCTATACGCAAAGAAACGGGGACTCATTGTTAGTGTCCGAATTGCTTCCCTACGCTAGCATAATCTAGATCAGGTAATGAAAAGGATCAAAGGCTTACGGCCTACTCTCAGCTGGCAACACCAGCTCTCCTAGCAAACTATAAAATTATCACTGTCAGTATAACACTGTAATAAGACATCATCAACTGTTTTAATTTTCTTAATTATCCATTAAATATTAATGTGTTTAACAAATATAAATGCGATCCCACAAATGATATATACAATGTTTATTTACGAACCTCTCTTCTAACATTATTTTTATTGATTTCATATTACATTTATGTGAATACGACCAATATATTATATCTTTATACTATAATAAAATTACAACTATACAACTAGAGGAGGTCTTTATTACATGAATATGAAAGCTACAGCTTTAACAGCCACTACTATCGCAATTGCTTCTTTACTTCCTTCTATGGGAGAATCCAATATACAAACAGCTGCTGCTAAGCAACCATCTAAAGTAAAAACTGGATATGTAAAAATTGACAACGTTGCACTACATCAAAATAACCATGCAGACAGTGCAATAATTGACAACATTCGATTTAATAGCCCGGTTACTATTCTTGAGACAACTCAAGATTGGTATAAAGTATCTGTTAACAACAAAACAGGCTACATAAAAAAAGATGCAATTCTATTCAAAAAAAATGTTCAATCAAAGAATCAATATATCGTAAATGCAAACGCATTAAACGTTCGCTCTGAACCTAATACAGAGTCTTCTATTCTAGATATATTACCAAATGGTCAATTCATTACCATTCAAGGTGAACAAGGGGATTGGTACAAAATATTACATAACGGTCAAATTGGATACGTACAAAAAAACTTTGTATCTAATGGATCCATACCTCTAGTAAAAGGTGTAGCTGTACAAGGTTCACCTTCTTATACTGTTGCAACACCAAAATTAAATGTACGTAGCAACGCTAGTACAAGTAGCTCTCTACTTGGTTCGTTACAAAATGGTACACAAGTACAAGTAGTAGAAACGGTAGGTACTTGGTATAAAATTCGTTTTGGCACAGGATACGGATATGTAGCAAAACACTATGTAGTGCAACATCAAAATCAATCACAAACTAAAACAGCTCAACCTTCATCAATTCCAGCTGTTTTCAAATTTCCTACTCAAGGAAGAATTAGCTCAACTTTTGATATGCGCTGGGAACAAATGCATTATGGTATAGATATTGCAGCACAAGGCAACATCTCTATTCAAGCCGCTGCTGCAGGTAAAGTTGTGAAATCTTATTATTCGGCTAGCTACGGCAATGTCGTGTTCGTTGCCCATCAAATAAACGGGAAATTATATACAACAGTTTATGCTCATATGAAAGATCGTGCTGTACAAGTTGGGGATCAAGTACAAGCTGGACAATTAGTAGGTCATATGGGAAACACAGGTCATTCATACGGGCAACATCTTCATTTTGAATTACATAATGGAGAATGGAATTTTGAAAAAACAAATGCAGTAAATCCACTGCCATATTTAGTTAGGTAAATTGTATGCCACGTAATATCAATATACCTCTCATAATTGAATACTTAGCCTTTTTAGGCCTAATCTGTTGTTTAATCATTTATAATACGAACACTGTATTTTTATCTATTATTATTACTTTTGTTGCCTTAGAAATCATTATGGAAGCATTACAAATGCGGCTAAAACAAAAAATAGCGCATATTTATAATGCAATTTTTCTTTTGAGTGCTCTTATAACAAATATAATTAGTACTGGTTTTTATTTATCTACCATACTTCCTGTACTCTTTATAGGTGTTTTATTATTCATAGCTAGATACATTAATGTTCCTCATAACCAAAAACATGAACAAGAAGCTTAGAAAGAGGAGACACTGTGTACCAATCTTTCAAAGATAATCCAACGAAATATATACTGCATTTATATGAAAAAATGAATACTTTTTTTGGTATACAAGGAAGTTATACTGCACAAATTCTCCTTTATGGAATGTTATTTCTTATCTTAGTTACTTTCTCCTTGTTTTACTAACAAAAAAGGATCTCACATAAACTTGAGATCCTTTTTAATTTATATTAATTTTTAATATGTAAAATACGGTTTAACCACAAGCATATTTTTCATAAATAAAACTAAGATTATATTTTTTCTCTAAACTCATTCTTTGTTCATCATCGCACCAATAGAAAAGAATATCATGAATCGTTGCATAACGCTTATTTTTAAGAAATAGTTTAAAGAAAGATGGTAAACAATCATGTAATTGTATAAATATATAATTGCGTAGTATTTCTTCTTTGTATTCAATGCCCTTACAAATATAAAGTAATTCTTCACAATAATATGCATGTTGTGGAACTTGAATCATTTCAAAAAATGGTACATATGATAGCAACTTTCCAATAAAATGACCATATCGATCCATTACCCCTATCGTCATATGCTCCATCATTTCTTTCATCACATATAAATAATCATCTACATGCGTTGTCTTTAATGGATCTAATCGATCTGAAATTTGAGAAAGTACAGCTCTTTGACAAGCTAAAACTGCTTGACTTGGTCCATAATATGATAGAAAATCTGTACACTTACGATACTTTCGTAATAAGTCATGTGTATACAAATCATACACAAAGGTATTACAATACATTGCTAGATTCATCATATCACTATTTAATTGCTCTTTTGACAGTAGCTTAGCTCGCTTACACATATAAAAGAATGTAAATTCCAATACTTCTTTATGCGATAATAGATGTTTACAATCTGTTATACATTTCTCACTAAATTTAACTCGATTCCAAATTTCCACATCGCCATCTGTTAATTCACCAATACGATATTTAATAATTAAATAGTTTAAAGCAACCGCTTGCGTCAAAAGATCCCATGTTTCATATTCCAATGAAGTTTGGACAAATTCTTCTAGCCCCTGGCTTATCATAAAAGCATTTGCCTCTTCATACCAACCAATCTCTTGACATAAACGCAGAATACGTACTAAAGTTGGAATTTCATCTTTATGAAACTGCGGTAAACCCTTTATTTTTTTCATTCCATATACGATAAATGCCGCTAAATTTTCTTCTTTATAAAACTCTTTTTCTTTCCATACTAATATAGTTCGCTCTTTCCCTTCACCTTTTGGATGACAAGGCACAAGCAAAGAAAATAACTCAGCGAAATTGTTTGGTTCTATATATGTATCTGTAACCAAATTCCAATTTGGATCGCCCTGTACAGCCCTCATATAATTCCCCTTTCCTTTTTATCCCGCTATTTGCGGGCAGTAAGACCCCCACCTCAAAATTCTGCGAATGCGAGGAAGTTAGGTGGGAGATAAAGCTGCCCATAAAAGCCCGATTGGTTCAACTAATAATTATTTTGGGATGGCCCCCCAATAATTAAAGTTTCACTTTATCTACGTAGGAAATATTAATTCATTATCACATCATTAACAATGAATATTGTTATATTCAAATTCTATCATAATACTTATATCTATTAGTATATCATTTTTCCTCTTATTAAAAATTAGGAATAACAAATTTTTAATAAACTGTCGGAAATATTAACGCTATATTTATTATATAATGTCTCAGATACATCACGCTAACATATTAGTTTAATCCATATATACTAGAATAATGTATCTGATCTTTATACATACTTTATTCCATGTGCTCCGAGATTTCACTTAAAGCAAAGCCAGCTTGATCATCAGCCGATTCTCTTATAGCTAAATCACCTAGGGCTAGCATACCCACAAGTTGCCCACTCTCAACTACTGGTAAGCGTCTAATTTGATACTGTGCCATTAATTCTGTAGCTTTTTCAATCGAATCATCTGGAGAAACTGAAACAATGTTTGTTGTCATTATATTTGTAATTTTATTAGATCCAGGATGTTTTTCAGCAATCCCACGAACAACTAGGTCTCGATCAGTAACAAGCCCAACAACTTGTTCATTTTCAACAACAGGAATCAATCCAACCGATTCTTCCTTCATTTTTACAGCAGCCTCATATACATTGTCTAGCGGTGTACAATGTACAACATGAGTACTCATAAAGTCTCTCACTCGTGTCATTTTTGTCTCCTCCTTTTTATACATACCATAGCTTTTCCTAAATCCCTTTATTTATTTCAGGAAAATCAGTTGATAAAGAAGGATTCTACAAAATAAAAAAGAGTCAGCATATTGCTGACTCTTTTTTTTATGACCCGTACGGGATTCGAACCCGTGTTACCGCCGTGAAAGGGCGGTGTCTTAACCACTTGACCAACGGGCCATGGCTCCGCAGGTAGGACTCGAACCTACGACCGATCGGTTAACAGCCGATAGCTCTACCACTGAGCTACTGCGGAATAATATATATGGTGGGCCTAAATGGACTCGAACCATCGACCTCACGCTTATCAGGCGTGCGCTCTAACCAGCTGAGCTATAGGCCCATATACTTACAGGGGCAGTAGGAATCGAACCCACACTGGAGGTTTTGGAGACCTCAGTTCTACCTTTAAACTATGCCCCTAAATGATGCCGGCTAGAGGACTTGAACCCCCAACCTACTGATTACAAGTCAGTTGCTCTACCAATTGAGCTAAGCCGGCATAAAAAAAATGGTGGCTCGGGACGGAATCGAACCGCCGACACGAGGATTTTCAGTCCTCTGCTCTACCGACTGAGCTACCGAGCCAACATAAATGGCGGTCCCGACCGGGGTCGAACCGGCGATCTCCTGCGTGACAGGCAGGCATGTTAACCACTACACCACGGGACCATTGGTTGCGGGGACAGGATTTGAACCTGCGACCTTCGGGTTATGAGCCCGACGAGCTACCGTACTGCTCCACCCCGCGACGATATTATATTGTTTAAAAAAATGGAGGAGGTAGAGGGATTCGAACCCCCGCGCGACTCTCGCCGCCTGTCGGTTTTCAAGACCGATCCCTTCAGCCGAACTTGGGTATACCTCCATGAAGGAAAATCAATATTTTTTTATATGTAACTAAACCACTTTTTTAAAAAAATGGAGGAGGTAGAGGGATTCGAACCCCCGCGCGATTCTCACCGCCTGTCGGTTTTCAAGACCGATCCCTTCAGCCGAACTTGGGTATACCTCCGACATATAAAAAATAAAGTGGAGCCTAGCGGGATCGAACCGCTGACCTCCTGCGTGCAAGGCAGGCGCTCTCCCAGCTGAGCTAAGGCCCCATGTTTTTTGGAAAATCGGGAAGACAGGATTTGAACCTGCGACCCCCTGGTCCCAAACCAGGTGCTCTACCAAGCTGAGCCACTTCCCGTTAATAAAAGCGCGCCCGAGAGGAGTCGAACCCCTAACCTC
>NZ_JAUMJO010000007.1:0-228375 GCF_036320425.1 Bacillus nitratireducens
ATTTCCCATAGCGTAAGCTAGTAAGATCCCTGAAAGATGATCAGGTTGATAGGTTCGAGGTGGAAGCATGGTGACATGTGGAGCTGACGAATACTAATAGATCGAGGACTTAACCATATAATATGTAGCAATGTTATCTAGTTTTGAAGGAATATGCCTTCATAGTTTGGTGATGATGGCAGAGAGGTCACACCCGTTCCCATACCGAACACGGAAGTTAAGCTCTCTAGCGCCGATGGTAGTTGGGACCTTGTCCCTGTGAGAGTAGGACGTCGCCAAGCAAAAACCTAAGTCGTTTCGACTTAGGTTTTTTTGTGTTTATTTTTATTTACCAAATGTTAAAATCCATAAATTGAATGAAGCTAAAGAAGAAAAAAGAATGAAATAGAGGCTGTTTAAAATAATGGCAATGATTTTTTGTGCTCCTGATTTTCCGAATGCTCCTAAAATAATACCTAAGATAGGAAGTATTATTTCTATCATAAGTATATATCTAAAATAATGAGAGTAGAAAAAATGAGATGATATAAATAAGTATTCAATCATTACAGCAATTATCGCGATAGAGAAACATAAATAGGATAATAGCACAGTTAGTTATTTTTTCACGGTTAATTCCTCCTTAGAAATTAAATGGTTATAATATAAGTTCTATTGATGTATAGAATACAAGAGTGTATATACTTTGGTTGAAACATACTGAAGTAAATTATACATAAAATAGATCTCTAGAAATATATATTCTAATTCCCTTTTCTTCTTGCATATAGTTGCAATTCTTCTTTTGAATATAACTAAAACACGAACGTTATCAATTGCTAATAAAAAAACATTCGATTATTTGTTGACATTGTTTATGAAATATTGTTAATATAGCCATAGAAACAATAATATATAAGACCTCATATAATCGCGGGGATATGGCCTGCAAGTCTCTACCTAACGACCGTTATTCGTTAGACTATGAGGGAAAGTCACTCGGTATTTTTCTATTCACAAGGGATACGTATGCCTGAGTAGAGCGCTTTCTCTCATAGTAAAAGAGAAACTGTTCTATTTCAGGCTTTTTTTATTTGAATCGGGGGGATTCTAATATGAAATCACTAGTTGGAGTCATAATGGGAAGCACGTCAGACTGGGAAACAATGAAATATGCTTGTGACATTTTAGATGAATTAAATATACCGTATGAGAAAAAAGTTGTATCCGCTCATAGGACTCCGGATTATATGTTTGAATATGCAGAGACAGCTCGTGAACGTGGATTAAAAGTTATTATTGCTGGAGCCGGTGGAGCAGCGCATTTACCAGGAATGGTTGCAGCGAAGACAAATCTTCCTGTAATCGGTGTCCCGGTCCAATCAAAGGCGTTAAACGGCCTAGATTCGTTATTATCCATCGTCCAAATGCCAGGAGGGGTTCCAGTTGCAACTGTTGCAATTGGTAAGGCTGGTTCAACGAATGCTGGATTACTTGCTGCACAAATACTTGGATCATTTCATGATGATATACATGATGCATTAGAACTGAGACGAGAAGCTATTGAGAAAACTGTGCGTGAAGGTAGTGAGCTAGTATGACGAGAATCATTTTACCTGGAAAAACAATCGGCATTATTGGAGGCGGCCAGCTAGGAAGAATGATGGCATTGGCAGCTAAGGAGATGGGATATAAAATTGCTGTTTTAGATCCTACAAAGAATTCACCATGTGCACAAGTTGCTGATATTGAAATTGTTGCACCATATGACGATTTAAAAGCAATTCAGCATTTAGCAGAGATCAGTGATGTAGTCACATATGAATTTGAGAATATTGATTATAGATGCTTACAATGGCTGGAAAAACATGCTTACTTACCACAAGGTAGTCAGTTGTTAAGTAAAACGCAAAATCGTTTTACAGAAAAGAATGCAATTGAAAAAGCGGGATTACCAGTAGCAACGTATAGATTGGTTCAAACTCAAGAACAGCTTACTGAAGCAATCGCCGATTTATCATATCCTTCCGTCTTAAAAACAACGACAGGTGGATATGATGGGAAAGGGCAAGTTGTTTTAAGAAGTGAAGCTGACGTTGATAAAGCGCGAAAGCTTGCGAATGCAGCGGAGTGCATTTTAGAAAAATGGGTGCCTTTTGAAAAAGAAGTATCAGTTATTGTAATTCGTAGTGTAAGTGGTGAAACGAAAGTATTTCCGGTAGCGGAAAATATTCATGTAAATAACATTTTGCATGAATCTATCGTTCCAGCTCGCATTACAGAGGAACTTTCTCAAAAAGCAATTGCTTATGCAAAAGTGCTCGCGGATGAACTAGAACTTGTGGGAACACTAGCGGTAGAGATGTTTGCTACAGCTGACGGTGAGATTTACATTAATGAATTAGCACCAAGACCTCACAATTCAGGACACTATACACAGGATGCATGTGAAACGAGTCAATTTGGTCAACATATTCGAGCAATCTGTAATTTACCTCTTGGAGAAACAAATTTGTTAAAACCAGTTGTCATGGTAAACATTTTAGGCGAACATATAGAAGGGGTCCTAGGACAAGTGAATAGACTAACCGGGTGCTATTTACACTTGTATGGAAAAGAAGAAGCAAAAGCGCAGCGAAAAATGGGGCATGTTAATATTTTAAATGATAATATTGAAGTCGCTCTAGAAAAAGCGAAGAGTTTGCATATTTGGGACCATCAAGAACAACTGTTGGAGGGAAAAAGATGATTAATCGTTATACACGCCCTGAAATGGGTGCAATTTGGACGGAAGAAAACAAATTTAAGGCATGGTTAGAAGTTGAGATTTTAGCTTGTGAAGCATGGGCTGAGCTTGGCGACATTCCAAAAGAAGATGTTAAAAAAATTCGTGAGCATGCATCATTTGATATTGATCGTATTTATGAAATTGAAAAAGAGACACGTCATGACGTAGTTGCATTCACTCGCGCTGTATCAGAAACACCAGCATTAGGTGAGGAACGTAAATGGGTTCATTACGGTTTAACATCTACAGACGTAGTAGATACAGCGTTATCTTACATCTTAAAACAAGCGAATGAAATCATATTAAAAGACTTAGAAAACTTTGTAAGCATTTTAGCTAACAAAGCGAAAGAGCATAAATACACGATCATGATGGGAAGAACACACGGTGTTCATGCAGAACCAACAACATTTGGTTTAAAACTTGGTCTTTGGTATGAAGAAATGAAACGTAACGTAGAGCGTTTCAAACAAGCTGCTGATACAGTTCGCGTTGGTAAATTATCTGGTGCGGTTGGTACATACGCGAACATTGATCCATTCGTAGAGAAATTTGTTTGTGAAAACTTAGGATTAGAAGCAGCACCAATTTCTACACAAACATTGCAACGTGATCGCCATGCTCATTACATGTCAACACTTGCACTAATCGCAACATCTATTGAAAAGATGGCAGTTGAGATTCGTGGTTTACAAAAGAGTGAAACACGTGAAGTTGAAGAGGCTTTTGCAAAAGGCCAAAAAGGTTCTTCTGCAATGCCACATAAACGTAATCCAATTGGATCTGAAAATATGACTGGTTTAGCTCGTGTTATCCGCGGTTATATGATGACAGCTTACGAGAATGTTCCATTATGGCATGAGCGCGATATTTCTCACTCTTCAGCAGAACGCGTAATTTTACCAGATGCTACAATCGCGTTAAATTACATGTTAAATCGCTTTGGTAATATCGTTAAAAACTTAACTGTATACCCAGAGAATATGAAACGCAATATGACAAGAACATACGGCTTAATTTATTCTCAGCGCGTAATGCTTACATTAATCGACAAAGGTATGGTACGTGAAGAAGCTTATGATATCGTACAGCCTAAAGCGATGGAAGCTTGGGAAACACAAGTACAATTTAAAGAGCTTGTAGAAGCTGATGAGCGTATTACGAGCAAGTTATCACAAGAAGAAATTAATGAATGCTTCAACTATGAGCATCATATGCAACACGTTGATACAATCTTTGAACGCCTTGGGTTAAACGAAGCGTAAAATTTCATATGGCACAGAATAGAGTCATTCTGTGCCATTCTTTATAAAAACATTATTCACATTTTTCAAACTACAGGGGGCTTGCGAAATGCAAAAGCTAGAATTGCTGTATGAAGGTAAGGCAAAAAGAATTTATCGTACAGAATCAGCAGATATGGTTTGGGTAGAGTACAAAGATAGTGCGACTGCTTTCAATGGGGAGAAAAAAGAGACGATTACAGGAAAAGGTCGTTTGAACAATGAGATTACAACTTCATTGTTCAGAAAGTTACAAGAAGTAGGAATAAAAACACATTTTGTAGAGAAGTTATCTGAAACAGAGCAACTTGTTAAAAAAGTGAGTATTATTCCTCTAGAAGTTGTCACAAGAAATGTAATTGCAGGAAGTCTTTCAAAACGATTAGGAATGGAAGAGGGAACTGTACTTGCAGAACCAATCGTAGAATTTTACTTCAAAGATGATGATTTAGGAGATCCGCTTGTAACGGAAGATCATATTCGTGTATTAAACGTTGCATCACCAGAGCAAGTAAGCGTATTACGAGATATGGCTCTACAAATCAATCAAGTGTTGATTGATCATTTCGCAAGCTGTCGTGTAAGATTAGTAGATTTTAAATTAGAGTTTGGTGTAACAGATGAAGGAGAAATCATTTTAGCGGATGAAATTTCACCAGATACTTGCCGTTTATGGGATGAAACGAGCAATGAAAAATTTGATAAAGACGTATTCCGTCGTGACCTTGGAAATTTAACAGAAGCTTATGAAGAGATTTTAAAACGTTTAGGGGGAATTTCACATGTATAAAGTTAAGGTATATGTAACGTTAAGAGAAAGCGTATTAGATCCACAAGGAACAGCAGTAAAAGGGGCACTTCATAGTCTTTCGTTCACAGAAGTACAAGACGTTCGAATCGGAAAATATATGGAATTAACAATTGATAAATCAGTATCTGACCTTGACGCAAAGGTAAAAGAAATGTGTGAAAAACTATTAACAAACGTTGTAATGGAAGACTTCCGTTATGAAGTTGAGGAGGTTGTCGCACAGTGAAATTTGCAGTCATAGTATTCCCAGGTTCGAACTGTGATGTCGATATGTTCCATGCAATTAAAGATGAGCTTGGTGAAGAAGTAGATTACGTTTGGCACGATAGAGAGAATTTAGATGAATATGATGCAATTTTACTACCTGGTGGATTCTCTTACGGTGACTATTTACGTTGTGGTGCTATTTCTCGCTTTGCTAACGCAATGAAAGCAGTGCAAAAAGCTGCTGAGCAAGGAAAACCAATTTTAGGAGTGTGTAATGGATTCCAGATTCTTGTTGAATCAGGATTACTACCAGGAGCACTAATGAGAAACGAAAACTTAAAATTTATGTGTCGCACTGTTCAGTTACGCGTTGAAAATAATGAAACGATGTTTACATCACAATATGAAAAAGATGAAGTAATCAATATTCCAATTGCACATGGTGAAGGGAATTACTATTGTGATGAAGCGACTCTTAAACAATTAGAAGAGAATAATCAAATCGCATTCCGTTATGTAGAAAATCCGAACGGTAGCGTTTCAGATATTGCTGGTATTGTAAATGAAAAGGGAAATGTACTTGGTATGATGCCACACCCAGAGCGTGCTGTAGATGAATTGCTTGGTGGTGCTGAAGGGTTAAAAGTCTTTCAATCTATCTTAAAACAGTGGAGGGAAACATATGTCGTTAATGCTTGAACCAAATCCAACACAAATTAAAGAAGAGCGCATATATGCGGAAATGGGGCTAACAGACGAAGAGTTTGCCATGGTTGAAAAGATTTTAGGCCGTCTGCCAAATTATACAGAAACAGGATTATTCTCTGTTATGTGGTCTGAACATTGTAGTTATAAAAATTCGAAGCCAGTACTTCGTAAATTCCCAACGACGGGTGAGCGCGTTCTGCAAGGACCTGGAGAAGGTGCTGGAATTGTAGACATCGGTGATAATCAAGCGGTTGTATTTAAAATGGAAAGCCATAACCACCCTTCTGCTATTGAACCATATCAAGGAGCAGCAACAGGCGTTGGTGGTATTATTCGTGACGTATTCTCTATGGGAGCACGTCCAGTAGCTCTATTAAACTCACTTCGCTTCGGTGAATTACAATCACCACGTGTGAAATATTTATTCGAAGAAGTAGTAGCAGGAATCGCAGGATACGGTAACTGCATCGGTATTCCTACTGTTGGCGGCGAAGTACAATTTGATCCATGTTATGAAGGAAATCCACTTGTAAATGCAATGTGCGTAGGTTTAATTAACCATGAAGATATTAAAAAAGGGCAAGCGCACGGTGCTGGTAATACAGTAATGTACGTAGGAGCATCAACAGGTCGTGATGGTATTCACGGTGCAACATTCGCATCTGAAGAGCTATCTGAAAGCTCAGAAGCGAAACGTCCGGCAGTTCAAGTAGGAGATCCATTTATGGAGAAACTTCTTATTGAAGCTTGCTTAGAACTTATTCAGTCGGATGCACTTGTTGGAATTCAAGATATGGGAGCTGCTGGTTTAACGTCATCTTCTGCAGAAATGGCAAGTAAAGCAGGTATGGGTATTGAAATGTACTTAGATGATGTACCACAGCGCGAAACAGGAATGACACCATATGAAATGATGCTATCTGAATCACAAGAACGTATGTTAATTGTTATAAAAAAAGGTAGAGAGCAAGAAATAGTAGATTTATTTGAGAAGTATGGTCTTGCAGCAGTTACGATGGGGAAAGTAACGGAAGACAAAATGCTTCGCTTATTCCATAAAGGTGAAAAGGTAGCTGAAGTACCAGCAGATGCTCTTGCAGAAGAAGCACCAATTTATCATAAACCATCAAAAGAAGCAGCATACTTTGCTGAGTTCCAGCAGATGAAAATGGAAACACCAAAAGTAGAAAATTATAAAGAAACGTTATTCGCTTTATTACAACAACCGACGATTGCGAGTAAAGAGTGGGTTTATGATCAATATGATTATCAAGTTCGCACAAGCACAGTTGTTACACCAGGTTCAGATGCAGCAGTTGTACGTGTACGCGGTACAGAAAAAGGATTAGCAATGACGACAGATTGTAACTCTCGCTACATTTATTTAGATCCAGAAGTGGGCGGTAAAATTGCAGTAGCAGAGGCAGCACGTAATATCGTATGTTCTGGAGGAGAGCCACTTGCAATTACAGATTGCTTAAACTTCGGTAATCCAGAAAAACCAGAAATCTTCTGGCAAATTGAAAAATCAGTAGATGGTATGAGTGAAGCTTGTCGCACATTACAAACGCCAGTTATCGGCGGAAACGTATCAATGTATAACGAGCGTAGTGGTGAAGCAGTATATCCAACACCGACAGTTGGGATGGTTGGACTTGTACACGATTTAAAACATGTAACAACACAAGAGTTTAAGCAAGCTGGCGATTTAGTTTACGTAATCGGAGAGACGAAAGCTGAGTTTGGTGGAAGTGAATTACAGAAAATGGTCCACGGCAAAATTTTCGGCCAATCACCAAGTATCGATCTAGATGTAGAATTAAAACGTCAAAAACAAGTATTAGAAGCAATTCAAGCTGGCCTTGTTCAATCCGCACATGATGTTGCTGAAGGTGGTTTAGCAGTTGCAATTTCTGAAAGTGCAATTGGTGCTAACGGTTTAGGTGCTAATGTGAAATTAGATGGAGAAGCAACAGCAGCATTATTCTCTGAATCACAATCTCGCTTTGTTATAACTGTAAAACGTGAAAATAAAGAAGCATTCGAGAAAGTGGTAGAAGCAATTCAAGTTGGAGAAGTAACAAATACAAATGAAGTAACAATTCATAATGAAGAAAATGAAGTATTACTTACAGCAAATGTAGATGAAATGAGAAAGGCTTGGAAAGGGGCAATCCCATGCTTGCTGAAATAAAGGGGTTAAATGAAGAATGTGGCGTTTTCGGAATTTGGGGGCATGAAAATGCAGCACAAGTTTCGTACTACGGATTGCATAGTTTGCAGCACCGTGGTCAAGAAGGCGCAGGCATCGTCGTAAATAATGGGGAAAAAATCATCGGTCACAAGGGGTTAGGTTTAATATCAGAAGTGTTTTCAAGAGGTGAGCTAGAAGGATTAAACGGAAAATCGGCAATTGGACACGTACGATATGCGACGGCTGGTGGAAGTGAAGTTGCTAATGTTCAACCATTATTATTCCGCTTTTCCGATCATAGTATGGCGTTAGCTCATAACGGAAATTTAATTAACGCAAAAATGCTTCGCCGTGAATTAGAGGCGGAAGGAAGTATTTTTCAAACTAGTTCAGATACAGAAGTACTTTTACATCTCATTAAACGTAGTACGAAAGATTCTTTAATTGAAAGTGTAAAAGAAGCTCTAAATAAAGTGAAAGGTGCGTTCGCATACCTTTTACTAACTGGAAATGAAATGATTGTTGCGCTAGATCCGAATGGATTCCGTCCTCTTTCAATTGGAAAGATGGGGGATGCTTACGTTGTAGCATCAGAAACATGTGCTTTTGATGTAGTAGGTGCAACATACATTCGTGATGTAGAACCTGGTGAATTACTTATCATCAATGATGAAGGAATTCACGTAGATCGTTTTACAAATGAAGTAGATCATGCAATTTGTAGTATGGAGTACATTTACTTTGCACGTCCGGATTCTAATATTGCAGGTATTAACGTCCATGCAGCACGTAAAAACATGGGAAAACGTTTAGCGGCGGAAGCACCTATTGAAGCTGATGTTGTTACTGGTGTACCAGACTCTAGTATTTCAGCAGCAATTGGTTATGCGGAGGCGACAGGCATTCCATATGAGTTAGGACTAATTAAAAATCGTTACGTTGGACGTACGTTTATTCAACCTTCTCAAGAACTGCGAGAGCAAGGGGTTAAGATGAAACTTTCAGCAGTAAGAGGTGTAGTTGAAGGAAAACGAGTTGTTATGATTGACGATTCTATCGTAAGAGGAACAACAAGTAAACGAATTGTTCGTATGCTTCGTGAGGCTGGAGCGACAGAAGTTCATGTAAGAATTGCTTCACCACCTCTTAAATATCCATGCTTCTATGGTATTGATATTCAAACGAGGAAAGAATTAATTGCAGCAAATCATACAGTAGAAGAAATCCGTGAAATAATCGGTGCAGATTCACTAACATTTTTAAGTGAAGATGGATTAGTAGATGCAATTGGACGTCCATATGAAGGGAAATATGGCGGTCTATGTATGGCTTACTTCAATGGTGACTATCCAACAGCTCTTTATGATTATGAGCAAGAGCTTTTAGAAAGTATGAAATAAGAAGAAAAAAGCTTCTACTTCCTTTGATGTAGAAGCTAGCTTCTTTCTTAAAACGGCCCGCCCTGGATGGGGAGAAATTAAAAGACGAGGTGTAAATAACGATGGCGAATGCATATAAGCAAGCAGGAGTAGATATTGAAGCTGGATATGAAGCGGTATCTCGCATGAAAAAACACGTACAAACAACAATGAGAAAAGAAGTACTAGGCGGTTTAGGCGGTTTTGGAGGTATGTTTGATCTATCAAAATTTGCATTAGAAGAACCTGTATTAGTATCTGGAACAGATGGCGTGGGAACGAAATTGATGCTCGCTTTTATGGCAGATAAACATGACACAATTGGTATTGATGCAGTAGCAATGTGTGTAAATGATATTGTTGTCCAAGGAGCAGAACCGCTTTTCTTCCTTGATTATATTGCTTGTGGTAAAGCTGAACCTAGTAAAATTGAAAACATCGTCAAAGGTATATCAGAGGGCTGTCGCCAAGCTGGTTGTGCATTAATTGGTGGAGAAACAGCTGAAATGCCAGGGATGTATTCTACGGAAGAATACGATTTAGCTGGTTTTACAGTTGGAATTGTTGATAAAAAGAAAATTGTAACAGGTGAAAAAATTGAAGCTGGTCAAGTATTAATTGGCCTAGCATCTAGCGGTATTCATAGTAATGGTTACTCTTTAGTACGAAAAGTGTTACTAGAAGATGGCGAACTATCTTTAGATCGCATTTATGGACGCTTAGAGCTACCTCTTGGTGAAGAATTATTAAAACCAACGAAAATTTATGTCAAACCTATTTTAGAACTATTGAAGAAACATGAAGTATACGGTATGGCACATATTACAGGTGGCGGATTCATTGAAAATATTCCACGTATGTTGCCAGAAGGAATTGGTGCTGAAATTGAGCTAGGAGCTTGGGAAATTCAGCCGATCTTCAGTTTACTTCAAGAAGTTGGGAAACTAGAAGAGAAAGAAATGTTCAATATTTTTAACATGGGTATTGGTATGGTAGTAGCGGTGAAGGAAGAAGATGCAAAAGATGTTGTTCGTCTTCTTGAAGAGCAAGGAGAAACAGCTCGTATTATTGGACGTACTGTACAAGGGACCGGTGTTACTTTCAATGGGGGCACAGCACTATGAGTAGATTAGCAGTTTTTGCTTCTGGAAGTGGATCTAACTTTCAATCTCTCGTTAATGCGGTGGAAGAAAAAAGATTGGATGCAGAAATTAGTTTATTAGTATGTGATAAACCAGAAGCACGTGCTGTTGGACGGGCACATTATCATCATATTCCGTGTTTCGCCTTTTCAGCGAAAGCATATGAGTCAAAAGAAGCATTTGAAAAAGAAATATTAAAGAAGCTAGAAGAGTATGAAATTGATTATGTTATTTTAGCTGGATATATGCGTTTAATTGGGCCGACTTTACTAGGAGCGTACGGTGGGAAGATTATTAATATTCATCCATCACTATTACCGAGTTTTCCGGGTAAAGATGCTGTCGGTCAAGCGTTAGAAGCAGGTGTGAAAGTAACTGGAGTAACAATTCATTATGTAGATGCAGGTATGGATACAGGTCCAATTATTGCGCAAGAAGCGGTAGTTGTTTCTGAAGGGGATACGAGAGAAAGCTTACAAAAGAAAATTCAACAAGTTGAACATAAATTATACGTAAATACAGTGAATCAAATTGTTCAGTCTGCGAAAGAAACAACTGTTAACTAACATACAACCAGGGGTGAAGGATAAATGAAAAAGCGTGCATTAGTAAGTGTTTCAGATAAAACAGGAGTAGTAGAATTTGTTAAAGGTTTACTAGAACAAGGGATTGAAGTTATTTCAACAGGTGGTACGAAAAAATTACTAGAAGAAAATGGCTTACAAGTAATCGGTATTTCTGAAGTAACTGGTTTCCCGGAAATTATGGATGGACGTGTAAAAACATTACACCCAAATATTCATGGTGGTCTATTAGCGGTTCGTGATAATGAAACGCATGTAGCGCAAATGAATGAATTAGGCATTCAACCAATTGACTTTGTTGTTGTTAACTTATACCCATTCAAAGAAACGATCGCTAAGCCTGATGTAACATTTGCTGATGCAATTGAAAATATTGATATCGGTGGCCCAACAATGATTCGCTCTGCTGCGAAAAATCATAAATTTGTATCGGTAATTGTAGATCCAGTAGATTACGATGTTGTATTAGCAGAACTGAAAGAGAACGGCGAAGTCAAAGAAGAAACGAAACGTAAATTAGCAGCGAAAGTATTCCGTCATACAGCGGCATATGATGCGTTAATTTCTAACTACTTAACAGAGCAAATGGGTGAAGAAAGTCCAGAAACATTAACGGTGACATTTGAGAAAAAACAAGATTTACGCTATGGAGAAAATCCACATCAAAAAGCAACATTCTATAAAGCGCCATTCGCTGCAACTTCTTCTGTTGCATACGCAGAACAATTACACGGTAAAGAATTATCTTATAACAATATTAACGATGCAGACGCAGCGCTTAGCATCGTAAAAGAATTTACAGAACCAGCAGTAGTAGCGGTAAAACATATGAATCCATGTGGCGTTGGAGTAGGAACTGATATTCACGAAGCATACACTCGTGCTTATGAAGCGGATCCAGTATCAATTTTTGGCGGTATTATTGCAGCTAATCGTGAAATTGATAAAGCTACAGCTGAAAAGTTACATGAAATTTTCTTAGAAATTGTTATCGCACCTTCTTTCTCACAAGAAGCTTTAGAAGTATTGCAAAGTAAGAAAAATTTACGTTTACTAACTGTAAATATTGAAAAGGCAACAAGCGCAAGTAAAAAGCTAACTTCTGTACAAGGTGGACTTCTTGTTCAAGAGGAAGATACGTTATCATTAGATGAAAGTACAATTTCAATTCCAACGAAACGTGAACCATCAGAGCAAGAGTGGAAAGATTTAAAACTAGCTTGGAAAGTTGTAAAGCATGTGAAATCAAATGCAATTGTTTTAGCGAATGATAACATGACAGTTGGTGTAGGTGCGGGACAGATGAACCGTGTAGGCTCTGCAAAAATCGCAATTACACAAGCTGGCGAAAAAGCACAAGGTAGCGCACTTGCATCTGATGCTTTCTTCCCGATGCCAGATACAGTAGAAGAAGCAGCAAAAGCTGGTATTACAGCAATCATTCAACCAGGCGGATCAATCCGTGATGAAGATTCTATTAAAGTGGCAGATAAGTATGGGATTACGATGGTGTTCACTGGCGTACGTCATTTCAAACACTAATAGAGGATGTTTAAAAGGTCCGGTCGAGATAACTGTCGCATGTCGTCGTTGCATTGCCAGTGCGGTACTCATGTAGGAAAGCTACACTCCGTGTCCTCCTGGCAAATGCGCCTCGACCTGCTCGGTTCTCTCGATCCTCCCTTTTAAACTTCTATTGATACGGATGTTTAAAAAGCCCGGTCAAGATAACTGTCGCATGTCGTCGTTGCATTGCCAGTGCGGTACTCATGTAGGAAAGCTACACTCCGTGTCCTCCTGGCGAATGCGCCTCGACCTGCTCGGTTCTCTCGATCCTCCTTTTTAAACTTACATTGATATGAAAACAAACTAGGAGCATAGCTTCTAGTTTGTACTTATTTAATTATTGGGGGATGAAATATGAATGTTTTAGTAATTGGCCGTGGTGGGCGTGAGCATGCTTTAGCTTGGAAATTTGCGCAATCTGAAAAGGTAGAAAAAGTATATGTAGCGCCAGGTAATGAAGGTATGCGAGATGTCGCAACACCAGTTGATATTGATGAGAATGATTTCGATGCATTAGTCTTATTTGCAAAAGAGAAGAATGTTGAATTAACTTTCGTTGGACCCGAAATTCCGCTTATGAACGGAATCGTGGATCGTTTTAAGGAAGAGGGACTTCGTGTATTTGGCCCTAATAAAGCGGCTGCTGTTATTGAAGGTAGTAAGGCTTTTACGAAAGAATTGATGAAAAAGTACGATATTCCAACTGCGGCATATGAAACTTTTACAGATTATGAAGAAGCAGTACAGTACATTCAAAAAGTTGGTGCACCGATTGTAATTAAGGCAGATGGTTTAGCTGCTGGTAAAGGTGTAACAGTAGCAATGACACTTGAAGAGGCATTACAAGCTGCGAAAGAAATGCTACAAGATGTCAAGTTCGGCGAAGCGAGCAAGAAGGTCGTTATTGAAGAGTTTCTAGATGGACAAGAATTTTCATTAATGGCATTTGTAAATGGAACAACCGTACATCCGATGGTAATTGCTCAAGATCATAAACGCGCTTTTGATGGGGATAAAGGTCCAAATACAGGTGGAATGGGTGCATATTCTCCAGTACCACAAATTTCAGAATCAGCAGTTCAAGAAGCGATTCAAACAGTATTACACCCAACTGCCAAGGCGATGATTGCAGAAAACCGTTCGTTTACAGGTATTTTATACGCAGGTCTTATTTTAACAAATGATGGTCCAAAGGTAATTGAATTTAATGCACGCTTTGGCGATCCTGAAACAGAAGTTGTATTACCTCGCTTAGAAAACGATTTAGTTGATGTATGTAACGCTGTATTAGATGAAAGTGAGCTAACATTACAATGGTCAGAGGAAGCAGTAATTGGTGTTGTACTTGCTTCGAAAGGATATCCAGAAGCGTATAAAAAAGGTGACATTATTAAAGGATTAGATGCATTGCAAGATGCAATTGTTTTCCATTCAGGCACAGCGATGAAGCATGGTGATTTTGTAACAAACGGTGGCCGTGTACTATTTGTTGCTTGTAAGGCGAATAGTTTACAAGAAGCGAAAGACAAAGTATATAAAGAAATCGGTAAAATTGAGAGTGATGGTCTATTTTATCGAAGTGATATAGGATATCGTGCAATTGGGCATGAGATGACGAGAAGCTAATATAAAAATCCCGCTGATTTCTCAGCGGGATTTTTTATTCATCTTTATCTTTTTTCAATTTTCCTTTTTGCTTTGCCATTTCTCGAAGCAAATACTCGATGTGTGCATTGACGCTACGAAACTCATCATTTGCCCATTTTTCGATGACTGCGTGTAATTCAGGATCAATACGTAATGGAAAGCTTTTCTTTTTAGCCATAATTATTTACAACCTTTTAATATAGGCTTCCTGTATTAATAACTGGTTGCGCACCTTTATCTGAAACGATGGCAACTAATAAATTGTTCACCATATTTGCTTTACGCTCGTCATCGAGTTCCAGTACGCCTTCTTCATCTAACATATGGATTGAATCTTTCGCCATCTTCACAGCACCTTCAACAATCTCTTTTCTAGCAGCTAATACTGCTTTTGCTTGTTGACGTTGGAGCATTGCATGGGCAATTTCTGTTGCGTAAGCTAAATGTGTTAAACGAGTTTCTAATACTTCTACACCAGCAATTTCAAGGCGTGCTTCTAGCTCACGCTTTAATTCTTCAGAGATTTCTTCAGTGTTTCCTCGTAACGTGATACAAGTTTCATCTTGGAAATTATCATAAGGATATTTTGTTGCAACGTGGCGGATTGCTGTTTCGCTTTGAATTTCTACGAATCGATCGTAATGTTCAACACCAAACATTGCTTTTGCAGAATCAACAACTTTATATACGATAACAGCTGCAATTTCAATTGGATTTCCCTCAACATCATTTACTTTTAATTTCTTACTGTTAAAGTTTTCAACACGTAAAGATACAGTTTGACGGAATGCAAACGGAATTGTTAAAAATAAACCGTTTTGACGAATTGTTCCTAAATAATTACCGAAGAACGTAATAACTTTCGCTTGATTCGGTTGAACGATACCGATACCTGTAGCTAAAACAGATGCTAATATGAGAACTAAAATAGCTATTACAAACATTTCTTGTACAAGGCAAAATACACCGATAGCGGCTAAAAATAAAATTCCAATAACGCCGAGAAATCCATTAACATAAAATACTTGTTTTTCTTTCATATGATCGCCTCCTGATATAAAAATGATATCACTTTTATATCATTCTATGCAAGGGGTTTACACCTAATTTTCTGAATTTTATCGCTTGATGTTTTTTATGTATGTTTTAGGGGTGAGAATAAGAATGTACGTTCTGTTTTGTGGTAAAATAAAGAAGACTTAACCGCCCACTGCAGCAGCTAAGTCTCTTTGAGAGCATCTTGCATCGTGACAAATGATTCAAAGCGGTTTTGCCAGGATTAATTCTTCAATCGCTGACTCAATCTCTTTGTCAGAAGTATCATAACTTCCATTTGACTTTGGTTTGTCATGACTGGAAGCTTGATTCACTTCTTCTTTAGCATGTCCTTTTTCAGTAAAATTCATGCTAGGCATTTTAAATGCGCCCATATTCATATATTTTCCAAACTTACATGCTTCAACGATAGGGCAGAAACGAACGATGCCCTCTGCAATTTTCATGGCACCAATCCATAGTAAAACTTTAGACCAAGTGCACCTAGGTTTACGTACGAGTTTAGCTGTACTACAACCGAAGAGGATAAGTCCGAGTGTGATTCGAATTAGAGCACTAATTGTACCGATGTTTTGCTTCATTAGAAAAACACTCCTTTTTGATGAACTTCGAAATAGAAATACTATTTCATTTGTTAGTATTCCGTATAAGTTTTTTGATATGTAATCCAACATTTAACGTTGAAAAAGATGTTGGAATGGGCGTGTGTGTAAGTAGCTTTTTTTGTTATAATGAAAGAATGCATAAAAGGGAGCGCGAAACTTGACTCGCCTTTGTGAACAGCTGTAGTAGAAGAACTTCAAAAATCCTAATAAAAACTAACTGCTTTTTTGAGCAGGGATATAGATATGATTAGAAAAAAAGAAAGGGTGTTTTCATGTACGATATTTCCAAATGGAAACATGTATTTAAGCTAGATCCAAATAAGGAGCTAAGCGATGAACATTTAGAAATGATTTGTGAGTCTGGAACGGATGCTGTTATTGTAGGCGGAAGTGATGGTATAACAATTGATAATGTATTACACATGCTAGTTAGCATCCGCAGATATGCAGTTCCTTGTGTGTTAGAGGTTTCTGATGTGGAGGCAATTACACCAGGATTTGATTTTTATTATATCCCAAGCGTTTTAAATAGCCGAAAAGTAGAATGGGTAACAGGTGTTCATCATGAGGCATTGAAAGAATTTGGGGATATTATGGACTGGGACGAAATTTTCATGGAAGGGTATTGTGTTTTAAACCCTGAAGCGAAAGTAGCCCAGCTTACAGATGCGAAATGTGATTTAACAGAAGATGATGTGATTGCATACGCGCGTTTAGCAGACAAGTTATTACGTTTACCGATATTTTATTTAGAATACAGCGGTACGTATGGAGATGTGGAACTTGTTAAAAATGTAAAAGCAGAATTGAAACAAGCTAAGCTATATTATGGCGGCGGTATTTCTAATGCAGAGCAAGCGAAAGAAATGGCGCAGTATGCTGATACAATAGTTGTTGGAAATATTATTTATGATGATATAAAATCCGCATTAAAAACAGTTAAAGCAGTAAAAGGAGAGTAGGTGCAGGCGTATATGAGTACGACAGATAGGTTATTAAATGGTTTAAATCCAGAGCAACAAAAAGCAGTACAAACAACGAATGGACCACTTCTATTAATGGCAGGTGCAGGTAGTGGTAAAACACGTGTGTTAACACATCGTATTGCGTATTTACTTGGTGAAAAAGGTGTAGCACCATGGAATGTACTAGCTATTACCTTTACAAATAAAGCAGCTCGTGAAATGCGCGAGCGTATTGATACACTTGTCGGGCCAGAAGCAGAAGATATTTGGATTTCTACGTTCCACTCTATGTGTGTACGTATTTTACGACGTGATATCGATCGTATTGGTATTAATCGTAACTTTACAATCTTAGATTCAGGCGATCAGTTGACTGTAGTCAAGAAAATTATGAAAGAGCGCAATATTGATCCGAAAAAATTTGAGCCGCGCTCTATTTTAGCTGGTATTAGTAATGCGAAAAATGAATTGTTATCTGCAGATAAATATGCGAAAAAAATTACAATCGCTGATCCGTATGAAAAATTAACGAGCGATGTATATACAGAATATCAAAAACGTCTTTTGAAAAATAATTCATTAGACTTTGATGATTTAATTATGACAACGATTCAGCTATTTGAACGTGTTCCAGAAGTACTAGAGTTTTATCAGCGTAAGTTCCAATACATTCACGTGGATGAGTATCAAGATACGAACAAAGCGCAGTACCTTCTTGTTAAACATTTAGCAACACGTTTTAAAAATTTATGCGTTGTAGGTGACTCAGATCAGTCTATTTATCGCTGGCGTGGGGCTGACATTTCTAACATTTTGTCATTCGAAAAAGACTATGAGAATGCGCAAGTTATTCTGTTAGAACAAAACTATCGTTCGTCACAAAATATTTTAAATGCAGCGAATGCTGTTATCGAAAAAAATACGAATCGTAAACCGAAGAAATTATGGACAGATAATCAAGTTGGAAGCAAAATCTCGTATTACCGTGCTGCAACGGAAAAAGACGAAGCATATTTTGTTGCGAAAAAAATTCGTGACGATATTCAAATGGGGAAACGAAAATATACTGATTTTGCAGTATTATATCGTACAAATGCCCAGTCTCGTATGGTCGAGGAAATTTTCCTGAAATCTAATATTCCTTACAAAATTGTCGGCGGTACGAAGTTCTACGATCGTAAAGAGATTAAAGACATTTTGGCGTACTTACGTTTAATTGGGAATCCAGATGATGAGATTAGTTTCGCACGTATTATTAACATGCCGAAGCGTGGAATTGGTGCGACTTCTATCGATAAAATTATTAATTACGGTGTACAAAATGGAATTTCATTAACTGCTGTGTTCGATGAGATTGAACATGTTGGAGTAAGTGCGAAAATTACAAAGGCAGTAAAAGAATTCGCAGGTTTATTACACAACTGGGTAAATATGCAAGAGTATTTATCTGTTACAGAATTGGTTGAAGAAGTTATTGAAAAGACAGGCTATCGCGACATGCTGAAAAATGAGCGTACTTTAGAAGCAGAAGGTCGTCTAGAGAACTTAGATGAGTTTTTATCTGTTACGCAAACCTTTGAATCTCAAAGCGAAGATAAGAGCCTTGTTGCATTCTTAACAGACTTAGCGCTTGTTGCTGATATTGATCGTGTAGATGAAGATCCAACTGCTGGTGAAGAAGTTATTTTAATGACGATGCACTCAGCAAAAGGATTAGAGTTCCCAGTTGTCTTTATTGTTGGTTTAGAGGAAGGGATATTCCCGCATACTCGTTCTCTTATGGAAGAAGATGAAATGCAAGAAGAACGTCGTCTTGCTTATGTAGGTATTACTCGTGCAGAAGAAGAATTATATTTATCCAATGCACAAATGCGTACTTTATTTGGTAGAACAAGTATGAACGCATCATCTCGATTTATTACAGAAATCCCGGCAGAACTAGTGGAATCATTAAATGAAACAGCGCCGAAGCGTGAAACTTCGTTTGGGGCAAAAGGAAGAACGAAAAGTACAACAACAAGTACAACTACAACACGTTCTCGTTCAGCTTTCGTACGTCCTGCAGCTAAGACAACGGGCGGCGAACAAATTGGCTGGGCGGTAGGTGATAAAGCTTCCCACCAAAAATGGGGAGTCGGTACAGTTGTAAGTGTAAAAGGTGAAGGTGATGCAAAAGAATTAGATATTGCGTTCCCAAGCCCAATTGGTGTTAAACGTTTATTAGCAAAATTTGCACCTGTGACGAAACAATAGGAAAGGAATGAGGATATGTCAAAAGAGATAGCAAAAAAACGTATAGAAGAACTACGTGATTTGTTAAATACATTTAATTATCAATATCACGTATTAGACAATCCTTCTGTTTCTGATGCGGAGTATGACCGTAATATGCAGGAGCTTATAAAATTAGAAGCAGAGAACCCAGAGTTTATGAGTGAAGACTCTCCCTCCATTCGCGTTGGGGGGACTATTCTTGATATATTTGAAAAGGTAACGCATAAATCACCAATGTTAAGTTTAGGAAACGCGTTTAATGAAGGAGATTTGCGTGATTTTGATCGAAGAGTACATCAAGGAATTGATGATGCGAATGTAAGATATATATGCGAATTAAAAATTGACGGACTTGCTGTTTCACTTCATTATGAAAAAGGACGCTTCATTCAAGGAGCAACACGTGGTGATGGTATAACGGGTGAAGATATTACCCAAAACTTAAAAACGATTAAAGCTATCCCGCTGCGTTTAAATGAAGAAGTAACGTTAGAAGCACGAGGCGAGGCCTATATGCCGAAGCGTTCATTCGTTAAGTTGAATGAAGAGAAAGAACAAAATGGTGAAGATGTATTTGCAAATCCACGTAATGCGGCAGCAGGATCGATACGTCAACTTGATCCAAAAATTGCAGCAAAGCGTAATTTATCTATGTTTGTGTATGGTCTTGCTAATGTAGAAGAAAAAACAATTCCATCCCATAGTGAATCACTGGATTTCTTAGGTGAGCTTGGATTTAAGACGAATCCAAATCGTCGCACATGTGAAACAATCGAAGATGTAATAGCCTATGTAGAAGAATGGCAAGAAAAACGCCCGCATCTTGATTATGAGATTGATGGAATCGTTATAAAAGTAGACGATGTTGCTCTTCAAGAAAGCTTAGGAACTACAGCAAAGAGTCCAAGATGGGCGATTGCTTATAAATTCCCGGCTGAAGAAGTTGTTACGAGATTAACAGGGATTGAATTAAGTGTCGGCCGCACAGGGGTTGTAACACCAACTGCAGAGCTAGAGCCAGTGCGAGTAGCTGGAACTGTTGTTCGTCGTGCTTCTTTACATAACGAAGATTTAATTCGTGAAAAAGATATTCGAATCGGTGACTACGTTGTTGTGAAAAAAGCTGGAGATATCATTCCTGAAGTTGTGAACGTTATTTTTGATAAGCGTACTGGTGAGGAAGAAGAATATCATATGCCAACGCATTGTCCAGCGTGTGAGAGTGAACTTGTTCGTTTAGAAGAAGAAGTAGCACTTCGATGTATAAATCCGGCTTGTCCAGCTCAAATTCGTGAAGGGTTAATTCATTTCGTTTCAAGAAATGCAATGAATATTGATGGACTTGGAGAACGTGTAATTACACAACTTTTTGATGCGGATTATATTCGTACGTTTGCTGATTTATATTCATTGACGAAAGAGCAGTTACTACAGCTAGAACGTTTCGGTGAAAAATCAGCAACAAATTTAGTCCAAGCAATTGAGAATTCTAAGGAAAACTCATTAGAGCGGTTATTATTTGGTCTGGGTATTCGTCATGTCGGTGCGAAAGCGGCACGCACATTTGCTGAGCATTTCGAAACGATGGATGAGCTTGTGAAAGCGACGGAAGAAGAACTAAAAACAATTAATGAGATTGGTGAAAAAATGGCTCAATCCGTTGTAACGTATTTCGATAATGAAGACGTATTAGAGCTATTACAACAATTTAAAGAGTATGGCGTGAACATGGCATACAAAGGTATAAAAATTGCTGATTTACAAAATGTTGAATCGTACTTCGCAGGAAAAACTGTCGTCTTAACAGGGAAATTAGAAGTTATGGGCCGCAGTGAAGCGAAGAAGAAAATTGAGGCATTAGGTGGAAAAGTAACAGGAAGTGTTAGTAAAAGTACGGATTTACTTGTTGCTGGTGAAGCTGCTGGTTCGAAGTTAGCACAAGCAGAGAAGCACAATGTTGAAGTTTGGAATGAAGAGAGGTTCTTACAAGAGCTGAATAAGTAAGAGGTGCAAACTTACGATGAAAAAAATAGCGTTAGCGGTATTAAGTCTTAGCCTACTTGTAAGTGGGTGTAGCATGGGTTCTAACAAAGATGAAAAAACAGTTGAGAAATCAGGGAAAGCGAAAGAGCAAGCTGTTATCTCAAAATATTCCATTTCGGATGAATATTATAAGACAACATTTCCATTTGATCCAGGTCGTGCACGTGGTTTAGTTGGACAAAGTTTGAACAATCGTCTAGATATAGATGAATTTGAAACGGGACTAATGCGCATTGCGAAAGAATCATTTAGCACGAAAGATTATTTCTTTAAAGGCGGAAAGTTTCTAGAGGCTCAAGATATACAAATGCTTGTAAAAAGAAAGCGTACAGATGCTGAACAAAAAGAGCTAGAGGATAAGTTGAAAAAAGATGCAGTTAAATTTCCAAATATCGGACTGAATCCAGCCTTAAGTGAAGGTTCGGAGTCACTAGAAGTAAAAAATACAAAAAATCCAATGTATATCTCAAATATTTTGGAACATGACTATTACTTACAAAATGGTGATAAAAGTACTGAGCCTGATGGTGTTGTAGTTGGATTAGCGATGAATTCGGTTCATTATTACGAGGAAGAGCATGGTTATCCGCGTGAGGCTAAAATCGAGCAAGAAAAAATGTTAGCTGAAGGGAAAAAAATGGCACAAGAAATCTTGAAAGTCATGCAGCAAAAAAGCCCTGGAATAAAAGATGTTCCGGTTACATTTGCAATTTATCGTCAAGGTCCAAAGTCTTCACTTGTGCCAGGGAATTTTGTTTCTTATGCTAAGGTAGAAAAAGGTAGTGAAACGGTTGAGGATTGGAAGCCGATTAATGAGAAATACTATTTGTTCCCGTCTGAACAAGCAAAATCGGATAATAAACGTGAAGATCTTGCAAGGGTGTCAAACTTTAAAGCGAAATTAAGTGAGTATTTCCAAGGCGATTATACAGCTGTTATCGGTACTGGAATGTATAGAGATGATGAATTAAAAGAAATGAAGCTCGATATTCCTGTTCAATTCAATGGGGAAGCTGAAGTGATTGGCTTTACACAATATGTAGCGGGACTTGTTATGGAATACTTCCCAAATTATATGAGAGTACAAGTGACAATTAAATCAGTGGAACGTCCAGAAGCAATTATTATACGTGAAGCGAAGCAAGATGAACCACTTGTGAAAATTTTAGATTAAAGATGAAAGCTGTTTCTATAAAGGAACAGCTTTTTTTCTTGAAAAATTTTGTTATAATTTTAAATGTTACAAATAAAGGGGTAAGGGGTAAGATCATGGAAGAACTAAGCTTTCAAGTCATTATTTTATTAATTGCATTCGGGTTTTTAGCTGCTTTTATTGATTCGGTTGTTGGAGGAGGAGGGTTAATTTCGCTTCCTGCACTTATGTTTGTCGGTTTATCACCAGCTTCGGCAATCGCAACAAATAAATTAGCTGCAACGATGGGGACGCTTACGAGTACAATTTATTTTATTCGATCAGGTAAGGTTGATTTTCGAATTGTAGGAAAGTTAATCCCGTTAACTATTATTGGAGCAGTTGCAGGTGCTTTAGTAGTAAAGTTTATTCCGCCTGATATTTTGCGTCCACTAGTACTTGTGATGTTGGTTTTTATTGCCATTTATATTATTGCGAAAAAAGATTGGGGAAGTGCATCTACCTATAAAAAGATGACAAAAGGAAAAACATTAATGTTTTTCTTTGTTATTTTAATGATCGGGTTTTATGATGGATTTTTTGGACCGGGGACAGGATCCTTTTTAATTTTTGCATTTTTATTAATTGGTTTGGATTTTATTCAAGCGGCAGCATCTGGAAAACTTTTGAATTTCGTTAGTAATATCGTATCTTTAATTACTTTTTTATTTTTAGATGTGATTCATTTTGAATACGGTATTATTATGGGGTTATCAATGATTTTAGGTGCTTATTTTGGATCGAAGTTTGCGGTTCAAAAAGGTGTTGGATATGTAAGGACTTTATTTTTGTTAGTTACTATTTTATTGATAGGGAAAAATGTTTTGGAATATACTCATATTTTGTAGATTCATACGTATGTATGAATCTCTTTTTTTTTATTATATTTTAAAAATTTATTAATTTTTAAAATATAAGTCTAGGAATATTTGAATAAATCTAAATTATCGTGTAGAATAATGTTGTAAAATGTAAACGTTTTTCTAAGGGGAGGCTAAAAAAATGGTAGTAGCATACAAACATGAGCCATTTACAGATTTTTCAGTAGAGGCTAACAAATTAGCGTTTGAAGAGGGTTTAAAGAAAGTAGAATCTTATCTTGGACAAGACTATCCATTAATTATCGGGGGAGAAAAAATCACTACAGAAGACAAAATTGTTTCTGTAAACCCTGCAAATAAAGAGGAACTTGTTGGTCGCGTTTCAAAAGCAAGCCGTGAATTAGCTGAAAAAGCAATGCAAGTAGCGGATGCAACATTCCAAACTTGGAGAAAGTCAAAACCAGAAATGCGTGCAGACATTTTATTCCGTGCTGCAGCAATCGTTCGTCGTAGAAAACATGAGTTCTCTGCTATTCTTGTAAAAGAAGCAGGTAAACCATGGAATGAGGCAGATGCTGATACAGCAGAAGCAATCGACTTTATGGAATATTATGCTCGTCAAATGTTAAAATTAAAAGACGGTATTCCAGTAGAAAGCCGTCCAATTGAATATAATCGTTTCTCTTACATTCCATTAGGAGTAGGTGTTATCATTTCTCCTTGGAACTTCCCATTCGCAATTATGGCAGGTATGACAACAGCTGCTTTAGTTTCTGGTAACACAGTATTACTAAAACCAGCTAGTACAACTCCTGTAGTAGCAGCGAAATTTATGGAAGTATTAGAAGAAGCTGGTTTACCAGCTGGCGTAGTAAACTTCGTTCCAGGTAATGGTTCTGAAGTTGGTGACTACTTAGTAGATCACCCTCGTACACGTTTCGTTAGCTTCACTGGATCTCGTGATGTAGGTATCCGTATTTATGAGCGTGCAGCGAAAGTAAACCCAGGCCAAATTTGGTTAAAACGTGTTATCGCTGAAATGGGCGGTAAAGATACAATCGTTGTTGATAAAGAAGCAGATCTTGAATTAGCAGCTAAATCTATCGTTGCATCAGCATTCGGATTCTCAGGACAAAAATGTTCTGCATGTTCTCGTGCAGTAATCCACGAAGATGTATACGATCACGTATTAAATCGTGCTGTTGAATTAACAAAAGAATTAACAGTAGGTAACCCAGAGGCGAAAGATATCAACATGGGACCTGTTAATGACCAAGCTGCATTCGATAAAGTAATGAGCTATGTTGCAATTGGTAAAGAAGAAGGTAAAATCGTATCAGGTGGCGAAGGAGACGACTCTAAAGGCTGGTTCATCCAACCAACAATCGTTGCTGACGTTGCAGAAGATGCTCGCTTAATGAAAGAAGAAATCTTCGGACCAGTAGTAGCATTCTGTAAAGCAAAAGACTTTGATCATGCACTTGCAATTGCAAACAATACAGAATACGGTTTAACAGGAGCAGTTGTTACTAACAACCGTGACCATATTGAAAAAGCACGTGAAGACTTCCACGTTGGTAACTTATACTTCAACCGTGGATGTACTGGTGCAATCGTAGGTTACCAACCATTCGGTGGCTTTAACATGTCTGGTACAGACTCTAAAGCTGGTGGCCCTGATTACTTAGCACTTCACATGCAAGCAAAAACTACTTCTGAAACTTTATAAGAAATAGTAGAAAAGATCTTCACAGACTGTGAAGATCTTTTCTTTTTGAGAAACTCTCGATAATAGAAGCTAGTTAATTTCAATTAAGAAAGGGTTACCAAATATTACTATTTGTTCTTTGGAATTAGTTAAACCCTATTAATAGTGGGATAAACATGTAAATAGAAACAAAACAGCGAGAAAAATTGACTTATTCGTCATATTTTTTAGTATTCATTTTGAGAATTTCCTGTATAATACAATTTGAAAGAAAATCTATGGTTAGACAAGAGAACACTCCTTTCGGTTTTGCTCACTGAAAGGGGTGTTTTTTTATTTTTATAGATTAAAAACCTTATATTAAGAATATTAAATTATTAGATAGGAGGAAACCTCCCTATTTAAATGGTATATTTATATAATATTATGTAAATATGATAAAAAATTGAATTTATTGTTAAAATTTTATATAGTATAGTCAGTGTTTATATAGTCGAATATCGAAATTTTAGGTATTCATTTTTGTTTTAACATTAATTATATTCCGATATAAGAGGTTTGTGCTTTTTGAAAAGACGAAAATGATTAGAAAAAATATTCTTTGGGAAGGGATGATTGTTAGATGAGTAATGGGGTGAAAAAAAATTATGTTGAATATGTTGACGTACTACGCGTATTTTCGATGTTTGCGGTAGTATTTCTTCATACTGCTGCAGGAAGTTTGCGAGGGAATATTGGTTCAGGTACTTGGCATATAACTAATGCACTGACAACGGTTTTTAGTACAAGTGTGCCTATCTTCTTTATGATTTCTGGTGCGATGTTAATGAGGAGTAGTAAAACGACATCGCTTAAAATAACTTATACAGAACGGTTGCCAAAATTAATCGTGCCATTTATTATATGGTCCATTATTGCCGTTTTATACTTTACGCCAAGACCGATACAAATAACAAATGTTATTAAGAGTATTTTATATATACCGAATCAAGCGGCGACAGTACATCTTTGGTTTATGTATGCCATTATTCCTTTGTATATTCTTTCTCCTCTGTTGAAGAAAATGGTAGATGCTTTAAGTAAAGATCTTATAAAGTATATGTTAATCCTTTGGTTTACAGTTAGTTCGCTATTGCCAACAATTGCAGTACTAGTTCCGGATAAATTAAAACCAATATTCACGTTGTATCCTAATTTTGATATGAACTTTTTAGGTGGATATATAGGGTATTTTCTCTTAGGTTATTATTTAATGACGTATGAGAAGAAGGTATCAAAAAAAATGTTGCTTTCTATAATTGTTATAGATACTCTTCTTATTATATTAGGTACTTGGTATGAGACGGTTAAAATCGGGGAGTACTCTGAGGATTTCAAGGCATATGTTAGAGTATTTGAAGTAGTACTTTCAGGTTCAATCTTCTTATTAGTAAAAGAATATTTTAGGAATTACTCAATGAAGCCATTTATGTTTAAGGGGATACAAGTTTTATCTGCTTTTTCATTTGGTGTGTATTTAATGCATAATTTAGTAGTTGTATATATTGGGAATAAATTAAATCTATGGCCAGCACAATCAATTGTGATGTTACTGGTTGCTTTCATAATAATTACGGCTATAACAATGATAGCAATTATAATTTTTGCAAGTATGAAAATCACATGTTATCCATTAACAGGAATGAGTTTCTCGGAAGCTTCTCGTACATGTAATATTCAATTTTTATGGAAAAATTGGACTCAATCAAAAGATAGTAAAAATGATAATGTATCAATGTAAATAATTAGTGAGATTGTTATAGGTATGATATGAATCCCTAAAAATAGGAAATGAAAAAATGATAAATATGATATAGTCAGAAAAAAACCTTTTGAAAAATTCAAAAGGTTTTTTTTCATTGTACAAACTCTTTCGTGCTAAGTATTTCAGCATAGATTTTATTCAAACTAGCCAAAATTGTATTGTGAATATAAACAGCTGGTATAGTAGCATTCTTAAAGGAAAGATCTTTTGTAGCACAAGCGTCATGTATAACGGTACAACGAAAACCAAAATCAAATGCAGCCCTTACGGTAGCATCAATACACATATGTGTCATCATCCCGCATATAACGACGTGCTCAATATCTAAACGTTGTAATTGCTCTAGAAGATTAGTTTCTCGGAAGCTATTCGGATAATGTTTGAGTATAACAGTTTCTTCTCTAAGCGGACGGACATTCTCGTGAATATGGACACCTTCTGTATTAGGTAGGAAAAAAGTAGCGTCATCTTTTATAGCTACATGTTGGATATGAAAAATAGGTTCGTTGTTCACTCTAAAGTGCTGTAATAGCTGACTAGCATATTCACTTGCTTCTACTGGATTACGTAATTCCATCTTTCCATTTGGAAAATAATCATTTTGAATATCGACGAGCAAAAGGGCTGTTTTCATATATTCATCTTCCTCCGAGTTTCATATTCAAATAATGTTATTCAATTCATAGAGAGGATTCTCCTTTTAAAAAATATGAGGGAGGAGAATTTAACATAACATTGTATTGTAATTTTTTATTTGAAAATTTTAATAGAGAAATAATTAATATTTTTCCGAAAAATGTATTGACTCTTATTATTCAGAGTTCTATAATGAGAATTAATTAAATGACAATTAAATCGATACACTCTTATCCAGAGAGGTGGAGGGACTGGCCCTACGATACCTCAGCAACGGGTTTTTTAATACCGTGCTAATTCCAGCAAGCTTAAAGTAAGCTTGGAAGATGAGAAGATGTGAACGAGTACATATAAGTGCTCTCCTTCTTATCTTTTACAAGTGATAAGAAGGAGAGCACTTTTTATTTTACCTCAAAAGCTCTACTTCAAGTTTTACAGCATATAGGAGGGAAGAAAATGATTTCTTTTAACAATATAAGTAAAGTATATGAATCAGGTGGGCAATTTGTTCATGCAGTGGAGGATGTAACGCTATCAGTTGAAAAGGGAGAAATTTTTGGCATTATCGGATTTAGTGGTGCTGGAAAGAGTACGTTATTACGTTTAGTAAACATGCTAGAGAGACCAACTGAGGGAACGATTTCAATAGATGATAAAGATATTACATCATTATCGACGAAAGAATTAAGGAAACTAAGACAAAGAATCGGGATGATTTTTCAAAGTTTTAATTTATTTAATTCAAGAACAGTGTTTGGGAATATTGCTTATCCATTAAGGTTAGCGAAAGTACCAAAGAATGAAATAAAAGAAAGAGTAAATGAACTGCTGAAGTTTGTAGGATTAGAAGATAAAGCAAACTATTATCCAGAGCAACTATCAGGTGGTCAAAAGCAACGTGTTGGTATTGCTAGGGCACTTGCAACATCGCCAGATATTCTTATATGTGATGAGGCAACATCAGCTTTAGATCCAGAAACGACGACAGAGATATTAAACTTATTAAAGAAAGTAAATCGAGAATACAATGTAACGATTCTTCTTATTACACATGAAATGCACGTGGTGAAAGAAATTTGTCACCGTGTAGCTGTAATGGAGAAGGGGAAAGTTATTGAAGAAGGAAAACTATTTGACGTTTTCACACAACCAAAAACAAAAACAACTCAAAACTTTGTACGTTCTGTTATTAATGATCACTTACCGGAAAGTGTGCTAGCGAAAATTCAAAACGGAGGTCAGATTTACCGCTTAACGTTTACTGGTGAGGAGACAGGACAGCCTGTACTATCATATATTGCGAAAAATTATAACGTTGATGTAAATGTTCTTTACGGAAATATTATTGAACTCCAAAATGTTTTATTTGGAAATCTTCTAGTAGAACTACAAGGTGAACAAAGAGAGATTCAAAAAGCATTACAACATCTAAGACTGCAAGTGCAGCTGAAGGAGGTAGAAGCTCATGCGAGTTGATTGGAGCATATTTTGGCCTCGCATATTAGATGCGACGGGGGATACCCTCTTAATGGTAATTGTAACTCTTATATTTGCTACAATTCTCGGTATACCTCTAGGTTTACTGTTGTATGTAACGAGAAAAGGAAACTTTTTAGAAAATAAATGGGTCTTTTCTATTCTTAATATCATAATTAATACAATTCGTCCGGTTCCATTCATTATCTTTTTAGTAGCTTTAAGCCCACTAACAAGAAGTGTTATCGGAACGACGATTGGAACAGCAGCAGCAATCTTCCCAATGACGTTAGTTGCATCAATTGGTATTGCTAGAATGGTTGAAACAAATCTGGTTTCTGTTCCGAAAGGGGTAATTGAAGCAGCGCAAGCAATGGGAGCTTCACCAATTAGAATTGTTTTTGAAATTCTTGTGCCAGAAGCGTTAGCGCCATTAATCTTGGGTGTTACGTTTATGACAGTTGGTTTAATTGAATTTTCTGCAGTTGCTGGGCTTGTCGGTGGTGGCGGTCTTGGTGACTTAGCAATGACATATGGTTATCAACGTTTTGATACGTCAGTTATGTTTGTAACGGTTGTTTTACTTATTATTCTCGTACAAATAGCTCAAAATTTAGGAAACTACTTTGCAAAAGTCTTTTTACGTAGATCATAAAAAGGAAGAGGGGAAAAGAAAATGAAGAAAATTTTAGCATTTGCATTATCAGCGATCGTAGGGATTACAGCTTTAAGCGGCTGCTCAGGTGGAGATACGGGTGCAGGAGCGAAAGAGAAAGTAGTTCGCGTCGGTGTAACTGGAACAGATGGAGACGCTTGGGAAATTTTGAAGAAAAAAGCTGAAAAAGAAGGGATTAAAATTAAACTGGTTGAGTTCTCTGATTACACAACGCCAAATAAAGCATTAGCTGATGGAGATATTGAATTAAACTCATTCCAGCATATCGCTTTCTTAGAGCAATTTAAAAAGGAGCATAAGTTAGATATTACAGCTGTCGGTACAACGCAAATTGCACCAATGGGCTTATACTCTGAAAAATATAAGAAAGCAAATGAAATCCCAGATGGTTCAGAAATTGCTATTCCAAATGATCCAACGAACCAAGCACGCGCATTAAAACTTCTTGATGCAGCTGGATTATTAAAGCTTAAGAAAGATTTCGGCCTATTTGGGGATCCAAGTGGTATCGCTGAAAATCCGAAGAAGCTAAAGATTACACCGGTTATCGCACAGCAAACACCTCGTGTATTAAAAGATGTAGCAGCTTCAGTTATTAATAATGGTGTTGCTGGTCAAGCTGGATTAGATCCAGCGAAGGATCCTATTTTCTTAGAAGATCCAAAGAATGAAAATGCGAAACCTTATATTAATATTTTCGCAGCTCGTACGAAAGACAAAGATGATCCAACGCTGAAAAAAGTAATTGAATTGTATCATTCAAAAGAAGTAACAGATGCAATTAAGAAAGAAACGAATGATGGTTCAATTTCAGTAGATCTTTCACTTGAGGAGCTTGAAAAAATCGTAAAATAATTATTGGGTTTAACGACTAACAGTAGGAACCCCTCCGCTGTTAGCTCGTTCAACATAGAATCTACTTAACAAACAAAACCCTAATTCTGTACCTTCCAATTTTGTATAACATAGAATCCAATGTTTGTTAAGTAGAGTGATGGACCAGGAGTTTTCCTGGTCTTTTTTTTATTAATGAAAATAGCTAGCAAATAGTAAGGCAATCCAAATTATAACGGGATAAGAAAATAAGCTGAAAAGGAGTGTAATTACGAATTGCTTTTTATGAATGAAGTATTTTTCGGATAACAAGAAGAAAATAGAAAAGATGACAATGAAAACGGCTGATATTACGCCAGGATTATAAGAACGATAAATGAAATACAAGATAATATGCTGAACGGCGTTAAAGAAGATACAGCCCTGTATAAAAAGGATCAAGTAAATAGAAGATATGATGCTTAATTGATATAGAATGACTATGATTAAGACGAAGGTTGTTAATATGGAAATTGCAATGAAAAATTGTTTGTTAGTTATAAAATGGATTGAAAATCGATTAGCGATATATTGTGGCATTCGGAAAGCTTCTTCGAGGTTATGAAAAAAGAATAGAAGGGGGATTAGCCAGATTATATTAGTGGTGAAATGTCTTGTTGAAGATGTTTTAATCAACTTATATCAGCTCCAATAAAGGGATAGAAAGCCTATAAGAAAAGGCTTTCTACAAGGGTATAGTTATTCAATTATGATGCTTTTTAAATTACTCTCAGGTTGCGGTTGTTCTTCCGCATAAGAGGAGAGCTCCTCTTGCAAAATATTTAGTGCTTGCTTAGCTGATTGCTGAATCGGATTCGGTAGCTCTTCTAATATACGCATACCGACTTTTATTTTTGTACGAATTATTCTTCTTAGTAGCTCCTCATGCATGCACTACACCTCCAAACCGAATGTTTAGTACATCTTCTTCAAACTTCGCTCCTTGAATAGAAAGGTGTGTTAATGTTTTTGGTAATGTGATGTTCCGTTTAACAGAACCAGCTCGAATAATAAGTTCATCACCTTTTTGATTTAATGAAAGTTCACTTTTGTTTGAGAAGGGAATGGATAGAACGAAAATATACTCATCGCCATCTTTTTTCACATATTGTGTGCGGCCATTAAATTTCACTTCAGTAGGAGAAGGGTCTGATTTAAATAAAGCATTTCCTACACGCTCTAACATAGGTAAACCAACAACTTCTTGTTCAAACATGGGAGCTTCGTAAATAGGAAGTGGCTGAAAACTATCTTTAATTAACGCCTTATATTTCTTTTGTGTATCTTTCCATGCCTGAAAGTAAGGGTCGGTAACAGTGTTAGGGATGACGCGGTTAATCATAATGGCATCAACGTTATAATCGTATAAGTTTAAATACGTAAAGCTGCGCTGAGCTTCTTTAATGACCATTTTTTCAGGATTTACAACGATGCGGATACTTGTTACCTCTCGGTTTGATAAAATATCTCTCATTTCTCCAAGCTGTTCAAGTGTATTTGTTAATTCGTCCATAATATCATCGGTTGGAAGGGGGACACCAAGAAGTGGTTGAGCTACAGGACGAACAACTTTTAAAATCTTCCTTTTAATAGGAAAGAGTTTTTCCATCCACCAGCCGAGCATGTCTGGAAAGCTAAGCATTGCTAAAGTTTCTCCAGTCGGTGCGCAATCAATAATGATGACGTCGTAAGTGTTGTTTTTATAGTAATCGAGTACTCGAAGTAAGCTAATTAAATCTTCCATACCAGGGAACATCGTTAATTCTTCTGTTGTAATATCATCAGCTGCTTTGGAAGTGAAGAGTAGTGTAATATATTTCTGCAATTTCCCCCAGCCTTTTTCCATTTCATAAATCGTATTAATCTCTTGTGCCCATAAATTTTTACGAATTTCTAATGGCTCAGAAGATAGTTTTATGCCAAATGAATCTCCTAAGCTATGAGCAGGATCTGTACTCATTACTAATGTTTTTAATCCTTGTTTTGCACTTTGGATTGCTGTTGCTGCTGAAATGCTAGTTTTTCCTACGCCGCCTTTACCTGTATACAGAATAATTCTCATCATTAATATCCCCTTTGTTTCGAATGTCGAATATTACGAGTGTCGAAATATTTAATTGAATAAAAACCCAACTAGGGTCTTATTCAATCGGAATGTTTTTCATTTTAGGTGTAGAAACCTTTTCTTCTGTTTTTTGCTGTGACGTAGCAATGTGATTCATGATCTTTTGGAATATTTGTAGTAAGAATGCTTTTTCTTCTTCTGACAATGCGTCTGTCACTAGGCTAAAGTAATGGGCTGCATTTTGTTTTACTTCTTGAACGAGCATTACGCCGTTTTCTGTTAAGCGAATTAATACAATACGTCGATCGCTTTCATTCCGGTAGCGCTCAATATACCCCTTTTTTACAAGACGGTTTACAACGCCTGTCGTTGTACTCATCGGTATATCAAGAAGGTCGGCGATTTTTGTCATTGTAATATCTGTATTGCGCTCCATCCAAAGTAAACAAAATACTTCTGTTTTAGAAAGTGTTAAATCAAGGCTTACCCATTCTTCAGGATAGAAAAGTTTCTTGGCGTTATCTAGCAGTAAGTCTAAAAAATGTTCATATTGCAGCAATTATTTCCACTCCCGTATATTTCGAGGTTCGTAATATTTGTTTTTATTTTATGTGGAATTGAAATAAATGTCAATAATTTTAACTGTTTTTTCAGATTAGACAGAAATCTATCTTTAAAATAATATTTTTTTATGATAGATTTATAAATAGCAAAATAGAATTTACATAAAAATCCATCATGATAAATATATTTATCT
Organism: Bacillus nitratireducens; assembly: GCF_036320425.1. Lineage (NCBI taxonomy): Bacteria > Bacillati > Bacillota > Bacilli > Caryophanales > Bacillaceae > Bacillus > Bacillus nitratireducens. Next base: position 33,279 of record NZ_JAUMJO010000007.1, read on the forward strand.
ATAATGGGTGTATAGCTAACGAGGGGGAGAACGATGAGAAGACGAAATACGCAAGCGTTCACGTTTTTAGCATGGACTTCATTTGTTTGCGCGCTTTCAGGTATGCTAATTGGGATTTATACGTTAGATGAAACGCTTAGTGTAAAAGGATACTATTTAATTGGAACATTATTTTTAACAATGTCTTGTTTTGTGTTACAAAAAACAATTCGTGATAATGAAGAGGATAACGAGAGATTTCCAAAAAATAAACCGTTAGATAAAGAGTAAATCGTAAAGAAAGGCATTTGCCTTTCTTTTTTTATGTAAAAATACCGTAAGTGCCGTGTGTTGACTTGCTTGAAGTACTGAAAATTTGGTATCATCAATAGTATTGTAGATTGAACGATATATTATGGAGGTGGCCTAGCCGTGTCAAGAATTTCCGTTGAGAATGTAAAGCACGTAGCACATTTAGCACGTCTTGCAATTACTGATCAAGAAGCAGAAAAATTCCAAAAACAACTAGATGCAATTGTTACATTTGCAGAACAGTTAAATGAATTAGATACAACTGATGTAAAACCAACAACTCACGTATTAACTATGAAAAATGTTATGCGTGAAGATGTACCAGAAAAAGGTTTACCAGTAGAAGAAGTATTAAAAAATGCACCGGATCACAAAGATAATCAAATCCGTGTTCCAGCAGTATTAGAATAGAGGAGGGAATTTCGATGTCATTATTTGATCATTCGGTATCAGAGTTACATAAGAAATTAAACAACAAAGAAATTTCCGTTACGGATTTAGTAGAAGAATCTTACAAACGTATTTCGGATGTTGAAGATAACGTAAAAGCTTTTCTTACATTAGATGAAGAAAATGCACGCGCGAAAGCGAAAGAATTAGATGCAAAGATTGGTGCTGAGGATAATGGCTTATTATTCGGTATGCCAATCGGTGTAAAAGATAACATTGTAACTAACGGTCTTCGTACAACTTGTGCGAGCAAAATGTTAGCAAATTTCGATCCAATTTACGATGCGACAGTTGTACAAAAGCTAAAAGCTGCTGACACAGTTACAATCGGTAAATTAAATATGGACGAGTTCGCAATGGGTTCTTCAAATGAAAACTCAGGTTTCTACGCTACGAAAAACCCATGGAACTTAGATTACGTTCCAGGCGGATCTAGTGGTGGTTCTGCAGCAGCTGTAGCAGCAGGAGAAGTATTATTCTCTCTAGGTTCTGATACGGGTGGTTCTATCCGTCAGCCAGCTGCATATTGCGGCGTTGTAGGTTTAAAACCAACTTACGGACGCGTATCTCGTTACGGATTAGTAGCATTCGCATCTTCACTTGACCAAATCGGACCGATTACGCGTACAGTAGAAGACAATGCATACTTATTACAAGCTATTTCAGGTATTGATCGTATGGATGCAACTTCTGCAAACGTTGAAGTTGGAAACTACTTAGCTGGTTTAACAGGCGACGTTAAAGGTTTACGCATTGCTGTACCGAAAGAATACTTAGGCGAAGGTGTTGGCGAAGAAGCTCGTGAGTCAGTACTAGCTGCGTTAAAAGTGTTAGAAGGTATGGGCGCAACTTGGGAGGAAGTATCTCTTCCACACTCTAAATACGCTCTAGCAACGTATTACTTATTATCTTCTTCTGAAGCATCTGCTAACCTTTCACGCTTTGATGGCGTACGTTACGGTGTTCGTTCTGATAATGTAAATAACTTATTAGATCTTTACAAAAACACACGTAGCGAAGGTTTCGGAGATGAAGTAAAACGTCGTATTATGCTTGGTACATTTGCTCTTAGCTCTGGTTACTATGATGCATATTACAAAAAAGCACAACAAGTACGTACATTAATTAAAAACGACTTTGAAAATGTATTTGCTAACTATGATGTTATTATCGGACCAACAACGCCAACTCCGGCATTTAAAGTGGGCGAAAAAGTGGACGATCCAATGACAATGTATGCAAATGACATTTTAACAATCCCAGTAAACTTAGCGGGTGTTCCAGCGATTTCTATCCCATGTGGATTCGGTGCTAACAACATGCCACTTGGTCTACAAATCATTGGTAAACACTTCGATGAATCGACAATTTACCGCGTTGCACATGCGTTTGAGCAAGCAACAGACTATCATACAAAAAAAGCAAGTCTGTAAGGAGGCGAGCATAGATGAATTTAGAAACAATTATTGGTTTAGAGGTTCACGTTGAGTTAAAAACAAATTCGAAAATTTTCTCTGCGAGTCCAACAGAATTCGGAGCGGAGCCAAATACACAAACAAGTGTAATTGACTTAGGATACCCAGGGGTACTTCCTACTTTAAATAAAGAAGCAGTTAACTTTGCAATGAAAGCTGCAATGGCATTAAACTGTGAAATCGCAACGGAAACGAAGTTCGACCGTAAAAACTATTTCTACCCAGATAATCCGAAAGCTTACCAAATCTCTCAATTTGATAAGCCGATTGGTGAAAATGGTTGGATTGAAATCGAAGTAGACGGTAAAAAGAAACGTATCGGTATTACACGTCTTCATTTAGAAGAAGATGCTGGTAAATCAACGCATACAGCTGATGGTTCATTAGTAGACTACAACCGTCAAGGTATGCCTTTAATCGAGATCGTATCTGAGCCAGATATGCGTACTCCAGAAGAAGCATATGCATACTTAGAGAAGTTAAAATCAATCATTCAATATACAGGCGTATCTGATTGTAAGATGGAAGAAGGTTCTCTTCGTTGTGATGCGAATATTTCACTTCGTCCTGTTGGACAAGAGAAATTCGGTACAAAAGCAGAACTGAAAAACTTAAACTCATTCACTTACGTACAAAAAGGTCTTGAGCATGAGCAAGTGCGCCAAGAAAAAGAATTATTATCTGGTGGTATCATCCAACAAGAAACACGTCGTTATGATGAAGCAACGAAGAAAACAATCTTAATGCGTGTGAAAGAAGGATCTGACGATTACCGTTACTTCCCAGAGCCAGACTTAGTTGAACTTTACATCGATGATGAGTGGAAAGAAGAAATTCGTGCTTCGATTCCAGAACTTCCAGATGCACGTAAAGCTCGCTATGTTGCAGAAATTGGCTTGCCAGCTTATGATGCACACGTATTAACATTAACGAAAGAGATGTCTGATTTCTTTGAAGCAGCAATTGAAGATGGAGCAGATGCGAAATTAACATCAAACTGGTTAATGGGTGAAGTGCTTGCATACTTAAACAAACAGCAAAAAGAATTAAAAGACGTTGCATTAACGCCTGCTGGTTTATCTAAAATGGTTCAATTAATTGAAAAAGGTACAATTTCTTCTAAAATCGCGAAGAAAGTATTTAACGAATTAATTGAAAAAGGTGGAGACCCAGAAGAAATCGTTAAAGCGAAAGGTCTTGTTCAAATTTCTGACGAAGGTACACTTCGTAAGGTTGTAACAGAAATTCTTGATAATAATGAGCAATCTATCGAAGACTTTAAAAACGGTAAAGACCGTGCAATTGGCTTCTTAGTTGGTCAAATTATGAAAGCGACAAAAGGACAAGCTAACCCACCGCTTGTTAACAAAATCTTACTTGAAGAGATTAATAAGCGATAAAAATAAAAGAGGAATTCTTATTTTTGAGCGCTAAAATAGTATAGATTCTTAAAGATTAAACAGAAAAAACACCCGCATTTGGGTGTTTTTTCTGAGTTAATCAAACGTTTGTTTAAATGGTGAAAAATAATTTAAATAAACGTTTGATTAACTGTCAAAAGTGAAAAAATGTTTGTATAGCAACTATGGTATGATAGTTGCAAAAAGGTGGGAATAATGATAAATCTAGACATAGAGGTTTTTTTCATCTCATGAAATAATAGATAATTATTATTCGTTATATGTAAATTGTTGTGAGGAAATAGATGGACATAAATTTTTTTGTCAAATAAAGCAAAACCATTATGAGAGAATGTTACTTATGATGGACTACACGAATCGGGTTCTTACTGCCTGTTTGAGCGGGATAAAAGAAGGATAGGAAGATGAGAGGAGGTAGGCATAGGGATACTGAATAAGGGTTCGGTGTATTCTTTTTTCAATGAATAAAGAATTTCCTGTGCTAATACATGATGAAGCGAGCAAGGATTATTTATAACCCTACTTCTGGACGCGAGTTATTTAAGAAGAGCTTACCAGAAGTATTACAAAAATTAGAACAAGCTGGATATGAAGCATCTTGTCATGCGACAACTGGTCCTGGAGATGCAACTGTGGCGGCGAGGCAAGCTGCGGATCGTAAGTTTGATGTTGTTATCGCAGCTGGTGGTGATGGTACGTTAAATGAAGTGGTGAACGGTTTAGTAGGACATGAACATCGTCCAAAGTTTGGAATTATTCCAGTTGGAACGACAAATGATTTTGCGCGTGCGATCGGTGTACCTCGTGCTATTGAAGAGGCTGCGGATATTATTTGTGAAGGGAAAACAGTTCCGTTAGATCTTGGTAGAGCGAATGATACATATTTCATTAATATCGCTGGTGGCGGCCGTATTACAGAATTAACATATGAAGTGCCAAGTAAGCTGAAAACGGTATTAGGTCAACTTGCTTACTATTTAAAAGGAATCGAAATGTTACCATCATTACATCCAACATATGTTGAAATCGAGTATGATGGGAAGTTGCTACAAGAAGAAATTACGATGTTTTTAATTACAAATACTCGTTCAGTTGGTGGATTTGAAAAGGTAGCACCATATGCGTCTATTAACGATGGGTTATTTGATTTATTAGTGCTGAAAAAAGGTTCTATCGCTGATTTAATTAAAGCAGCAACACAAGCGCAGCGTGGGGAACATATTAACAATCCAAAAGTGCTATATACACAAGCGAATCGAATTAAAGTGCATTCACCAGATAAACTAATGATTAATTTAGATGGTGAATATGGTGGAGATGCACCGATGGAATTCGAAAATATATATCATTGTCTGGAACTATTTGTTCCTGAACATCAAGAGGATGCCCTGTAAAGGCATCTTTTTTTTGCTTTTATCTCACTATTTGCGAGTAATAAGACTCTCTCGCTGATTAAAGTTTCACTTTATACAGATGAATTGTAAATTGGAAGTTAGTTTGATTTTCATGGTATTTTTACAAACCGTTTATTTTATATCCATATTTTATTGATAAACTAGAAGAGATAAGAAATGAGAGGTAGGATGCTATGGAGAAGGTAAAAGCAATATTATTTGATAAAGATGGGACATTAATGGATTTTCATTCAATTTGGATAAAAGTAGCAGAAGAGCTTGTAGCTGAATGTATAAATTTATATCAATTACCAGAATCAATGCAGCAGGTTATATTAAAAGAGATTGGCGTGGACGGAGCAGTCGTTCATCCGCATAGTGCGCTAGCAGCAGGAACGAGCCTTGATGTAGCGAAGGGGATTTGTAAATATATCGTATCATCTAGAGAAGAAGAGATGCATGAATGGGTAAGTGAAAAGTTGTTTTCTCTTATGTATGAGCATCGAGAACATATGAGAATGACGGCAGATTTACCAAAAGTTTTACAAGCATTAAAGGATAGAGGGTTTATTTTAGGTGTCGTCACAGCTGATGATTTTGCACCGACAGAATTATTTTTAAAGCAGTATCAATTAGAGCCCTTTTTTGATTATGTCATAGCCTCAGATACGTTTCCGGCACAGAAACCAGATAAAAGAATTGTAGAAGCGTTTTGTGAGAGATTTAATTTAGAAACATGTGAAGTAGCGGTCGTCGGGGATACACCGACGGATTTACATTTAGCGAAAAATGGTGGCGACTGCTATGCAATTGGCGTACTATCTGGTACGGGTGATCGTCAAACGTTAGAACCACTTGCAGATTTAGTGTTACAATCTGTTGAAGATTTAATTTCTCATTCAAGTGAGTTTATTTGGAAACAAGGAAAGTCTAATGTATAAACGGATAAGTCTATAAAGACTCTTTATGAGTCTTTATAGACTTATTTTTTATGCCGCGATATTAAGAGAATGGGATGAATACTAGAAAGGGGAAGTTGGCATACATCTTGCAATATAAAGAGAAAACATTGTATAGAAAAGGATGGGGTACACAATGAACACAAAAAAATTTGCTAAAGTAAATGAACAAATTCCAGGACCGAAAGCAGCGTCTTTATTAGAACGCCGCCAAAATATAGTACCAAAAGGAGTAAGTAATGGTATTCCAACATTCGTACAGTCTGCCGATGGAGCTCTTGTAACAGATGTTGATGGTAATCAGTACATTGATTTTGCAGGAGCGATAGGGACAATTAACGTAGGACATTGTCATCCAGCTGTTAAAGAAGCACTTCATAAACAAGTAGATCAATATATTCATACGGGATTTAATGTCATGATGTATGAGCCATATATTGAATTAGCGGAAAAGCTTGCTGCATTAGCGCCAGGAAGTTTTGATAAACAAGTCCTGTTTTTAAACAGTGGTGCAGAAGCAGTTGAGAATGCGGTGAAAATCGCTCGTAAATATACGAAGAGACCTGGGATTATCGCATTTTCTAAAGGATTTCACGGGCGTACATTAATGACAATGACGATGACAAGTAAAGTAAAACCATATAAATTTGGATTTGGCCCATTTGCTCCAGAAGTATATAAAGCGCCATTCCCATATGAATATCGTCGTCCAGAGGGGTTAACGGAAGAGCAGTATGATGATTTTATCATTGAAGAGTTTAAGAACTTCTTTATATCAGAAGTAGCACCAGAAACAATTGCAGCTGTTGTTATGGAGCCGGTTCAAGGGGAAGGCGGATTTATCGTCCCAAGTAAGAAATTTGTTCAAGAAGTACGCAATATTTGTTCAGAACATGGCATCTTATTTGTAGCGGATGAAATTCAAACTGGCTTTAGCCGTACAGGAAAATACTTTGCGATTGATCATTATGATGTCGTTCCGGATTTAATTACAGTGTCTAAGTCACTAGGAGCTGGTGTACCGATAAGCGGTGTTATTGGCCGTAAAGAAATTATGAATGAGTCTGCACCGGGAGAACTGGGCGGAACGTATGCAGGAAGCCCACTAGGATGTGCGGCTGCATTAGCAGTACTTGATGTAATAGAAAAAGAGAATTTAAATGATAGAGCGATAGAAGTAGGAAAAGTCGTAATGAGCCGATTCGAAGAGATGAAAAATAAATATAATTGCATTGGTGATGTGCGCGGTTTAGGAGCAATGTGTGCATTTGAGCTCGTTCAAGATCGTAAGACGAAAGCGCCTGACAAAACATTGGCAGCTAATTTATGTGCGGAAGCAAATAAACGCGGATTACTTCTACTATCAGCAGGAACATATGGAAATGTTATTCGTGTGTTAATGCCATTAGTTATTACAGATGCGCAGCTAGAGGAAGGTTTAACAATAATTGAAGAATCATTGCAAGCTTGTTATGAGCAAGCAAACATCGCTCGTGTTTAAAAACTAAATTATAAATCGCAAACATTCTAGCTTACTCTATATAAAATGCAGAAAATTCACTTTATAATAAAGGTAGTAAAGTGAATCGATGGATATGAAGTAGGGAGTGGCTAGGATGGTTGCAGAAAAGGAACGAGTGTTGATGGATTTACAAGATGTATTTGAATATGCATTTGACGAAATTTTTGTTACAGATGATAAAGGAATCGTTGTGCGTGTAAATAGTATGTGTGAAAGACATTACCAGCTCTCTGCTAAGGAATTAGTAGGAAAGCATGTAAAAGAACTACAAAAAGAAGGGATTTTTTATCCGTCTGCAACGTTAGAAGTAATTGAAAAGAAAAGGCCAGTTGAACTTGTTCAAACAACGAAATCAGGAGAGTATTTGCATGTTCGTACAAGACCTGTTTTTGATGATGAGGGAAATTTAAGAAGAGTGATTAGTTATTCCCGAGATCTTACAGAACTCTATCAATTACGTCAAAAGGTAGAGGAAATGGATAATCAGTTAAAAACATATAAAAAGGAATTAAGAGAAACATATGAACATGAAGGACTTATTTTTAAAAGTATCGCTATGCAAAAAATAGTCGAAACAATCAAAAAAGTATCTGTGGTGGATAGCACTGTTCTCGTATTAGGTGAGACGGGAGTAGGAAAAAGCCGATTAGTACGCCATTTGCATGAAGTAAGTCACCGGAAAAATGAAAGTTTTTATGAGATTAATTGTGCGGCATTGCCGATGAATTTAATTGAATCAGAGCTTTTTGGATATTCAGGCGGGTCTTTTACAGGGGCAAATCGTGAAGGGAAAAAGGGATTACTAGAATCAGCACATAAAGGGACCCTTTTCTTAGATGAAATTGGTGAAATGCCGCTTGAAATTCAAGCGAAGCTTTTGCAAGTATTGCAAGAAAAAACGTTTCGCCCTATAGGCGGAAGAGAGTTAAAAAAGGTGGATGTTAGAATTGTAGCGGCAACAAATAGAGATTTAAGTACGATGGTGAAACAAGGAGCATTCCGGAAAGATTTATACTATCGTCTGAATGTCCTTCCAATTTCAATTCCGCCACTTCGGGAGAGAACAGAAGACATTTTGCCGCTCATTTATCATTATTTACAGCATTTTAATAAAAAGTACGGACGTAATGTAAAGTTGGCTCCTAGTACGTTACAAATGTTTGTAGGGTACCCTTGGGAAGGAAATAATAGAGAGATTGAAAATGTAATTGAACGAATTGTTATCACTGCTGATGATTTTGTAACGGTAGAAGATTTGCCACTATCTATGCAAGAGGCAACAGTTGAACAATCTGGACAAAGTCTTTATAGAATGCTGGAAGAGGTAGAGAGAAATATTATTCTTAAAGCGTATAAAACGTATGGATCAAGTTATAAAGTGGCTGAGTTTTTGCAAATAAGTCAATCTGCTGCCACTAGGAAAATTAAGAAGTTTATAGAGGAGGAAGAAAAAATTGGATAAAAAAGCGACGTTCGTAAACTTAGAGAAAAAGGCGATGTATATAAATGGTGAGTGGATTACACTGCAAGAACAAATCGAAGTAAATAATCCAGCGACAAAGGAAGTATTTGCAACTGTGCCAAAGGGCGGGATTACAGAGGCAAAGCAAGCAGTTGATGCTGCACATGAAGCTTTTAAATCATGGTCAAAATTAACTGCAGCAGATCGCGCAGTAAAGTTGAAAAAATGGTTCACGCTCATTGATGAAAATAAAGAAGAAATTGCAGCAATTATGACGAGAGAACAAGGAAAGCCGTTTGCAGAAGCACTTGGTGAAGTAAATTATGCAAATAGTTTTGTTGAATGGTACGCAGAAGAGGGAAAGAGAATATACGGTGAAGTGATTCCTGCTTCTCATCCGAATAAACGTATTTTAGTTATAAAGCAACCAGTTGGGGTTATGGCAGCTATTACACCATGGAACTTCCCAGCTGCTATGATTACGAGAAAGGTAGCTCCAGCGCTTGCAGCGGGCTGTACAGCGGTTGTGAAACCAGCGAGCCAAACACCATTAACGGCATTGAAGTTAGTTGAATTAGCACATGAAGCAGATATTCCAAAAGGTGTAATAAATATTGTAACAGGTAGTGCAAAAGCAATTGCTGATACGTGGATGGAAGATGAGCGTGTTCGAAAGGTTTCCTTTACAGGATCAACTGAAATTGGGAAAGAATTAATGGCTAGCGCTGCACAAACGATGAAAAAGGTTTCACTTGAGTTAGGTGGTCATGCTCCATTTATTATTATGAATGATGCTGATTTAGATAAAGCGGTAGAAGCGGTAATCGGTTCGAAATTCCGTAACGCAGGACAAACGTGTATATGTACAAACCGCGTCTTCGTTCAAGAAGCAGTGTACGAAGAATTTGCAGGAAAGTTCACAAAAGCTGTAGAGCAGCTTAAAGTTGGGGACGGATTCGGCGAAGGAACAACTGTAGGTCCACTTATTGATGCGAATGCAATTTCGAAAGTACAAGAACATATTGAAGATGCAATTCAAAAGGGTGGAGAAGTTTTATACGGTGGCCATAAATTTGCAGAGTTAGATGGATATTTCATTCAGCCAACAGTAATTGGATTGGCAAATGACACGATGCTTTGTATGAATGAAGAAACATTTGGGCCGGTTGCACCAGTCGCTAAATTTAAAACGGTTGAAGAAGTAATCGAACGCGCAAATAATACACCATATGGCTTGGCTGCTTATATTTTCACAAAAGATATTAGTCAGGCATTCCAAATTAGCGAAGCATTAGAGTACGGAATTATCGGCTTAAATGATGGACTTCCATCAGTTGCACAAGCACCATTTGGTGGCTTTAAAGAAAGTGGTATCGGCCGTGAAGGAGGCCATTTCGGTATCGAGGAATATTTAGAAATTAAATATATTTCGTTAGGGCTATAAGTAGTATACTAGAATCTCGATAAGGTAACAGAGAAGGAGATTCTAGTATGGTATATTGGCTATTATTACTCGTAACAATTATTTTTGAAGTGGCTGGAACGATTGCGATGAAATTATCGAACGGTTTAACAAAGCCCGTTCCAAGCGTACTTATTTTCGTATTCTATGGAATTTGTTTCAGCGTGTTTGCTATCGTTGTTAAAAAGATTCATTTAAGTATTGCCTATGCAATTTGGTCTGGTGTAGGAACACTACTTATTACAATCATTAGTGTGTACTTTTTTAAAGAGCATATTAATTTATTCCAAGCATTTTGTATTCTCTTTATTGTTTTAGGAGTAATTGGACTTAAGGTTTCATCAGCATCATAAAAGGCTATCTTCCGGTGTGGAAGATAGCCTTTTATTTGTATTAAAATGCCCAGTTACCTTTACGGAAAATAGGCTCATGTCTTCCATCAGCTGTAATACCATCGATATCAAGCTCAGCTGATCCGATCATGAAGTCATTGTGTGTAATACTAGTGTTTGCTCCGTTTTCAGCAAGTTCTTCTTTAGACATTGTTTTTCCGCCAACTAAGTTGAATGCATAAGCACTTCCGATTGCAAGGTGGCAAGATGCATTTTCATCAAATAGCGTATTGTAGAATAAAATATTTGTGTTTGAAATTGGTGAGTCATGAGGTACTAAAGCCACTTCTCCTAAGAAGTGAGAACCTTCATCTGTTTCTACTAAATGTTTTAAAGCCTCTTCACCAGTTTCAGCTTTGTAGTCTACGATACGTCCGTTTTCAAATGTTAACGTGAAGTGATCGATAATGTTACCTGCAAATGCTAACGGTTTTGTGCTAGATACTTGGCCGTTCACACCTGTTTTAAGTGGCATTGTAAATACTTCTTCAGTTGGAATGTTAGCCATAAATGGTACGTCCTTTTCATTTAAGCTACCAGCACCAGCCCATACATGCTTTTCTGGAAGTTCGATCGTTAAATCTGTTCCAGGGCCTGTATAGTGAAGAGCTTTATAATGTTTTTCGTTTAAGTAATCTACTTTTGTATGTAGTGTTTCATCATGTTCTTTCCATGCTTCCACAGGATTTTCTAAATCAGCACGAGTTGCTTTGAAGATAGCGTCCCATAGTTTTGCTTCTTGTTCTTCTGGTGCTACATCAGGGAATACTTTCGCAGCCCATTCTTTCGTAGGAACAGAAATGACACACCAGCTTACTTTGTCCGCTTGTACGTAATCACGGTATACTTTCATCGCTTCACCGGCTACTTTATGAGCAGTTGCGATACGAGTTGGTTCTACGCCTTTTAATAAATCCGGATTTTCTGCATAAATAGACATAAATGCAGCGCCTTCTTTTGCTAATTCTTCACGAGCATGTGCTTTCCAAGAAGGAAATTCAGAGAAAGCTTCTTCAGGAGCTAGATCGAACTTTAAGCGTGTTAACGTCTCATCATTCCAATCAACATATACGTGTTTTGCACCAGATTTATATGCTTTTTCTGTAACGAGGCGTACAAACTGTACAGCCTCAAGAGGTGCACTAATTGATAAAGTTTGTCCGGGTTGAATATTAACACCAACATTGACTGCAAGAGCAGCATATTTCTCTAACGTTTGTTCAAATGACATATGTATAATCTCCTTTAGTTTGAAAGATTTCTTACTATATATAATACAAGAAAATTCTAAAAATATATATAAATATAAAGTAAAAAGAGAGCTCAAAATGTATTGAGCTCTAATAGTTATTTAATCGAAGAAGCAAATTGTTCTACAGTCGTTGTATGGTGTATGCGAACACGCTTCATTTTTAACAACTCATCAGGTTCATCCTTCGTAATGAATTGTCCAGGTTTCGTTGTCGTTGCAAATTGATAGTATTTCTTTGTTTCTGCGACAACTTTATCGTCTACATGACCGAATGGATAAGCAATTGCGATAACAGGCTTACCTGTTATTTTTTCAAGCTTCTCTTTCGATCCTTTTAATTCTTCTTCATAGTTTGTAATTTTCGGCAAGTCTGCATGTGTTGCTGTGTGAGATTGTACAGAAAAAATACCTGAATCAACCATTTCTTTTATTTCAGATGCAGAAAGAGCGCCTTCTACATCAACGTTATCAACAATCATATATTCCGTTGCTGTCGGTTTGAAAGTATCATCTTTTAGCTTTTGTAAAATGCGAAATGCATTCATATTATTTTTCATACCGTCATCAAATGTAACGAAAATGGGTTTATTTACTTTATTAATATCGCCCCAACGTTCAAATGTTAATAATGTATAACCATTGTCTTTTAAATACTTCATTTGAGCTTCAAAGTTAGCAGGCGATACGAATAAATCTTTAATACCCTGCCCGTGATAATTATCAATTGCGTGGTACATGAGAACAGGTACTTTTTGCTCGAAAGTAATAGTAGATTTCGTAAGTGGAATAGCTTTTCCACCCTCTATTATTCCTGTTGCTTCAATTTGGAATTCACCGCGTTTTCCTTCAAATTCTTTTATATCAAAAGGAAGTGTAAATTGTTTCTCCTTTTCTTTAGAAGAAAAAGATTTAGTATTTTCTTTTCCATCAGCAGTACGCCAAATTTTATACTGCACTTCGGTTAAAGAATCTTTTATATCTGTTATATGAATGGCTGTGTTTGTAGATTCGTGCGTAATTGGATTATAAGAAATTTTACCTTGTGTTTGTACAGTCTCTTCTTGTTTTTTTACTTCTTGTACCTTTTTCTCTTTTGCAGGTTCTGGGCTAGCATTATTTGTGTTACAGCCCGCTAGAATGGCAGACGTACATAAAGCAATTGCTGCATATTTTCTCATGAAATCACCTTCTATTGTGTATTATGTTGCATACTTACATTAAAATCCCCACCGCTATAAGAGAGGTGGGGATATACCCTTGTTCATCATATCATTTTTAGATATGGGATAGGTTAGTGACTCTGAATAGATGTATTCTTTCGCTTTTTATTAGAATTGATAATAATATAACCGACTACAAAGATAAGAGGAATAATGAAGACATAGATAGGCATTCCCCATAAATAATAGCTTTTCATGGTCAAGACTAGTAAATGTAAGAAGTCGAAAAGGGCGTGGGCTTTCATAATATCCTCCAATGTTTTTTTACAAATTATAACATTTTTCGTTTGTGATTTGTATATTTTGGTAAATGTTTTAAGTTAATTTTAAAGTAAGAGAAAGGTTTATTAATATGCAATTTTGCATATGTAGAGTAGTTCCTATTGAAATATTAGGATTTTAGACTATAATAAGAACCGCTATAAATGTAAGCAAGAATGATGTACGGAGTGGAGAACAGAAATGAAATATAAAAAACTAGTATATATACTTTTCATATCGCTATTCATAGTCGGTTGTCAAAGTGAAGTGAGTAAAGCGAATAGTGTGGAGGAGTATATTCCATCACGCCTTATGAATGCGGAAGTTACGGCGGATATTATGACGATTGAGATGGATCGTGATACCCGTAAAAAAGTAGAGGGTATTACTAAAAAAATGAGAAATCATGTGGAAAATGATCAAGAATGGTATGTAAACTACATATCGGGGCATATAGATAAACAGGTGAAACCTTATCATCCTAATTTTGGTGTTACGGAAGAAGAATATAATTTTTTTAGAAATGCCGTTGAGAATAGTAGTTTATCTAATACAAGTGATGGGAAACTTAAATTTAAGCAAAAAAGTAACCATGAGATAGAAATTATTTCAAGTAAAAATCTGGATCTATTTCATAATATAGTAATTGATACGGAGAAAAATATAGTGAAAACTTCGTTTGGAGAATGTCAGTATGTTGGAGAAGAGGAAACACCTTTGGAACAAAAGATAACGGGGCCCTGGCATGGCAAGCAATGGATGCTAAAAGAACAAAATTTAATTTACGTATTTTCTTTGGGGAAACTTGAAGGAGAGAATAAATCAATTATTGATATTTCAGTAAAAGGTATACATGAAGGAAAGCTTATTAGTAAAGAAGAAGTAGTTGAATTTCGTTCAGTTTCATAAAGAATCAAAAAATCACCTTACTTAAACAAGTAAGGTGATTTTTTATTAAATAAACAATCCAGCGATTGTTGCAGATAAAATAGAAGCAAGTGTCGACGCAAATAGCATTTTCCAACCAAATTTTGATACGACGCTTCCTTGCTTTTCAGAAAGGGCACGGATTGTACCAACAATCGCACCAATTTGGCTAATACTTGCGAAGCTAATTAAGAATACAGTAACGATTCCAACTGTACGTGGATCTAATGTTGCAGCAGCGCCTTTTAAATCAAGGATTGCTACGAATTCATTTAAGACAATCTTCGTACCCATAATACCACCAGCTGGGATAATATCATGAGTTGGGATACCCATTAAGAATGCGAATGGAGCAAGTATATAACCGAAGATTTGTTGTAAAGTAACAGCATGTCCCATTGCACCTGAAGCAGCGCTGATTACGTAGTTTACAACTTCCATAACACCGATAAAGGCGATCATTAATGCGGCAACGATACCAGCTACTTTTAAACCATCAAGTGCACCGTTAATCATTGCGCCGATAAAGCTGTCTCCGAATAAACTTCTATCAAATTTTTGAATCACTTCATCTTCCTTTTTCGTATCAACTGGTGTTAATAACGAACAAACGATTAAGCTTGAGAATAAGTTTAGCGGAAGGGCTGCTAGTACATATTTCGCATCCAACATCATTACGTATGATGCTGTAACAGAAGCAGAAACTGAGCTCATCGCAGAACAACAAATGATAAACATACGGTTTTTATTGAAATGTTGTAAATCATTTTTAATAACGATTAACGCTTCACTTGAACCGAAGAATACAGAGTTTACTGCGTGGAATGATTCAACGCGTGGTAAACCAGTAATTTTTGAAATTGCACCGCCGACAACGCGAACGATGAATGGTAAAACACCTAGATAACTAAAGATTGAAAGTAGTGCTGAGAAAAATACGATAATTAATAATACATTTAAGAAAAAGACAAAATCTCTTTGAATTCCATTAAAGAGAAAATCAACACCTGTCGTACCAAGTTTAATTAGTTTGTTGAAAACTTTACCAATGAAAACAATGATTTGTTGACCAATCTTTGTGCCAAACATAAACCAACCGATTAAAATTTGAAAACCAATCATAATAGCAATTGCACGGAAGTTGATTTTACTTTTGTTGTTTGACAAAGCAAAACATAAACCTAAAACGACAAGAATGCCGATAATGCTCATTACATATTGCATGTAGTTGCCCCTTTCAGAAGTTCGTATAAAGTTTGTACATAAAACGCTCGTTATATTACTAAAAATAAAGTAATAGAGGTTTTATGTCATACGTAAGATGTCTGACCTTTTTGAAAATAAAAAATAAAAAAAGACCCCTATGGATTCACTTTCATCTATGAGAGAAAGCTAATCAATAGGAGTCTTTTTATACATAGGCTAATATTCATTAGTTTTCCCCATAGTCCAGCAATTTAAGGTTGCCGGGTAGAAACTCTCGATCCATATTATCGACTATATATGAGGTAACATCGTCCGTATTAAATTAGTAGTAGCGTAACATTACTAGAGAACTATCGTCAATAGCTTTTTTTCTTCCAATAGAAATAGACCATATAAGTATGATAAAATGTAACGCAGTGTTATGAAAAAGAGAGGTCGGAAAATGAGTACAAAAATGACGCCACCAGTTGAAAAAAACGAGTTTATAGATGTAGTGTTTGAAGATTTAACACATGATGGTGCCGGTGTTGCGAAAGTGAAGGGATATCCTATTTTCGTTAAAAACGGATTACCAGGTGAAGAAGCGCAAATTAAAATTATTAAAGTGAAGAAAAACTTCGCGTTTGGTCGTTTAATGAAGCTTCATCAAGAAAGTCCATATCGTAAAGATGCAGAATGCCCCGTGTACAACGAGTGCGGCGGTTGTCAGCTTCAGCACTTAACATATGAAGGACAATTACAAGCGAAAGAAAAACAAGTACGCGACGTTATGCAGCGCATCGGTGGACTAAGTGATGTTCCTGTTCATCCTGTACTTGGCATGAAAAACCCGTGGGTATACCGTAATAAAGCACAAGTGCCAATTGGAGAACGTGAAGGTGGACTTGTGGCTGGTTTCTATCGTCAAGGAACGCATGACATCATTAATATGGAATCATGCTTAATTCAGGCGGAAGAAAACGATACATTAATTCAAGAAGTAAAACGTATTTGTGAAAAGTACGGTATTTCGGCTTACAATGAAGAGCGTAACAAAGGAACACTTCGCCACGTAATGGCTCGCTACGGGCAAGTAACAGGGGAAATTATGCTTGTCTTCATTACACGTACAGCAGAATTACCGAATAAAAAAGCAATCATTGAAGAAATTGCAGCGAAATTCCCTGAAGTAAAATCGATTGTACAAAACGTAAACACGAAGCGTACAAACGTAATCTTCGGAGACACAACGACAGTACTGTACGGGTCAGAATATATTTATGACTTTATCGGTGACATTAAATTTGCGATTTCAGCACGTTCATTCTATCAAGTAAACCCAGAACAAACGAAAGTGCTATACGATAAAACGTTAGAATACGCACAATTAGATGGTAACGAAACTGTAATCGACGCATACTGCGGAATCGGATCAATCTCCTTATTCCTAGCGCAAAAAGCGAAAAAAGTGTACGGCGTTGAAATCGTCCCAGAAGCAATCGAAGACGCAAACCGAAACGCAGCACTAAACAACATGACAAACGCTGAATTTGGCGTAGGAGAAGCAGAAGTAGTCATCCCAAAATGGTATAAAGAAGGCGTGATCGCTGACACAATGGTCGTAGATCCACCGCGTAAAGGTTGTGATGAGGCACTACTAAACACAATCATCGACATGAAACCAAAGCGCGTCGTATACGTATCATGCAATCCAGCAACGTTAGCACGTGACTTAAAAGTACTAGAAGAAGGCGGATATAAAACGCAGGAAGTACAACCTGTTGATATGTTCCCGCATACGACTCATGTAGAGTGTGTGGCTTGGCTTAAGTTGGTATAATAGAAAAGCAGTTGATATAGAAAAAATCTATACCACCTGCTTTTTGGTTTATAAAAATACCATTCAGCAACGGTTTTAGTTAAAATAAATATTGCTGATTTTTACAAATTATAAATTGAGAGTTTGAAATTGTATTCATATTGAGAGGATTTGAATTTGAAATGATAGATAATTTTTGGAATGATTTACCACGACCGTTTTTCGTACTTGCACCAATGGAAGATGTGACAGATGTTGTTTTCCGTCACGTAGTAAGCGAAGCTGGTCGTCCAGATGTATTTTTCACAGAGTTTACAAATTCGGATAGCTATTGTCATCCAGAAGGTATGAAAAGTGTACGTGGCCGTTTAATTTTTACAGAAGATGAACAGCCAATAGTGGCACATATTTGGGGAGATAATCCTGAATATTTCCGTCAGATGAGTATTGGTATGGCAGAGTTAGGATTTAAAGGCATCGATATTAATATGGGCTGCCCTGTACCGAACGTAGCATCAAGAGGAAAAGGTAGTGGCCTTATTCTACGTCCAGACGTTGCGGCAGAACTTATTCAAGCAGCAAAAGCAGGCGGACTACCTGTCAGCGTAAAAACACGACTTGGCTTTAAAGAGTTAAGTGAGTGGGAGGATTGGTTAACGCACATTTTCAAACAAGATATTGCGAACCTTTCTATTCATTTACGCACAAGAGAAGAAATGAGCCAAGTAGACGCGCACTGGGAACTAATTCCGGAAATTAAAAAATTACGTGACCGCATTGCACCAAATACGCTAATAACAATCAATGGAGACATTCCTGACCGTCAAGCTGGAATGGAACTTGCTGAAAAATACGGCATTGATGGTGTTATGATCGGACGAGGTATCTTCAAAAATCCATTTGCTTTTGAAAAAGAGCCAAGAGAGCATAGTAGTAAAGAACACCTTGATCTTCTAAGACTGCAGCTTGATCTTCAAGATCAATATGCAGAAGTATTACCACGCTCTATCACAGGGCTTCACCGCTTCTTCAAAATTTATGTAAAAGGCTTCCCTGGAGCTGCTGAACTAAGAAATCAATTGATGAGCACGAAATCAACAGATGAAGTGCGTGCGTTGCTTGATAAGTTTGAGGCGAGCGTTGATGTGGTAGAAAATAGTGAAACGGTGTAACTTTTGAAAGTTACACTGTTTCATTTTAATTAAGGTGAACTGTATCATAAGTAAGTGGGGTATTCTATGTAAAACAAGAGTAAGAAAAGAATACAGGAGAAAATCGAAAATGGCAGGTTGGTCTTGATTTTCACTGATATTATCATGTTTATTTTATTATGCCTATAACTTGGAGGCTATGTGAATGTTAAGTGATCAGACGAGATATTCTAGGCTCGCGAATATAACAAAGATAATAAATACAAAATTAGAACTACGTGAAGTATTGCAGCGTGTAACAATGGCGATATCAGAGGAGATTGTTAGGTGCAATGCTGTTGGAATTTATTTACCTCAGGAAGATGGAACATTTAGAGGGTTTGCAGGAAAACCAGAGACCATAAATGGCGTAACGATCGATACGCAGGTAATTGATCCTGAAATAGATTTACTGGCAAAAGAAGTTATTGAAACAAAAAAAACCATCTATATCCCTGATACCTCAAAGGATAATCGGCCGGATCCGAGACCAGTTGATGCGTTCAAAATTAAGTCCTTATTAGCCCTGCCTATCTCATTTGGGCAAGAGTTATTTGGTCTGGTTTTTTTATTTGATTATGGAACTCCAATGAACTTAACAGATTCAGAAATTCAGAGTGTTGAAGCTTATGTAAATATGGCTGCGGTCGCAATTCAAAACGCAAATAATTTAACACAAAAGGAAAACCTCATTGCCGAGAAGCAGCTGTTACTAAATGTTACCCGTGATTTATCAATGTGTTCCTCGATACAGGAAAGTTTTGATAAATGTTTTTTTTACTTAGGACAGATTTTAGAGAGTAAAAACGTGGCTATCCACCTTTTAGACCCGCTAGACAAAACGGCGATTAAAACAACGAAGTTAAGCAAGGACTGTGATTGGGCAGAAGCGTATTGGATGGAGAAAAGCTATGAAGCCAAGATCCAAGAGGTTATTCAAACAAAAAATATAGATAGTAAGGGTCTACTGATGATTCCATTGGTTTCAATGGGAGAAGTATTAGGGATAATCGTCGTTGGCAAAGAGGGAAAAGCTCACAATTACGATAATTCCCAAATTCAACTAGCAAAATCTATCGTTGATGCTACAGCTCCTACGTTTTCAAACTTGTTATATACGGATCGACTTGAAAGCATGGTGGAAGAGCGAACGAGAGAACTAGCTACTGCTAATGAAAAAGTTACAAGTGTGATTGAAAGTATTACGGATGGATTCTTTACTTTGAATAATAAATGGGAATTTACGTACGTAAATAAGCATCAATATTTTCCACAAAGAAAAACAGCAAAAGATGTATTAGGCAAGAATATACGGGAAGTTTTCCCGAGTAGCGTCGACACAGTCATGTATAAGGAATTTCATCGTGCAATGTCAGAGCGAACTACAGTTCATTTCGAATTTCTCTCTACCTCTGATGAATATTGGCACGAAGTTATTGCATACCCGTATGATGATGGTATTTGTTGTATTTTTAAAAACATAACGGAAAAAAAGCGATATGAGCAGGAATTGAAGAGGTTATCCAACATAGATTTAATAGGGCAAATGGCAGCAGGTATCAGCCATGAGATTAGAAATCCAATGACAACAGTACGAGGATTTTTGCAGTTATTAAAAGAAGAGAGCATCTATGAGAAACATAATAAGTACTTTAATTTAATGATTGAAGAACTTGACCGTTCCAATTCTATTATTACTGAATTTCTCTCAATAGGTAATACAAGGAAATCAGATTTGCAGATGTTCGATTTAAATTCAATTATCCACGATAGTATTCCTTTAATAAAAATTGATGCGTATAATCAAAATAAATATATTCAAGTCGATACAAATGACATTCCGGAATTACTTTTAAATCGTAATGAGATACGGCAATTATTAATAAACTTATACCGAAATGGCTTAGAAGCGATGAGCACAGGGAAAGTTCTAACCATTAGTACCTACAAGGAAGGTCAAAATTGTGTGGTGCTTGCAGTGCGGGATCAAGGAAAAGGTATCAGGCCTGAAGTATTAGAGAAACTGGGTACTCCATTTTACACGACCAAAGATAATGGAACTGGATTGGGGTTAGGCATATGTTATGCCATTGCTGCCCGTCATAATGCAAAAATAGAAATTCAAACAGGATCGGAAGGCACTACCTTTTTTGTTAAATTTAATTATGAAAATAATGAACAATAACCTTATTTAGATTAGTTAGGGTGAACCGTACCACAAATAAAAAGGAAAACCTAAGTAAACACAATCAATATATTTCACCTGAATTTTGCGTAACATTCATGTTTGAGTTGCCCACTAAATTAGAGTTGCATAAAAAGAAATGGACTAACCTATATCAGGTTAGTCCATTTTCAAGTGTGTTAATTAATAGTAAATCCCCATCCGTAGTTTCGCACGATTATCCCATTATTTTTTGCTGTTTTAAAATCATCCCCAAAAGCATTAATCCACCTAAGACTACAAAACCTACCTCTAAAATGTTAAAGTAGTAACTTAACGATATTAATTTACACATGCTAAAAGCATTACTATAATCAACATTTCAGGAGGAAATACAATGGCAATGAGCAACAACGATATATTAAAAAGAGTAAGATACGCTTTAGATATAAAAGATATAGATATGGTGGAAATCTTTGAACTTGGCGGGATGGAAGTAACGAAAGAGGACGTACTTGATATGCTTACAAAAGTAAAGAGAAGTCCACAACATGAAGCTGAAAATGATGATGTAATCGAAGATGAGTACGTATTAACATGCGACATGATGATGCTAGAGGCATTTTTAAATGGATTTATTACTTTAAAAAGAGGGAAGCAAGATCCGAAACCAGGGCAACCGGCACCTGTACAGAGCAAGGAGAGTGCCAATAACCTTCTTCTAAAGAAAATGAAAATAGCACTATCTTTAACGAGTGAAGATGTGCTTGATATATTAGACAGCGTAGGCGTTACGGTAACAAAAGGAGAGTTAGGCGCTCTGTTAAGAAAAAAAGGCCATAAGCATTACAAAGAGTGCGGCGATAGATACGCAAGGAATTTCATTAAGGGATTAGGCGTAAAGTATAGAGGATAATAAGTTCGTTAAAACGGTAAATGATATAATAGGTAGAGTAGGAAGTTTGTATCCTACTCTTTTTTATTTGTAAAAATAATACACTAGGTGATGAAATGGTACATACATATTTAGGTGAGACAATTAATTTTCATATAACTTATAAGAAGAAAAAGTCTGTGCGTCTTTTTGTAGATTCGTACGGAAATGTGGAAGTGCAAGCTCCGAAAGGGACGCCTGTTGAATACTTAGTCCAGTTGCTAGAGGAGAAATGGGATTGGATTCAGAAAACACGTAAGGAAATGCAGGAGCGAGCGCTTGGACCACAGGAGAAGGATTATGATCAAGGAGAGGGATTTCTGTATTTAGGGCATACATATCCGATACAGATTTCTCAAGATGCGAGTATAGAGCAAGATAACGCGGTGTTTGAAGAGGATAAGCTACATATTTATGTGAAAGAGTTTAAGGATGAGAAAATACAACAAGCTTTAAAGCGATTTTACTATAAGCAGTGCAAGGCGTTAGTAGAGAAGAGTATTAAAGCACATCAAAATAACTTTAAAACAAAACCGCGTTCTATTCGTATTACAGATAGTAGTCGTACGTGGGGAACTTGTGATTCAAATCTACAGCTAACATTCAATTGGAAGTTAGCGATGGCACCACAGCGGGTAATTGACTATGTAGTCGTTCACGAAATGTGCCATATGGTTCATTTAAATCATGATCGCTCTTTTTGGCGCCTTGTCGGGAAGATAATGCCTGATTATAAGGAAATGGAGAATTGGTTAGCATTATCTAGTTGGAAGATGACGGTTTAGTAGGGAATATCGATTTTTGTCGGTAAAGCGATATTTCTTATCGAACCGTTGATATAATTTCATTTATCAAGGAATTTTTCAATGGGGAGAAAGTAAAAGGAGATGTCACAGCAGACATCTCCTTTTTGTCGGGCGTAGGAACTATCGTCCAAACTTCACAACGAAATCTCCATCCACTTTCTCCATCTCATATCCACGATACCCCTCTGAAAGTAACGTTTGCTTTTCACTAACATCACTCATCGGAACATCTTTAATATCCGTCCAATTGTTTTCTTTATCCGCACGCAATTTCTTCACAAAAACATACCGCATACTACCACCATACTTCTCCTTCAATGCAGCAATTTCCATCCCTTGCGCAAATTTATCCTTTAAACTAGGAATGTTAAAAGGTGCAACGGTGCAGCAAACATAATCATATTTGCTGTCTTCTTTTTGTAATTCATCCATAATGACTGTGGCTAATATTTTTTGCATCCCATTTCCTCGGCAGTTCGGATGAACGTTTGATATTTCTTGATAGATGACGCGGTGTAGTTCGTTTTCTGATAAGCCAATATCAAGTCCTAAATGTTCATCATCAATAGGAGGGACGAGCAGGGCACGAAATGCGATGAGTTCGTTTTCGATAAAAGCACCGATCATCATGCCGTTTCCTTCTAGAATGTATTGAAATTCTTCCAGTGAGAGCGGTTGTAAACGACCTTTATCTTCTAACGCTTCAACTACAACATTTTGTAATGATAAAATTTGTTCCATATGTTCTAAAGATAGTAATGTAACGTGAAATGGATCGTTATTTTGTTTTAATGTTCCTTCGTATAGAACTGTCATGCGTTAATCCTCCTTTAGCGTACAACGTCTTGAAAGACGGTTAGTTCTTGTAATGTATCTTCGTTTATTTCAATGCCGAGTCCTGGCTTTTCGTTTAAGCGAATGAATGGTACGTCGTAATGTAAGTTCCCGATGTCTTTCGTGAACTTTAATGGTCCTGTAAGTTCGACGCTCGTAATGATTTTTTTCGAGAAAGCGACATGGAATCCTGCAGAAGAGGCAACGGATGATTCGACCATGGATCCAACTTGGCATTCAATGCCTGCCATTTCAGCTTGATGAGCGAGTTTTACAGCGGGATATATGCCGCCGCATTTCATTAGTTTTATATTTACTTTATCAGCTGCGTCTAATTTAATAATTTGGCGCATTTCACGAGAGCCTTTTAATCCTTCATCAATCATGAGCGGAAGGTCTGTTTTAGAACGAATATGAGCCATTGCGTCAATATCATCCGCTATAACAGGTTGCTCAATCCAATCGATGTTTAAATGTCCTAATGAACGAAGTGCCGTTAATGTGTTGGCGCTATTTTTCCATCCTTGGTTTACATCAACGCGAATCGCGATATCACTTCCTACACGTTCACGTACTGCTTCAATTCGTTTTACATCTTCTTTTACATTTGTACCGACTTTCATTTTGAAAGATTGGTAACCTTTCTGAATCATAGAGACAGCTTCTTCAGCCATGTCTTCTGGGTCTGCGATACTTAAGACGTGAGTGACAGGAAATTCTTCATGGTAGCGCCCGCCAATTAATTGATATACAGGTTGGTTTAATTTTTTGCCCATTATATCAAAACAAGCAATATCTATCGCAGCCTTCGCAGTAGGTACACCGTAAATTGTATTGTCCATCATATCGTGTATTTTCTCGATGTTCATTGGATTTTGTCCAATGAGCGTAGGAGCTAGTGTATGTTTTAAAGTATGGAAAGTACTTTCCCATGATTCGCCTGTAACGTGATCATCAGCAACGCCTTCACCGTAACCGATAACGCCGTCATCTGTTTCCATTTTGACGATAATAGAAGGCATATCAGAATAAGAACCATAACTAATAACAAACGGATCGCGAAGCGGTAAACGAATTGCATAAAGGTGAATAGCTGTAATTTTCATTGGGTAGAGACCCCTTCCTGTTTACAATAGTTTTGTACATTTGATATAGTTGACGTTAAATAGTCGTTAATTAATGATAAGGAGTTAGAGAAATGATGATAAAAATTGCAGTTGTCGGTTCAAAGGAGTTTATGGAGAATCTTTTGCCTATTGCTCATAAACTAGAAGAAATAGAGATTGATCCATATATTTACCTTCATCCGGCGGAATCTTCGGAACTTTTAAAGCGTTTAAAGCCTTGTGATTTCATCTTTTTCTCAGGTGCTTTACCTTATTATATGGCAAAAGAAATAAGAGAACAATTAAGAATTCCAAGTACGTACTTACAGCAAGACGAGGCAACTGTCGCATCTTCCATTCTTTCTGTCATGTATCACCAACGTATTCAACCACATAAAATTTCAATTGATTTAGTAGACCGCTCATTCATTATAAATGTGTTCCATGATATCGGTATAAAAGAAAGTCCACAAGTGTTTGATTATGAAAATATGCTTTGGAGTAAAGATGAGATAAAGAGAGTTATTGATTTTCATGTAGCTAAATATCAATCTGGAGATGCTCATTTAGCTTTAACTAGTATTCACGCTGTCTATGATGAACTTCAAAAAATAGGTATTCCTTCAGAGCGTATGATAGATCCGAAGCAATCCATTATACATGGGTTAAAAGATGCGAAAATAAAAGCTGAGTTAGCAAAAAGCCATTCAGCTACTGTTGGTGCTTGTATGATTTCTTCTTTAAAATTACGAGAAGGTTTGCTTGAGCAATTAGATGTCATTTCAAAAGAACTACGTGGTTCATTTAAAAAAGTTGATGAAATGACGTTCATTTTGTATACGACTCGTGGTGATATTGAATCGATTATAAAAACAAATATGATAAATAATTTATTTGCGAGTATAGAAGGAACGATAGCTATTGGATTTGGTTACGGAAAAACTGTGAAGGAAGCAGAGCAAAATGCTAAAATCGCTCAAGGTTTCGCGAAGAATAATCCAATAGACCACTGTTTTTATATACTAACAAGTGATAAAGAACTATTTGGTCCGTTCCCGAAAGAACAGAGAGTACAAAGTTTGAAGAATGACAACCCAGAACTAATGAAAATAGCGAAGGAAACGAAACTTAGTCCAGCAAACTTGTCAAAAATTATTCAATTTAGTCAATCGCATCCGTCATTGAAGTTTACAGCAGCAGATCTTTCTGAATACTTACAAGTGACTCGGCGATCAACAGAAAGGTTATTAAAGAAACTAGTTGATTATAGATATGCTCATATTTGCGGCGAGGAAATGCCCTATCAACAAGGGCGCCCTCGCGCAATATATGAACTGAATTTACCGTTATCTTTAAGCTTCTAGTTGAGCCTTTTGTTTTTTTAGTAGTTCTGCTTTTTCAATATCTGATAGTTTCGTAATTGTGAGACCAGTTATGCCGTAAATGATTGAAATAATAGGTACGATGAAATTCAATATAGCATAAGGAGCATATTCGAATGCGCCAACTCCAAGTGTTGCGAGTATGAATACACCACATGTATTCCAAGGTACGAAAACAGAAGTTAATGTTCCGCCATCTTCTAATGCTCTGGATAAATTTTTAGAATGTAGTCCTTTTTCTGTGTATGCATTTGCGTACATTCTTGAGGGAACAACAATCGAAATATATTGTTCAGAGCAAGTAAGATTTGTTGCAAAGCAAGATGCGATAGTAGAAGCGATAAGTCCTTTTGCTGATGTCGCTAATTTTAAAATTTGATTTACAATTGAGCGAAGAATACCAGTATGTTCTAGTACTCCTCCGAAAGTCATAGCAACAATTGTCATAGAAACTGTATTCATCATCGAATCTAAGCCACCGCGGTTAAAGAGTTCGTCTACTAGCTTGTTTCCAGTGTCTATGACAAATCCATTTTGGAGTGCACCGACAGATGCGGAGACAGAACCGCCTTGAATAAAGACTTGTGATAAGAATCCTAAAATAATACCTACAAGAATAGCTGGTATAGCAGGAACTTTTTTAGCGACCAATACCATAACGACTACGGGTATGATTAATAGGAAAGGCGAGATAACAAAGTTTTGTTGCAATACTTGTAATGTTTGCTCTATGCTTTTTGCATCAATATTGTTAGCGCCAAAGCTTCTTCCTAAGAACGCATAAACGATAAGAGTAATAATTAAACCTGGAATTGTAGTAAATAACATATGACGAATATGTGTGAATAAATCTGTATTTGTTAATCCTGCGGCTAAGTTTGTTGTGTCTGAAAGCGGTGACATTTTATCGCCGAAATAAGAACCGGAAATGATAGCACCGGCAACCATTGGAGCTGGGATTCCCATACTTAGGCCAATGCCCATTCCTGCAACACCAATTGTTCCCATTGTAGACCAAGAGCTACCGATAGCTAATGCAACAATAGAACAAATAATTGTAATTGAGACTAAAAATAGTGATGGAGTTAAAAGATTTAAACCGTAATAAATCATTGTTGCGACGATTCCGCCGCCAATCCAAGCACCGATCGTTAAACCTACTAGAATAATGATAACGATAGCGGGTAATGCGAGGCGAATTCCTTTATACATTGCTTCTTCAATGTCGTTCCATTTGTAACCGTAACGCCAGGCAACGATAGAAGCAACGGTTGTACCGATAATAAGTGGGACGTGAGGGCTTTGTTTTAATACAACAATTGTAACCATCATAACTGCAACTGTAATGATAATAGGGATTATTGCTACGCCAAAAGGTATTTCTTTTTTCATAAACTGCCTCCTCATTATGTATGTTTGTATTTTTAGAATTGTCGCAAAATAGACGTTTATTAAGTTATAATAACTAAAAATACATGTAAGCGTCAATAAAAAACAGAAAATAAGGAATGTTCTATCTGTATAAAGTGAGTTGTCGATAGTATTTAAAAATAAATAATTGACTTTTTTCTTAAAATTCAATATGTTCATAAAAACATCTGTTTTTCATAAGTATAATTAACCTGAATGGTTTGTAATTTGGGAAGGAGAATGTGGCTTTGAAAACATTAGAACTACAAGAGCGTTTAATGGAAATTTTTCAGCATTTGCATGAAAACCCTGAAGTGAGTTGGAAAGAGTATGAAACGACAGCGTATATTACTAACTTTTTAAAAGAAGAAGGAATTTCATATAAAACATTTGATGATTGTCCAGGCGTAATCGCTGAAATCGGAAGCGGGAACCCAGTTATTGCGATTCGTGCTGATATGGATGCACTATGGCAAGAAGTAGACGGAGAATTTAAACCGAATCATTCATGTGGTCACGATGCTCATATGACGATTGTAATGGGTCTTATTTTACAATTGAAAAATATGAGATGGGATAGTGGAACGGTTAGATTTATTTTTCAACCGGCAGAGGAAAAAGGAAATGGTTCTTTAAAGATGGTAGAGAAAGGCGCCGTGGATGATGCTGATTTCTTATTTGGTGTTCATTTAAGGCCGATTGAAGAACTGCCTTTGAAACAAGCTGCCCCATCTATTCGTCACGGAGCAGCAGGATTTTTAGAAGGGTTGATTCACGGAGATGATGCACATGGGGCACGCCCGCATCAAGGGATAAATGCGATTGATGTCATCACGATGATTAATATTGGATTGAAAAATATATGGCTACCACCGCAGACGTCGTATTCTGTTAAGATGACGAGATGCCAAGCTGGTGGTGATAATCTAAATATTATTCCAGGTAACGGACATTTTAGTTTAGATGTAAGAGCAGAAAATAACATATTACTAAATGAATTAAAGCAAAAAATAGAGCAAGTAATTCAGTCAGCTGAATCAATGGGATCTAAACTTTCTTATGAGTGGATTGATCTTGCACCAGGGGCTGAAGTGTCAGAAGAAGCTGAGCGCTTTATGCGTAAAGGTATTCTTGAAGTGTATGGGGAAGAGGGATGTACTGGACCACTGTATACGACAGGAAGCGATGATTTCCATTACTACACAGTGAAGAGGCCACATTTAAAAGCTGTCATGCTTGGACTAGGGGCAAACCTACAACCTGGATTACACCATCCGTATATGAAGTTTGACCATTCTTGCATAATGGATGGAGTAGAAATATTGAAACAAACTGTATTGAAAGTATTAGAAAACAGGGGCTAGAAAGCTCCTGTTTTTTTTGTAGGAATTTGTTGTTAAGTCGATATATTCGATTTTGCGATAATATAATTTCACGTACCAATTAATTTGATAAAAATGAGCATTCAGTACGTGGTGTATAATAATAGTAATATTTCTTAATAGGAGCAAACGAATGAACGAACAATATTACGATGCTGTATTAAATATAAAAACTGTCGGCGAGCAAAAAGGATTTAATAAGTCTATGCATTATCACCGTTATGAACCGACGCCATATAGCGGATTAGATGAGTTATTGAATCAATATGAAATAAGAAGTAGCGACCAGGTTGTAGATTTTGGGTGCGGAAAAGGACGATTAAACTTTTACATGCACCATAAGTGTGGTGCTTCGGCCGTTGGGATTGAAATGAATGAAGAGTTTTATAAAGAAGCAATGGATAATCGTGATCGTTATGCGCGAAAAGTGAGAAACAGTAAAGATAAAATTCGGTTTGAATGCTGTTTAGCGCAGGAATATGAGATTGATCCACGTGATAACCGGTTTTATTTCTTCAATCCATTTTCTGCCCAAGTATTTATGAACGTAGTAAATAACATTTTACTTTCGGTAGAAGAAACGGAGAGAGAAGTAGATATCATTTTATACTATCCTTCTGAAGATTATATTTTCTTCTTAGAGAACCAGACTGCGTTTGAATTGAAGAGAGAGGTTAGATTGCCGGGTGCTTATGAGAAGAATGGGAATGAGAGATTTTTAGTTTATACATTAGGATTATAAAAAAAGCAGGTGCCAAGGCACCTGCTTTTTTTAAACTCACGTCTATATAATTAGTTACGGATTAAGTAATCAAATGCACCTAAAGCTGCGTTTGCACCTGAACCCATAGAGATGATGATTTGTTTGTAAGGATTATTTGTACAGTCACCTGCAGCAAACACTCCTGGTACGTTTGTAGCGCCGTGCTTGTCTGTTACGATTTCACCGCGAGCGCGTTCAACTGTTTCGCCTAACCAGTCTGTGTTTGGCACAAGACCGATTTGTACGAATACACCTTGTAATTCAACGTGATGAACTTCTTCAGTTTCACGATCGATGTAAGAAATACCGTTTACTTTATCAGTACCAGTAATTTCTTTCGTTTGAACGTTTTTCAGAACAGTTACGTTTGGTAAGCTGTTAAGACGCTCTTGTAATACAGCATCAGCTTTTAATTCTGGCATGAATTCAAGAACAGTTACATGCTTAACAATACCTGCTAAGTCGATAGCTGCTTCGATACCAGAGTTACCTCCGCCGATAACCGCTACGTCTTTTCCGATGAATAATGGACCGTCACAGTGTGGGCAGTATGCTACACCTTTATTTTTGAACTCAGCTTCACCTGGTACGCCAACATTACGCCAGCGAGCACCTGTAGAAACGATTACGCTCTTACTTTTCAGAACAGCGCCGTTTTCAAGTTCCACTTCAATAAGTTCTTTTTTCTCTAAACGTTTTGCACGTTGTAGATTCATTACATCGATGTCGTATTCTTTTACGTGCTCTTCAAGACTTGCTACTAGCTTAGGACCTTCAGTGCGTTTTACGCTGATGAAGTTCTCAATGCCCATAGTATCCATTACTTGACCACCGAAGCGCTCAGCAACGATACCAGTGCGGATGCCTTTACGTGCTGCATAAATTGCTGCACTTGCACCAGCAGGGCCGCCACCAACAACAAGAACATCGTATGGATCTTTATCAGAAAGCTCTGATGCATCTGGACCGTTACCCATTTTAGCTAAAATTTCTTCAAGTGTCATACGACCGCTTCCGAAAGATTCGCCGTTTAGGTACACAGTTGGTACTGCCATGATGTCTTTACTTTCTACTTCCTCTTTGAATGCAGCGCCATCAATCATAGTATGTGTAATACCAGAGTTAAGAACGCTCATTACGTTAAGAGCTTGTACAACATCAGGACAGTTATGACAACTTAGGCTGATATAAGATTCAAAATGATATTCGCCTTGAATGTTTTTGATTTGATCGATTAATTTTTGTTCAACTTTTGGAGCACGTCCACTAACTTGAAGTAAAGCTAACACTAATGAAGTAAATTCGTGTCCTAATGGAATACCAGCGAATACGACACCAGTGTCTTCACCAGGGCGATTTACGCTAAAGCTTGGTGTTCTCTCTAATTCAACTTTTTCTACTGTAATCTTAGATGACATAGTAGCTAATTCGTCTACTAGAGCTAACATATCTTTAGATACGTTATCGTCTCCTGCGCTTACTTTAAGTAAAATATCGTTCTCCATTAACTGAAGGTATTGGGATAGTTGTGTTTTTATATCTGCATCTAGTATCATTTTGATCGAACTCCTTAGATTTTGCCTACAAGGTCAAGGCTTGGTTTAAGTGTTGCAGAACCCTCTTGCCATTTAGCTGGGCAAACTTCACCTGGGTTGTTACGTACGTATTGAGCTGCTTTAATTTTGTTAACAAGAATGCTTGCGTCACGGCCGATACCGTCAGCATTGATTTCCATAGATTGGATAATGCCGTCTGGATCGATGATGAATGTACCACGAGCAGCAAGACCTTCTTCTTCCATTAAAACGTTGAAGTTTGTAGTGATTGTGCGAGTTGGGTCACCAATCATAATGTATTCGATTTTGCCGATAGTTTCTGAGCTATCATGCCATGCTTTGTGAGTGAAGTGAGTGTCTGTAGATACAGAGTATACTTCAACGCCTAAGTCTTTTAGAGTTGCATATTGGTTTTGTAAGTCTTCAAGTTCAGTTGGACAAACGAATGTGAAGTCTGCTGGGTAGAAACAAACTACGCTCCATTTTCCTTTTAAACTTTCGTCAGTAACTTGGATAAATTCTCCATTATGGTAAGCATTAGCTTTAAACGGTTTTACTTCTGTGCCGATTAATAACATATTAAAATTCCTCCTAAAGGTTGGTTTTGAGCATCGGAAATTAGTTTGCTCATAAAATATATTTTTTAATTAACTATAATAATTCTAATTCGATATTAATTATCATATAGAAGTGGTTATTTTGTCAAGAGAATAAACCAACTTTATACCAATTTAATTAATATTTATTCTCAATTAAGGCTACTAGGGAATTAAAAGGTAATTTTCAATGAGTGTTTGAAAGAGTAGTGTGTATGTTAGAGACATGGTGTAAGTATAAATTCTTAGGAAGGAAATATTTCTTAGAAGTTGTAGATTTGAAAAGGAACTGCTTACTTCTATTTTACAAAGAATTGTGAGATAAATAAAACAAAATGTATCGGAATCTTTGTGAACAATTATTGTCATCATAAATATATATAATAAGAAGTATATTGCAATGAGAAATAGAAACATTGACGCTCATTTCTAACAAGATATAATAAAAGCGAGATATGTATTGCAATAGAGAAGATATAGTATAGATTGAAAAAACTTCAGTCTATTATTTTTTACTTCTTTTAGAAAACGTTTACATTTAGTGTGGAGGGGAAACCATGTCTAAGTTCACGAAGTATTTTTTAATGGAAGCTAAAGATGTGATTGCATATGTGCAAGAGAAATTACCTAGGTTCGAGCATGCAAAGGGGCTAAAGTGTAAAGAAATAGGTGATGGTAATTTAAATTATGTGTTCCGCGTTTGGGATGAACAGAAGAACATTTCTGTCATTGTAAAGCAAGCTGGGGATACAGCGCGTATTTCAGATGAGTTTAAGTTGTCGACGAATCGAATCCGTATAGAATCAGATGTTTTGCGATTAGAAGGAGAGTTAGCATCTGGACTGGTGCCAAATGTATATTTGTTTGATAGTGTGATGAATTGTTGCGTGATGGAAGATTTATCAGATCACACAATATTGCGTACAGCACTCATAAATCATCAAATGTTTCCGAGGCTTGCTGATGATTTAACTACTTTTATGGTAAATACTCTTCTATTAACATCAGATGTTGTAATGAATCATAAAGAGAAGAAGGAACTCGTGAAAAATTATATAAATCCTGAGTTATGTGAGATTACAGAGGACCTCGTATATTCAGAGCCGTTTACAAATCATAATAAACGCAACGAATTGTTTCAATTAAATGAGGGTTGGATTAGAGAGCATATTTATAGTGATAAAGAACTTCGTATGGAAGTAGCAAAACTTAAGTTTTCTTTTATGACGAATGCACAAGCGCTACTTCACGGTGATTTACATACTGGTTCTGTTTTTGTAAAAAGTGATTCTACAAAGGTTATTGATCCTGAATTTGCTTTTTATGGACCTATGGGATATGACGTTGGGAATATAATGGCAAATTTAATGTTTGCATGGGTGAATGCAGATGCAGTGATGCAATCTGGTATGGAGAAAGATACATATATGAACTGGCTAGAATCTACCATGATTGATGTAATTGATTTATTTAAGAAGAAGTTCTTAGATGCTTGGGATATTCATGTGACAGAGGTTATGGCGAAGGAAGAAGGCTTTAACCAAGTT
Organism: Bacillus nitratireducens; assembly: GCF_036320425.1. Taxonomy (NCBI): domain Bacteria; kingdom Bacillati; phylum Bacillota; class Bacilli; order Caryophanales; family Bacillaceae; genus Bacillus; species Bacillus nitratireducens. The sequence goes on from NZ_JAUMJO010000007.1 coordinate 66,441, forward strand.
TATTTACAATCTATATTAGAGGATACAGCTGCAGTGACGGGTCTTGAGTTAATTCGTCGTATTGTTGGTCTAGCGAAGGTAAAGGATATTACTTGTATGGAGAATGATGCAGCGCGTGCTAGAGCGGAGCGAATTTGTCTTAAGGCAGCGAAGAAGTTTATTTTACAAGCGAATCGATATAAAACAGGTATCAGCTTTGTAGAAACGTTAAGAAAACAAATGCATAGTGCGAAATAAGGGGAGAAGATGATGGCAGAGCAATTAATACCAATTCAGTGGAAAGATGATGCTTTAGTGTTGTTGGATCAAACGGTATTGCCGAACGAAGTAGTCTATGAATCTTTTAAAACGGCTGAGGGTGTTTGGGATGCGGTTCAAGTAATGAAAGTACGAGGAGCGCCGGCAATAGGTGTTTCAGCAGCCTATGGTGTGTATTTAGGGGTAAAGGAAGTTGCTGAAAGTTCGGCGGAAGAATTCATAGAGGAAGTAAAAAAGGTATGTGCATATTTAGCAACATCAAGACCGACGGCAGTAAATTTATTTTGGGCACTTGAAAGAATGGAAAGTGTAGCGAAAGAGAATGCTCACTTATCAATTGTGCAGTTGAAAGATAGATTATTAGATGAGGCAAAAGAGATTCATAGAGAAGATGAAGAAATTAACCGTCAAATTGGAGAACACGCATTAACATTATTCCGTGATGGCATGGGAGTATTAACGCATTGTAATGCAGGGGCGTTAGCAACGACGAAGTACGGTACTGCGACAGCTCCAATGTACTTAGCGAAAGAAAAAGGATGGGACTTAAAAATCTATTCGGATGAAACACGCCCTAGATTACAAGGTTCAACGTTAACAGCATTGGAACTACAGCGAGCGGGAATCGATGTAACGGTCATTACAGACAATATGGCAGCAATGGTCATGTCACAAGGGAAAATTGATGCGGTAATCGTTGGATGTGACCGCGTAGCAGCAAACGGGGATGTAGCAAATAAAATTGGAACATTAGGCGTATCTATTTTAGCTAAATACTACAACATTCCGTTTTATGTAGCAGCACCAACACCGACAATTGATTTGAAAACACCGACAGGAAAAGAAATTCCAATTGAAGAAAGAGATGCTTCTGAAGTAATCAATCGTTTCGGACAATATTCTGCTCCGAAAGAAAGTAAAGTATATAATCCGGCATTTGATGTTACGCCATATGAAAATGTAACAGCGATTATTACGGAAAAAGGGATTGTGGAAGCGCCGTTTACAGAGAACTTAAAAAAGCTATTTTAGTAAGTAGATATATAGTCAGTCATCATAAGCTTCATACTTAGGGGGATGTATATGTTATTACAAAACGAAAGAGAAGAAATTGTAGCGTATGGAAAGAAAATGATCTCTAGTGGTTTAACAAAGGGGACTGGGGGTAATATTAGTATTTTCAATCGTGAACAAGGTCTTGTTGCGATTAGCCCAAGTGGTTTAGAGTATTATGAAACAAAACCTGAAGATGTAGTAATATTAAACTTAGATGGTGAAGTAGTAGAAGGTGAGAGAAAACCGTCAAGTGAACTAGATATGCATCTGATTTATTATAGAAATCGTGAAGATATAAATGCGCTTGTGCATACACATTCACCTTATGCGAAGACGATTGCGTCATTAGGATGGGAACTTCCTGCTGTATCGTATTTAATTGCTTTCGCAGGCCCGAATGTGCGCTGTGCACCGTATGAAACATTTGGTACGAAGCAATTAGCAGAGGCTGCTTTCGACGGCATGATTGATCGCCGTGCTGTTTTACTTGCGAACCATGGTTTAATGGCCGGAGCGAATAATATAAAAATGGCATTTACTGTTGCGGAAGAAATTGAGTTTTGTGCGCAAATTTATTATCAAACGAAAAGCGTCGGAGAGCCGAAATTATTGCCAGAAGATGAGATGGCGAATTTGGCGAAGAAGTTTGAAGGGTATGGGCAGCAGTAGAATGAAAAAACACCCTCAAGATTTTACTCTTGAGGGTGTTTCTATGCCTTCTTAAGCAACAAATACATAAAGTAAGGGGCACCAATTAAAGCAACGACAATACCTGCGGGGATGCCGTTAGGTTCGACGATATTTCGTCCGATTGTATCCGCTAGTAGCAATAACCACCCGCCGATTAAAACGGCGATTGGCATGAAGATTTGATGCCTTGGACCTACTAAAGATTTTGCGATATGAGGAGCCATTAGTCCAATAAAGCTAATTCCTCCTGTTACAGAAACAGCAGCGGCAGCAAGTGCAACGGCTGCGATTAATAAGTATCTTCGTTCTTTTTCAATTTCAATTCCAACACCGATTGCGACTGGCTCGTTTAGTGCTAGTATATTTAATCGATTTGCTTTATAGAAGACAAATGGGATTAATACGATTAGCCATGGAAGCATTGCTAAAACAAATGTCCAGTCATCTCCCCAAATGTTTCCGGCAATCCATTTTGCGATAAAGTCCACTTTCATACGATCAGCGGATGAAATAAGGACAATCATCGCTCCAGATAGTGCAAATGAAAAACCGATACCGGTTAATGTTAATCGTATTGGCTGAAGGCCTGTGGATTTGCTATATGAAAATACGTAAATTAGAACAGCTGTTAGAAACGCACCGATAAATCCAACGACTGGTAGTAAGTAAAGAAATGAACCTACGTCTATTGGGAAGTATAAAAAGAAAACAGCAACAGCGACTCCAGCTCCAGAATTGATTCCGAGAATACCAGGTTCAGCTAAATCATTTCGGGTAATGCCTTGCAGGATAGCCCCTGATAAAGCGAGAGCCATACCAGCTAATAATGTAATGACAATTCTAGGTAGTCGTAAAGAATATAAAACGAATTCTTCTTTAAATGTACCTTGTCCCATCAGCGTTGGGATTAACCTGTCATAGGAGAGGGCGGCAGAACCGAGCCCCATTCCAATTACAATAGTTGTGATGGTAAGTATAAGTAATGCGAGTATGATAAGACGTTGTTTCTTTAGAATAGATTGCATCATGAGAAAGTTCTTCCTCCTTTACGTACAATGAATAGGAAGAATGGTAATCCTACAATTGCGACGATTGCAGCAACTGGTGTTTCGTACGGAGCGTTAATTGTACGTCCGATTGTATCTGCGAGCAGCATAAAGGAAGCACCAGCGATCGCTGACATTGGTATAACGAAACGGTAGTCTGGTCCAACGATTGGACGAACCATATGCGGTATCATTAAGCCGATAAAAGCCATGTTTCCGACAAGTGCTACAGAAGCGCCAGCAAGCAAGATAATAATGATAAATAAAATCGTTTTAATGACGATAATTTTTTGACCAAGTCCAACAGCAACTTCTTCACTGAAACTAAGGACTGTCAATTTCCTTGCAAGTAAAATAGCGATAAATATACTTATTGAAATAACAGGAATAATAATTTTTAATTGGCTCCAAGTCGTTCCAATTACGCCCCCAGCCGTCCAAAGTGATACATCTTGTGAAATTTTGAAGTAAATGCCGACGCCTTCTGAAATTGCAAGTAGAAATGCTGAAACTGCAGCACCCGCTAATACAATTCGAAGAGGGGAAAGTCCGCCCTTTTTCACCATGCCAATTCCAAATACCATAATAGCGCCAATTGCAGCACCGATAAAGCAGGCTAGTGTTAAGTAAAGGTAGCTTATAGAAGGGTTGGAAGCAAGTGTTAGTGCAAGTGCAGCATTTGCTCCACCAGATAGCCCTAATAATCCAGGATCTGCAAGTGGATTTCGTGTTAATCCTTGCATAATTGCTCCAGAAACAGCAAGTCCAGCTCCTACAAAAACAGCGGCAACTTCACGTGGTAAACGTATTTCGCGAATAATAGATATTTTGTCTCCTTTAGCGGAGGAAGTGAGTGCTAACCATACATCCTTTATAGAAGTATCTGCAGCACCTAACACCATTGCGAACATAAAAATAAGAAAGAATGCAATGATACTCAAAATTAATTTGTATGTAAAAGCCATGGAACGTGGATTACCGTGATCTTTTGTCATTCGTTTCACATCTTTTCTTTTCATAGAATAAAGGAAGAGGAATTCTTAAATTAAGAATTCCTCATGTTTGTATTATTGACCAAGAAAGCTCCTCTTGAAGAAGTCTAGCTGGAAATCTAATGTAAGTGGATCATTGAAATAGAATTCCATCATGTTTGCTTCATATACACGATTATTTTTTACTGCTGGAATGTTTTTATATGATTCTGTCTCTTGGAATGAGTTATCAGTATCTTTGTTTTTACTTACGATTAAGTAATCACCAGCGAACTCAGGTAATACCTCAGTAGATAATGCGTAGTATCCTTCTTTTAAAGCTTTTTCTTTTACTTTTTCAGGCATTTTTAATTTCATTTCTTGGTAAAGAATTTCTGTTCCACGGCCCCAGTTTTCGCCGTATACATAAAGCTGTTTGTTGAAGTTTTCAACAACAGAAACTGTTGCATCTTCACCGATCTTAGCTTTAATGTCTTTTCCAGCTGTTTGTGCACGTTTCTTGAAATCATCAACCCAAGTTTTTGCTTCTTTTTCTTTATTTAATAATTTACCGATTTCTAAGTGTTGTGTTAAGTAATCAACTTTTCCGTAAGTGTATGTTACAGTAGGAGCGATTTTCTTTAACTTATCAACATTTTTAATATTGGATAAACCAATGATTAAATCTGGATTTAATTCTGCAATTTTTTCAACATTCTCATCGGATACTTCAGCAACATTTTTAAGCTTGCTATCAAAACGTGGGTTTTGTTTAGACCATGAATCTACCCCAACAAGATTTACACCTAATGACATTACGTTACCAGCGAATGATGATAGGACAACAACACGTTGTGGATTTGCTGGAACTTCAACTTTACCATTTTCAGATTGGTATGTAATTGTTTCTGACTTCTTACCTTTTGCGTCGTTCTTCTTGTCTGTTGAACCATTGCTACAAGCACTCATAACAAGGACGAACAGAACTGTTAGTGAAATAAATAATTTTTTCATCGTCTTTCTCCTTTGGATAGATGATATGTGATATACAATAAATTGTTTAACTGCAATCTCTTTGAAAGAGTAGTGGTAATACAAAAGTCTTGAATATGAGATTTTACAATATAGTATTGACCATATTAATGAGAGAAGATGTAATCTCACAGTTGCTAATAATTAACAAATTGATAATGATTATCACTATTGATTCTTTAAATAATATAATTTTATATAGGTGTATTGTCAATAGTAATTTTGATTGTAAATTTTGCGGAAACAGGTTATATTTTATTGAGAATGATAATCAATGACTAATAGCTGAGGAGTGAACACGAATGAATCAAGAAGAATTGTTTGATGTAACCGTGATAGGCGGAGGGCCTGCGGGGCTTTATTCAGCTTTTTATAGTGGACTAAGAGAGATGAAAACGAAAATAATAGAATTTCAACCACAGTTAGGTGGTAAAATACATGTTTATCCGGAGAAAATGATTTGGGATATTGGCGGATTATTACCGGTTACTGGCGAGAAATTAATTGAGCAACTTGTACAACAAGGATTAACATTTCAGCCTGAAGTTGTATTGAATACAAAAATAGAATCAATTATTCGTAATAAAGATGGTATTTTTACGTTGAAAACAAGCAATGGTGAAGAACATTTTTCAAAAACGGTGATCGTCGCAACTGGGAGTGGTATATTGAATCCACAAAAGTTGTCAATTGAAGGTGCGGAGAGATTCGAAGTCTCAAATTTAAATTATACAGTTAAATCGTTAAAACGTTTCAAAGATAAAACGGTAATTATTTCAGGTGGAGGGAACTCTGCAATTGATTGGGCGAATGAATTAGAACCAATCGCGAAAAAAGTGTACTTAACATATAGAAAAGAAGAATTATCTGGTCACGAGGCACAAGTTAAACAACTTATGAATAGTTCAGCAGAATGTTTCTTTAATACATCGATTACAAAATTAATTGCTGGTGATAACCATGAAACGATTGAATATGTAGAATTAACAAATCATGAAACGGAAGAGGTTTCTCAGTTATCTATCGATGAAGTTATTATTAATCATGGATATGAACGTGACATTACATTATTGGAAAATAGTGAGCTAGATGTCGCAATTGTAGATAATTACTTTATTGCAGGGAATGCAAATAGTGAGTCCTCGGTAGACGGATTATATGCTGCTGGAGATATTTTAAAGCATGACGGAAAATTACATTTAATTGCAGGGGCATTCCAAGATGCTGGAAATGCTGTGAATAAAGCGAAACAATTTATTCAACCAGATGCAAGTGAGTATGGTATGGTTTCTTCTCATAATGAGGTATTTAAGAAGAGAAATCGAGAATTGATTAAGCAGATGATAAAATAATAAGGTGAAACTTTAATTAGTGGGGGGCCATCCCCCTACTGATTATCAGCCCGCACCAATCGGGCTTTTATTTCCCACAAATAGCGGGATAAAGGAACAAGTATACCCCCACTTACTTCTCTATTCGATTAGATGAGAGATGTAAGTGGGGGTTTTCCTGTTTACTATATTTTCAATCATGATAATGACACCGGTTTCATTAGTTCATGTGACATGAACGTTTTATTTGTAATCTCTCTAGAAAACAATGAATCTAGGATTGGTTTATGCTGTCCCTTTTTCCTGTTCATTAGGAAATGGCATATTTAGTATAGACGCAATGTATTGTTTTCCGTGTTTTCGAGCTAATGATTCTAATATTTGGCGAACGCGTTTTGTAAGATGACCTTGTTTTTTTATAGCCTCACAATATGCGTCATAGAAAACGTATTTAGCCCAAAGGAAATCATCTTGTTGGAATAAGAAATGATTTTTGTACCATTCGCCAATTGTATGATAGCAATTGTTTTCATGTACTGCTGCACTTTGTGAAAGAATACGATCGGATAAAGAATTAGATAGATGAGAAATTGTGTTGTCTGTTTCAACTCGTAATGTTTTTTCTAACATTGTAATGATGTGACGAGTAGCCATATGTTAACTCTCCTTTGTGTAAATGGGTAATACCATTCTATATTTAAAAAAATACTTACTATACTATTATACAATATATGGAATGCATCTACCTGCTTTTTAATTTGTATTTACAAAATCTTTTTTATTTGTTTACAAAAATAAAGTAAGATACAGTATATATATGAAAAAATAATAAAGGAATGAACACATTGTATATAACGATAGAAGAGGCTGCGGAGTATTTGAATTTACCCAAATCGTACGTTGAAGATTTAATTCAGCAAAAGAAAGTTCGTGCATTGTTTGATGGAGAGCAATATTTATTAAACAAGGAACAGTTTAATACACATTTAGAACAAATGGAGAAATATAAGCAATTAGTGGAAGAAATATTAAATGAGCCAATTCCGGAAGATATGGATGTTAAAGACGAAGATTAAATTTAGGAAAATCCCCCGTATTAAGATATGCAGAAATGTATCTTAATACGGGGGATTTTTATATTAAGGGGTGAAAAAGTCATTCAAAAACTTAGAGTTACTTTAAGGGAAAGAAGATTTTATAGGGATTAGTACTATTAGTTAAAAGCATATTTTTTCATAGCGGGGACAAACATAGCGAACATAACCTGTACAGATACATATACTATCAGTGCAAAAGCTTATAAATTAATGGAAGGGGTTTTCTCGTGAGTTTATTTAATTGGGATTTTTTGGAAAATTTAATTGGATCTTATGTAAGAATAAACAGAGGTGGACCAGAATCTCAAAAAGGAGCAATAGTATCAGTATATGCGGACTACTTCGTATTACAGAATGAAAAAGGAGAGTACCATTACTACCAGCTTCGCCATCTGAAAAGCATTACAAAAAATACGAAAGATGGTGGGATAGGTGATTCCGTATGGTCGGAAGAAGACAGTGCGGAAGACTTTGAAACGCTACTTCAAGGCTTCAAATACCGCTGGGTGAAAATTAATCGTGGCGGTCCAGAGAAAATTGAAGGTATTTTACAAGATGTTTCTAGCGATTATGTAACGTTAATTATAAAAGAAGAAGTTGTATTAATTGCACTATCTCATATTAAAAGTGTTAATTATAATGCACCAGTAAGTGGAGAGAGCGATGAGAGTAGTGATGAGAGTAGCGATGAGAAAAGTAATGAAAACAGCAATAATTCAAGTCGAGCTCGTGCACTAAGACAATCAAGTAGAGGAAGATAATACAGAAAGGAGGGTATGAACTTGAAGAGTGTAGTAAGCTGTGATCAAATCAAAGGTTTAGTCGGTGAGAATGTAAAAGTAAATCTTCGCGGACCGGAAAGTCGAGTAGGTGTACTGTTATTGTTAGGAAAAGATTATCTTACACTACAATTACCCCATGGAGAATTAGTGTATTATCAGCTGAAACATGTGAAGAGTCTAGTCAGGAAAGTGAAAGAAGCACAAGGAGAATATGGTTCATGTTTCTATGCTGATGAAGATACTTTTTTAGATGTATTAAATGACTTGAAGTATAAATGGATAAAGATTAATCGTGGTGGACCAGAGTGTGTGGAAGGTTTATTAAGTGATATACATGATGGAAGTATTACACTAGTAAACGGTGATGAGGTCATTTATGTAATTAATTCTCATATTAAGAGTGTGAGTCAAGTAGTTAAAAGTAAAAAGAATGAAGAAGAATAATGTTTAATAAATAAGAGGGGCATTATGATTGAAAGTGAAGAACGATTTCATATTTCGCTGCAATAATTTCGCGGTATATGAAAAAGAATTCTTACTATTAAAAGACAGAACATTGCCCCTGATTATTTTTTTGAAATGGAAGACAGAAAAGCGCAATTTCATAGAAAGGAGGATATAGATGAATGAGTTAAACAAGAACATTGGGGAAAATATATACGTTAAATTAATCGGTGAAAAAAGGTTTAGAGGTATATTAATTGATGTAGGAAATGATATTGTAGTTCTTTACAATGGACAAGACTATGTGTATATATCTTTATACCATGTCCAATATTATAAATTTTTGAGAGGGCATGATGAAGAAATATTAAAACCAGATGTGGACTCTGTAATTAAGAGAGAATCACCTTCAATTTCTTTGAGGAAAGTATTAAGCACATCTAAAGGGATTTTTACAGAAATTTATGTGGCAGGAAATGCTCCAATACACGGTTATGTTACAAGTGTAATGAACGATTATATTGTTTTTTATAGCCCGGTTTATAAAACGGTATATATATCTTTAAAGCATTTGAAATGGTTAATTCCTTATAAAGAGAACCAAGTACCTTATTCCCTCAACAAAAATGAACTCCCCGTAAATCCATTAAATATTACTTTAGCTAGAACATTTGAAGAACAGCTTATTAAAATGGCTGGGAAAATTATGGTTTTTGATTTAGGTGAGGAATATAACAAAATCGGAAAGATGGCGAAAATTGATGAAGGACATATTGAAATATTAAAAGCACGTGACGCAAAAATGTATGTGAATATTCAACATGTGAAATCTGTCCATTGTCCGTAAGCTAGTTTAAAGGGCTGGCTTTTTCTTTTATATATGTGGAAGAAAAGGTCGAGCTTATTTTTTTACCGTTATTTGGATATGAGGGGGGAAGTGAATTGAATATATAAGTATGTTCCTGTTTTTACTTATAAAGAGGTAACCTTGTACTACATTATAAAAAAAGATGTACGAGCTACTTTTTGTTGTATTCAATTCACTTTTTGAGTAAGTGCTGCTCAACTAATTTATTAAAGGGGTTTTATTTGTGGAGCAGTTTCCAAATTCGTTTTCGATTACGTTGCTTGGCAGTGCTGGTGGAGCAGCAAAAGCAGTGTTAGCAATTTTGAATCAAGCGGTAGTAAATGAAAAAGATCCAATTTATGACGTCATAAAGAATGTGAATTTTCATTTGGTGGATATAAAACAAAAAGATAAAAGTTATTATGATGAGTTGTTTCCAAATTTGAAAGAGCAATTTTTTTTATATGAAATAAATCTTCAAGATGTAGTCAAATTTAAACAACATTTAAAAGAAAAAGGAACGAAGGTTGTTATTGATGTTTCAGGCGCAGATACGATTAGGGTACTGAGTTGTTGTAATGACCTTGGTATTTGTTACATTAATTCGGCTTTGGAAAATGAGGCAGTAGATCAAGACGATAGTTTACTTGGTTTTCAGCTTACGGAAAGGTATACGAGGTTTGAGAAGGAGAAAGAAACATTTACAAATACAAGAGCGATTATAGGCTCAGGTATGAATCCTGGTGTTGTTCAATGGATGGTTGTTGAACTTATGAAAGAACGTCCAAATGAAAAGCCACGAGCATGCTATATTGTAGAACATGATACTTCGTTTTTGAATGATAAAGGGCTAATAAAACCTCATACACTTTATGCATCATGGGCAGTAGAGCGTTTTCTTGATGAAGCGATATGGAGTTATCCTATGTATATGAGTCATCATCGTCCACTTTACTTTTATGAGGATGTATATGCTTCAGAGTATAAGGTAAAGTTAGGTGAAAAAGAATTTTACGGTTGCTTAATGCCGCATGAAGAAGTTTTAATTTTAGGGAAATCTTTTAATATGGAAGTTGGTTTTCTTTATCGGATCAATGAGTATACAACAAACTTAATTAGACAGAACTTAGATAAAGTAGAAGATTTATGGAATTGGAATCGTAAAGTATTTAATCCAGCAGAAGAAGATATTGTAGGAGAAGATTTAGTCGGTGTGTTACTCGTTTATGAAAATGGCGAGACATACATGTATAATGTAATGAATAGTAGCCAAGTTTTTCAAAAATATAAAACAAATGGGACTTACTTCCAAGTAGGGTGTGGAATTTATGCTGGCTTATGTAGTTTACTGTTAGATGCTTTTGGACAAGGTGCTTATTATGTAGAAGAATTATTATTAAATACTGAAAGTAAGTATGGGGAATATTTAAATTTATATATGAAGGATTTTGTAGTAGGGCATAATGATTTTACAGATGGATTACTACATGATAGGGTAAGAATGATATAAAATGTGACTAAAAAGGAAGGAGGTGTATATCTCCTTCCTTTTTAGCATTAGAAGGTTAATATTGCCCTGAAAGCAATTTCATAATTATAATTTAAAGGGATAACATTTGAAATATTTGTTGGTATTGATCAAGAGGAGTTTTTATATGAACAAATACAGGAGCTTGATTTATGAAGAAAGAGAAGCTTTAAAAGTATTTATATTATTATTCTATATTATATTCTTTTCATATGACATTATCTATTATTTCGTTTATCCCGCTATGAATATTAATGAAGCAAGGATAGGGTGGCCAGAAGGTGGTATGGGAATAGGCGTATATATATTAGTAATATCCTTATTTCCTATTTCGATATACCTTCAAAAACAAGGCTATGTATATTTTGTAAAATATTTATTTTTAATTGGGTACATGCTTATTGACCTTATTACTAACTTAATGATTTATTTACACAGTGATCGTGTTTTTGAAAATGGAAATATGGTTGAAATATTTTTAATTTTATTTGCACCGATTTTCGTGAATAGAAAATATTTTTATTTTGTTTCCTGTAGTGTAATTGGAAAATATGTATTTTTCACGCTGTTATTGCAAGATATAAAAGTTGTGATTCCGCTTGTTTTATGTGTATTCTTTTGTATTATTTCACATTCTCTGTTAAAACGTTTCCAGTCTTATGTAAGAACAGTTGTTGAGATGATGAGCAATATGAAAGAGACCGAAAATTTAGCTGTTATTGGGACTATGTCTACAACAATTGCTCATGAAATTCGAAACCCATTAACAGCTTTAAAAGGATTTACACAAATTCAAAAGGAAAGAAATCTTGAAGATACGATGAGTTATGAGATTATGCTGCAAGAAATTGAGAGAATTAATGAGTTTGTTAGTGAATTGATGTTATTAGGAAAACCGAAACCAACAAATTATGAATGGTGTAATATACGGGAAATCCTTTTATATGTTGTACAGTTAATGGAAAGTTATGCGACTCAATATAAAGTGAAATTTCATTTGCAAGTAGATGGAAATTTACCCGTTATAAATGGTGATGATAAACAATTAAAACAAGTGTTATTAAACATTATCAAAAATGGAATAGAATCGATGCCAAAGGGTGGAGATATTCAGATTCGTGCATATAAAAAAGCTGGAGAGAATTTGTGTATTTCTATTGAAGATCAAGGTTTGGGGATAGAAAATGAGAAAATAGAAAAGATCGGAAAAGCTTTTTACACAACAAAGGAGAATGGTACAGGCCTTGGACTAATGATTACATATAAAATTATTGAAGAACATCAAGGGAGTATCGCGATTCAAAGTAGTATGGGCGTAGGAACGAAAGTGGAAATTTATTTACCAACAGTGTAGTACATTAGACGAAATTATTTTTCAGAAAAGTGTTCTTGTTGTGTAAATATAAACATTTTATAAAATGTTTCAAGAAGGGTTTTTTTTATAAAACACTTCGTTTATAATGGAGGAAAATATCGACATAGAGCTTTTAGCTCGTGTAACGGTTTGGTAGTGTTATGAAAAGAAAAGAAGGGGTGCACGCGCATCCTTTTTTCTATGCAGATATGATGAAAGGGGTGGTATGATGGAATTAACATTAAATTCAACTGTATGTTTACACACAATTCAATTTCGAAAAGAGCAAAAGAATTATATTGTAAAAGATACGATTACAGGAGAGACATATGAAATGCCGCCACTTTGGATTGATGCACTAGCAATGATGCGTGACGGCTTTTTATTGGGAGAAATAGAGGAGAAATTAAAAGAAGAGTATCCGGCCGAAGACGTAAATATGGTAGCATTTACGAGGCAATTGTTAGAGCTAGAACTTGTCGAAATGGTGGATGGAGAAGAGATAGCTTGTACAAAGAAGAGAGATAAAGATTATTTAGCTTGGTTACGCCCAAGAGTGGAACAATTCTTTTTAAACTTAAATAAAAAATATAAAAGCAAAGGTCAAAAATGATCTTTGCTTTTTTTGTAGGCCGTGTTTAAAAAATAACAGCGAATGCTCTTGCGAAAGCACCGTCACTATCTTTAATTTTTAAAGGTGCTGCCGAGAAAAAGAAACGTTTCGCTTTAATAGCATCTAGATTTGTTAAGTTTTCAATTAAGTAAATGTTATTCCCTAGTAATATGTGATGAACCGGCGATGTTTCTGTCGTTACCTCATCAGGAGAAATAAAATCTAAACCAACTGATTTTACTTTTAATTGAACCAGTTCTTCAGCTAATTCTTCGGAAAGATAAAACGCTTCTTTCTCATAAGCGGCTGTATTCCACTTATTAGATAGATTGGAATGGAAAATGACAATATCATCTTCTTTTATATCGGTATTATGCAATACTTCCTTAGGTAACTTTCTCTCTTGAATATGAGTTACATCGATAAGAACGGCCTCACCTACAAATTGCTTTAGGGGTAATTGATCGATAGTGGTTGCACCTGAAATGAAATGCGCAGGGGCATCGCAATGTGTACCTACATGAACGACAGAATGAAAATCTGTAACTTGATAGCCCGTCTCTTCAACGTTTGTAATTGCTTCTAGTTGGATTTTTGGTGTTCCAGGAAATTGAGACATATTGTTTTCAAATGTTTGTGATAGGTCGATTACTTTCATTTTGAATACCTCCAATATATGTTTTAAAATATAAAAAACTCATCTTTCATAATCAAGAAAGATGAGCTTTGCACACAATGGTTAAGTTTTATCTTGCAAAATGCATTGCATTTTGCAGGAATTAGCACCTATTCAGTTTGTATAAACTGAGGTTGCTGGGCTTCAAAGGGCCGGTCCCTCTGCCTCTCTTGATAAAGAAATATTTAGTTTTAATATTTTGATTTTTTAATATTTAAATTGTAATTCATTTCCTTTTTTAGTGCAATACAAAATAGGTATTCACCCAAATAAAGTTGCTCGCATATTGTAGCTTATGTAAATAGAATGCTGCGAAGGAGTGAGTGCAGTGACAGGTAATGTATTGAATTATTATGCCGGTGGAAATACAGCTAGAGGATTTCATAATTTATACGAAGAGAATTTAAAAGGGCTAGACAGGTTGTTTATTTTAAAGGGTGGTCCAGGAACTGGGAAATCTTCTTTAATAAAGGCAATAGGTCGTGAATGGGCTGAAAAAGGATATGATATTGAACTTTTGCATTGTTCTTCTGATAATAAGTCAGTTGATGGAGTGATTATCCCAAAATTAAAAGTAGGAATTGTTGATGGAACATCACCGCATGTTATTGAGCCCAAAATGCCAGGGGTTGTGGAAGAGTATATTAATTTAGGAGTTGCTTGGGACTCAGATAAATTAAGAAAGCAGAAGTTAGAAATTGAACGATTTGTATCAGAAGCGAGCAAGGCTTTCCAATCTGCTTACGGATGTTTTAAAGAGGCATTAGTTATACACGATGAGTGGGAGAAAATATATATTAATAATATTGATTTTAACAAAGCAAATGAACTAACAGATCAGTTGATTCAGAAATTATTTACAGATAAAAAGGGGAAACAATCGATTGTGAAACATCGGTTTTTAGGAGCTGCTACACCGAAAGGAGCAGTTGATTTCGTTCCTAATTTAACAGAAGGATTACCACATCGTTATTTTATAAAAGGACGCCCTGGCTCAGGAAAATCAACAATGCTCAAAAAGTTAGCGCAGGCAGCAGAAGAAAAAGGGTTTGAAGTTGAAGTATATCATTGCGGATTTGATCCAAATAGTCTTGATATGGTTATTGTAAGAGAATTAGGATTTGCAATTTTTGATAGTACCGCACCACATGAATATTTTCCGAGTCGCGTGGGTGATGAGATTATAGATATGTATGCTCTTATTGTTACACCGGGGACGGATGAAAAATATGCTAAAGAAATTCGTGACGTTTCCATTCGATATAAGGCAAAAATGAATGAGGCGATGTCTTTCTTGGCAAAAGCGAAATCAGTTCGTGATAAATTAGAACGAATTTATATTGCTGCTATGGATTTTTCAAAAGTGGATGCATATAAAGAGGAAATTCAAAAAGAGTTTGAACGAATTACCGCTACTGTAATTGAAAAGAGAAAGTAGGCTTTATTGAACTGTCAGAAAATTTCTGGCAGTTATTTTAGTATGTAGTAAAATTAGTAATATATTTGTCGAATTTCCAAGGAAATAATCAAAAAATGGGGATGGTATGAAATGAGAGGGAGAATTGAATTAGAGCTAGAAAGAATTGAACAAGAGAATGATGTGAAAATTTTATTTGCAGTGGAATCAGGGAGTCGTGCTTGGGGATTTCCATCGAAAGATAGTGATTATGATGTTAGGTTTGTTTATATACATCCAGTAGAATGGTATTTATCAATTCATGATAAACGAGATGTAATTGAATATCCGATTAGTGATGATTTAGATATAAGTGGCTGGGATATTAAAAAGGCTTTGCAGCTATTCGCAAAGTCAAATCCAGCTTTACTTGAGTGGATTCGATCACCAATTTTTTATTCGAAAAACTCTAATTTTCCAGAGCAACTTCAACAAATGAGTGAAAAGAATTTCGATCCAAAAGCAACGATATATCATTACTTACATATGGCGTCGAAAAATTATCGTGAATTTTTGCAAGGTGAGAATGTAAAGTTGAAAAAGTACTTTTATGTATTACGTCCTATTTTAGCTTGTAAATGGTTAGAAGAGAAAGGGACATTGCCCCCAGTAGAATTTGACCGGTTAATTACGGAACTATCAGTAGAGCGTAGTGTATTGAATGAAATTGAAAAGCTACTAATAAAGAAAAGGGCGGGTACTGAATTAGATATTGGATTGAAAATTAATGTGTTGAATCAATTTTTAGAGGAACAAATTAATTATTATCAACAATATGTGAAAGGAATTAAAAAGGGATTGGGGATCGATATTGAGAGTTTGAATACACTATTTCGAGATATGCTGTTTGAAGTATATGAAAAAGAGCACAAGTGAGTTTGTGCTCTTTTTTATTTTGTAGGAGTAAAGAAAAACGATATAGCTGCGATAAGACCCGCAAATGAGGATAAATGAAAAATTCCATGCCAAGTTATATTGCATTGTCTATTCGTTATCAACTCGTTTTAATGGTTGATCTGCAGGACCTTCAATAACGTCGCCCTCAATTGAAAAACGAGAACCATGGCAAGGGCAATCCCACGTACAATCACCGTTATTCCATTCAACTTCACAGCCAAGGTGCGTACAAGTGGTGTCGACGATATGTAATTTTCCTTCTGTATCTTTATAAGCACCTGCTCGTTTACCGTTGACATGTACAACAGAGCCCTCGCCAACTTCAAGATCTTCTGGTTTACGTAATGCGGTTTCAATTTTCCCTTCAATTAAATGTTTAGCAACATCAATGTTCTGAGAGAGAAATGTTTTTATATCTGGGTTTGCATGAAAGCGTGATGGTGCAAACAGCTCTTTATATGGGCTGTGAATTTTTAGAATGGAGTCCTTCAGTAAATGAGCTGCAGCAGTTCCTGTTGTCATGCCCCATTTGCGATATCCAGTTGCAACAAATATATTTGGATTCCTTTCGTTAATATGTCCGATATAAGGGAGCTTGTCTAGAGTAATTAAATCTTGCGCTGACCATCTATAGGGAACTTCATCTACTCCAAAAGTTGCTTCAGCAAAAGAATAGAGTGCTTCATAATGAAGCATCGTATTTATTCCCTGTCCCGTTTTATGGCTCTCTCCGCCAATTAATATCAACTTTTCTCCATTGCTTGTCATATAACGTAAGGAGCGTTTTGGATCATCGATGCTTAAATACATGCCGCCCGGATAATCCGTTTTTGCTTTTATTGCGAGAGCATAGGAGCGTTCTGCATACATCCGCGTAAAGAAAAAGCTATTAGCATCATAAAAGGGAAAATGTGAACAAGAGACAATATATTTACAAGTGATGCGATGGTCACCCTTTGTAATTACTTGTGGATAATCTCCTTTTTCCACATCAATAGCTGTTGTTTGTTCATAAACCTTTCCGCCCATCTCCACAAACTTTTCTAAAAGTGTTTTTAAATAAAGAAGGGGGTGGAATTGCGCTTGATTTTTCATCACAAGTGCAGATTGTACGGGAATAGGAATTGGCAGGGATTGAACATATTCACAAGGAATATTTAATTTTTGATAGGCTTCATATTCTTTCGTTAAATTTCGCAGGCCATTATCGGTAGTTGTATATAAATACGAATCTTCATTTGTGAAATTACAGTCGATTTTATATGTTTGCACAGTGTCACTTATGAATTGTAGAGCATGATTATTTGATTCATAGTAAAGCTTTGCCTTTTCAACACCGAAATGATTTATTAATTCGTCGTAAATAAGATCATGTTGTGCTGTTACTTTTGCGGTTGTATGCCCAGTTGTTCCATTTAAAACAGAGCCGGAATCAATTAAAACGACTCTCATTCCTTCTTTAGCGAGTAAATAGGCGGTGGTAATGCCTGTAATGCCAGCGCCGATAACAGCAACTTCTGTCTTTATATTTTCGGATAGATGAGGAAAAGTAGGCAATTGAGTAGATTCAATCCAATAGGATGATGGTAACTGCGGAAATGTGTCATCTGTCATTTTGGAAACCTCCTGAATTAGAACAATTTTCCTTTTAATATTTCCATATTATATGGAATTCATGTATGTTGTTTTCGTAGCATTCTATTCTTATTAAACGAAAGATAAAATTATTTTAATATAATTATTTTATTAGGGGCAGTATGAAGAAGTAGGATTTATATAAAGCTCAATTCAAATGATTCGATTTGTTGATTATATAGAGAGTTCTTGAATAGGATAGAGTCTATGGTGTGTAAGTGGATGTGTATATATAGCGGATAAAGCCTTATGAAATCTATGTTTTTTCTTTAGTGAAATAAAGTATAATTATAAAAATATAACCAACTTTTATTACTAGGTCATAAAAGTTGTTGACAATATAGAAATTCTATTGTTATGATTCATCATGTGGAAAGGTTGATAGAGAGTAAAAAGAGAAATGTTTTTCATTGATAATAAAAGCGAAAAATAAGTGACGATAGAGTGAGTATATTTTCCTTATAATAGATGCTTTTTGGATCACCTAGTAAAATCAATCTGGAAGCAAGAATTAATATATGCAAGTTGCGCAGGGCGCGGCATAAGAAAGGGGCAAAAGGATGAAGGAGCTTCATACGTTTGGGTGGTATGCAGCACGTGTATCACCACATTTGCCGAAAAAAGCATTTAAACCAGTTCCTACTCGTTTATTTGGTGGACTGGCTTATTTGCTTGTGGCATTGGCGGGGTTAATATCGATTGGTGTATTTGAATTGAATGTGTGGGCGAATCTAGGAATTGCGATTGTTCTCGGATTATGTTTTGCTTCACTTGGGTTTTTAGGACATGAAATTTTACATGGAACTGTTGTAAGAAAGGCATGGCTTCGTGATTTCTTAGGCGCGATTGCATTTATGCCATTATCAACAGGCCCTAAACTTTGGAGAAAGTGGCATAATGCAACGCATCATGTTCATACGCAGCATGAAGAGAATGATCCAGATGCATGGCCGACACTTGAGAAGCTAAAAAAGAGTAAGTTTCTGAGTTGGGTATATCGTATGCCTCTTCATGTACGTTCATTCTTTAGTTTTCTGTCATTAACAATTCAATTTACATTGCATTCGACTCGAATGTTCTTTCATTTTATAAAAGAATTTAAGTCATCCAATCAAAAATCTGTATGGCTTCAACTTCTTTTGCCTTGGACAGTTTGGATTAGTTTATTGTTTATTATGGGACCTGGAAAATGGTTATTTGCATATGTGATTCCGTTGTTAATTGCTAACTTCATTGTAATGGCATATATCGCAACAAATCACCGCTTAAATCCAATTGTTCCAGTAAATGATCCGTTAGCAAACTGTTTATCAGTAACAGTGCCGCGCTGGGTAGACGTTTTACATTTCAATTTCTCATATCATACGGAACATCATCTGTTTCCTGCTATGAGCTCTAAATACTATCCGTTAGTAAAAGATAAAATTAAAGAAATGTGGCCGGAACGCTATCATGAGATGCCAATGACCAAAGCTTTGGCAGCGCTATGGAATACACCACGTGTGTATTATCAAGGAAGTGAATTAGTTGATCCGCATAGGGAGCATTTCTATGGTTCTTTAGGAAATGGACTAGACCCTCATAATATTTCATATCGTGAGGATCATATAGAGGAAAAAGAGAGTATTAAAAAAGTAAATCAATAATAGATATATTTTACGATGAAAAAGCAAGCTCTTTTAGAGCTTGCTTTTTGTTATAAAGAAACTTCTTTTTTGTTCTTTGCCTTGACTTGTATAGAGTTAGTTTCTTTTCGTTGTAGTCGTTTTTCTAAAAGATTAACAAGGTAAGTGAATAGAAGAACAAGTGCGAGATAATATACACCAACGATTATATATGTATCTAATTGTTGGAAGTTACCTGCGGCAATGGATAAACCTGATCCCCATAATTCGGACATTCCTACATAAGCAACGAGTGAAGAATCTTTTAATCCAATGATGAATTGGTTCCCTAGAGGAGGAAGCGATAGGCGAAATGCTTGTGGTAATATAATACGGCGCATCGCTAAAGGATAAGGCATACCTAAAGAGCGAGCGGCTTCTAATTGTCCTCGGTCAACGGATTGAATTGATCCTCGGAAAATTTCAGTAATATATGCACCGTTATGAATTGCTAAAGCAATTGCGCCTGCCCAAAAAGGGGTAAAAACAACAACGGATGTAATCCCAAAATAGAGAATGGCAATTTGAACAATTAAAGGTGTACCACGAATAATGGCGATATATACATGAGCAATACTATTTAAAACTTTATTGTTAGAGATTCGAAAGAAAGCGACTAGTAATCCAATTAGTGAACCGAGTAATAGGGATGTTAGTGTTAATTGTAATGTGACTATAGTAGCCTTTAAGAGTGTGGGGTAGGTAGAGATAAAAATTTCAAACATATGTGTCACCTCATATTGTATGGATTTTAGTAGTGAATAAAATGCCCCACATACAAAGTGGGGCATGATTTATGAAATCTCTAAATGGCCAACTTACTTTGTTTTTGCCTCGTCTCCAAGAATATTACGCCCAAACCATTTCTTACTAATTTTTTCATACGTACCGTCTTTAATGATTTCATCTAGCGCTTTATTTACCTTTTCGACCATGTCTTTATTGTCTTTATGAATAGCAATTCCCATTTCATCAAGGTTTAATGGTTTTCCAGCTTCTTTTATATTGGATTTACCTTCTTTAATCATACGAAGACCAACCATTTGATCAGTAATAACTGCGTCTACACGTCCTGGTTCTAAGTCCATAAGTGCAGTAATATCACTATCATATTCTGTAATTTGATCTGTATGTTTTGCAACAAGAGTTTTAAAGGTACTTGCTTTTACAACACCTATTTTTTTACCTTTCAAGTCCTCTGGAGAAGAGATAGATGTATTCTTTTTAGCTACAAAAATTTGTGCACCAGAGCGATAATATGGATTTGAGAAATTCACGGCTTTTAATCGCTCTTCTGTAATAGCCATACTTCCTAATATCACATCATATTTTTTTGATTGTAGACCTTGAATTAACGTTTCCCAAGGATTTGTAACGGGAACAGGTTTCATTCCCATCTTTTTCGCGAGAGCTTCACCTATTTCTACATCAAAACCGACAAGCTTTCCGTCATTTTCTTTATAATTAAAAGGTTTGTATAAACCACTCATCGCATAACGAAATTCTTTTTCACCATTAGATGAGGTAGTAGTGCTTTCCTTGCTACAGGCTCCTAGTATGAAGGATGTACACAGTGTAATACTCGCAACAATAGTTAATAGTTTTCTTTTCATAAAACCCCTCCTATATATTGATCATACGGATGGTTTTAAGTATGTTATCGAGATATTTTATTTGGATGATTAGTTGTGCACCGTATGACTGTATTTCTTTTCGTTTGAAACAGAAGTTACATTATAAAACGTTGCGTAAAAATTGCTTGGCCCGTTCATGTGATGGAGCTGAAAAGAATTGCGCGGGAGGAGCTTCCTCTACAATCTTCCCGTCATCCATAAAGATGACGCGGTCAGCTACATCTCTTGCGAAATTCATTTCATGAGTAACAATAACCATTGTCATTCCTTCTTCAGCAAGTTCTTTCATAACTTGCAACACTTCTCCAACAAGTTCAGGGTCTAAAGCTGAGGTAGGTTCATCAAATAGCATAATTTTAGGATTCATGGCAAGAGCTCGTGCAATCGCAATTCGTTGTTTTTGACCACCGGAAAGGAGGTGGGGAGTTACATCTGCCTTATCTTGTAGGCCAACTTTTTGTAGGAGTTGGTTTCCAATTTCCCTTGCATTTGCTGTCTCTAATTTTTTTACGTGAATAGGTGCTTCTGTGATGTTTTCTAGTGAGGTCATATGAGGAAAGAGGTTAAAGTGCTGAAAAACCATACCGACATTTTCACGGACTTTGTTTAAATTTGAATGCTTTGGATCAATTCGTTCACCTTGTAAATGAATTTCACCTTCATCGTACATTTCTAAAAAGTTAAGACAGCGAAGTAATGTACTTTTGCCGGAACCACTGGCACCGATTAAAACAACAACTTCTTTTTCTTTTACTTCTAAATCAATTCCTTTTAAAACATCAAGTGAACCGAATGATTTTACTAGATTTCGAACTTGAATCATACAAACCCCCCAGTCAAAAATATATTTTACAAATGTTGCCCCTTATTTCTGTAATTAGTCATAAATTGTCAGAATCCTTTATTTTTTTGGCGAGATTTGATATTCAAGGAAATTATGATTTTTAAAATCTCAATACCTTTCTATATCGAAAATACGGATGACAATATATAGATAGCACTTATATTGCTTATAAGAAGGGGAAAGAAGAGATGGAAAAAGAAAGGAAAACATTTTCCTTTGGTTTACGTATACGACCTATGCTATTTACGACAGCTTTAGCTTTAATTACATATTCAACAAGTTTATTTTTTATTTACGTTATATATGATTATTTTCAAAGTTATGTAAGTCAAACTGTTTATAATATTATCGTTATGTTATTAGGTGTAGTATGGTCTGGAATTTTAGCATATGGAGCAGCAACTTTTTTAATTAAAGCACTTCGGAAGTTGGAAGAAGCTGCAAGGAAAGCGGCGGAGGGTGATATTCGGGAAGATGTCCCATTGCCAAAGACGGATGATGAAATTAAGTCTTTAAGTGCTGCATTTAATAGGATGCTAGGAAATTTAAGAGGTAGGGTAAAAAATATTGATACTACATTTTTGTATGCCAATAATCAAGTTCAGAAAATTAGAAAACAAACAGGTGAAGCGACAAAACAAGCACAAGGTGTGTCTGAAACTCTTGCGGAGATTTCTTCCGATGCCGAGCAATCAGCAGCATCGATTCAAGCGATCGTTTCTACTGTTGATACAACGACTTCTATTGCAAATGAAGGAAAAGCAAAACAGTCTGAAGAGTTGTCTTCAGAAATGGTTCAAGCTTTAGGACAAAGTACACGTGTATTTACTTCTTTAATTCAAGGTATTCAAACATTGGCGAGAGAAAATGAAGATTCGATGGAAAATGTACAGAAATTAGAAGAGCGAATGAAACAAGTTGAACACATTGTTTCTGTTGTGAGTGAGATTGCTACCCAAACAAATTTATTAGCACTCAACGCTTCTATTGAGGCAGCTCGTGCAGGAGAGCATGGAAGAGGCTTTGCGGTTGTAGCAGAAGAAGTACGTAAATTGGCTGATGAAAGTGATCATTCCGCAAAAAACATATCGCAGTTATTGCGGAATATGCAAGATGAAGTACAGCAAGTCGCATTGAAAATGACAGAGCAGGTGAAGAAAGCTAAAGAAGAGGCGAAACGCGGAGAAGCTACAGAATTAATTTTAAAAGAAATGTCATCAAGTGTTATGGAAGTAGCCGATGCAACCAAGAAAATTAGCAGTTATATGAATGAACAAGTGAGTCACATTCATCAAACAGGAGCACAAACAAAGGCTGTAGCAGCAATTGCGGATGAAACGTCAGCTGGTTCACAAGAAGTGGCACGTGTGACATTACAACAGTCTAAAAATATGATAGCAATCGATCAATTATTAAAAGACTTAGAGAATCAATCAGCGGATTTAAAGCAAACAATTGAACGGTTTTCAATGTAAAAGAGAAGAACGGAATGCTGTTCTTCTCTTTTTTTAGCTAGATTTAATATCTAACGTTAAAAAGTATAAACTATGAACGTTTCCGCAACATTCTTTTCTGTCCCTTTCGGATGAAAATTATAGCGAGCTATAATATTAAAAGGGGTGTCTTTTATGAAAAAAGAAAAAAGACAACGATTAATTAAACAATTTGTAAAGGAGTATGAAATAGAGAAGCAAGAAAGATTAGTAGAATTGTTAGCAAAAAAAGATGTATTAGTAACACAAGCTACAGTTTCTCGAGATATTCGTGAGTTAAACTTAACGAAGGTACCTTCTCAAGAAGGATTAATGATATATAAATTTTTCTCAGAAGAGCATTTACAAACTGATATAAAGTTAAAGAAAAAATTACGAGAGGTTGTTGTAAAAATTGATTGTGTAGATCAATTAATGGTTATTAAAACATTACCCGGTAATGCACATGTTATTGGTGTTTTGTTTGATGAGTTAGATTGGAAAGAAAAAATAGGATGTATATGTGGAAATGATACATGCCTTATAATTTCTCAGTCGAAATCAGATAGGGAGATTTTAGAAGAAAGGTTAAATTTAATTATTTAGATGCAAAATCCTGTTTTTAATAAAAATTAAAAACAGGATTTTTGTGTAAATACGGAAGTTAAATATTCAACATATATGCGTAATACATGTATTTTTTTATTGAAAAAGCGGGATGGAGTGTTATAAAAATACAAATTCATATGATTTTAAAAAAATAACTTGTTTAATATTTCACAATGATAATGTGGATGTTTTCACAAAGGTGAAAGCGCGTAGCATTTATTATGTACTTGTAAGACATCAAACATATTTAAAAGGAGGTACAACAAATGAAGCATCCGATACATGTTACTTCAGAAATTGGGGAATTACAAACGGTGTTATTAAAACGACCTGGTAAAGAAGTGGAAAACTTAACGCCAGATTATTTACAACAATTATTATTTGACGATATTCCATACTTACCAATTATTCAAAAAGAGCATGATTATTTTGCACAAACATTACGCAATCGGGGTGTTGAAGTTCTTTATTTAGAAAAACTAGCTGCTGAGGCATTAGTAGATAAAAAACTTCGAGAAGAATTTGTTGATCGTATTTTAGAAGAAGGACAGGCTGACGTAAATGTTGCACATCAAACTTT
This sequence comes from Bacillus nitratireducens, assembly GCF_036320425.1. NCBI lineage: Bacteria > Bacillati > Bacillota > Bacilli > Caryophanales > Bacillaceae > Bacillus > Bacillus nitratireducens. Next base: position 90,957 of record NZ_JAUMJO010000007.1, read on the forward strand.
AAAAGAATATTTACTTTCCTTTTCAAATGAAGAATTAATTCAAAAAATTATGGGTGGTGTACGGAAAAACGAAATTGAAACAAGTAAGAAGACACATTTATACGAATTAATGGAAGATCATTATCCGTTTTACTTAGACCCAATGCCTAATTTATATTTTACTCGTGATCCAGCAGCTAGCGTGGGCGATGGCTTAACGATAAATAAGATGAGAGAACCGGCGCGTAGACGTGAATCATTATTCATGGAGTACATCATTAAATATCATCCAAGATTTGCAAATCACAATGTGCCAGTTTGGCTAGATCGTGATTATAAGTTTCCAATTGAAGGTGGCGATGAGCTAATTTTAAATGAAGAAACAATTGCAATTGGGGTGTCTGCCCGTACGTCAGCTAAAGCAATTGAACGTTTAGCTAAAAACCTTTTTAGCCGACAAAATAAAATTAAGAAAGTGTTAGCAATAGAAATTCCAAAATGCCGAGCATTTATGCATTTAGATACAGTGTTTACAATGGTTGATTATGACAAGTTTACAATTCACCCAGCCATTCAAGGGCCAAAAGGAAATATGAATATTTATATTTTAGAAAAAGGTCCAGATGTGGAAACTCTTAAAATTACACATCGTACTTCTTTAATGGAAGCATTAAAAGAGGTATTAGGTTTAAGTGAATTAGTTCTTATTCCTTGTGGAGGAGGAGATGCAATTGCTTCCGCTCGTGAACAATGGAATGACGGTTCTAATACATTAGCAATTGCGCCAGGTGTAGTTGTTACATATGATCGCAACTATGTATCCAATACTTTATTACGGGAACATGGTATAGAAGTCATTGAGGTGCTAAGTTCGGAATTATCTCGTGGTCGTGGGGGTCCACGTTGCATGAGTATGCCAATTGTTCGTAAAGATATTTAGTATAAATAACGGAGAAAGTAGGGATGAAGTATGTTAATGACTAGACCAAATTTAAAAGGAAGAAGTTTTCTAGCTGAAAAAGATTTTACACAAGAAGAATTATTATATTTTCTAGATTTAGCAGCAGAATTAAAAGAGAAAAAGAAAAACGGTGTCCCACATCATTATTTAGAAGGTAAAAATGTAGCGCTATTATTTGAAAAAACCTCTACTCGTACGCGATGTGCATTTACAGTAGCATGTACAGATTTGGGGGCGAACCCTGAATATTTAGGGAAAGGTGATATTCAGCTTGGGAAAAAAGAATCCGTAGAGGATACAGCAAAAGTGTTAGGACGCATGTTTGACGGAATTGAGTTTCGTGGATTTAATCATGAAACTGTAGAATCTTTAGCACAAAATTCTGGTGTGCCGGTTTGGAATGGATTAACAGATATGTGGCATCCAACACAAACACTGGCAGATTTATTAACAATTAGAGAACATGTAGGGAAATTAAAAAATGTGAAGCTCGTTTACGTTGGAGATGGACGAAATAATGTTGCTAATAGCTTACTAGTTGGTGGAGCGATCGTTGGAATGGATGTACGTATTTGTACACCTGAATCTTTATGGCCAGAGCAAGAAGTAATTGATTTAGCAAAAAAATATAATGAACAGGTAATGATAACAAGTAATGTGGAAGAAGCTGTTGCGAATGCAGATGTAATTTATACAGATGTATGGGTGTCTATGGGTGAGGAAGAAAAATTTGCTGAACGTGTCGAGTTATTGAAACCTTATCAAGTAAATATGAAAATGATTAAAGAAACAGGAAATGAAAATGTGATTTTCTTACATTGTTTACCCGCATTCCATGATGTTGAAACGATGTATGGTGAGGAAGTTTATGAGAAATATGGGTTGAGGGAAATGGAGGTAACTGACGAAGTATTCCGCAGTAAACATTCAAAAGTATTTGATCAGGCTGAAAATAGAATGCATACAATTAAAGCGGTTATGGCAGCTACTTTAGGAAACATGGAGTAAAGAAGAAAGGGAGTCTTCCTTTCTTCTTTCTCCTCCTTTAGACACTATCATTCACTATGGCTTTCGTATTGTTATTGCAATTAAAGAGAGGTGAGTGGAATGGATGAAGATAAGAAATTAGGGTTGTTTACATTAACGGCGCTTGTAGTGGGGTCTATGATTGGCGGTGGAGCATTTAATTTAGCAAGTGATATGGCAAAAGGTGCTGGTGCTGGAGCCATTATTATTGGTTGGGTTATAACAGGAATTGGGATGATCGCGCTTGGATTATCTTTTCAAAATCTAACTGTAAAACGGCCAGATTTAGATGGCGGTATTTTTAGCTATGCAAAAGCAGGATTTGGTAATTTTATGGGGTTTAATAGTGCGTGGGGATATTGGCTATCTGCCTGGCTTGGTAATGTAGCTTACGGTACATTATTGTTTTCTTCATTAGGGTATTTCTTCCCAATCTTTGAAGGCGGTCAAAATGTAGCATCCATTATTGGTGCAAGCGTATTATTATGGTGTGTTCACATGTTAATTTTACGTGGAGTTCAATCAGCAGCACTTGTGAATTTAGTAACTACAATCGCAAAATTAGTACCTGTATTTGTATTTATTGTTATAGGAATCTTCGCGTTTCATATTGATACGTTTCTAGATGGATTTTGGGGGCAAACTGGTTCTTTTTCATGGGGAGCGGTTGGCAGCCAAGTTAAAAGTACAATGCTTGTAACTTTATGGGTGTTTATTGGGGTAGAAGGGGCTGTTGTTTTATCTAGTCGAGCAAAAAATAGAAGTGATGTAGGGAAAGCAACGGTTATTGGCTTAATTGGTACACTCATCATTTACATTTTAATTACATTACTGTCTCTTGGACTTATGCAGCAAGCAGATATTGCTAATTTGAAAAATCCGTCTATGGCTTATTTATTTGAAAGTGTTGTTGGAAAATGGGGGGCTATCTTTATTAATTTAGGTTTAGTCATCTCTGTATTAGGTGCTTGGTTAGGCTGGACTTTACTCGCATCTGAAATTCCATATTTGGCAGCTAAAGACGGAGTGTTTCCAAAATGGTTTGCAAAAGAAAATAAAAATAAGGCCCCAATAAATTCATTATGGATAACAAATGGCTTAATTCAAATGTTCTTATTAACATTCGTCGTTTCCGATCAGGCGTATAACTTTGCATTCTCTTTAGCATCTTCAGCTATTTTAATCCCATATGCTTTTTCAGCATTTTATCAACTGAAGCATAGCTTAAAGTCTGAAGAAGTGGATCGAAATAAAAATATAATAATTGGTTTGATAGCAAGTATTTATGGTGTGTGGTTAGTTTATGCAGCTGGTTTAGAGTATTTATTATTAACAATGACTTTATATGCGCCAGGTATTTTTATTTTTTACAATGTTCAAAAGCAAAAGAGTTCGAAGCAAATATTTACTCGAGTGGAATTAGCATCATCGGTAGCAATTGGTGCTTTAGCATTCTTTGCGATTTATGGATTAATTACAGGCAGTATTACTTTATAAAGCGCTGTGAAAGCGAAATTAACTGGAGGGCTGAAATATGGCACGAAGAAAAATTGTAGTTGCACTAGGGGGAAATGCGATACAGTCTGGAAAAGCTACTGCAGGGGCACAGCAAGAAGCATTAGAAAAAACAGCGGAACAACTTGTGAAAATAATGGAAAATGATGTAGATATAGTAATTGCGCACGGAAATGGCCCGCAAGTGGGGAATATTTTATTACAGCAAAAAGCTGCAGAAACGGAAAAGACACCTGCAATGCCATTAGATACTTGTGGTGCAATGAGCCAAGGGATGATTGGATATTGGATGGAAAATGCGATTGAAAAGGCACTGAAAAAACGGAATATAAAAAAAGACGTAGCAACGGTTATAACACGCGTTGTCGTGGATGAAAAAGATGAGGCATTTAAAAATCCAACTAAACCAATTGGTCCTTTTTATACGGAAGAAGAAGCAAGAAGATTAATGGAAGAAACAAAAGCAGTGTTTAAAGAGGATGCTGGCAGAGGGTGGAGACGTGTTGTTCCATCACCGAAGCCTGTAAGTATTCATGAGCATAAAGTAATTAATTCTTTAGTTGAGGATGGAAATATAGTGATAGCTGTTGGTGGTGGTGGAATTCCAGTAATTGATTCCGAAGAAGGGTTAAAAGGAACTGAAGCGGTTATCGATAAAGATTTTGCTGCGCAGAAATTAGCTGAATTAGTAGATGCTGATACGCTCGTAATTTTAACTGCAGTTGATCATGTGTATGTAGATTATAATCAACTGAATCAAAAGAAATTAGAGCATGTCACAGTGAATCAATTAGAAGAATACATTGAGGAAAAACAATTTGCTGCGGGAAGTATGCTTCCAAAAATTGAAGCTGCTATTAATTTTGTTAATACAAATCCAAAAAGAAAAACAATTATTACGTCTTTAGAAAAAGTATATGAAGCACTAGAAGAAAAAGCTGGTACTATTATTTCTAAACAGAATGTATGCATGTATGTTTAAATAATTGTGTGCGCTATTTATTAGTAAAAAAAGAATGAAGTTAGTAACTTCATTCTTTTTATTTATTAATATTTTTTGTACTCATTGTTCATAAAGTTTTCATGATGAAATCTTAATATATAAGTTAATTATGATAAAATTTAATTTGAATACGCTTTCTTGATTTTTCGCTCCAACATACAGCAAGAGAGAGGGAATTTTATGAATAGACGGAACGTAGTTAAAGACTTAAAACAATTTGAATTATTTGCTCATTTAACAGAAAAGAAATTGAAAGGTTTGGCGGAGTTTGTCTATTGGCGAACTTATAAAAAGGGTCAATTTTTATTTTTAGAAGGGGATTCAAGAGAAAGAATTTACTTCATGTTAGATGGTTTTGTAAAGTTAGAGCGGGTAAATCAAAGTGGAAATTTATTATATGATGACTATGTAAAGCGGTATTCTATTTTTCCTTATGGTGGTATGTTTACAGACAGAGGATATAACTATACGGCAGAAGCGATGACAGATGTAGAGGTATATTATATTCCGACAGTAATTTTCGAAGATATGGTGAAATCTAGTAGGACGCAATTAATGTACGTTGTTCAGCAATTATCATCAATATTAAAACTAAACGAAAATCGAGTGCAAAATATTACAATTCCTAATGCACAAGATCGAGTCATTCAAACATTAAATTATTTAATGCAAGATTTAGGAGAACAGAGTGGCGAAACGATTGTAATTTCATGCCCACTTACAACAATTGAAATATCAAAAATATCTGGGACGTCCCGAGAGACGGTTAGCGGCGTATTAAAACAATTAAAAAACGATAGTATTGTTACAATTCTGGATAAAAAAATTACAATACATAATCCAACATATTTTGAGGAGATCTCTATGTGAAAATTGCATATTGATTTTCTAATTCATATTGCATATTAATAAGGTTCTTTATATATTTATAAGGAACTTTTTTACGTTATCCTCTATAAAATGATTGTATATTATGGTAATAATAGCTAAAATCGATAATAAAAAAGCAAAGGGAAGGAGAGAAGGAATGGTTCGAATTGAGTATGATCGATTAGTAGCTATTTGTTACAGTATAGGGGTTTTGTTATTATTAAAAATTCCAAACGATAATGAATTAATTGGGGAAAAACTATTCAATTTCTATAAGGTTCCGGTATATACATATATTTATATGGGTTATAAAGTTTCAAATATATTAATTGTTTCTTTCGTACTACATATAATCGCATTTATATTATTTGTAAAATGGCTAGTGAAAAAGAAATCTAGTACATTTAGAACAATGAATAAGGTAAAGGTAGTAGGCATTAGTATTTTGATTTTAATGATGCCGTTTATTTTAAATAACATCCTCCATACATTGAATAAAACATGGTACTACGCAGGAAAAACAGGAGTAGAGGCGATAGAATATAAAAAAGAAGATAGCCAGTGTAGAATGGAGAAAAATGGAGAGGGTATCGAACAAAAATGCATTGTGACTTTAAAAAATTATCGTAATCATTCACAGGCATTAAAAGTTGTTTTATATGATAATGCAAACGAGAATTCAAAAGGTTATCCAGTACCGAAACCAGTCTATTTACAAAAACATGAGACAAAACAATTCGAATTTCAAATTCCTGTTGCTTATAATAGCGGTATTGAAAAAGATAAAGTACCAAATATTAAATTACATTCATTGCATAAAAATGATGAGAAACACAATTAATCCGTAATTGAAAGTTTATGAGTAGGAGCAATAATTTGAAAAGATATAGAAAATCAACTTGAATCATCCAACATACTGTGAGGTAACGGCATATTGGATGATTTTTTATTTTATCCCCTTTTTTACGTATGAAAGGGTGGGATACTTTGTTGAAAGCGAAAAACATTACAAGGGTCATATGTTGTCTTCACTTTACGTAATCTTTGAAAGTTAGGGCCATAATAACTAGTTTGCCAATTTTTAATGTCGATATCGGGCCAATTGACATAGTCACCTAGTGTATAAGGATCTAAGCTTTCTCGTAAATCTTTAACCCAGTGTATATTGCGATTTTCTTCATCATCGCATTTCCAAGAGGTAATGTATTCTTGCGCAATAATTGCTTTACGATGGAAATAAGCTGTTTCAGTAGGGGGGATATTTTCAACAGCACCTACAAGCGATTGGTGCCAAATACTCGCATCTTTATTTGGAGCATGAGAAAGAAAATGTTGCATGATTTGAATTCCTTTAAGGGAAATAGGTTTATATACGTAGGAACCGGAGCGCTTGAAGTTTTCAGGGATGTTACCACTGTTAAAAAATTCAACAGCCTTTATATAAGGAACTTCATCTATGAAGAGAGAGGGGGTACCAGTTTCAAGAAGAGGAGATAATAAGGAATGGAGTTCAGAGGGAGAGCCAACAAACTCACCTTGTGCTTCAATTTTATTTCGTTGCTTTGCGAATAATTCAATTGATGAAGTGAGACGTTCGTCTATATAAGGCGCCCAATTTTGCCAAGCTTGAAATGCAGCGATAAAATCTTCCCATTCCCATGTAATTGAGAAGATTGATACATTTTTTATAGGATGTACTCGAAAAGTTAAAGAAGTAACAATTCCGAAGTTTCCACCACCACCACCGCGGCACGCCCAAAACAAGTTAGGGTTTTTTTGTTCGTTTGCACGAATGATTTTTGCGCCAAATTTACCGCACGCTTGTACCATTTCAACTTCTACTAATTGATCACATGTTAATCCAAATAAGCGTGAAAGCATACCGATACCACCGCCAAGTGTTAATCCAACGATTCCAACACTTGCACTTGTACCAGCCGGTATTGTAACACCATAATTCCAAAGCTCTTTATAAACAGTGCCAAGATTTGCACCAGCTTCAATTGTTGCTGTTAATTTATCTGTATTAACAGTAATGCGATGCATTTCACTCACATCAATAATAAGTCCTTTATTTAAAAGAGAAAAATTTTCATAGCTATGACGTCCGCTTCTTAAGCGAAATGGTATATGACGTTCACGAGCCCATTTTAATGCGTTACACACATCATTTTTATTTTGGCAAAAAACAATAATACAAGGGAGTTTTGGAATACTTAAATTTAAATTCATTCGGGCCACGTCATAGTCAGGATCTGAAGGTACGACGACACGACCGGTTAATTTTGTATGTTTCAATTTATAGCTCCTTCCTAAAATAATTCAGGCTTTTTATTAATATATGAAAAAGGTCTGTAATACGCGTGGACAAGGAGAGGAGAAGAATGAGATTTGCCTTGGCGAGAAATAAATAAAGCATAAGAATAAGGAATCTACATAGAGTTCAATGAAAACAGTTGCAAACTATTCATATTTTGTTATGATAGTGTTACGAAAACGTTTGCATAAAATTCCGATGGGATGCAAAAGGAGAGAATTAGTATGAATAAGACATGGTGGAAAGAAGCAGTTGCTTATCAAATTTATCCACGAAGCTTTATGGATTCAAATGGTGATGGTATTGGAGATTTACAAGGTATTATTGCAAAGCTGGATTATTTAAAAGATTTAGGTATAGATGTAATTTGGATTTGTCCAATGTATAAGTCGCCTAATGATGATAATGGTTATGATATTAGTGATTATCAAGATATTATGGATGAGTTTGGTACAATGGCAGATTTTGATGCTTTACTAGATGAAGTTCATAAGCGTGACATGAAGCTTATTATTGATTTAGTTATTAATCATACGAGTGATGAACATCCATGGTTTATTGAATCTCGTTCATCTAAAGACAATCCGAAGCGTGATTGGTACATTTGGCATGATGGTAAAGATGGTGCGGAACCAAACAACTGGGAAAGTATTTTTAATGGTTCGGCATGGGAGTATGATGAAGTAACAGAACAATATTATTTACATTTATTCTCACGTAAACAACCAGATTTAAACTGGGAGAATAAAGAAGTTCGTGAAGTGTTATACGATACAGTTAATTGGTGGCTTGATAAAGGGATTGATGGTTTCCGTGTTGATGCAATTAGCCATATTAAAAAAGAAGATGGCCTCAAGGATATGCCAAATCCAAAAGAATTAAAATATGTACCATCTTTTGATAAACATATGAATGTGGACGGTATTCAACCTTTATTAGAAGAGTTAAAAGAAAACACATTCTCTAAGTACGATATTATGACTGTTGGTGAAGCAAATGGCGTTAAGATTGAAGATGCTGAGCTTTGGGTTGGAGAAGAACAAGGTAAATTCAATATGGTATTCCAGTTTGAACATTTAAGCTTATGGGATGCAGAAAAGAAGAAAGACCTTGATGTTATAGGATTGAAAAAAGTATTAACGAAATGGCAAAAAGGATTAGAAAATAAAGGATGGAACGCTTTATACATCGAGAATCACGATAAGCCACGTATCGTTTCAACGTGGGGAGATGATAAACAATATTGGCGTGAAAGTGCAACAGCTCTAGGAGCGATGTATTTCTTTATGCATGGTACACCGTTTATTTATCAAGGACAAGAAATTGGTATGACAAATGTTCAGTTACCAAATATTGAAGATTACGATGATGTAGCAATTAAAAATTTATATCGAGAGAAAATTGCAGAAGGCGTATCACATCAAGATATGATGGAAATTATATGGGCTTCTTGCCGTGATAATTCACGTACACCTATGCAGTGGAACGATGAGATGAATGCTGGTTTCACAACAAGTGCACCTTGGTTTGGCATGAATCCAAATTACAAAGAAATTAATGTTGAAAAGCAAAAAAATGACGAAAAGTCTATTTTCAATTTCTATAAGAAAATGATCGCCTTGAAAAAAGAGCACGATGTATTGAATTATGGTACGTACGATTTACTTTTAGAGGACGATCCACAAATTTATGCGTATACACGTACGTTACAGGATGAAAAAGTCATTGTAATTAGTAATATCTCAAAAGAGGAAGCTGTGTATAATGAGGGTTCATTTGCACTAGAACGCAAACGTTTGCTTTTAAATAACTATGAAGTTGCGGAAAATGAACAAGTAACTTCAATCACGTTAAAACCTTATGAAACAAGGGTTTATCGCATTTCATAATAAAAAAGGATGCTCTTAGAGCATCTTTTTTTATGAAAAAAAATAAATTTCTATTGCAAAGTGAAAACGCTTTTATTAAAATAGATTTATGAAAACGGTTGCGTAAAGAGAAAAAAGTAACATAAGGAATCGTTTTCATAAGAGAAACAGAAATTATAATTTAAATCATTATTTTGTTATAAATAAAGGGGAGGAAGAACAGATGAAAATTACGTCTTTTGATTTTTGGCAAAAGTTCGGGAAAGCATTATTAGTTGTTGTAGCTGTAATGCCAGCAGCTGGTTTAATGATTTCTATCGGTAAGTTAATTGGGATGTCTGCTGGGGATATTAACGCAGTTCATACAATCGCTCGCGTAATGGAAGACATCGGTTGGGCAATCATTACAAATCTACACATCTTATTCGCAGTAGCAATTGGGGGATCTTGGGCGAAGGATCGCGCAGGTGGTGCATTTGCAGCACTGTTAGCATTCGTCTTAACAAACAGAATTACAGGAGCTATATTTGGCGTAAACGCTGAAATGTTAGCGGATTCAAAAGCGACAGTTTCTTCAGTATTAGCAGGAGATTTAGTTGTAAAAGATTACTTTACTTCTGTACTTGGTGCGCCAGCATTAAACATGGGAGTTTTCGTAGGGATTATCACAGGTTTCTTAGGAGCTACTCTATATAACAAATATTATAACTATAATAAACTGCCACAGGCATTAGCATTCTTTAATGGAAAACGATTCGTACCATTCGTTGTAATTGTTTGGTCTACAGTCACTGCAATTGTATTATCACTTTTATGGCCGTTCATCCAAAGTGGATTAAATGAATTCGGTCGCTGGATTGCAGCATCTAAAGATAGTGCGCCAGTTGTTGCACCGTTCGTATATGGAACGTTAGAGCGTTTATTATTACCATTTGGATTACATCATATGTTAACGATTCCGATGAACTACACAGAGCTAGGCGGAACATATACGATGTTGACTGGCTCAAAAGTTGGACAAATTGTAGCAGGACAAGATCCATTATGGCTTGCATGGATTACAGACTTAAATAATTTACTAGCAAATGGAGATACGAAAGCATATAACGATTTATTAAATAACGTTGTACCAGCTCGTTTCAAAGCTGGACAAGTTATCGGCTCAACAGCAGCGTTAATGGGGATTGCGTTTGCGATGTTCCGTAATGTTGATAAAGAAAAACGTGCAAAGTATAAACCAATGTTCTTATCAGCAGCATTAGCAGTATTCTTAACAGGTGTAACAGAGCCAATCGAATTCATGTTCATGTTTATTGCTCCAGTATTATATGTTGTATATGCAATTACAACAGGGCTTGCATTCGCATTAGCAGATTTAATTAACTTACGTGTTCACGCATTCGGATTTATTGAGTTAATTACTCGTACACCAATGATGGTTAACGCAGGTTTAACAAGAGATTTAATCAATTTCGTTATCGTTTCATTAGTGTTCTTCGGTCTTAACTTTACATTATTCAACTTCTTAATTAAAAAGTTCAATTTACCAACACCAGGTCGTGCGGGTAACTATATTGATAATGAAGATGAGGCATCAGAAGGAACAGGAAATGTACAAGATGGTTCATTAGCAACAAAAGTTATCGATTTATTAGGTGGAAAAGAAAATATTGCTGACGTGGATGCTTGTATGACACGTTTACGTGTAACAGTAAAAGATTTAGATGTTGTTGCACCAGAAGCACAATGGAAACAAAATGGTGCTTTAGGACTTATCGTAAAAGATAAAGGTGTACAAGCAGTATATGGCCCGAAAGCTGACGTATTAAAGTCAGACATTCAAGATATGTTAGGTGCGTAATAATATGAAATTGCTAACTTTAAATTGTCACTCTTGGCAAGAAGAGAATCAAATTGAAAAAATAAAGTATCTTGCTAAAGTAATTCAAGAAGAAGATTATGATGTGATCGCATTGCAAGAAGTAAGTCAGTCTATACAAGCTGAAAATGTATGCGGTAACAAGAAAAAAGATAATTTTGGACTTTTACTGCTAGAAGAGTTAAGAGCATTAAATGTAAAAGCATACAATATTATTTGGGATTTCTCTCATATTGGATATGATGTGTACGAGGAAGGATTAGCAATTATAACAAAGCACAACATTGTAAAGGAAGATACGTTCTTTATCTCAGAAAATAAGGATACAACGTATTGGAAAACACGCAAAATTGTAAGTGCAACAATTGCTTATAATGATAAGAATATAACGTTTTATTCTTGCCATCTTGGCTGGTGGAATGATGAAGAAGAATCATTCAAGGACCAAGTTGATCGTTTAATGGAGCGTGTAAATAGTAATGAACTTTCCTTCTTAATGGGTGATTTTAATAACAATGCTCGTTTGGAAGGAGAGGGTTATGAGTATATGATGCAAAAAGGTTTATATGACACATATGAACTAGCGATAGAGAAGGATGAAGGAACAACTGTCCGAGGTGAAATTGCTGGTTGGGATGAAAATAAACATAATTTGCGAATCGATTTAATATTGTGTAACCAAAGTAAAACAGTTCATTCTTCAAAAGTTATTTTTAATGGCACAAACCGAAATGTAATTTCAGATCATTTCGGTGTAGAGATGCAATTAGACATATAATAGAAGAAATCCTCACAGATTATAAAAAGCTGTGAGGATTTTTTTAGGAATACAAGTATTTCCAAGAGAAAATACTTGTATTTTTTATGACATTTCCTATATATTTGTTATTATTGAATGTAAAACTAATTTGGTCATTTTGTATGCATACTTTTTTCACTTCGTTATATAATGAAGTAAGTGAAATATTTAATGGGAAAAATAGTATGTTTTCGTTTAATCCACGATGTAGAAAGTGATATAATTGCAAAATGCATGTATCATTTTCTAAAGAAGGAAAAATATATAATTAGGTGATAACTTTTATGAAACAAATTTGGCGTATTTATAAGACAGATTTACGGAATGTAGCCAAACATTGGGCTGCAATTGTTATTGTTTTAGGGTTAATGATTTTACCATCGTTATATGCTTGGTTTAACATTAAAGCTTCTTGGGATCCTTACGGAAATACGAAGGGAATCCAGATTGCAGTTTCTAACCAAGATGTTGGATCAAATTTAAGAGGGAAAGATATTAACATCGGGGAAGAAATTGTAGATTCACTTAAGAAGGACAAAAATTTCGGGTGGAAGTTTGTTGATGAAAAGCAAGCAATTTATGGAGTAGAGCGTGGAGATTATTCCGCAAGTATTACTATTCCAAAAGATTTTTCTGAAAAGATTGCAACGGTCTTGAATGAAAATCCACAGAAACCGGAAATTGATTACTATGTAAATGAAAAGGTGAATGCCATTGCACCGAAGATTACAGCTAAAGGTGCATCGGGTCTTACAGAAGAGGTTAGTAAAAACTTTGTTAAAACAGCAAACGGTGAGATTTTTAAAATCTTCAATGACCTTGGAATCGATTTAGAAACTAACTTACCGAGTATTGAGAAGGTCAAGGATCTTGTCTTTAAGTTAGAAGCACAATTCCCAGAAATGAATACACTTGTGGATAAGGCATTAGATGATGCGACTCGAGCAGAAGATGTTGTAAAAGTAGCGCAAAAAGAGTTGCCAGTTGTAGAAAATGTTATGAATGATGGGCAAGAAGCGTTAGGGAATTTAGATAAATTCTTTGCGAGAAATGATGAAACATTGAAACGTGCTCCAGGGACTATTAAGAATAACTTAATTGTAATGCAACAAGGTTTAGATAGTGCGGCAGCAATTACGGATTTCTTAAAAAATCCATCATTTGATTCTAATCTGACACTTCCAGATCCGGCTAAATTCCCAGTGTTGCCTAATATAACTATTCCGCACGTACCACAAATACCAGAAATTCCAGCGTTACCGCAAGTGAATGGTGAGGGGTATAAAAATATTGCTAAAAATATTGATCAAACTGTAAATAATGTTTTTAGTTCGATACGTGTCGGAACAACTTATGCACAAGGTGTTATAAACGGGTTGCAAAATGGTAATCTTGATCCGGAAAAAGCGAAACAAGATCTTAATAAGGTTTCTGAGACGCTGCAAGGTCGAGCAGATAGTGTTTCATATGTAATTGATGTCTTTACTAAATTTAAAGAGTCTGCATCAACTGATTTTGGAAAAGAATTCTTCCAAAAGAGAATAGAAAAATTAACAAACCTTAAATCAGCTATTGAAAATGCAAATGGTGGCGTTAAAGATATTGCCAATATTATTGGTACAGGGCAAGAAGTGAAACAAGATGTAAGAGACGCTACTAATAAAAAGTTAGATGCAATAAATAACTTGGTAAACCAAGCAGAAGCAGATTATAATGCTACGTTTGTAGCAGATTTCGAAAAAGCAGTAAGCACAGCTGAGCAATTGAAAAACACAGCTGAAAATGTAAAAGAAGACGCTCAGCAGTTAAGAGGGAATTTAAATCAAGATATAAAAGCAGCAAATGATTTAGTAAACCAAACAAATGAAGCATTAGACAATGGTAGAGAAAAATATGATAAGGCTGTAAATGATTACAGCAGATTAAAAACGGAGCTTGAAAAAGCAAGAGAAGACTTAAGTAACAAAGGTGTTAATGGATTAGATTCTACAAAAGTAGCCTTAAATGATGTAAATGGACAGTTCAAAGCAGGATGGAATTTAGTTAATGATATGATTCCGGTTATGGAAAGTACAAATAAAGTTTTGGGCGATGTGAATAGTGATAAAAATCTTAATGGCACAATTGCTAAGTTAAATAAAATAAAAGATGGTTTTCAAAAAGGAATCGATTTAACTGATAAAGGAATTGACGCTATTAATAAAGGTCAAAAACCAGCAGCAGATGTTATTGAAAGTATTAATCAAGTGTCTAAAAATGTTTCGGGCCAAATTGGTGACATCTTAGCTAAATATGATTCAGAAATCGTTCCAAACTTTAACGCAGCAATTGCTCGTACAAAAGAGATGTCTAAAAATACATCTCAAATTTTAGGCGAGGCAGATAAGAAGCTTCCAGATGTGAAAAAATTACTTGAAGATTCATCAAAAGGCTTAGTAGATGGTCAAAAGAAAATTGCAGATATTAAAGCTGAAATGCCAGCTACTGAGAAAAAGATTAAAGAATTAGCAGATAAAATTCGTGATTTTGAATCAGAAGAGGATATAAAAGACATCATACGCTTATTAAAGAATGATGTTGAAAAGCAAAGTGATTACTTCGCGAATCCAGTAAATTTAAAAGAGAATAAATTATTTGCAATGCCGAACTACGGTTCAGCAATGTCACCATTCTATACAGTGCTTGCATTATGGGTAGGCGCATTATTAATGGTTTCATTATTAACGGTAGAAGTACATGAAGAGGGCGCGAATTATAAGAGCCATGAAGTTTACTTCGGACGTTTATTAACATTCTTAACGATAGGTCTTTCACAAGCGTTTATCGTATCAATGGGAGATATATTCTTACTCGGTACGTACGTAGTCGATAAGTTCTGGTTTGTGTTATTTAGTTTATTTATCGGTGGAGTCTTTGTTTGTATCGTATACTCACTCGTTTCTATTTTCGGAAACGTTGGGAAATCGATGGCGATTATTTTACTTGTACTACAAGTAGCAGGATCGGGTGGTACGTTCCCAATTCAAATGACACCACCATTCTTCCAAGCGATTTATCCGTTCTTACCATTCACATATGCAATTAGTGCAATTCGTGAAACAGTAGGTGGAATGCTTTGGGATATAGTAATAAGAGATTTACTTGTGTTAAGTGTTTTCGTAGTAGTTATGATTATTGCTGCGTTATTACTGAAAACACCAATTAACAAATCGAGTGAAAAGTTTGTTGAGAACGCAAAAGGAAGTAAAATTATTCATTAAAAATAAAAGGTTCCTACCGATAGTGGTAGGAACCTTTTTGTTTAATCAAATTTTAATTTCTTTAATGCTTCTGCGAATGGATTGTTTAATGGTTCTTCTTCTTTGTTCTGCTGTTTCATATATTTTTGAACGTCGCGTTTATCAGCTTTGCTGCCGGATTCTTTTTTACGTCTCTCTTGGAATGTAGAAAGTTTCTCACGATAGCCACATTTACATGCGAAAATTTGGCCTGCTCCTTCACCACGAAGTTCTAGTTTCTTTTTACACTGAGGACAGCGTGCATTTGTAGTGCGGGATACATTTTTACGGTGACCACATTCGCGATCTTGGCATACAAGCATTTTACCTTTTTTACCGTTTACTTCTAACATTGGTTTACCACAGTCTGGACAAGACTTCGTTGAAATGTTCTCATGTTTATATTTTTTATCACTCGATTTAATTTCAGCAACAATTTCTTTCGTATAGTTCTTCATTTCAGAAATGAATACTTCTTTCTTTAATTTTCCTTTAGCGATAGCTTCTAACTTTTGTTCCCATTCACCAGTTAGTGTAGGAGATTTTAGCTCTTCTGGCACTAAATCAAGTAACTGACGGCCTTTTGAAGTAATATGAATATCTTTACCACGTTTTTCAAGTAAGAACGAATTGAATAACTTGTCGATAATATCAGCTCGTGTAGCTACAGTACCTAATCCACCAGTTGACTTTAACGTGTCAGCAAGTTGTTTGTTTTGCGTATCCATGTATTTTGTTGGGTTTTCCATCGCTGAAAGTAAAGTTGCTTCATTAAAGCGTGCAGGTGCTTTTGTTTGACCTGATGTTTGGACAATTAGTTTTATGTTTAATGTATCGCCTTTTTCGATGCGAGGTAAGATTTGTTCTTTTACATCATCGATTGCATCATCATCTTCAAATCGATTTTCATAAACCTCTTTCCAACCAGCATGTAAAATCGTTTTTCCACGTGCGATGAACGTTTCGTCACCAATTTTCGTGCGCAATGTTAGTTGTTCATATTCAAAGGCCGGGAATAAAACAGCTAAGAAACGTTTTACAACTAAGTCATAAATTTTACGTTCTTTATCTGTGAAAGCTGAGAAGTTTACATAGCTCTCTGTTGGAATAATTGCGTGATGATCGCTTACTTTGCTATCATCAACAAATGATTTATTAGATTTTACAGGTTTCTGCAATACTTTATGTGCTAAAGGACGGTATTCTCCAACTCCGCACGCTTTCAGACGCTCTGGAAGTGTGCCGACAATATCAGATGAAATATAACGTGAATCTGTACGAGGGTACGTTAAAACTTTATGCTGTTCATATAATTTTTGCATAATGTTTAATGTTTCTTTCGCAGAATAGCCAAATATTTTATTCGCATCACGTTGTAGCTCAGTTAAATCGTAAAGACCAGGAGCGAACGATTTCTTTTGCTTTTTATCAATGTCTACAACAGTAGCATTTTGCTTACTGATTTTGTTCACAAGTGCATCGATTTTTTCTTTATTGAAGCTGCGACTATTTCCTTTTGT
The DNA here is from genome assembly GCF_036320425.1 of Bacillus nitratireducens. Taxonomy (NCBI): domain Bacteria; kingdom Bacillati; phylum Bacillota; class Bacilli; order Caryophanales; family Bacillaceae; genus Bacillus; species Bacillus nitratireducens. The sequence goes on from NZ_JAUMJO010000007.1 coordinate 107,972, forward strand.
GTCTTGCCAAGTTAGTTTTAATCTCTCAGCTGTTTGAGCTTCGATACCATAGTAAGTTTGAGCTTTGAAATGTTTAATTTCATCTTCACGGCTTGCAATCATGGCTACAGTAGGTGTTTGCACACGACCACAATTTAGTTGAGCATTAAAGCGAGTAGTTAATGCCCGAGTCGCATTAAGGCCGATATACCAGTCAGCCTCTGAACGTGCGACAGCAGAAGCGTATAGATTGTCGTATGCTTTTCCTGGTTTTAAATTTGCGAAGCCATCTTTAATTGCTTTATCGGTAACAGATGAAATCCATAGACGTTTAATTGGTTTCTGCATTTTAACTTTATCGATAATCCAGCGTGCGACCAACTCTCCCTCACGACCGGCTTATCTCCATAATGATGTACAATAATAATATACTCAATATTCAAGAACATAAGAGATGCTTCATTATTAATTTCATAAGGATATAGGGGAGGATAAACTTTAAAATTCATTGCACATAATTAAAAAAGGGGGAGAGTTAGTGGGGGAATTAATCTCAGTAAAAAGTGTAAATGAAAATTTAAAATTTATAACACAACCAGTTTGGATTGATTATGTAATTGAAGAAAGCCAAACAGTTAAAGAGAAAAAACATATTTCATTAATTGCTCTTAAAAACATCAAAAAGGACACATATGTAATTCATCACCTTAGCAATTTTATTATTGAAAAATGGGGGTATAAGTCATTTAATACGCAGAAAAAGCATGCTACAAATATAGTGAAGTTTTTAAACTACTTAATAACATATTATCCAAGTTTGAAAATTAAAAATTTAACAGAATTGACCATCTCACATGGCTCAGCATACTTAAATTGGTTGGGCACCAATAAGGTTTCTCAAGATACTGTTAAAGATGCTGAAAGAACCCTAGTGCATTTCTATACGTGGGGAATAAATAAATTACTATTTTTAAAGGTTAGTTTAATTGATTTTAAACAAGAAAAAAACGAATACAATACTTTATATTATAAATCTCCTTTTACAGTGGTTTATCCAAAAAAGAAAATAAAAGAAATTGAACACATTTTACCATTTGAATATATACCATTATTTTTAGAGATTGCCTCTACACATACTCCTAGAATTGCTTTAGGAATATATCTACAAATATTTGGAGGGCTACGAGTTTCAGAAGTAGTTAATTTAAAACGTACACAAATATCAAAATCTATAACAAATAAAGAGTTGATATTAAAAATAGAAAACCAAAATTTTAGAACAGATTTAAAAGAACATGCCTCAGTAAAAAAGACACGATCTCAGGTAGCGTTAGATGTGAACGGCTGGGGATCTACCCTGATTCGACAGCATTTAAAGCTATACTCTGCTAAGCAAACTAATGCTTTGTTTTTAAACACCAATGAGCAGCCGATGTCAGGTAGAAGTTATAGACAGTACTTCGACAAATGTAAATTTAAATTAATATCCACCTTAGAAACTTCAAATAATATTGAACATCGCTTAGTAGCCCACCATTTAAAAAGTATTAAATGGTCTACACATATAGGACGGGGAACATTTACAAACCTCATTGCGAATGAGGCACAAAACCCTTATGAAATTGCACATTTACGAGGTGATTCTAGCTTAGAATCTGCTCTCTCTTATATGGTCTCAACACCACGAATGCATAAAAAAATTGAAGAGAAATTAGATAATGTGCATGAGGAATACATTCCTAAACTTATGGAAAGGAAGTTGAGAGGTTATGATTCAATTGAATAAAGATTATTATTCAATTAAAGAAGCTTCGGAGATTCTTGGTAGGAGTACGGTTTCTATTCAAAATAGTCTTTATTCAAAACGATCCAATCATAAAATGAGTGTAAAAAAAATAAATGGTCGAGTTTTTATACCAAAAGAAGAGCTGATAAAATATAAACAGTTTCTCGACGACCGTGATAGTCTTGTGGAGATTGACTGTGAATATGCGATGAATAAAATAGCTAATGAAACACAACAACATAATTTGTTTATGGAAACTCGAACTCTATTTATAACGTATTCACAAGCTTACTTTAATAAATGTACAGGCTCTACTATTCATAAAAAAGTTACTATTACTCAATTTATTAATTTTCATAATAAACTCCAAAAAAACTTATCTAGAGAAGTTTTCAAAAGCGATATAGAGGAATTAAATCAATTATCCTTAAAAGAAGGTTTGTTTACTTCAAAAGAAAAACTGTTATTTACTCGGTTTCTGTCATATGCATTTGATCAAAAAAATATACCTCAAAAGAATAAATTATTAGCTGTTCAAAAGCATGAACATAAACAACAAGAAATTTATTCAGCCTCAACTTTTAATCAAATATATAAGCATGTACAAAATATAGAACTTCATATCGAAAAAAGTCTTAATAGTAGACAGTATGCAAATATGTGGGTGTATGTTACTTTATTATGCTGTGACTTTATACGAGGAAGTGATTTAATTCTTAATACACCCAACTTAAATTTAAAAGAACTTGGCATTCAAGAATCAAATTTTCACACTGAAAAATTCACATTAAGTGAACATCAAATTCAAATGATAATTAAAAATTTGTATCTTGCTTTTAGAAATAAGCGGGCATCTAAAACTAATGAGATACTTACTTTCTTAGTCCCTTCAAACTTGGAGAAACCACTAGCTTATGCATTAGTTTTATCGGAGCGATTAAGAGAAATTAACACATTACAGTTGGAAACATTTATTGAAGGTAAGTATCGTAGAATTAAAACTCAAGGTAGAAAAGGGACACATTCTAAATTATTTGAATGCTACAAAGAATTCGAAGGATTTACATTTAGTAGCTTAATAATGAACCGTTCTTTGGCAACATACTTATATGGATCTGTAACTGAAGGGGATGCTTTTGATTCTGAGTTAGCACTGACTTTAGCTCAAAATGCAAGATCACATAAAAATGAAGATACCACAAAAACTTATATACAGCTTATGAACAAAGATGGCTCTATTGGAAGAGTTGCCATAAATATTTTTCGAAGAGGAAATTTTGGATGGCTATATGAGCAATTATTAAGATTTACGTATACCGATAACTATAAAACCCTAAATCTAGAAGATAGAACCACTATTATTGAAGAAATAAAAGAACACATCTCTCTTAAAGAAACCGAATCAATAGCTGCTTATGTTTCTAATTATTTAACCCCTGCCATTATAGAGGAGACTGATAATGATTCGGTTGCGGAAGTAATGAATGCAATCTATGAAAAGAGGTTAAAAGTTATACATCAAGTTATGCGCTTAAATAAACAGCAATTACATGACTTATTTTCGGAATTATCAACCCATTCTATGCCATCTAAAATTGAACATGCACAATGTTTAGTATTCCCAAATTGTGCTTATCCAGCTTTAATGAATTGCATGTATTGTGAATATGTTCTTCCACAAAATTTGGTTCTAATTCAATTAAATCAGGAACTTCTAAGACTTTTAACTTCAATACAGGAAAGTGACAATGAAAATCTTTTAAAAAGGCAAAGTCGCTTTCTACTGCAATGTTTATTGATACTGAGTGAAGCTAATAATACTTTCGGTAAAAGTTATGTAAAAGCTTATGTAGATATGAATCAAATCAATGATTTGTTAAAACGATATGCTTATAAAATCTATTTACCAGGAGATAACCATGGAGATTAGAAAAATTTTAAATGAATCACGTTTTTATAAAATAGAGTCCATTCAACAAATTTCTAAAGGTGACTTGTTATTAAAAGATTATAAACAGATATTTGATGATTTAGTCGAAAGCGCGGTTATAAAAAATAAATCTTTTGAAGACAACCAGTGGTTTGTTTATGATCCTTTATCACAATTAAATTTGCAAATGAAATTTGATTTAATTAGCTATCCGCAAATCAATAGACATCTAAAATTCTTTATTTTACTTAGACTTATATCTGGAAAAACACCCAAAACTACTTATGATGAGTTATCTGCATTACGAAAGGTTATACTTGGATCTCAAGGTTTCGAAAGTTTAGCTCAATTAAAGGGCATATTAGCTGAAAGTATTGAGAAATATAAATATCTTGGTTATCACATGGTTAGTGTTACGTCGAACTTTATTGATTTTTATAGAACCGATAGTTATCAAGAAATCCTTAATATATGCTCTAGTATGCCTAAACAGCCACAAACCTCCAGAGACTTACCTGATTTTCAAGATGTACTTGAATTAGATGACGTCATCAATCATTATTTTAAAAATAACCCTGTGGAAGAAATTATAAGTTACATACCAATCTTAGTTTGGTGGTTACTTACAAATACATTGCCTATGCGCCCAAGTGAACTTCTAAAACTTAAAAAAATTGCTTATCTTATGATGAAAGTGAAAATGAGCCCTATACAATTTCGGTTCCACGAATAAAAAATAAATCTGCTACCATTGATTTTTCTATAAAATATGATTCAGTTGTGATTGACCAAAAAACATATCAACTTTTAATAGAAGTAAGGGATAAGGTAAATATGTATTTTCCTTACTCGGAATATTTTTTTCCGTCAGAAATGTTTAGCTTAAATCATAAAATTAGAAGGAAAAAACAGAATCCAATAATGAACTTACGAAATTTTAATGATTTAAAAGATAGATTCTATAAAATAATCGTAGAAGAGAAATATGGACGATACAATTTAGAACGCGTAAAAGCGGGTGATACTCGACACTTTGCTATCATCAATATGTGCTTGCAAGGTTTTAGTATGCATAATATTGCTACACTAGCTGGACATAGTGAACTAAAAATTACGCAAGGTTACTTTAGTCATGTTAAGCATTTTGCGCAATCGTATGTATATAGGCTAGCTCAACTAAAGCTTGAAACAGAGATTGGCTATAGAATGGACAATTCAATCATAGGGTGGAAAAAATATATTGTTCATAAATCTAACATTGAGAAAGAGAAGATAACCGAAAAACACGTAGGTAGAGTTCAATACGGGCTATGTTCAGAACTTAAAGAGGATTTCCCAAATACTTGTATTGAGTTTTGTGAGTTTTGTCCAAAATATATATTCTCACCTAGTATAAATGAAAGAGAGGAAGCTATTAAATGGCTGTCTAGTCATTCTGTAGATTTAAAACAAAGAATTGAAGAGTCTATTTCCCTTTTAGAAAGCTTATTTGGATTACCACAAAGATACGGTCATGACTTAAATATAACTGAAAGAAAGTCAGCGGCTAAAAAGTTACAATACTATATGGAATTGAAATCGAAAATAGATGCTAATATTGCAGGTGATAAAAATGGTGAAAACTAAAAGAGGTAAACCACAACAATGGTCTGATGAGGATTTAAAGAACATTGCTTTAGAAGTTAAATATAAACAGCCTAATCGAAAATTAACGTCGTTATTATTAGAAAAGGAAACAGGAATAGGGAGGAATACATGGAGTAGGCGAATGAAAGAGTTTATAAATCATTTAAATTCACCTGTTCATATTCCTAAACTAGACGAAAGTGGCATTATAACGATCCCTAGCGTTGAAGAATTGTTTTTTAAATATGGTGCTAATACAATAGAATTAAAAAATGAGATTGCAAAGCTATTAAACATTATTAGTGACCTCTACACAGACGCTAAAAAATTAGCAACACTTGAAGAATCTATACCAAAAATGCAGTTAGAAATACAGAGATTGAAAGAACAGTTATCTAAAGTAACTGCCCAGAGAACTCACTACGAAACACTGTATAATCAAATTGTTGCTGAAAGTTATTTTCCTCATTTATACGGACGATCAGACAAGTTAAAACAAGCTAATGTGAAGGCGGAGGTTATTACTTTACCAAATCAAATTTCACAAGTTTTAGAATTAAATAGCCCTAATAAGGTTTTCAAAAGTGAATCATCAAATTTAAATACTGTTGATGTAAACAATAAAAAAATAGGAAAGCTTAATGAGTTATTTAATTTAGATTGGGATGAGGATTAAATTCGAATATAAAAAATACTCCCTTACTGTGTAATCAATTATGGATTACACAGTAAGGGAGAAATATTAGGACATTTAAAAAAATCGAGATTTTTTTAAAATGGATTTTCAAGATAAACATTATTTATTGAATTTGCACATCACTTATTAAGTGATATTGTTAGTTTTATAACTTGAAAATTCTTGGATAAAAAAGTATTTTTCTAAATAGATTATTCTATTTAAAATTAATTTGTCATACTTCTAGCATGTTCGATAACTTCTGATATTTCTTAGGTCCTATTTCACCTTGTAAGTTACATAAATATCCTTTGGCTTTGTCTTTTCCTTCAGATTTCAACAAATATAATAATTCATATTTTGTAAGAACACTAATATCATATCTTTTCTTATGATATTGATTTATCTCATCTAAAACATCTTTCATTAATGTTAATTCGTTGAATTCTAGGCAAATGTCCAATTTAATTAACTTAGCATAAATTAAATTTGGAATTATGTGAATAGCCGCTTCTATATATTGAAAAGCTAAATCTCTGTCATTCTTATAAAAAGCAGCTATTTGAGCTTTACATCTATATACCATTTCGCTAGCTTTGTCTGTTTTTATTTTTTCTAGATATTGTATTAGTTCTTCTAATTTATCTAGTTCCAGTCTAGATTTGTCTGATTTTAAGATTGCCGTAAAATATGCTTGTATAAAATAAGGGTTTGTTTTGTCATTTTCAAAGTATTCTTGGGCTAGGTTTTTAGCTTTTTCATATTCTTCAAGATTAATATGAACTTGTACTAATTCTCTTCTAGCTCTATTAAAATTAGGTCTTATTTCCAAACTCTTTTTTAATTGCTCTAAAGCTTTCTCATTATTTCCTATTTGTCTATAATAGAAGCCGAATAAGAAATTATGATCGGCGCCATTAATATTTTGTATTTCCTCGAAAAATTTAGGTTTTTTTTGCTTTGCGAGAGCTAAACATAAGAAATATCTAATTTCATGTACTAATTGAGTATCAATAAATTCTTCATTTTCTAAAGCTTTATATGCAAATCTTATTACGTCAGGGTAATTTCTCTTTTTTTCATATAAATCAATCATTATTTTTAAAAAATGTGAAGGAATTAAATACTTTGTATCAATTTTAGCCCCTTTTTGAAATTGAGTTTTAATGGCATATAAAAAGTCTGGAATTTCTTTTTCATTAAAATCACTTTCTTCTAAAACCTTTTTTAGTGCTATGTCTAGGTTTGTTTGAAATTGAGGGTTCAATTTTCTTTCTGAGCGCTGTAAAAAATCACTTATTGGGCTAATTAGCCTTACATATTCTTTATCAGAACCTTCATATTCACATAATCCTGATATTAATAACCTAGATAATAAATTTTCGTAGTAATCCTTTTCATTTTCATGTACTGTTTCTAATACTAAGGAAAAACTAACTGTATCAAACTGAGCTAATAAGAATAAAAAGTCTAATATTTTCTCATTATTTTCAAATTTCTTTAATAGCAAAGTTGTTTTCTCACTGTTAAATTCAATTATGTCTGCAGAATTTTTCCAAGCATGATTAACACCCTCGTTTTTAATCATGTCTACTGCAAAGAATACTTGTTCTGGATATCCCTTTAATAAATATATGAAATTGCTAGTTTGTTCTCTTGTTAATTTTATATCATTAAAAGCTAGATATTGTTGAAATAATCCACTTCGTTCAGCGGTGCTTAATTCCTCTACATGTGTGTGGAATACACCTGGATGTTTGAGTAGCTCTCTATGATTTAATCTGAAATTTGATGCAATCATAAATATAACAGATTCTGCATTTGATAATCGATCTAAAATTTCAGAAAACCATTTTTAAAATTTCCCATCAAACATAATTAGTCCGCCATCATCTCTTATAAAAATAATCTCATCATTTTCTTTAATATCTTTAATTAATTCTATTGCTAGTTCAATTTTTTCTTCTAACAAAGTGGACATTAAGTTTGTTATATCCATTTCTTTTGAAAAGCCCAACCCGTATAAACTATATATAAAGTCTTCAATAGTTTGATGAGAATCAATACTAATAATTGGTGGTTCATATACATCTGTTATTATTTTTGTTTTTTTTGCACAATATTCAATAAAAGATTTTCTACCGATTTTTTCTATGCCAGAAGCGATAATACATGTTAAAGGTTCGAACGAATATTTTCTTTCTTCGAAAGTCTGAGTTAAATTATTTCTGCCAACAAAAATATTTCTTTTTTCTTTTAACTTAGGGTATAGATCCCAAGATATTTCAATTAATCTTTGCTTAATTAAACTAAAAGCTTTACTTGGTCGACCCACATATTGAACGTTGTAATCATCTTTCATCCATTGTGGAATATTTGGGTGTTTATAAGTGATTTCCTCATCAATGATAATAGGGTATATTCTTTTGATGTCTCCGTCTTTTAGCATCTCATAGGCGGTGTTTAGCTCATATTTCACCCAATCTGAATCTTCTAATGATGATCTTGAAAGAAAAATTACAAATAACTCCGATTTCATTAAACCTTTATCAATTTCTTCAATTGACTTCATACCTTTTTCAAAGGTTCTTTCATCATAAACAACTCGGTGCTTGCCCAAATGATTTATGAGCTTCTCAGCTAAATGTCTTATGTAAATAGACTTATCTTTACTACTATGTGATAAAAAAACAGTTCCCATTAATCTGACCCCTCTTTATATTTTGTATGATAATTTTAAAATCAAATTCCTTTCAGTTTAAATCTTTTTAGATATTTTGTTTATTTTTTTATGTAGTAGAATTTGCTATAAGGTTGGGAATTAGGTGAGTTAATATTCATCAGCTCTTGATAATTTGAATATAGCGCTATTCTTGTTTCATTATACAGGATAAAAAAGAGAATCTGGAATAAAATCCTAAATATCTCTATCTTTATTAATAATTCATTATCAAATTTTATTTCAAATCAGCATCAAATAAATATATTAAATGTTGATAATCTTTTAATGTGTAAGCCCTTAAAAAAAGAGGGGCTTTTATTATATCTACATTTTACTAACCATTTCCTATTCTGTAAAAAGCATTGAAAAGGATGTTTTATGGTAACTTCTTAACTAAATTTATTATTGAGAATTTATCAGCTTTTCTACTTCTTTGATTAATTCATGTGGAGCAATATTTAACACCTTACATATAGCAAATATAGTAGATATACTTGGTTGCCTTTGAGCACGCTCAAGCAACCCAATATAAGTTCTATCTAAATTACATTGGAGAGCTAATTGTTCTTGTGAAAAATTAGCTTTTTTTCTATGTCTTCTTAATACTTCACCGAAAGCTTTTGGGATTTCCATGCCATCACCTCTTAGTTAATTAACTAAGAAAAATAGCATTTCAATCGACCGACTATAGTCATCAAAAGGAGGTAGTGATACAATAATAAACTATCTAGGTGATAAAATTTTTACTTGAAAGGGTTATTAGGTAATGACAAATAAAAAATATGATGAAAGTCTTAAAAAAGAAATTGTAAAGCAACATGTTGAAGGGAAATCTGTTACGGATTTAAGCATTGAATATAAAATATCTCCTACCTCTATTTATAAATGGATTAAGTTTTATTCAAAGCAGCAAGTGATAGTGACTCCAAAGCAATTTAATGAGGTTTATAGAGAGAATAAGAAATTAAGACAAGAAGTAGAGATTCTTAAACAAGCTATGTCAATTATGACTGCCAAATAGAAGGTCCCCCCTTACTGCTCTTCTTGAAAACTGTGGTATATTAAACGTTATATAGTTAGTAAAGGAGTTTGAATAAATGGCAAAGAGTGTAGTAATTGCTGAGAAACCATCAGTTGCACGTGATATAGCAAAAGTATTAAAGTGTACAAAAAAAGGTAATGGATTTTTAGAAGGTGACAAATACATCGTGACTTGGGCTCTTGGGCATTTAGTGACGCTTGCAGATCCTGAGGCTTATGATAATAAGTATAAAACATGGAATCTTGAAGATCTTCCAATGCTTCCAGAACGTATGAAATTAGTTGTTATAAAACAAACGGGAAAACAGTTTAATGCTGTGAAACATCAACTTACTCGAAATGATGTTAATGAGCTGATTGTGGCTACCGATGCAGGAAGAGAGGGCGAATTAGTCGCACGTTGGATAATTGAAAAAGCAAAAGTAAATAAACCAATTAAGCGTTTATGGATTTCTTCTGTAACAGACAAAGCAATTAAAGATGGTTTTAATAATTTAAAACCAGGTAAAGCTTATGACAATTTATATGCCTCAGCCGTTGCCCGCTCTGAAGCAGATTGGTATATTGGCTTAAATGCTACTCGTGCATTAACAACAAAATTCAATGCTCAATTAAACTGTGGGCGTGTACAAACTCCAACTGTCGCTATGATTGCTAGTCGTGAGGATGAAATTAAAAACTTTAAAGCTCAAACATACTACGGTATTGAAGCTCAAACAACCGATAGGTTAAAGCTAACTTGGCAAGATGCAAACGGTAATAGCCGCAGTTTTAATAAAGAAAAAATTGATGGTATTGTAAAAAGTTTAGATAAACAAAATGCCACTGTTGTGGAAATTGATAAAAAGCAGAAGAAGTCATTCTCTCCTGGTCTTTACGATTTAACTGAATTGCAACGTGATGCAAATAAAAAGTTTGGTTACTCTGCGAAAGAAACATTAAACATTATGCAGAAATTATATGAACAACATAAAGTGTTAACGTATCCTCGTACAGATTCACGCTACATTTCATCTGATATCGTTGGAACACTTCCAGAACGTCTAAAAGCGTGCGGTGTCGGGGAATATCGTCCTTTAGCACATAAAGTACTACAAAAGTCAATTAAGCCTAATAAATCATTTGTTGATGATAGTAAAGTAAGCGATCATCACGCAATTATTCCAACAGAAGGATACGTTAACTTCTCATCCTTTACAGATAAAGAGCGTAAAATTTATGATTTAGTTGTGAAACGTTTCTTAGCTGTTTTATTCCCTGCATTCGAATACGAGCAACTAACGTTACGCACAAAAGTTGGTAATGAAACGTTCATTGCACGCGGAAAAACGGTTTTACACGCTGGTTGGAAAGAAGTATACGAAAATCGCTTTGAAGATGATGATGTAACTGATGACGTAAAAGAGCAGCTTCTACCTCACATTGAAAAAGGTGATACATTAGCTGTAAAGTTAATTATGCAAACATCAGGTCAAACAAAGCCACCTGCACGATTTAATGAAGCGACTTTACTTTCAGCAATGGAGAATCCTACAAAATATATGGATACGCAAAATAAACGACTTGCTGATACGTTAAAATCGACTGGTGGATTAGGCACTGTAGCGACACGTGCAGATATTATCGACAAACTCTTCAATTCTTTCTTACTTGAAAAGCGTGGTAAAGATATTCACATTACATCAAAAGGTCGTCAGTTACTTGATTTAGTACCAGAAGAGTTAAAATCGCCTACACTAACTGGTGAATGGGAACAAAAACTTGAGGCTATCGCAAAGGGTAAACTGAAAAAAGAAGTATTCATTTCAGAAATGAAAAACTATACGAAAGAAATTGTTTCTGAAATTAAATCAAGTGATAAAAAATATAAACATGACAACATTTCAACAAAGTCTTGTCCAGACTGTGGTAAACCGATGCTAGAAGTAAACGGCAAAAAAGGAAAAATGCTCGTTTGCCAAGACCGTGAATGTGGTCATCGTAAAAATGTATCTCGCACAACAAACGCTCGTTGTCCACAATGTAAGAAGAAACTAGAACTACGTGGTGAAGGTGAAGGCCAAATCTTTGCATGTAAATGTGGCTATCGCGAAAAATTATCGACATTCCAGGAGAGACGTAAAAAAGAATCTGGAAACAAAGCTGATAAGCGTGACGTTCAAAAATATATGAAACAACAGAACAAAGAAGAAGAACCATTAAACAACCCGTTCGCAGAGGCACTAAAGAAATTAAAATTTGATTAAATTAATAAAAAGGAATTGTCTATCTAAAGTTTTGATGGGCAATTCTTTTTTGTTATGTACAATTTAAATTAACCAATATGGAATGTAGCGTTTATAAAAAAGCTGCATCGCTTTATCCCTTTCTATAAAGAGGTATTATTTGAAAAAACAAGGGATTCCTAGAGTGAAATTCCAATTATTGATAAAGTATAGAAAAGAAAATTTAAAGAGTATTGCGGATTGTTCTTTCCCTCTAGTTGTGGAAAATGTAGTTCAAGAAAATCCAAACTGAATTATTTAAAATGGAATTTTACATATAACTGAACTGATATAGCATGTTAAATGTGTTAATTATAATATAAAATAATAGTTATGATAGAATTTTACAAAAACGAGGGGGGATCATATGTTAACACCTAATCACATGCTAGAACCTAATTTTTTAATCGAGTTAAATGATTTTGTTTATCCTACTAAAGAATCATCTAATGCCAAATTTACTATTAGTAATGTAAAAGAACCCGTCAAAATTAGATTCCTAGATAGAGAGAAGCATCTTTCTAAAAAAGGGGTATATGTTATTTTTTCACCTGATGTAACGGACTTTAATACAATTGGAAAAGGGTGTATATACGTTGGTCAAGGTAATCTAAGGGATCGACTTTATTCTCATAAATATTATGAACGGTTTGGTAAGGAAGAAGATGAATTTATCGTTATTTTTTATGAAATAGAGGATGAAGTAGACCGTAAGGCTGTTGAACGTATTTTAATTAAACACTATGATCCTTCCTATAATAAAGAAGGGGAATCTAAGATTGAACGAGTAAGGAAAGATTCTGATTTTAGTAAGAGATTAAGAAAAGTAATTTATGAGATTGAAGAAATATATGGAGAAAAAAGTTTTAATGGTAAAAGGTATAGCGAGGTAATTGATTTTACCACAGTAGTAGTGGATCTCTTGCAAGACGGTTTTGATCTAGAAGATATAGAGTTTGAATTAATTAAATATAATAGTCGTGAACATGATTTACCACGTCTTTCTGATTTTTTATTTAGAGGATAATAATAGTTTGTGATGTTATTATGTAAGGAATCTATTCTGATTATTTTTCAAATAGATTCTTTTTATTTACGACAAAATAAGGATTGTTGTGGATTTGAAAAAAATCGTAACGTTTTGAAAAAAGATCAACAGTTTAAAAAATCTAAAGCTTTATAGTTAGAAGAAAAAGGGGAGAAATAAATGGCAGTATTAAAAGATGAACATTTGGCATTAAGTTCTGGTATCGGTTTGGCTGGATTAGCTATTGGATATTTTTATGAGGCTGGACGAAATGCTTTTGAAAACTTTAGAAAGGAACTTGCTCAAACCCAGAATGTCGTTGCGATCTTACAAAATTAATTAGACCACAAAACACAATACATATTGATCATATTGTTCCATTGCAGCTTTTCGGCAGCAATGATGCTTCAAATTTTCAATTACTTTGTGAAACTTGCAATACATCAAAAGGAGCAAGGTCAACAGCAACTAGTTCTGTAAATATCCCATTTTGGAATTTGGATTAATGCAAATTTTAAGGCTTAGTTTCTCAATTTTAAGCTAATGGGTGCTTTTCTTTAATAACAATCATAAAGAATGAGCAAACCTTTTTATAAAAAGGAAAGTTCATCACAAAATGGATTCCTTTATTTTTTCCGTAAAATGAAGGTTTATATGATATTTTTAATCAAAATTTATTTTAAAGATACAAATGATAAATTTATTTCAAAAGCATCTAAAATACTCAATAAAGGGTGAATGGCATGAGAATTACACCAACATTTAAATTAATACCAACGGAAAGTAATATTGATAATGAAAAAGAGATAATTGCTGTAATTAGGGAGGTAATTCGGAAGATTATTAGCAGATTTTATAATAATTTAGAAGAATTAGCATTGCCTTTCGAAGTTAATATTATTTACGGTAATATAGAATATGGCATATTTGATGCCTTTTCATCAAGGTTAATAGAAAAAGAAGTTATTGAATTACTTCGCGATCTTACATACGATGCTCACAAGAATATTAAGGTTAAAACAATTGGGAATGAAGAACATTATTATCTTAAGTTAAAGACTGAAATGTTTAATGTTTTTAAAAATTGTTTTATAGAAGTGAAAATTAAAATTAACACCAAAGGCTCTAGACTGTATGAAGAGGATTTACTCTTTAGGATAAACACCATAAAACTATTGGAAGATGTAAATACTTGGTTTAGTCAACAATATAGTATCAATTTTGATTTAGACGGAGATAAATACTACGAATTTGATTTTGATGATACTTACTCAAATTCTAAAGTTATTATAAATGAATCTGTTAATCGTTTTTTAATGGATATTACGAATTATAAATTAAATTTAAGTGCCTTAGAAGAATATGCAAATCTAAAGTATGAAGGAAGTGAGGCTAATGGGTCCATGTACTTAGTGACTAGAGAGGATATGAAAAAAACAAATATCATTCTAAAGTTTAAAAATCCCATACCACTTAATCAAACGAGAAAGGTAAGAAAACTGTTAGAGACTACCTCAAATGATTTACATTTAATAGTTAACAAGGATACAGGCGAAATTAAGGGCTTGGGAAATATCAAGGACAACAAGGATTTGCTTAGAATAAATTTCATAAAATATCAGCAGTGGGAATTGTTCTTTTCTGGTGAAAAGTTAATAAGTAGCTCTTCATATAATATTTTATTTGGAGATTATGGACGTGCAAAACAAAAAGCGGAGTTCGAAAGTTTTTTTAAAGTGGGATCTATATTCTCTGATTTTAATACACATAAAGATGAGCTGTGGAAAATTGTTGAAAGTGCAATGGGACAAAAACATGGTACAATGTTAGTTATTTCTGATATTGCAGAAAAAGAATCGAAAAGGTTAGAAAATGAAAGTTTTAATATTGAACCTAAATACTTAGAAAAACCTATTATGTATTCAATAAGTAATATAGATGGAGCGGTATTAATAAATCCAGAATGTTACTGCTTTTCAATGGGCGTAATTCTAGATGGCTTATCATACATAGATACTGAAACCGATATAGCTAGAGGTGCAAGATACAATTCAGCACATAGATATCTTAAAACTTTAAAGAATAATATTTATAAGCATGAAAAATTTAAAACTTTAATTGTAATTGTATCTGAGGACGGCATGACAAATTATATCAGTGAATCAAATTGATATTGTTATCAAATAAAGATTTAAAAATTACCTTATATCATATTAATCTAGAATTTCAATTTAAAGAGTTTCTATAGTTATATTATATAGGGGTTGCCATTATGGATAAATATGTAAAAATATTCACTGAATTGATTTTATATTATTAAAGTCCCTGGATTTTTTTATTTTATAAACAAATCCAGGGACAGCTGATATTTAATAAATATGTCTTTGACGCTCTCTTCTTAGTTGAAATATCTAGGCTATTATAGGGAATTAACTAGTTCCTTAGTAGTAATATTTATTTCAGCTGATTTATCTACCTGTATTATTTCAAAACCAATTTTTATGAGTGCTTCTTTTTCTTTTTCTTCTAATTTCTCAACATTAATATAGAGTCCAGACATTGCCCTACTTAGTGCAACATAATAAACTCTATGCACTTCTATATCCATGTTAGGTGAAAGCAGAAAGTTTAGCTCTGTTCCTTGTTTTTGGGGAGGAACTATTACTAAAATATTTTCAAATTCATCTCCTTTAGATTGGTGGATTGTTTTAAAATCACTTAAGTCATCTAAAACCTTCATTTGGAGGGCAACTTTTCTATAAGTTAAACCATCATATAATGTTTTTGCTGCTCCTCTCGAAATACGTCCCTTAACATTGTATTCCCCTACAATTAACTCGTTGTGGAAGTAAGTAATGCTTTTGGTTTCAAATTTATTGTACATATTTAAAAATCTTTTTAAGTTAACAAAAGCCTCTTTATCAGTAAAAGACCCATCTTTTCGATAAGCAATTTTCATGAGTCTTAAAGCCTCTTTTAATTGAAACTGCTTAGCTAATTCGATAGATTGAATTATATGAAAAATTCTCCAGCCTCTTTCATTATTTGAATCTTGAAGAATAATATTGAAATCCATATCTTCAATTAAATCTGTTTCATATTCAACGGACTTTGAGTTTTCACTTTTATATGATAGTACAACTGGATTTTTTGATTTATTATTCAAGTAATGATAAGCACTTTTCTTAGCTCCTACCAGTATAGTAGGAAGATCACCAGATTTATGAGTGGGAGAGGATTGCTCAAAGTCTTTATTTTTACGCATATGATTAAGTACATTTATAATCTCGTTACTTGATCGATGATTATCCTTTAAAATATATAATTTCATATTTTCAATTGAAAACATCTCAAATAATTCTACGTTTGCCCCTTGAAAAGAATAAATTGATTGGCATAAGTCACCTATTACTCCTATATTAACTTCTTTTTGCCCAATTAATTCAATAATTGCTGTTTGTAATGGACTAGTGTCTTGAAACTCATCAATTAAAATATAGGGGAATTTAGCTCTAATAATATCTATTATTCGTATGTTTTCTTGTAAAATTTTATACGCAAAATAAAGGACATCATCATGACTTAATTTTCCTTCAGACCAATATAATTGTTTATATTTATAATAAGCACTTTTTTTTAGAAAATAATTTTCTGTCTTACCATCATAAGCATTTAAAAATTTTAATGTTGGTATTTCATCGTCTAAAACCCATTGAAGTTTATTTAGCGCCTCACATAATTTCACATCATTTAAATAACTTTGTCCAATTTCAACTTTTAATTGATTAATTTGACTGTGCCGTAGCTTAATTTGTTCATGCCCATCTATTTTATCAATAGGTAAAGGTGAATCTTCTAAAATCCAAATGTATGGTTTGACAATGTGCTTATAGCAGAAGCTATGTATTGTGCATATTTCTAATGATTCAATAGAATCTTCGAGTTTATTGACAAGAGTATTAACGGCAGTATTTGTATAAGTAATACAAGCAATTTTTTTTGCTTTTCCAAGTTTAGTTGATTGATGTAGAATTCTTTTAATATGATTGGTTAAAAAAGTGGTTTTTCCTGCACCGGGTCCAGCATATAATTTAAAATGCTCATTAATTGGTATTATACTGTTACTATTTTTTAATTCCGTGGCTACTGACAAATCCATTTTATCGCCTCGCTTATATAATCTGGTGGTTCAATTAAGCCCTGGTCAGCTGTACTTATGACATAAGCAATCTCCTGAGCCGCTTCTCCTTTAGAGATAGATAATAGGTATCGACTAGCAATTATGCCTTTCTTTACGCTTAACGCATCTTTTAACAATCCAAGAGTAAGCAAGTTTAAAAGCTCGTCTTTAAAGGCATTTTTTCTTATTCTTTCAACTATTTCCTTTATAGGTTTATCTTTTGCAACAAGGTCCATTAAATCTTTAAGCTCTTGGGCATTAGAAACTGAAGGGGTTATTAATTTTGTACAATTCGGATTTTTTAAAATCAAATCATATTCAAATGTAGAGCTTTGTCCATGTGTCTGGGTAAAAACTTTAATTTTCGAATCACTATGGCTATATGTCGCCACGAGTGAATTAGAAGTTTGTTTATATTCATAGTCTTCTGGTTGTATGTCCAAAAATATGGGAAGACACTTTTTCCAATTGCTATCCTCATCTGCAGCATCTTTTAGTTTTCTAACTGGATCTAGATCAGTTATGCACGCTACTTTTTTTGTTAAGGCAAATTCGCAGCGGTTAGTATCAAATAATTTTAAGAAATGATTAAAATATCTTCCACCAATATTCAATATTGTGGTATGGCTGTCCGCTAAATTCAAATCCATTGAGGCTGCGAATTCAGGAAGTACAAGTTGTTCAGCGATACCCTCAACTAGAATTACATTTTGCGCAAAAAATAAATCTGCTTTTGTTACATCTAAAAATCTTTTTACGTAATTTCGGGATATGACATCTTCCTCATTTGAATCATTGAATACTTTACTTGGATATGCTATTTTAATTTCTTCATTAATTTTTTGAATAACTAAAATATCTTCTAAATCAACTGCAGCAGTTATATTTGGGGAATGTGAAGTAATAAATATTTGGTTAACATCTGAATCTTTATTTTCTTTTAGAAATTGTAAAAACTTATATTGCATACTTGGATGTAAATGTGCTTCCGGTTCCTCAATAGCTAATATGGAGAACACTTTAGCATTTGACCCTAAATATTCTCCAGAAGCATCTTTTTGCATTTTTGATAGTAAAAGGGAGATGTAAATTAAATTATTATAGCCTAGCCCATTGCTAATGGCAGGTAGCTTAATTCCAGATTCTTTTTCGACAATGAGTCTTAATGCTGAATATAATTCGGTGTCCAAAATTTCTCCATCAAATGAGGGTTTAGATTCATCAATTCCAGCCCCAGTATTATTGACATACTTTAAAATTTGTTCTTCACCGTTTCTCATACGTTGCTGAAGTGATTCAATTATCTTCTTTGATTCAACTGAAAAGTCTCTTTTTTTCTTTTGAATTTGTTCTATTTTTTCCTTTTTTTCTAACTCACTGTTACTTTTAATATCGTAGTCCATAAAAAAGTCTATTACTTCTCTTAAAAGGCTGTTATTTCCTTTGAATAAATCTCTTTCGACATCACGAATTGCAGTTAAAAATTGAAAATCAAAACGATTTATTTCATCATTCTGTACAGAATTTTTGAATTCAGGATTTCCAACGTATACTCTATGAACATACTTTTTTAAGAAATTATGTTCAATAGCTTTCCAATATTGATTAATATCTTCAGTCGATATTTTTTTCATCAAATTTGTATATTCAGCTGCTTCTTTTTCAGGTAAGAAATACTCATAAGTAATTGTAGCTTCATACGGTGTATTAAGGGTTGTTAACCAGGTAGCTACTGTCACTAATTCATCTGAGTATTCACCTTCATTTTCAGATTCTTGTAGTTTGGCAGATATATATATTTTAGGTGGGCACACTTTTAGTTCTTCAATCGAGGCACTACGATTAAAATCGTTAATGTTCAACCTCTTACTAGAAGAATTGTTAAAGAGTATATCTAATGCTTTTATTACAGTTGTTTTACCAGCATTATTTTGCCCAATAATTACATTAATCCCATCATTAAAATTTAGCGTTGTTTTTTTGTTAAACGATCTAAAATTGTTTATTGTTAACTCCGAAATGTACATAAAATCCTCCTCTTAATTCCTATTATATCCAGTTTAATTTTATAATATTTAAATATAAAATACTTCATTTAATAAATAAAAAGCACATAATTTAAAGATAAATTATGTGCTTCTTTTTATGTGCAATTGTAAAAAGTATTAGATATCATTGTTAAATCAAGGATGAAAGGTGTTTTAGGATTTATGTGCAATTATATTTTATAGAGATAAATCAGCGTCAGTAGCTATAATGATTTCATTTACATCTTTTCTAAGAAGCTGACTTTTTACAGCGTTAAACTGTTTCCCTGTTTGTTTAATAACGGTTAGTTTTAAACGCTCCGGTAGCATTGGTAAATCTTCTAAATTCCACTGTTTATATTTCACATCATAGCTTTCTGGATCAGCTAATGTAACGAGATGACCTAAAGCCCAAGTAACAATATATTTACTACCTTCAAGATAGCCGTTCCCTTTTTTATCACATTTCAGTACACGTGCGATATCACGTGCAACAGAAGGTTTTTCAGCAATTACAATACTTTTTGCCATATTTAAAAACATCCTTTCAAATTTCCATACGTTAAATATAGCATACATCTTTATTCTATTCAGTCTTGCTGACGGTTTGAGTTATTTGTGATGAAATATACCGAGGAGGGTTTTACTTATATAAATGTCAGATTTTAAGGGGTATCCATTGACATTGTAAATGAATTTCATTTTTATTATATAAAGGCGAAGAATGGTTAGACCAGGAGAGTTATGATCTCTATCATTCTATAGAAGGAAAGAACTTGTTATTTTACTAGAATAAGAGTAGACTTTGAAGTAGATGAATAATAAACACATGGGAGTTTGTGGATGCAAACTGAGAGTATGACTACTAGTCCGTCATTGACCATTTGAACCTGTTGGATAATGCCAGCGTAGGGAGAGTGTAAAAGCACATGTTCAGGCACTTTGCGTACGCGCAAAGTGCCTTTTTGTGTATCTCCCACCACTATAGTTAGGAGATGAAAAGGATGAATATGAAAGAAATTAGTAAAGTAGTGGATTTGGTAAGAGAGTCTAATCCGCTCGTTCATAATATTACAAATGTTGTTGTAATAAATTTTACAGCAAACGGTTTATTAGCATTAGGGGCATCGCCTGTAATGGCGTATGCAAAAGAAGAAGTAGCAGAAATGGCTAGCATTGCGGGAGCTCTTGTTTTAAATATGGGCACACTTCGTCCTGAAGAGGTAGAAGCGATGTTACTTGCTGGTAAATCGGCAAATACAAATGGTGTACCAGTATTATTTGATCCAGTTGGGGCAGGAGCAACTTCTTATCGAACAGAAGTTGCGAGACATATTCCAGCTGAAATCGATTTAGCAGTTATCCGCGGGAATGCAGCTGAAATTGCTAATGTTATTAATGAAAAATGGGAAATTAAAGGTGTAGACGCTGGTACTGGAAATGGTAATGTTGTAAATATTGCAAAACAGGCAGCGGATGAATTAAATACAGTTGCGGTAATTACTGGAGAAGAAGACGTTGTTACAGACGGAGAGCGAACTATTCTTATTCGAAATGGCCATCCTATTTTAACGAAAGTGACTGGAACAGGTTGTTTACTAACTTCTGTAATAGGAGCATTTGTAGCAGTAGAAAAGGATTATGTAAAGGCAGCAGTAGCGGCATTAACGTTTTATGGTGTAGCTGCGGAACTGGCAGCTGCTAAGACAGTGGAAAAGGGACCTGGTAGTTTCCAAATTGAATTTTTAAATCAGTTAGCGAATACAACTTCAGATGATATTAAGAAATATGGGAAGATTGAGCTTATATAGTAAGGAGGGGAACGAGATGCCGCGTATTACAAAGGCTGAAATGTCTAGATTATTATCGGTATATTTTATTATGGGAAGTAACAATTGTACGAAGGAGCCACTACAAGTATTGAGAGATGCACTAGAAGGCGGTATAACAATTTTTCAATTTCGTGAAAAGGGGGAAGGCGCTTTAACGGGAGAGAAACGTATTTGTTTCGCAAAAGAACTACAAGCAATTTGTAAGGAGTACGGTGTACCATTCATCGTAAATGATGATGTGGAACTAGCTCTTGAGTTAGATGCAGATGGCGTGCATGTTGGACAAGATGATGAAGGAATTACTTCTGTTCGTGAAAAAATGGGAGATAAAATTGTGGGTGTATCTACCCATACAATTGAAGAAGCACGCTGGGCAATTGAAAACGGAGCTGATTATTTAGGTGTTGGCCCTATTTTCCCAACGAGTACGAAAAAAGATACGAAAGCAGTTCAAGGAACGAAAGGTTTAGCCCACTTTAGAGAACAAGGAATTATGATACCGATTGTTGGTATCGGTGGGATTACGATTGAAAATACTGCTTCGGTTATAGAAGCCGGTGCGGATGGTGTCTCTGTTATTTCTGCGATTAGTTTAGTGGAATCTGCGTATGAGAGTACGAAGAAGCTAGTAGAGGAAGTAAGTAAGAGTTTGTAGATTTGTAAAAAAGTTGTTTCGTTTATTTAAACAAACGTTTGATTAAAAAAGCACAAACCTTTTAAAATTGTAGGTTTGTGCTTTAATTTAAAACATAATTGAAATTAAGAGCATTCCAATTCCGATAGAAGTAAAGGTTGCGATTAGGCCAGGAATCATAAAGCTATGATTTAAAACATACTTACCAATTCCTGTTGTACCAGTGCGATCAAAATTAATTGCAGCAACAATTGTCCCGTAGTTTGGAATGAAGAAGTATCCATTTACTGCAGGGAACATTGCAATTAGTAAAGCTGGTGGAATACCAAGTGATAGTCCAAGTGGCATTAAAGCACGAACTGTTGCTGCTTGGCTATACAGTAAAATAGATAGAATGAATAATGCGATAGCAAACAGCCATGGTGCACTAGTCACTAAGTGTTGAATTGATCCTTGAATCATATTTAAGTTTCCGTTGAAGAACGTATCTCCCATCCAAGCGATACCAAAAATAGCAACAACTGCTGTTGCCCCCGCTTTAAAGACGTTACCAGACACAATGCTTTCTACATTTGGTTTACAGAAAATAATAATAAGAGCTGCGATAGTTAACATAACCATTTCAATTGTGTTTGGCATGGAAAGACGAGCTAACTTCCCGTCAACCATCCATCCCGGACGAAGTGCTTCAAATGAACCAAGAAGTACGACAAGGAAAGTTCCTACTAGGAAAAGGATAACTGATAATTTAGCGCCTTTTGCACCCACAAATTCTTTTTTCTCTTCAAGTTTAGGGATCATTCCCTCTTTTAATCGCTTCAAGTATTCAGGATCTTCATTTAATTCTTTTCCCATTTTACTAGCAACGAATGCAGCTACCATACAAGCGATGAAAGTAGAAGGGATACTGACTTTTAAAATATCTAACAAGGTGATTTTATAGTCGGCTAACATTGCTAACAGTGCAACTGTTGCAGCCGATATTGGACTAGCTGTAATTGCCTGCTGTGAAGCGATAACGGCAATTGACATAGGTCGTTCAGGTCTAATTCCTGATTCACGAGATACTTCGGCGATAACAGGAAGTACAGAATAAGCGACATGACCTGTTCCTGCGCATAGTGTGAATAAATAAGTAACAATAGGAGCAAAGAATGTAATGCGCTTTGGGTTTTTTCGTAATGCTTTCTCAGCGAGATGGACAAGATAATCCATTCCTCCAGCAGCTTGCAAAGCACCGGCAGCTGTAATTACTGCTAAAATCATAAGCATTACATCAATAGGAGGAGCTGTAGGTTGTAAGTGGAAGACGAAAACAAGTATTGCCATACCAACGCCACCCATTACTCCTAGACCAACTCCACCTAAGCGTGCGCCAATAAAAATGCAGAGTAGTAACGTAAGAAATTGTAGCCAAAACATAATAAACTACCTCCGAAATTCGTAAGTTAAGATATATTCGAATAGTTTAATTTGAATGAAAATTAAATGAATATCCGGAATAATCCTTGTGTTGTATACGTTTTTTATTATATAACACAAGAAATGTAACATTCACGAACTTTGTTAAATTATTTCGAAAAAATAATACATTAAAACTTTATATTTGCATCTCTAAATAAGTGGACATTTTAATTTTTATGTTGTAATCTTTGAAAGAGAATATTTTAATTCTCATAGAACTCCCATATCGTTCAACTCGTTCAGCGAGAAAGGCAAACTGATGGAAACATGAGGACGCAAAACTACAGGGGCTAAGGTCAAACGACTATGCTAGCCAGTTACCGGACGGATAGGGTTGGTCTTGACCAATGCTCTTTTCATTGGTCTTTTTTTTATTTGTAGACAAATAAGAATTGTTGTCATTTATTAATAAGGTTTATATTTTAATAGTTTTACTTTAAATTAAGTTAATTAAGAAAGGTGATGTTAATGAAAAAAAATTGGCACAAGCTATCATTTCTTCAAAAAAATGTATTGTTAACTGTGTTAGTTATTTTGACGCTTGTTGGTACTATGGGAGCGTTAAGTTTTAACATGTTTCAAAATAGTATGATGTCTATATTTGAAAGGCATTCTTTTGAAACAGGAGATACGATATTACATAAATTAGACGCGGAAATATTGAGAGATGTTGCAAAAGACCCAACGGCAGAAAGAGAAAAGAGAGAGAAGTTAACAGAGAAATTAGATGAATCAACGGAAGAATTGAACAGTGTTGGACAAACGTATATTGTTGGAGCGAAAAAAAATGAAAAAGGTGAGCTACAAATCATTGATTTGTCTACAGGTTTAGCAAATGTTGTTGAAGTAAGGCCGGGAGAATATTATAAACAACCAGATCTTTGGATGGAAGCATATGATAAAGTAATGAGCACAAAAAAAGCAAACATGACAGAAGTATATGAAGACGCATTAGGAACATGGGTAACGATATTAGAGCCGATTAAAGATGGAGAAGGTAACATTGTGGCACTTGTTGCAGCTGATGTAGATGCTTCTATTGTTCCTAGTACAAAAGAAAAGTTCATTATACAAGGCTTAATGTTTATTTGTATTTCTGTTTTAATTGCAACTGTTATTCAATTCTTAATTGTGCGTAACGCACTTGCTCCATTACGGGATTTGCGTGAAGGATTGCGCAGAGTCGGTGAAGGTGATTTAAGTATTAAATTAGAGGAAAGACCAGATGATATTGGTATTATTAATGCGTATTTTAATAATACCATTGAGAAGTTTAAAGGAATTATAGATAAAGTGAAGCAGACAGCAGAACAGGTTTCCTTATCTTCGCAAGAATTGTCAGTGAGTACGAAAGAGAATAGCATGGCAGTCCAAGGAATCGTAAGTTCTATAGTTGAGTTAAGGGCTGGCGTTCAATCACAAGAAACTTCAGTACCAAAGTATTTAGGTATTGTATATGAAATGGAAGATAGGATGGAAGAGATAACTAATACTGCAAAACAAATGGCGAAAGAGTCTGAAGGTACGAAGCATCATTCAATAAAAGAAAATGGTGTTATTGAACAAATCATTAATCAAATGAGTTTAATCCAAAATGCAGTACAAGATTTATCTTCTATCATTTACTCGTTAGAAACAAGGTCAAAAGAAATAAGTGACATTGTAACTGTAATTACAGGTATTTCAAATCAAACGAACTTACTAGCTTTAAATGCTTCCATTGAAGCATCACGTGCTGGGGCAGCTGGGCGAGGATTTGCAGTTGTTGCCGATGAAGTTCGTAAATTAGCAGAGAAAACGGAAGCATCAGCAAAAGACATAGCTAAATTAATAGGGGAAACGCAAGTTGAAACGGAAGAAGCTGTTGTTTCAATACAAAAAGCTTCAAAAGAAGTAGAATCCGGAATTAAACTTTTTCAAAGTAGTGGTGCTTTCTTTGAAAAAATTTCAAAATCAGCACAATCTGTTACAAATCAAGTTAGAGTTGTTTCTAGCAATTCAAGTGATATATTGCAAAATAGCCAAAATATTGTTCGTGTTGTAAATGAACTATCACTTATTGCAAATACGTATGCAAATAGTAGTAATAATATTGAAGAAAGTATGAAAGAACAGGAAATGTCTGTACAAGATATTGCTGAATTAGCCAGTTCTTTAAGCTGGCTTTCACAGGAGTTACAAGAGTTAATAGGGGAATTCAAAAGTTAAATGAAATGATTATACGTGCTTTTATTTGTTCAATAAAATGAATCATGCTACAATGAAAACGAATTAAGAACCGGGGAGCCAATTGGCTGAGAGGATGTAAGTATACATCGACCCTCAACCTGATCTGGATAATGCCAGCGTAGGGAGTTACTTTAAAGTGATGTAGCATAAGTTATTATAGAATAACTTGTATACAAGGCTTTCCTACATGATAGGAAAGCCTTTTCTTTTTTTGAAAACATATTTTGTAAGGGGGATTTTATTATGTCACAACAAGTTACAATTTCATTTTCAGTAGTACCACAAGCGAAGAACAAAGATGTGTATTCCGTTGTTGATAAAGCAATTGAAGTTGTACAACAGTCGGGAGTTCGTTATGAAGTAGGAGCAATGGAAACAACGCTGGAAGGAGAATTAGATGTACTTCTTAACGTCATTAAACGCGCGCAACAAGCTTGCGTCGATGCTGGAGCAGAAGAAGTAATCACTTCTATTAAAATTCACTATCGTCCAAGTACGGGCGTAACGATTGACGAAAAAGTTTGGAAGTACCGTGATGAATATGCAAAACCAGAAGCGATCTAAAATAATTACAACAATTTGGCTTATCCTTCTCATTGCTATATGGGAAGGATCTGTTTCATTATTTAAAATTGAGCCGTGGATTTTACCGAAGCCGTCTGCAATTGTGCAAGAGTTAATTGGAATGAAAGATTTACTATTACCGAATACAGTGCAAACGTTACAGGAAGTAATAATTGGGTTGTTTTTTGCAATTATACTTGGGACAAGTATTGCTATCATTATGGATGTTATCCCTTTATTTCGGATTTTAATGAATCCGTTGCTTGTTATTTCGCAAACAATTCCCATCGTTGTGCTCGCTCCATTATTTATTATTTGGTTTGGGTATGGAATGTTGCCAAAAGTAATGGTTGTTATTCTTGTTTGTTTCTTCCCAATTGCGCTTAGCATTTTAGAAGGTTTCCAAACGGTAGATAAAAATATGCTGAAGTTGTTACAAACGATGAAGGCGACAAAGTGGCAAATTTATCAGAAAGTAAAATTTCCAGCAGTGCTCCCGTACTTTTTCTCAGGTTTAAAAATAGCTGTTACATATAGTGTGATGGGAGCGATTATTGGGGAATGGCTTGGTGCCAGTGAAGGATTAGGGGTTATGCTTACAAGAGCAACAAAATCCTTTTTAACGGCTCGAGTATTTGGTGTTGCAGCGATTATCGTCATGGTGACATTATGCCTGTACTTTATTGTTGAATTTATGGCAAGAATAACAGCACCATGGATATACAGAAAGGGCGGCAGAAAATGAAAAAAGGTTTAAAAATTATATTAGCTGCATTATTAGCAGTTGGTGTTGCAGGATGTAATCCGGCGAAGAAAGAAGAAAGTTCAAGTAAAGATAAAAAAGTAAAAGTCGTTTTAGATTGGTTTCCAAATACGAATCATACTGGCTTATATGTAGCGCAAACGAAAGATTATTACAAAAAGCAAGGGCTTGATGTAGAAATTATCCAGCCTGGTGATAATGTGACGGCAGAGCAGATGATTGCTTCTGGGAAAGCAGACTTTGCGATAAGTGCACAAGAAAATGTAACATTAGCTCGTGTTGAAGGAATCCCAGTTGTTTCTGTTGGTGCAATTATTCAGCATAATACCTCTGCTTTTGCATCGCTAAAAAAAGATAATATGACGTTACCGAAGGATTTTGAAGGTAAACGTTATGGCGGCTGGGGAGGACCGGCAGAAGAAGCGACGTTAAAAACGATTATGGAGAAACATCAAGCTGATTTTAATAAAGTCGAAAAAATTATTCTTGGACAAACAGACTTCTTCAAATCGATCGGTCGTGATGCAGATTTCGAATGGATTTATTACGGATGGGATGGAATTGAAGCGAAGCGTCAAGGAAAAGAGTTAAATACGATTATGGTGAAAGACTTAGATCCAGCGCTTGATTTCTATAGTCCTGTTATTATTACAAGTGAAAAACATACAAAGCAAGATAAAGACTTTGTGAAAAAGTTTATGACTGCAACGACAGAAGGTTATGATTTTGCAATTAAAGAACCGAAAGAAGCTGCGGATATTTTAATTAAAGCTGTTCCAGATGTGAATAAAGAATTAGTGCAAGAAAGTCAAAAGTGGTTAAGTACAAAGTATCAAGATGATGCAAAAGCGTGGGGAGTACAGAAGGAAGAAGTTTGGACGAATTACATGAATTTCTTATATGACAACAAAGTTATTAAAAAGAAAATCGATGTAAAAGATGCCTTTACAAATGAATTCCTTCCAAGTGAAAAATGAGTGGATTACAAATAAAAGATATTGTAAAAGCTTTCGATGGAAAGAATGTATTAGCAAAGATTAGTGCTTCTATACAGGAGGGGGAATTCGTCTCTTTTGTAGGTCCAAGTGGTTGTGGAAAAAGCACTTTGTTAAATATGATCGCGAGTGTTGAAGAGCCAACGAGTGGAGAGGTATTTTATAACGAGGAACATGTGAAAAAACAAGATGTTGTAAGTTATATGCCGCAACAAGATTTATTACTACCGTGGCGATCGGCTTTGCAAAATATAGTACTTCCATTGGAAATCGAAGGGAAGCCTAAAAAGCAAAGGCTAGCAGAAGGAATGGAAGCATTAAAGCAGTTTGAGCTAGATGAATATGCGGATCATTATCCAGATGAGTTATCAGGTGGCATGCGTCAAAGAATTAGTTTCCTTCGCACATATTTATGTGAAAAGCCAATTATGCTGCTGGATGAGCCTTTTGGAAAATTAGATGCATTTACAAAAATGGAAGTACACAGTTGGCTTTTAAATTCTTGGCATCAAGAAAAGCAGACAATTGTTATGGTTACACATGACTTAGATGAGGCAATTTTACTTTCTGATCGCATATTTATTTTATCTCAAAGACCAGCATCAATTGTTGGAGAGGTACAAGTGAAATTACTTAGGCCACGAACGATGGATATGTTAACATCACTTGAGTTAAAGAAGGATAAGGAAGAAATTTTAAGAGTATTAGCTCCTTACATGAAAAAATAGAAAAAGCCTTTTAACAGTTTTTGGTATAATTACTGTTAAGAGGCTTTTTTATATAGGGGGAGAAAGATGACATCTATCGAGAAAATAGTGGATTCATTAACTGCAGATAATCTTGAAGAAGGAAAAGCTTTATTAAAAAATCATATATTATTAATGAAATATGGTATGGAACATCATGAATTAAAAGAAGAAGAAATGACAAAAATTTTAAAGTGGGTTCAAGGTCGAGATCAATTGAGAGAAGATGTTCCAGAATTACGTGATTTACATTTAGTTAAAAAGTTTCAAGCGGTATTAGATGAATTTATTCATTCTATAATTTCAAATGGATATGTAGAAGACGCAGTAGAAATTTTAGAGAGTGTATTAAAAAGTATGGGGGCAGTCGCTCATATTGTAAAAATTATGTTTGTCGGCAAAATGACAGTTAATAGAAATTCTTTAGAAATGGTAGAAGTATTAAAGCGAGAGTGCTACAACTTAATGGAACAGCGTGCTGCTGTCGGATTACATGCTCAAATCTTTCACGTTTTAGGTTTTGTGCATTCAATTCAGTTTGATTTAGAAGAAAGATCACAGGAACATGGACGAACTGTAATAGGCTTTTTAACGGATTTTAAGACGAAGGAATTGAAATCTGTACAACAATTTCAAAACGAAGAGCATATTTCAGAAGTGAAAAATATGGTTAGTAAAGAGTATGGGATAGAATTACAAAGAAGAATTTATATGTGGAAATCGTTAACGCTCATTTTTACAAATCCATATGCATTAGAAAAGATGTATAAAGAAATTTACGCAGAAAATGAGAAAACGGAGAAGGAACAAAAGAAAAAATAGAGAATAGAATATAACAGAGTAGTTTATACTCTTAATATAACAAATGTTAAAGGAGTGAAAGGATAAAATGACTTTATCAACTGTTCTTCAAATGGTTTTAGCTTGATATGGGAGAAGTCTGCCCATTTTTAACAAATAAGCTAAATTGAAGACAGCAGGTAAAGAACCTTAATCCTTTCTTACGATAATATGTAATGGGTAAGGTGTATTCACCTTACCCATTTTTTATATGTATAACTAAATAAGGCTTTATACTGTTGTTCTCTCTATTTAGCTTATGGATCATAAGAAAAGGAGAGAGAAAAAATGAGTATATTAACAGTAGAAAATGTAAGTCATTCATATGGTGAGAAAACCATTTTATATAATACGTGCTTTCGATTATTAAAGGGTGAACATGTTGGGCTAGTAGGGAAAAATGGAATTGGAAAATCAACATTATTACGCTTGTTAACAGGAGAACTTATACATGATGATGGGAAAATTGAATGGTTTCCCCATGTTAAGATTGGCTTTTTACAACAACATATAGATTTGCAAGAAGGTATAACAATTGAAGAATACTTGCAAAGTGCGTTTTCTAATCTGTATGAGTTTGAACGTGAAATGTTAAAACTTACAGAAGAGATGGTTGGAGCAGGAGAAGTAGGGAAATTGTTAGTAAGGTATGGAGAGTTACAAACTATATTGGAGAATTCTAATTTTTATCAAATTCATACAGAAATTGAAGAAGTAGCAACTGGCTTAGGTTTGTTTGAAGTAGGAATGGAAAAGGATGTTTCAACGTTAAGCGGTGGTCAACGGACAAAGTTATTACTTGGTAAACTCCTTTTAGAAAAAGCTGATGTTTTATTATTAGATGAGCCAACTAACTATTTAGACACAGCTCATATAGAATGGTTGCAATCATATTTACAAATGTATGAAAAAGCTTATATTATCATTTCGCACGATGAAGTATTTTTGAACAATATTACGAAAGTTATTTATCATCTAGATGAGCGCACAATTAAGCGCTATGTAGGTGATTATAATAGTTTTGTGCGTAATTATGAACTGCAAAAGAAACAATTACAAGCAGCATATACGAAACAGCAAAAGGAAATTGCACATTTAGAGAGCTTTATTCAAAAAAATAAAATCCGTAAAGCGAAACAAGCAAAAAGTCGTGAAAAAGTATTAGAGAAAATGCAAAAGGTTGAAAAGGTTAACGATGTACCTCGCGCTCGTTTTGACTTTAATGTTTATACTGAGCCAGTGAGTCGTATATTACAGGTAGAGAAACTGAAAATTGGTTATGGTGAACCGTTGTTTCCAGAATTGGATCTTCAAGTGAAAAAAGGGGAAAAGATTGCGATTATTGGTCATAATGGGATTGGAAAAACAACAATGCTAAAAACATTACTAGGACAAATAAAACCGTTAGGCGGTTCAGTTTCTATTGGGGAACAAGTAAAACCCGCTTATTTTGCACAAGAGGAATTTTCCACAGAAATAACTGCACTAGAGAGAGTATGGGCAGGAAGGCCAGACATGACAAGAAAAGAAATCCGACAAGTATTAGCAAAGTGCGGATTAAAAGAAGAACATGTATTAAAACCTATTCAATTATTAAGTGGAGGAGAACAAACAAAAGTACGATTATGCGAACTTATTGTAACTAAAAGCAATGTTTTAATTTTAGATGAACCAACTAACCATTTGGATACAGAGACTAAGAGGGCTTTACAGGAAGCGTTAAAACAATATAAAGGTACGGTTTTAATTGTTTCACATGAGCCATCTTTCTACGAAGCGTGGATAACGAAAATATGGAATATCGAAGAATGGAACGTTTAACAATAATCATAAAGAAAAGGCATTAGCTTTTATGAGCTAATGCCTTTCCCTAATAGGCTACTATTTTTCTTTGTATATATAGATGGTTTGAAATGGAATGAAAATAATTCCTATATGTAAAGGATAATGTGAGTAGTATGGGAAGACAATAGAACTTAAAGGGAATTCATGTAAAATTCAGATGAACTTCACACAAATTTCATGTTATAAACTGAATATAATTATAATAGGTTATTATAATTAAAACTTTCGATTTTTTTGCAAAATTAAAGGTTTAGCTGGGGTTTCTGTGCTGTCTTCATCCATTTATCCCGCTATTTGTGGGCAGTAAACGCCCGATTGGTGAGGGCTAATAATCAGTGGGGGGGATGAACCCCCCACTGATTAAAGTTTCACTTTATAAGAAGGAATATTACCGTCTTTTTATACATTATTAATTCTATATATCTTTTGAAAGAACTTTTGGTGAATTTATGGAGTCAATTTTGAATGACGTAGCAGGATGATGAAATTTCATGTAAAATAATAGTAAAAATATGTAAGGGAGGGGATAGTGTGGATGTGTTTTTGAACATTGCTGAGGAAAAAATTCGTCAAGCGATACGGAATGGTGATCTTGATAATATTCCGGGACAAGGAAAACCACTACAATTAGAAGATCTTTCAATGGTACCTCCAGAATTAAGAATGAGTTATAAAATCTTGAAAAATGCAGGCATGATTCCACCAGAAATGGAATTGCAAAAAGATATATTGAAAATAGAGGATTTAATCGCTTGTTGTTATGATGAAGCAGAGAGAAAAAAATTACAAGAAGAGTTAACAGCAAAAACACTACGTTTTCAGCAGGTAATGGAAAAGAGAAAGATTAAAGATAGTTCAGCATTTCGTATGTATCAGGATAAAGTATTTCGTAAATTACGTTAAGAGGGATAAGATGAATAAATTTGAAACGATAGAAGAATTAGCAATATATATTGAGAAACAACAATTGGTACTTCTATTTATTAAAACGGAAAATTGTGGCGTTTGTGATGTTATGCTACGAAAAGTAAACTATGTATTAGAGAATTATGATTACGTAGAGAAAGTAGAAATATTACTACAAGACATGCAAGAGATTGCGGGGCGGTATGCAGTATTTACAGGGCCAACAGTTTTATTATTTTATAATGGAAAAGAGATCCTTCGTGAATCGCGCTTCATTTCACTTGAAAATCTAGAGAGAACCATTCAATTATTCGAGGATTAAGGGAGGCTTTTATATGGAATTTATTATTATCATACTATTATTTGTTGTAGTTGGAACAATCGTAACAGCAGTTCGATCAAACAAAAAGAAGGTAAATCTTACGAAACAAAATAACATTCATAATTCATCTAACAGCTCATCACCATTATTTTTCTTTGCTGGATCTGATAATGATAGCTCGCACGATGGAGGTTCACATGATTGTGGAGGGTCTTTTGGCGGAGATAGTGGAGGAGGTAGCTGCGGTGGTGGAGGTAGCGGTGATTGATGAGAATACGCCCTATAGGGGGCGTATTTCTTTTTAAACAAACGTTTGATTAGTTGGCTTACATATGCATAAAAACAGTTAAACAAACGTTTGTTTAAATACTTTTAACATACTAAGGGGAATGGAAATGAAAAGGGAGCCGAAAGTGAAAAATAAGGGGAAAGTAGTGTTATTTTTATTAGCTGCGGGAGGCGTATTTCTTGTTAAATTAGGATTTAAAATTGGAATAATACATATGATTCGAACATGGTTTGAACGTACGTTTTCTTAAATAAGGAATATAGCCTCTTGCGATAGAGGTTTTTTATTTGTTATTATTAGACTGAACGGTCGGTTTAAAGAGGTGTGAATATGAGAAGAAGCGCAGAAGAGATAAAGAAAGAAATTGCATATAAAGCAGAAAGTCTGTTTTCACAGAAGGGCTATGCAGCCACATCTATGGAAGAGATTTGTGAAATTACAGAGCGAAGTAAAGGAAGCATTTATTATCACTTTAAAAGTAAAGAAGAATTATTTTTATTTGTAGTAAAACAGCATACGTATGATTGGCTTGAAAAATGGAATGAAAAAGAGAAGTTGTATAGTACTAGTACTGAAAAACTATATGGTCTCGCGGAATATTATGTAGAGGACATACAGCAACCAATTTCAAATGCAATAGAGGAATTCTCTATGAGCCAAGTTGTAAGTAAAGAGATTCTGGATGAACTGTTAGCTTTAACTAGAGAATCATATGTTATGTTTGAGGAACTAATTGAAGCAGGCGTACGGTCTGGAGAGTTTCGTGAAGATAATACGCGCGACCTTATGTATATTGTGAATGGATTATTATCAGGGCTTGGAGTACTTTACTACGAGTTAGATCATAAAGAGCTGAAACGTATTTATAAGAAGGCAATAGATGTATTGTTAAAAGGAATGGCAGCTGAATAATAAGTCAGCTGCTTTTCTTACAGAATAAATTAGACCGAACGGTCGGTTTATAAAGGAGGAATGAAAATGAACGCTTTATTTAAAAACCGAGCATTTATGCTCGTTATGGCATCTGATATTTTACAACAATTTGCAATTTGGATCAGAAATATGGCTCTTTTATATTTCATAATGGAGCGAACGAATAATGATCCGGTTTCTGTTTCTTTATTATCAGTTATGGAATATGCACCTATCTTTATTTTCTCGTTTATCGGTGGTGCGCTAGCTGATCGCTGGAATCCGAAAAGAACAATGGTTGCTGGGGATGTGTTAAGTGTACTGTCTATTATAGGAATTGTCTTGTTGTTAAAGCTGGATTATTGGCAGGCTATATTTTTTGCAACACTCATTTCCGCGATTGTAGGTCAGTTTTCTCAGCCATCATCTTCGCGTATATTTAAGCGCTATGTAAAGGAAGAACAGGTAGCAAATGCGATTGCATTTAACCAAACATTACAGTCATTATTTATGATTTTTGGACCGGTGGTAGGATCGCTTGTGTATACACAACTTGGTTTATTTACGTCACTATATAGCTTAATCATTTTATTTTTGTTATCTGCTATCGCTCTTTCATTTTTACCAAAATGGGTTGAACAAGAGCAAGTGACGAGGGATTCATTAAAAAATGATATAAAAGAGGGTTGGAAATACGTTCTTCATACGAAAAATTTACGTATGATTACGATCACTTTCACCATTATGGGCTTAGCTGTTGGACTAACGAATCCATTAGAGGTGTTTCTTGTAATAGAACGGCTTGGAATGGAAAAAGAAGCAGTTCAATATTTAGCCGCAGCTGATGGAATCGGTATGTTGATCGGTGGTATTGTTGCTGTAGTTTTCGCTTCAAAAGTGAATCCGAAAAAGATGTTTGTATTCGGTATGAGCATATTAGCGATGTCATTTTTAGTAGAAGGGCTATCTACATCGTTTTGGATTACTAGTTTCATGAGATTTGGAACAGGTATTTGTTTAGCTTGTGTTAATATCGTTGTCGGTACGCTTATGATTCAACTTGTACCAGAAAACATGATTGGAAGAGTAAATGGAACAATTTTACCATTATTTATGGGTGCTATGTTAATCGGAACATCGCTAGCTGGAGGATTGAAGGAAATGACTTCACTAGTTATTGTATTTTGTATAGCGACGTCACTTATTTTATTGGCAATAGGCCCAATTCTACGCATGCAAATAAATAAAGATGATGTCGCTAATAAAGAGGAACTAACAAATTCGTTAGCCTCGAAATAACCATTGTAAGGGAGCAGAATGGCTCCCTTTTCTTGTGGTAGTCTTTTGACAATGAAATGTACCGATTATATACTAATGTTGTAAAAACGATTTTACATGTTAGGAGAAAAGATGTGAAAAATCAAATTTATGAATTACGCACTGAAAATAATATTTCACAAGGTGCATTAGCTGATAAGTGTAAAGTTTCAAGACAGACGATAAATGCAATTGAGAATAATAAATATGATCCAAGTTTAGCGCTAGCATTCCGTTTAGCGGAAGTATTAGGAACAACTGTTGATAAACTATTTTTGTATAAGATGTAGCGTCTTTAATTGTGGGGCGTTATCGATAAAAGTAAAGAAAAGATCCCCTTCTCATATGAAGAGGATCTTTTTCTTATATCGTTTTAGTTTTAGGGGTAGGTGGTGTAATAGATGTATCATTTTCAGGAACTCTAGTTAATAGGAATCCACCGATAATAAACAGAACAATAATACTAAGTACACCAGCGTTTGTTTTTCCTGTTAATTGTGTTGTGACACCTACTAATACCGGACCCATAATTGCTGCGAATTTACCAAAGATATTATAAAATCCAAAGAATTCATTTGCAGATTCTTTCGGTACTAGTTTTGCGAAATATGAACGGCTAAGTGCTTGAATACCGCCTTGAGAAGTGGCAACTAACATTGCTAAAATCCAGAAATCAAGTGTCGTTTTTAAGAAATAAGCATATGTGCAGATAATGATATAAATAATAATACCGACATATAGCATTTTTTTACCGGTAAATGTTTCCGATAGTTTTCCATATAATAAAGCGAATGGACAAGCGACAATTTGTGTTACAAATAAGATGATTAATAGGTTAGTTGCACTAATACCGAGATCTGTTCCGTAAGCGGTAGACATAGTGATAATTGTATCGACCCCATCAATGTAGAAAAAGTAAGCTATTAGGAACATAAATACAGTTTTATATTCTTTAATATTTTTAAAAGTATTAGCAAGGCGCTTGAAACTCATTGCAATTGGTCTTGGATGACGTTCAATATAGTGTGTTTGCTCTACATTTTTTAGCATTGGTATCGTAAATAGTCCCCACCAAAGAGCTGTTATTGCAAAGGAAATTTGACTAGCAATTCCGACTGATAAGGGGATAGTTCCTTTTTGAGCAAGAATGATAAGAGCAATACAACCGATAAAAGGAATTGTGCTCCCAATGTAACCTAATGCAAAACCTCGCGTAGAAATTCGGTCCATTCTATCTCCAGAGGTAACATCTACTAAAAATGCATCATAAAAAATATTTGCTCCAGCAAAGCCGACTAATGCGAGCATATAGCATCCTAGTAATAAGTACCACTGAGATGTTGGAACAATTGCTAGCATACTTGTAAATACGATACCGAGTCCAAAGAAGAATGTGAAAAATCGTTTTTTAAATCCCTTATAATCAGCAACTGTGCCGAGAATGGGAGCGAGTATAGAAATTAAAAGTGTAGCGAACGAGTTTGCATATCCCCAATAGGCTGTTGAAGTTGCACCAGATAGTCCAGCTTCTTTTGCAGCTGCTTTAAAGTAAATTGGAAATAATGCAGTTGTAATGACGAGCGAATATACCGAGTTCGCCCAATCGTATAATATCCAGCTTTTTTCTTGTCTGGACATTTTTTTCATATAATGTTCCCCCTTAAATTTGTTCTACTAACAGTGTACAAAAATAAAAATTATAAAAAGAGAAACAGTGATGATTTTTACATAACTTTTACATATATACACAGTTCTTTACAATTGAAGTAAATCCTCTACAATTGCGCCGTCTGTTTCACCTAAGTGCAAACCGAGTAACCTAGCGATAGTCGGACCTTCATCAATCAGTCTCATATACGGAATTGTAACGCCGCTTTGAATACCTTTCCCAGCAGCCATAAAAATTGTTTCATAGTTAGGTTTTGTTGGTGAGTAACCATGGGTTCCAAATGTATATTTTTTACTAGGCGTAACATCTTTTGCAGTAATTTCTTTTATAAAATCTCCTGTATAGTTTTCAGTGAAATAATACCCTTCTTGTGCTTCTAACATAAATAAACAATTACCGTCTGCACCGCATTCCTTCGCATCTTCATCATGAAGTATAAATTCAATTCCGTTTTGTTTATTTTGAAGCAGGTCTTCAAGGAGTAGTTGTACTTCTCGAATTGTATCCGTATCGTTTTTGTCTCTCACATATACATAGGCAGACCCGTCGCAACTTTGGCAATAGGCCTTCCAATCTACTAATTTTCCTTTTGAATTTATAGATATAAGCCCTTTTTCATGAAATAGTACATTTAATTGAACGGCTTTGTTTTCACTTAAAGCGCTATGATCGCCAAGTGCAATAATTGTACTTTCTTCGTATATCCCGCTTTCTTTTAATGCATCAATAATTTTTCCAAGGCGTTCGTCGTGTCTGTGGATTGCAGTCATTGTTTCTTTAGACTCAAAGCCATGATAGTGTCTTTGAGTGTCTAAATCAGTAAAATGTACGAATATAACATTTGGCTTTTTCGTATGGATTGTATGTACAGTAGAAGCGAGGACGAAATCATCAAGTTCAGGCTGTGACAGTCCATTTCGTATATGGCCGAAACGACGATTTAAATCTAATTGATATAGCGGACTACCGCTAAATAATGAAACTAAAATTTGATTTTGCCACGGTCTATTTGGAAAAATTTCTGGTAAATTGTAATCAATATTTGCTCTTCCAGTAACAGGCCATAGAAGGGCTGCTGTCGTTAAATTTGCTTTGCGTGCCTCATCATATAAAGTTGTTCCTTTAATGGACTTTCGATACCAATGCCAATCTGGTGACTCACGTCCTGGTTGAAATAATGTATTGCTGACAACGCCATGCTTATTAGGATAATTACCGGTTACGATTGTTGAGTGGCTTGGATACGTTACAGAAGGATAAATTGGCTCCACTTTTTCCACAACAGCGCCATTTTTTATTAAACATTGGAAGTTAGGTAGTTTTTGTAATATAGGAAAATCTAAAGCTGATAAGCAATCGAAAGATAAAATAATGACGTGGTTTGTTAATGCTTTATCCATAAAGTTTCCCTCCTGATTATATAAAACCTATTCTTATATATTACTATTAATACCTAGTAATAAAAATATATTTTTGAGCGAAAATTTATTGTTTATTTTCAGAAAAATTAAACATATAATTAAGTATAAGGGAATGAATGGAAGGAGGGAATACTATGGATTGGCTAGATGGATTTGGTATCTTTTACATCATTGGCGGAATCACGATTATCCTCGTATTTGCTATTTCTTATGTACTAAAGAAACGGTTTCCAGACAAACAGTTCGATATTATATTTGCACTTAGTTTAATACTTCTTTGCTTAGCATCCTTTCCCGCTACAATGATGGTTATTGGTGGATGGGAAGGAATGGGATATGGATTTATTGGTTTCTTCGTTCTACTAGGTACACTTATCGGTATGATTGCACATCAACTTGTAAAAATCTCTCGAAAAAGCTACGTATAAAACTGCAAAAAATGAAAAGAATATATAATAATGAGAAAATTAGCTATTGTTTTAAAAAAGGATTTGTATTATGATAATCAACAAATTTATTTTGTTATAACGATGAAAAAGGACTAGTACATATTCAACCTTTTTAGCAGAGAGAGAATCCGCCAGGCTGAAAGATTCTTAAAAAGGCAATATGGAACCTGCCTTTGAGTTCTGCATATGCAGCGGGAATTTCCCGTTATCAAGAAGAGAGCATATACAATTTTTGTGTATGAATCAGGGTGGTAACGCCGGCAAAGCTCGGTCCCTATTTAGGGACGCGGGCTTTTTTGTATTTTCTAAAGGAGGAAGACTGACTATGGCAAAAGAACAAGTGCAAGCCATT
Organism: Bacillus nitratireducens; assembly: GCF_036320425.1. NCBI lineage: Bacteria > Bacillati > Bacillota > Bacilli > Caryophanales > Bacillaceae > Bacillus > Bacillus nitratireducens. Next base: position 146,779 of record NZ_JAUMJO010000007.1, read on the forward strand.
ACAAAGATGGAAGAGGACTTTGCGCAGTGGTATACCGATATTGTAAAAAAAGCGGAACTCGTGGACTATTCAAGTGTAAAAGGATGTATGATTCTACGTCCGTACGGTTATGCCTTATGGGAAAATATGCAGAAAGTGATGGATGAAAAGTTAAAAGAATCTGGTCATGAAAATGTGTATATGCCAATGTTTATTCCGGAGAGTTTATTGCAAAAAGAGAAAGATCATGTGGAAGGGTTTGCTCCTGAAGTAGCATGGGTTACGCATGGGGGAGATGAAAAGTTAGCGGAAAGACTTTGTATACGCCCTACATCTGAAACTTTATTCTGTGAGCATTTTTCAAAGATTGTGCAATCATATAATGATTTGCCAAAGCTATATAATCAGTGGTGTTCAGTAGTTCGTTGGGAAAAGACAACGAGACCATTCCTTCGTACAACTGAATTTTTATGGCAAGAAGGTCATACGATTCATGAAACGGCAGAAGAATCACAAGCTGAAACATTAAATATTTTAAATCTATATGCTTCTTTTTGTGAAGATTACTTAGCGATACCAGTAATTAAAGGGCAAAAAACAGAAAAAGAAAAGTTTGCAGGAGCGAAGGCAACTTATACGATTGAAAGTTTAATGCATGATGGAAAAGCGCTTCAAACAGGAACATCTCATAACTTTGGAACGAACTTCTCAGAAGCATTTGATATTAAGTTTTTAGATCGTAATGGTAAATGGCAATATGTACACCAAACATCTTGGGGTGTATCAACAAGAATGATAGGTGGACTTATTATGGTTCATAGCGATAATAATGGACTTGTAATGCCGCCGAAAGTTGCACCAGTGCAAGTTGTTATTGTCCCTATTGCTCAGCATAAAGAAGGCGTTTTAGAAAAAGCAACAGAGTTACAAGGGCGTATTCAAAAGGTTGCGCGAGTAAAAATAGATGCTAGTAATAAAACACCTGGCTGGAAATTTAATGAGTATGAAATGAAGGGTGTTCCAATTAGATTAGAAGTTGGTCCAAAGGATATTGAAAAGAATCAAGTTGTACTTGTAAGGCGAGATACGAAAGAAAAAGAGTTTATATCAATGGATCAATTAGAAGAGCGCATCCGATCATTACTTGAGGAGATTCATCATTCTTTATTTAATAAAGCAAAGGTATTTCGCGATGAGAATACGTATAGTGCGACGAATTTTGAAGAGATGAAAAAAGTGGCGGATGAAAAGCAAGGGTTTATTAAGGCAATGTGGTGCGGAGAATTAGCTTGTGAAGAGAAGCTAAAAGAAGAAGTTGGTGTATCTTCACGCTGTATGCCTTTTGAGCAAGAGCACTTAGCTGACGAATGTATTTGCTGTAGTAAAAAGGCGAAGCAAATGGTGTATTGGGGAAAAGCGTATTAATACTCTTTCTTATAGATGATAAAAAGGACTTTGGATTGCATGATAAAATGCAACTCAAAGTCCTTTTTCGTTTTATTGTTTGTATCATGTATTTTTTAGATGGAAGGATGTTGTTTTTTATTTTGCGTTTTTACGACGAATAAATAGTAACACACCAATTAGGAATGTCGAAATCCCCATTAAAATTGATGCAGGATAATGTGTTGCAGTATTAGGTAACTTATCGCCTTGTTTTTTCGCATTATCTTTTACATTTCCACCTTGAGAACCGTTGCCGCCCTGAGAACTGCTATCGCCTTTAATACGGTTACCGCCTTGAGAGCCGTTGCCACCCTGAGAACTGCTATCGCCTTTAATACGGTTACCGCCTTGAGAGCCGTTGCCACCCTGAGAACTGCTATCGCCTTTAACACGGTTACCGCCCTGAGAACCACTGCCACCAGAACCGTTGCCACCAGAACCATTGCCGCCAGAACCATTACCACCAGAACCGCTGCCACCAGAACCATTGCCACCAGAACCATTACCACCAGAACCGCTGCCACCAGAACCATTACCACCAGAACCGCTGCCACCAGAACCGTTACCACCAGAGCCACTGCCACCAGAACCATTACCACCAGAGCCACTGCCATCAGAACCACTGCCGCCAGAACCGTTACCACCAGAACCGTTGCCACCAGAACCGTTACCACCAGAACCGTTGCCACCAGAACCGTTACCGCCAGAACCACTGCCATCAGAACCGTTGCCACCAGAACCATTGCCGCCAGAGCCGTTACCGCCAGAACCGTTGCCACCAGAACCACTGTCATCAGAACCGTTGCCACCAGAACCATTGCCGCCAGAGCCGTTACCGCCAGAACCGTTGCCACCAGAACCATTGCCACCAGAACCATTGCCGTCAGAACCACTGCCGCCAGAACCACTGCCACCAGAACCATTGCCGTCAGAACCACTGCCGCCAGAACCATTGCCGCCAGAACCGTTGCCACCAGAACCACTGCCGTCAGAACCACTGCCGCCAGAACCGTTGCCACCAGAACCACTGCCGCCAGAACCGTTGCCACCAGAACCGTTGCCGTCAGAACCGTTGCCACCAGAACCACTGCCGCCAGAACCGTTGCCGTCAGAACCACTATCGTCCTGAGAACCATTGTTTCCTGGAGGTTTATTATTATCTTTTGAATTACCTTCTGCTAAATTATCGTTATTTTGTACAATAGCGTTTGTTATTGGGTGGAAGTTTTCCGTTGCAGCATTACCAATATTTAAGCCGCTAAAAAAGGATAAAGAAAGTGTAGATGCTAAAATGAATATTTTTGTCATTGTTTTCCTCCTGAAGAAAAAATTATTATTCCATCTAAAACACATCCCTTTGTAATATTTCATAGGAAAAAGAGTTTTATGCAAAAAAAACTATATATAGAAAAAGGTGGTGTATTTCTAAAGGGAGAAAAGAGTTAATGTAAATTCCCTACAAATAGTAGATTGATGGAGAATTTACACTCATAACAGTAGAGGAAGTGGCAACGGATGAAAGAATATATTGCATTTGATATTGGTGGTACGCAAATTAAATATGGAATTGTTTCAGAAATAGGGGTAGTACTAATGCATAAAAAGGTCCCAACAGAAATTCACTTGGGCGGGGAACAAATTGTTCAAAAGCTTATATATGTATCAAAAAAAATAATGACTGAACATACTATTTCCGGAATTGGTATTAGTACAGCGGGAATTGTTGATATTAATAAAGGAGTTATAACGGGAGGTATGGAGCATATTCCGCATTATGCTGATATTCCTATTGTTGAGAGATTACAAGAAATATTAAAAGTTCCTGTATCTATTGAAAATGATGTTAATTGTGCAGCCTTTGGCGAGAAATGGAAGGGGATTGGGAGGGGAGAAAGTGATTTTATTATGCTCACACTTGGAACGGGGATTGGTGGAGCAATTGTTATAAATGGGGAGTTATACCGTGGACATTCGTTTGGTGCTGGAGAATGGGGAAATATGTTAATAGAAGGGAAAACTTTTGAGGAGGTTGCCTCAATTTCGGGATTAATTCATCTTGTACGAAGATATAAAGGTGAAGAAGAGTGGGATGGTAAAACAATTTTTGAATTATATGATAAGGGTGATAGTGGTGTTACTCAAGCCGTGAAGATTTTCTTTAAACATTTGGCGATTGGAATTAGTAACCTTGCTTATATTTTTAATCCGAAAATGATTATAATTGGTGGGGGAATTACTGAAAGAGGAGATGATTTCTTAGATGAAGTGAAGGAAGAGATAGGAACATACTTAAATCAAGAGATTTATAGTAATTGTGAGATTAAACTTGCGCAAAGCGGCAATTGTGCAGGAATGATTGGTTCTATTTACCACTTCTTACATCATCATAAGTAAATTATATGGATGTTTTCATATAATTAAGAATTTATCCTTTTTCTCACTAGATAAATAATGCTACAATATAAGAGAAGAATACAATATTTTCCGATTCGGAAAATGCTTTGTAGAAAGGAAGAAACTTCATGCCTATTATTTTAGAAAAAGGACAAAAGATCGATTTAACGAAAGGACAACCGAGAGTAGCAAAACTGCAGGTTGGCTTGGGCTGGGATCCAATTGGGCAATCAGGTGGTTTTCTGTCTTCTTTATTTGGAAGTAAACCGAATGTAGATTGTGATGCATCTGTTGTTATGTTAGAAGGAGATCGCTTTTTAAACAAAAATGATCTAGTTTATTTTGGCAACAAACTTTCTACTTGTGGTAGTATCATTCATTCAGGAGATAATTTAACAGGTGAAGGTGCTGGTGATGACGAAACAATTTTCGTAGAATTACATAAAGTTCCGAGCCGTATTAATCGTTTAGTATTCGTTGTAAATATCTATGACTGTGTAAATCGTCGTCAAGATTTTGGGATGATTCGCAATGCATATATTCGTATTCAAAACCCACAAACAGGTGAAGAATTAGCGCGTTATAACTTGTCAGATAATTACGCTGGCAAAATGACTTTAATTGCAGGGGAAATGTATCGAGACGGAAACGAATGGAAGTTTTCAGCAGTTGGAGAAGGAACACAAGATAAAAACTTAAGTGAGATTGTATCACGTTACCAATAAAATAAACCAAGGAGGAATTGTATATGGCATCAATTTCATTGAAAAAAGGACAAAAGGTAGACTTAACAAAAACAAATCCAGGTCTTTCGAAAGTTCTTGTAGGACTTGGTTGGGACACGAATCGTTATGACGGACAAAGCGATTTCGATTTAGATGTTAGTATTTTCTTAGTAGGTGCTAACGGTAAAGTTTCAGGAGCAGAGGATTTCGTTTTCTATAATAATCCCAAAGGTGCGAATGGTGCTGTAGAGCATTTAGGAGATAACCGTACAGGTGAAGGTGAAGGCGACGATGAAACAATTAAAATAGACTTAAAAAATGTTCCTGCACATATCGAACGTATTTGCTTCACAATCACAATTTATGATGGAGAAGGCCGTAGCCAAAACTTCGGACAAGTTTCTAACTCTTTCGTACGCATTATGGATGAAGAAAAGAATGCAGAATTAATTCGTTACGATTTAGGAGAAGATTTCTCTATTGAAACTGCAGTAGTAGTAAGTGAATTATACCGTCACGCAGGTGAGTGGAAATTCAATGCAATCGGAAGTGGATTCCAAGGTGGATTAGGTTCTCTATGTAATAACTTTGGTTTAGATGTAGAGTAATAGATTTATATATCCATCAGTGAAATGTATATTTACTGATGGATATATTTCTTGATATTAAAATATAGAGGTGAATATGCATGGTTATTCAATTACAAAAAGGACAGAAAATTGATTTAGCTAAAACAAGCCCAGGTTTATCAAGAGCAGTAATTGGTCTTGGATGGGATATTAAATCTTATGATGGTGGATCTGATTTCGATTTAGATGCATCTGCCTTTTTATTAGATGCGAACGGGAAATGTACGAAGGAAACTGATTTTATTTTCTATAATAATTTACAGTCTCCTTGTGAGTCAGTTTTACATACAGGAGATAACCGTACAGGTGCAGGTGACGGTGATGATGAGCAACTTGTTGTAGATTTGAAAAAGGTTCCAGCAGATGTTCATAAAATTGCTATTACAGTTACAATTTATGATGGTGAAGGCCGTAATCAAAACTTTGGACAGGTTGCAAATGCATTCGTTCGTTTAGCAAATGAAGAAACAAACGAAGAAGTTCTTCGTTTTGATTTAGGGGAAGATTTCTCCATTGAAACAGCAGTTGTCTTTTGTGAATTATACCGTCATAATGGACAGTGGAAGTTTAATGCAGTAGGAAGCGGTTTCCAAGGTGGCTTAGGTGCGCTTGTAAGAGCGTATGGCTTGGATGCATAAGAAGGGAAACGACATTCGTTTCCTTTTTTTGACCTTTCTATAAATCTAGCAAAGAATAGGGGATAAAGGTAAGATGAGTATTTTGCAAGGAATCCTTGATACGTATGCTCAGTTTTTTGACTTGGACATGTGGATTAAAGTGTTGCAGGATCCAGTATCTTGGGGATTAATCGGTACACTTGTTGTACTTGAAGGGTTATTATCTGCTGATAACGCACTTGTATTAGCGGTAATGGTAAAACACCTTCCAGAAGAAAAGCGTAAAAAAGCATTATTCTATGGCCTTATTGGAGCTTATGTATTCCGTTTTATTGCAATTGGAATCGGAATGTTCTTAATTAAATTAGCATGGGTAAAAGTGTTAGGTGCACTTTACTTAGCTTGGCTTTCAATTAAATACTTCATTGATAAGCGAAAAGGTAATGCAGAAGAAGAGGAAGCTCATGGTATGAACCAAAATAGTATTCTCTTCAGAATGTTTGGTGTCTTCTGGGGGACAGTTGCGATGGTTGAATTAATGGATATCGCATTCTCTGTAGATAGCGTACTTGCTGCATTTGGTGTATCGAATGAAGTTTGGATTTTACTATTAGGCGGAATGCTCGGTATTTTAATGATGCGTGGTATCGCTGGCGTATTCTTAAAATTGTTAGAACGTATTCCAGAACTGGAAACGACAGCATATATTTTAATCTTAATTATTGCAGCAAAAATGCTACTGTCTGTCATTCATATTGAAGTAAGCCATACGCTGTTCTTTATTATTTTAGTTGTAGCGTTTGGAGCAACATTTATACTTCACTACATGAAGAATTCTGGACAAGCTAAAGAAGAAGTTGCAGCTACTAAAAATGAACATAAATAATTGAAATGGGTTTGCTCGTTATACGAGCGCCCATTTTTTATAATTAAAAATAGTTTATAATAGAAGAGAGACTTTATAAAAAACGTAAATGTTTTTGGAGGTGAACTGTTGTGTTCTCACGTTTTACACTTCAACCATGTGCATTAAAAGAAGAATCAGATTTAAAGCAATTTGAAGCGCTTTTAGAAAAACGCCCACAATATGAACTGACAGAGAATGAGATGAAATTTAGTTATATAGCAACTCGTATTCTTGGTGTTCCCAATGATGTAGATGAATATTTTAATGAGTTATTTGATTATAGTGAAGCAAAAGGGATCGAGGTTTTGCATGAACAAAATTTAAATAAGGTGATTGATCCCGAAAAACTGCGCCATATTCAAGAAGTTTTTGCATTACATCAAGAAGCACCGAATGGACTTACAGTAAATAGACTTGTAGCCCATTTGTCTGGAAAACAACTATTACCGCAAGTAGACAATCCTGATTTACAGCATTATATACATACGACGTTTATTTCGGTATTAAAATTGTATGAAAAACAACATAATCAATCTTTAAAAACAGAAGGGTTCCGTCGTTTCTTAATTGACATGATTAAATTAAGTGAAAATTACGTAGCGAAGTGGTTCTCTACGATTAATTATAAGAAACAAATGCCGCGTATCGTTTGGTACGGTGATGCGACAGAGAGTCGTATATATTTCTTATACTTTCTTATTATGCTCGGCTGCGATGTGCTTTATTATCACCCAGAAGGAAAAGATGGATTTGAGAGTATAGATGAGGAAGGAAAGACCTTTGTCGTATCTCATTCAGGCCGTATTTCATTGGAACCATTTCCTGATCGGCGTCGTGAACGCGTCGCAACGGTAGCTTATCAAGCTTCAAAAGAAATCGAGCAAGTACTTCACCACGATAATTCACTGCTGTACAAGCCATGGCAATTCCGTTCATATACACCTGTAGCACGTACATTAAAAACAACATACGATGAACTCTTTTTAATTACGAAAGAAAAGGCATTTGTACGCCCAACCTTCTTTGTTGAAAATAAGCATATTTATATCCCTTCTTTATTTGCAAAAATATCAGGTGTGTCAAAGAATGATAAAGAATATTTTCAACGATTAAAGGCTGTTACATCATTTGATAACAGTTTATTAATTAATACATTTCCGTTTACGAAAGAACAAAAAGCGAATTTCCAATATCATTATCGAGATGCATTGGACCGCGGAGGGAAGTTACATCCGGATTTAATTATGAATAGTCATTGGTGGCCGCATAAACGTTTACCAGAAGGTTTACAACATGGTATTGCAGAGGCAATCATTCATACGTGCGAAAGTGAAATGTGTAAACCAATTGCGAAAGAGACGAAACAAGATGTAGCACTGTATGTTTTCGCACAGCTTTCTCAAATCCCACCGAATATTTTAGAGCAACTTGAGAAATTTGATTATTCGCAAGAAGTACCGAAAATTGTTATATTTAATAATGAGAAGAGCGGAGAATTAAGCCGTTCTGATGCTGTTTTATTATTGTTTTTAAATCAAATTGGAGTAGATGTATTCCACTTCAATCCAACGGGGAGAAACGATATTGAACCGTATATTGAAGTAGGAGCATTTGATTCACATTGGCTTGAAGAAGTTAATTTCGATCTTGAGTTTCATGGTTCATCAGCCTATAAAAATTTATCACAAACAATAAAAGGACTATTTCGTCCATTTTTATAAGGAAAGGGAGAATACCATATGAATAACCCAGTCGTACTAGATTCGAAAACAGAATTGAATGAGCAAACGGCACAAGATGTTCGTTTACAACTTAGACAAGATGCGGAAGTGCAACGTATTTATAATGCGGTAGATATTAAAGATCAATTAGAATTAATCGAGCTTGGAAAAGAACCATCTATGGAAATTTCACGTTTCGCTGATCAAATTTTACATACAATGTCTTTATCAAAAATAGAAGACTCTGGTGAATTATTAAAACAGCTTGGTAAAATTATGGACAGATTTGATAGCAAAGATTTTGCGGAAGAGAAAAGTGGCTTCTTCTCACGCATGTTCAAAAAAGCAGATAAAATGATTGAACAAATCTTTAGTAAGTATCAGACAATGGGTCGCGAAATGGATAAAGTATACGTAGAAATTACGAAGTATCAAGATGAAATGAAAAAATCAATTGGTACATTAGATGGCCTGTATGAGCAAAACTTAAAGTATTATTTAGATTTAGAAAAATACGTAGTAGCAGGGGAAATGTTATTAGAGCGTTTAAATACAGAGTTAGTTCCGATGTACGAAGAGCGCGTACGTAATAATGATCAGTTAGCAGGTATTGAATTAGAATCGCTTAAAAACTCTGTTGAAATTTTAGAACAACGTATTGATGACTTAGAAAAAGCACGTATGGTTGCTCTATTAACAGCGCCACAAATTCGTATGGTTCAACGTGGTAACAACAAATTAATCGGTAAAATCAATACAGCATTTATTACAACGATTCCTATCTTTAAAAATGGTATTATTCAAGCGGTAAATGCAAAACGTCAAAAGCTGGTTGCAGATTCTATGGCTGAACTTGATCGTCGTACGAATGAATTGCTTAAGAAAAATGCACAAAATATCGCGACTCAAAGTGTGGAAGTAGCGAGGTTATCAGGTTCTTCTAGTATTAAGATGGAAACACTTGAGGAGACTTGGAACATTATTTCAAGAGGTATGCAAGAAACACAACAAATTGAAGAACAAAATAAACGTGAGCGTGAAGAAAGCCGTAAGCGTATGGCTACATTAACAGAGAACATCAAAAAAGAATTACAAGGCTAAATGAAAAGGCAATGAGGAATATTCCTCATTGCCTTTTAGTTTCTCTTAACTAATTTAATGATTTCATTCACAACAAGCGGAATGATACTTAATAAGAGAACAAATCCCCAATCGCGTAATGTTAATGCATGCACACCAAATATATTGGCAAGAGGAGGGATGGAGATAATACAAACTTGCATAAGAACACCGATAAGAAGTGAGAAGACTAAATATTTATTTGTAAATATCCCAATTGAAAAAATCGATTTCGTTCTTGAACGTAAGTTAAATGAATGAACGAGTTGAGAAAAACTAAGAACGACAAATGCCATCGTTTGAGCATGTAATAGAGCGTCTTCATCAATTTGCTCTGGGAAGAGAGGAAATAAATTTGTATCTCCTGTATAGAGCTTTGCCCCAACGATAAAGGCTGTTAAAGTGAGAAGTCCAATTACAACCCCATTGAAAATAAGAAAAGGAAGGCTACCGCTAAATAAGCTTTCTTTCGCATGTCGTGGTTTTTCCTTCATCACATCTGGATCTTCAGGATCAACACCGAGTGACAGTGCAGGCAGTGTATCTGTAATTAAATTTACCCACAAAATGTGAATAGGTCGTAGTGGTGTTGCCCAGCCAAGTAAAATAGCTAAAAATAAAGCGATAATTTCTCCGAAGTTACAAGAGAGTAGGAAGAGAATCGATTTTTTTATATTACGATAAATATTTCTACCTTCTTCAACGGCTTTAACGATAGATGAGAAGTTATCGTCTGTTAAAACGACATCTGCTGCGCCTTTTGCGACATCTGTTCCGGTAATGCCCATTGCTACTCCAACATCTGCTTGTTTTAAAGATGGAGCATCATTTACACCGTCTCCAGTCATGGAAACAATATTTCCTTTAGCGCGTAATGCTTTTACGATCTTTACTTTATGCTCTGGAGAGACTCTGGCGAATACATTTAAGTGATTAATTTTATTTGCTAGTTCTGTATCTGGGATGTTATCTAATTCAGTTCCAATCATAATTTCAGATATTTCTTTGGCAATACCAAGTTCTTTGGCAATTGCAAAGGCGGTATCTTTATGGTCACCAGTAATCATAACTGTGCGAATACCGGCTTTTTTACATTCTGTAATGGAATCTTTTACTTCTGTACGTGGTGGATCAATCATACCGACAAGACCGATAAAGATGAGATTTTCTTCGAGATGATTTATATCCACATAGCTTGAATTGTATTGTTTAAATGCGAATGAAAGTACTCTTAAAGCTTCTTGAGACATTGACTGGGCAGCATCTAATATTTGATTTTTATCAGAATCTGTTAGGACCTCGATTTTGTTATTTATAAAGATATGGGTGCAGTGAGGTAAAAGTTTATCGATAGCACCTTTCGTCATACTATAGTATTTTTCATCGTACGTGTGTACAGTTGACATCATTTTACGATCAGAATCGAAAGGTAGTTCGTTAACGCGTTCATGTATCTTTTCTAAATGATCCTTTTGCATGTTAAAAGTGTTTCCAGCAACGAGAAGCGCAATTTCAGTAGGGTCTCCGGTTTGTGAGTCATTATTGTAAGACGCATCATTACATAGCACCATATTTTCTAACAATAGACGTTGCGCATCATTATTTACATTTAAATTTTCTAAGTGATCGTATGTGTTATCACTATAAAAGTGAGTAACAGTCATTTTATTTTGAGTTAATGTACCCGTTTTATCTGAACAAATAATTGTGACAGAACCGAGGGCTTCAACAGCTGGTAGTTTATGAATGATAACATTTTGTTTAATCATACGCTGAACACCAATTGCAAGAACGATGGAAACGATAGCTGGCAAACCTTCTGGAATGGCTGCAACAGCTAAACTAATCGCAGTCATGAACATTTCTAATGTATCTCGTCCTTGTAAAAAACCGATGAGAAACATAGTAGCACAAATAGCTACAGCGACAAAACCTAAATATTTTCCTACTTGTGCTAAGCTTTTTTGAAGTGGTGTCATATCATCGTCTGCTTCATGTAAAAGGGTAGCGATTTTACCAATCTGTGAGTTCATTCCAGTTTCAACAGCGACACCAACTCCGCGTCCGTATGTTACTAGCGTCGACATAAAGGCCATGTTTTTTTGATCGCCTAATGGCACTTGTTCATCACTTTGCATAGAAGGGTGGTAGATTGCATCTTTATCAACAGGGACAGATTCACCAGTTAGAGCAGATTCTTCAACCTTTAAATTAGCAGTCTCGATAAGCCGTAAATCACATGGGATATATCGTCCGGCATCAAGCATAACGATATCACCTGGAACGACGTGTTCAGATGGGATTTCTTTAAGTTCGCCGTCTCGTTTTACGATAGCTTTAGGTGTCGCCATTTTCTTTAGTGCTTCTAAAGCTTGCTCGGCCTTTGATTCTTGAATGACACCGATAACTGCATTTAAAATCACAACGAGCGCGATAATACTTGCATCGGCCCATTCACCTACAAAGGCGGAAATAAGGGCAGCAATAATAAGGACATATACGAGGACGTCGTTAATTTGGGTGAAAATGCGTTGCCATAAAGTACGTTTTTGTTTTGTAGCTAATTCATTAGAACCATATTGCTTTAAACGTTCATTTACGATTTCATCTGTTAAACCGTGTTGTTCATTTGTTTCTAGGTCGATTAATGTTTGATTTTTCGTCTTACTGTACCAATTGCTCATAAGTAAGCACCTCCAGTAAAAACAGTTAGCAATGGTAGTGTTGCTATTATTTGTGAGTAGTATGTATGGAGAAAAAATCTAAGGTGAGGTTCTACTTTCATTGTACAGTATTTTAAAATGTGATGAGGAAAAGCGTAGAGTTGTCATGAATTTGTTGAAATTAAAAAGAGCCTCTATTTAGGAGGCTCTTTGTTATTTTTTAATTAATGTACCTAACTCTTCTGTAATAGCTTGCATTTCACTAATGCTAAATGTTTCACGTTTCATAACATGCTCATAAATATCACGTAAGTCTTCGTACATTTCTTCGTTAAAGCTAGCTGCTCTCATTGCTCCAGCATTAACCATGCGTAGTTTTTCTTTAATAGCTTCTACCATATATTCAACGTTTTCTTCTGATTTTACGGATAAATCCACCGAAGTGTCCCCCTTTAAAATAACATAAGGCTATCTTAACATTTTTTATCATTTTCGTTAATGAAACTTTTCAATCCTATTAAATTAGTAGGGATTTCCTTTATAATTAATAATTGGTTGTTTATACTATAAGTATATATTAAGAAATGCACCAAGAAGGGAAGAAACAAAAATATGGTCCAAGTATTGTTTGTTTGTCTTGGGAACATTTGCCGTTCTCCAATGGCAGAAGCGATTTTTCGAGATCTTGTCGTAAAAGAGGGACTCGAAGAGAAAATTGTCATTGATTCTGCAGGAACTGGAGATTGGCATATTGGTCATCCACCACATAAAGGAACACAAAAAATTTTAAAAGAAAATGAAGTCGCTTTTGAAGGAATTAAAGCAAGGAAAGTAGAAAAAGAAGACTTAACAAAGTTTGATTATATTATTGCCATGGACAACAAGAATATAGCAGATTTAAAAAGTTTAGGTAAAACTGGAGGCTATATTGGTATGCTGTCCGATTTTGTTCCAGACGGTGGCTGGACAGACGTTCCTGACCCTTACTTTACAGGGAACTTCCAAGAAGTGTATGACCTTGTAACAGAAGGGTGTGCAAAGCTATTAGCTTTCATTCGAAATGAACAAGGAATATGAGGAAGCTTAGAAAGTAATACTTTCTAACATAAGAAATGAAAGGGTGAAGGAATATGGCAAAGAAAAATAATATTGCTCGAAACATTGCGATTGGTGTAGCTGCAGGTGTAGCTGTATCTATGTTAAAGAAAGAAAACCGTGAAAAAGTAAAAAATACAGCGGGAAAAGCAAAAACAAAGATGATTGAAATCGGTGAAAATGCGAAGATAAAAGAAAAAGTGCAAACTGTTACAGATAAAGGACGCGAACTTGCTGATTTTAATGTAGTGAAAGCGAAAGTAGCAGAAATTAAAAAATTAACGCCGTCTGTTGTAGAGACGTTAAAAGAAACGAAAGAAATTTTTAGTAAGAAAAAAGTTGAGCCAGTAGAAAAACCAGAAACGATCGAAATTCAAGCTGTATCTCCGAAAGTAGATGAGCTTAAAGCGGAAGAAGAGCCAGTGGTAGCTGAAGATGGTGGTATGAAAGAAGCGCGTGAATTATTTATGAAAGACTCAAATGCAGAGGAAAAAAAAACTGAAGCATACATTGAGCTAAAGCAAAATAAAGAAGAGAAGAAAAGCGTTTAAAAATATATGAGAAAATTTATAGAAAAAGTAAGAAGACATCGTACTTTTTCGTTCGGAAAAGATTTATATGACCGGACGATGCGCGATGATGTAGCGGGCTTGGCAGCACAGCTCGCTTATTTCTTCTTGCTTGCGATTTTCCCTGGGCTTGTTTTCTTAATTACGCTTCTTGGCTTTATTGACCTTCAAACAGAAAGTGTGCTCAATTTATTAGAACCGTACGTACCAGAAGATGCGATGAATTTAATTGAAGTAAACGTAGATAAAGTTGTAAACGAGCAAAATGGTGGTTTATTATCATTTGGTTTACTATCGATGCTATGGTTTGCTTCAAACGGGGTGAATGCGGTTATGAATGCTTTTAACCGTGCTTATGATGTAACAGAAACCCGTTCCTTTATTAAAACAAGAGCTTTATCTATCGTGTTTACGTTAGCAATAATTTTTATGATTGTGTTTGCACTAATCGTTCCGGTATTTGGACAAGTGATTGGGGCAGCTGTGTTTAAAGCAATTGGTTTATCGGATAGTTTTTCTTACGTTTGGAGTATTACGCGTTTAGTAGCGAGTTTCTTCGTTTTGTTCGCTTTATTTAGCTTTTTATATACGTTTGCTCCTGATCGGAAATTAAAGCGAAGAGAAGTCATATCGGGGGCTTTATTTGCTACTGTAGGATGGATTGTGGTATCGTACTCATTTGCCTATTATGTAGATAAATTTGCAAATTACGCTAATACATATGGTGGTCTCGGTGGTATCATTATTTTAATGTTATGGTTTTACTTAACTGGGTGGGTAATTTTACTTGGCGGTGAAATTAATGGTTTACTCCATCATTATAGAACGGGTGACAATAATTCCCGTAATGAAAAATGAGCTCTTGTTCCATAATAAAAGGGAACAGGGGGGATATTTCATGAGTAACAATAAAAAGAACCACAATAATAAAAGTAACAATAAACAAAAGAGCAGTTCGCATCCAAAGCATAAAACGAGCAGCAGTGCGAACGGTCACAATAGCTACCATTAAAAAAAGCGGGTCCTTTATGAGGGACCCGTTTTATTTGTTTCCTTTTAATAATCGCAAACCATTTAAAATGACAAGAATCGTACTTCCTTCATGTCCAATAACACCGAATGGAAGAGCCAAAAATTGCAAGAAGTTAGAACAAATCAGCATTGCAATTACAGCTAGCGAAAAGATTACATTTTGCTTCACAATACGGTTCATTCGTTTTGATAAACGGATGGCTTGAGAGAGACGAGATAATTCGTTCTTCATGAGAACAACGTCTGCAGTCTCTAATGCCACGTCTGTTCCTTCACCCATTGCAACACCAATACTAGCAGTAGCGAGTGCAGGTGCATCGTTTATACCATCTCCAACCATGGCGACTATGCCGTACTTTTCTTTTAACTGCTTTATCGTTTCAACTTTCGTTTCTGGTAAACATGATGCGTAATATTCTTTTATATTACTTTCATGGGCAATTGCTTTTGCTGTTTCTTCATTATCACCAGTAATCATGATTGCTTCTACACCAATGCTTTGTAAATCATGAATAGCAGCTATTGTTTCTTGACGAAGGGTATCTTTTAAAGCGATTAGTCCAAGAATACCATCCTCATCACTTATATAAACGACAGTTTTTCCCTCTTTTTCAAGTGAGGCAGAAATGCCATTATGAAATGTTTTTGTTTCTTCTCCGATAAAATCAGCTTTACCAATTTTATAAGCGTTGTTTTCTAATATTCCTTTTAATCCAAAACCAGTTACATCTTCAACGTTTTCTGGTTTTTTTATCGTAATGTCGTAAGCATGTTTTGCATATTTAACAATCGCTTCTGCTAAAGGATGTGTAGAGTGACTTTCAATCGCTGCTGTAATAGAAAGTACTTCACTTTCTGCTATGCCTTCTCGAACATATACATCTGTTACAGTAGGTTTTCCTTGTGTTAATGTTCCTGTTTTATCAAAGGCAATCGCCTTTACTGAAGCTAGACGTTCTAAATGAATACCACCTTTAAAGAGAATACCATTTCTCGCTCCGTTTGAAATTGCTGATAAAGTTGCTGGTGTAATGGCTGCAACTAGCGCACAAGGAGAAGCGACTACAAGTAAGATCATAGCGCGATAAAACGTTTCATTCCAACTCCAATCAAGTAAGAAATGAGGAACGAACATCATAAGCGTAACAACGAGTAGTACACCTTTTACGTATGTTCCTTCAAACCTTTCGATGAATAGTTGTGATGGTGATTTTTCGCTTTGTGCACTTTGAACGAGGCGAATAATCTTTTGGAATAATGTTTGATCGCTTGGCTTCGTAATTTTAACTTCGATAGCACCACGTAAATTTACAGTGCCGGCAAATACTTCATCACCGAATTTTTTCTCATTCGGAATAGGTTCTCCTGTAATAGCTGCTTCATCAATATTTGTTTCACCATTATGAATTGTGCCATCAGCAGGAACACGCTCACCTGGCTTAATTAAAATAATATCGTTAATTTGTAATTGTCCAACAGGAATACGTTCCTCAGTTCCGTTTGAAATACGTAATGCTTCTTCCGGTTGTAGATCAAGAAGCGCTGAAATTTCTTTTTGGCTTTTACTTAATGTATAAGATTCCATTGCTCCGCTTAATGCAAAGATGAAGATTAAAATAGCACCTTCTGCCCAGTAACCGATAACTGCGGCACCGATAGCTGCAAAAATCATGAGCATTTCAACATTTAGCTCTTTCTCTTCAATTGTGTCTTCAATACCTTCTTTTGCTTTTGCAAATCCTCCAATTACATAGGCAAGGATATAGAAAGTAATACCTGCGCTTATTGCCTCGTTTTTTGTGAATAACCAGCCAGCTAAAATGAAAATACCAGATGCGATTGCAAATATAAGTTCATAATGTTTCTTTAATGTATCCCATAAAGAGGGATGAGAAATATCTTTTTGTGCTTGTAATGTTTTTACTTCTGCGTTCATTACTACTCGCTCCTTTCGAATTCTTATTGAGAAAAAGAATCAAAATCGAAACCCCTATAAAACGACGAAAGCTGCCATCCATAATGGATAGCAGCATTTCTGTTGAATCTGATTTTAATAGTTATTATGTTGTAATTATTCTATAGTATAGCATATGTTTTTCTTAGATGATATGTTTTTGTTTTAGTATAAAGTAAAACTTTAATTAGTGGGGGTTTTGTTCATCACCCACTGATTATTAGCCCCTACCAATCGGGCTTTTACGGGCAGCAGGGCTCCCACCTAACTTCTTTGCCCCAGCCGAATTTGGAGGTGGAAGTTTTACTGCCTGGCGAATAGCGGGATAAACTGAAAACTTGTGTTTTTGCATTTCCTTTGGTATATATGAATATTGTTCATAAAAAGATCGGAAAGGAAGACATCAAGTTGAAGACAGAGAAATTTTTTACCAATCCGATTGGCGTGTTTATTGCTGCAATAGTAGCAACCTTTTTATGGGGAAGCGCATTTCCCTTTATTAAATTAAGCTATGTTGAACTTGGAATTCAGCCACAAGAAGTCGGAGAACAAATATTATTTGCGGGTTATCGCTTTTTCTTATCTGGTGCAATGCTCTTATTATTTTTTAAAGCGTTAGGAAAAGATATGCAATTCAAAAAAGGAACAGGGAAGCAGTTAGTTCAAATTGGTTTGTTCCAAACTTTTCTTCAATATATATGTTTTTATATTGGAATGAGTTACAGTTCAGGAATTGAAGGAGCGATTATTTCAGGAACATCATCATTCTTTCAAATTTTACTCGCGCACTTTTTATATAAAGATGATGCTCTCAATATGAGAAAAATAATTGGAGTATCTATCGGTTTTTGTGGTGTGATTTTGGTGAATGTACCGAGTGATGGAAGCTTATCATTCCACTTTGGAATAGGTAGCTTATTACTTCTTGGGGCAGCAATGATGTATTCGTATGGAAATATACTAGCAAAAGAAGGAAGTAAAACATTAGATGTTGGGTACATGACAGCATACCAAATGATTTTTGGATCAATTGGATTACTATGTATAGGTGCATTTCAAGTTGGAGTAATACCATTTACATTTAGCCTACATGCAATACTTATGCTTATATATTTATCGTTCTTATCGGCAGCGGGATTTTGTATATGGAATACAATTATGAAGTATAACAAAGTAGGAAAAGTTTCGATGTATATGTTCTTTATACCAGTGTTTGGTGTTTTACTATCCAGTCTAATTTTAGGGGAAGCAATTCATTCCTTTGTACTATTTGGTTTAGCATGTGTTGCAGTGGGAATTATTGTAGTAAATCGCGCTCCGGCTAAACAGAAAATTGAGCAAGAAAAACAGGTAGCATAGAGAACAGAAAAACGATTAAAATGGAAGAACAGCAATGTTCTTCTTTTTTTACATAGAAAAAGGAAAACGTGCCATATGTAACGAAAAAAAGATAGAAAAAGCATTTATTGAGGAGAACATATTATGAATGTACTTTACATTGTGTTAGTCGGACAAATTATTCTTTTTTTAACGGGAGCAATTTATGCGATAGGACAGACGAAAAAAACGAGAAATAATATGCCGTTGCCGTTAGCGGTTCGTCTTATTCTGAGTTTTTCTTTAACTGGTAGTGCAATTTGGATATGGTTACAAGATCCGTCGGTAGAATATAGTACATGGGTTGCACTTGGTATGACTTTATCAACTATAGGAGATTTATTTATGGCAGGATTGATTCCAATTGGTCATCGATTAATTGGAGGAATGGTTACTTTCGCTCTTGCACATTGTTTCTATGTGAAAGCATTTTTACAAACAGGTATTTCATGGAATGGTTTTTGGATTGGTTTACTCGTATACGGACTCTTTCTAATTATAGGATGGTTCTTTTTTATCCGGAATGAAAAACAGGATAAATTGTTTACGATAGGGGCTCTAATTTACGGCTTGTGGGTCGGAGGAATGGCTTGTTTTGCATTCGCCTTATATTACGAGAATACAGGAATATGGTGGGTGCCAGCACTTGGTGGTTTATTGTTCGTGATTTCTGATTTTATTATCGGTGTTACAGATATCGGGGGGCGCAAACTGAAGTATGAACCACTTTGGATTTGGTTTACATATGTCGCAGCGCAGATGTGTATTGTATATGTAGGATTATAAAAAGATACTCTCAAAAATAGTAGATAGGCTATTTTGAGAGTATCTTTTTTTATTGCTATGCTACTATATTTGTTTGTTTTATTTATGCAGCGTATTATATTTAGTAAGCAGGAATTCCATAGAGAAATGCCTATCTAGTAATATATAAGAATAGTAAATGTATGAGGATTATTATTTTTATATTTGTAATATTACAATTTTATAATTCAGAATTTTGTGGAAATTAATCAGTCGGAGTATTTATAATAAAAATAAAAAGATGATGAGATGGTGGAATGATGCAAAAGAAAAAACGTTTGCGTGAGTTCTTTGAAATAATTGCAATAGCATGTTTATTAGTGTTTTTGGCAAAAATCTTTTTGTTTTTTCCTACGACTGTAAAAGGAGCATCGATGAGGCCGACGTTACAAGATGGAGATAAAGTAATCATTAATAAACTTGCCAAGAGATTTGAAAGTTATGAGAGAGAGGATATTATTGTCGTGAAGACAGATAATTTCTACGTGAAGAGAGTTATTGGATTGCCAGGAGATGTAATTGAAATGAAGAATGATCAATTATATGTTAATCATCAAGTGAAAAACGAAGAGTATTTAAATAATAATAAAAAACAGGCAGAAAAATTACTTATCAATTTAACAGAAGACTTTGGACCGATTACAATTCCTAAAAATAAAATTTTTGTGATGGGAGATAATCGTTTAGTTAGTAGGGATAGTAGGAACGGCTTAGGACTCATTGATAGAACAGAAGTATTAGGAAAGCTTATGGCGATATATTACCCATTTGAACATGTGAAAATTGTAAATTAAAAATAAGAAAAACCAAGCGAATTAGTTGCTTGGTTTTTCTTATTTAAACAGTTGGTGTTGTATTTATCCCGCATTAACGGGCAGTAAAACTCCCACCTCAAAATTCAGGTGGAGCAAAGAAGCTAGGTGGGAGATCAACTGCCCGTAAACGCCCGATTGGTGAAGGCTAATAATCAGTGGGGATGAACAAAAACCCCCACTGATTAAAGTTTCACTTTATTGTTTCTTGTGAAGCGATAGTTTCAATATTTAACATGAATTTTTTTTGTAATAATTGCAATTTAAATAGTGTTAAAGGATCATGATAAGTTTCTGGGTTGGTTCTTAGCTTTGTTAATGTTTGCTCATCTTCTTGTATTTCAAGTTGAGCCGCTTCTACAGTTTGTTTCAATATGCTAAGAGGTTCTTTAAAGAACATCATGATATCACGTTCTAGCGCACCTTCAAACACTTCAAATTGAAGGAAGAATTGTTTGGAAATCATCTGAGCAACTTCTGTATAATCTTCTGTTTCAATATATTGTTTATATTTATTTGATAGCATAGACTGGTTTTTTTGCATATTACCGAATAATTTCCCTGCACTTTTCAAGAAAAATTGTGTTGGTGTAAAGCGTAATAAAATATTGATGTTAGCCACTGTAATTCTGTTCGTCATTCTTGCAACATCTCTATCCCAGTCATCTAGTAATTTGAAATCGCACGGAAGTTTAATACGCTCTTCCTCATAGAGTTTATTAAAAGTATCGCCCATTTCATCTAAATAAGCCTGAGCTTGGATGAATTCATTATGAGCAGTTTCAATCCATTCTTGAATAGACCCAGTAAACTTAGGAAGAAGCACTTGCTGTACATGCTTTTGAATTCTTTCATTCATTGCTACATTTAGTTCTTCATGGACTAATTTGAAATCACTATCTTCTTGAACAAGATCAGAGCAACTCTGCAACAATTCAGGGATTTGAGAATGTATATCCTGCGTAATCTCTTCTTTTGTTAAAAGATAAGATTCTGTAATAGAACGAATTTTATCTTTTTGGATAGCAGTAAGATTATTAATAAAACCATCAAGTTTTACTAAAATATGCTTATTCCAGCGGACTGATTTCACTAACGTATTTTCTAATTCCACACGTTCATTTAAAAGGAATGCAATTGTTTTTTGGATAAACCATAATAATTTTTCAATGCGTTCTTTTTCCACGTTACGCTGAGTAAGGTTAGAAAGAATAGAGTCAGTTACATTACCTAGCTGTTCACTACTCTCTTGGGAAGGAGAGTAAGGGAAAAATTGTGCTTCTGGGAAATGTACGAGTATTTTCTTCTTAATGTTGTTCGTGATGTTTTCACTAGTATTTGCATCAATTGTTTGTAAGATGAATTGAATCTGTAAATTTGGTACTTGCTCACGAATATATAGTAATGTATCGAGCTCGTCATTATGTAATGGTGAAGCTGAATTTAGTACATAGATGAGACTATCTGCTGCCTGTAAGTATTCGAAATGAGAGCTGTTTTTGTCAAGTTGTCCATGCATAGTAGGTGTGACAAGGAATGAAAACTTATTTTTTCGTAAAAATCTACTTGGTAATTTAACTTCAATACATTTGTTTTCTAGTTCTAACTGAGAAGGTACCGCTAGTATGTTATGAAGCTCGTCAAAGTTTGGTATATTTCGTATATCTAGCTCTGTAAGCTCAGTTATTGCAGTTTGACTATCATCTTTAAATGTAATTGCAGTTGTTATAGTCTCATTTAATATATTTTCGCCTAGTATAGAGTTAATAAAGGCTGATTTATCATAATCGCTAGCTCCTGCTACTAGAAGTTGTGCAACGTTTAAATCGTATAACTCACGAACAAGTAGTGTGAATTGATGACCTAAATCTACATCATTCTTCTCAGCCCATACAGCAATCGTTTCAAATAATGCTGATACGTCTGCCATATCAACATTTGAATGAGCTGATGTATTTGAAAGTAAGGCACCTGCGCTTTTTACAAGTAATGATTCTAGAGTTGTCGGTGAAACTTCATTCCATGCTAATACTGCTGCGGAGACAAGTAAAGAATCTTCCGTTTTCGTTAAACTAAACCAATTTGTTAATAAATCTGGTACAAGTCCTTGTAATTCGTGCATGAAATGTTGTCCAGTAATCAATTCGAAGTAAGTCTCTTGATAGCGAGTAGAAATTTCATTCCAATCGTCATTAGCATCTACTTCAATATGTAAGAATAAGTGATTTATTGTTTGAATCCAAGGTAGATGGAATGATTCATTTTCATAGCTGTTCCAAAGTGAAATAACAAGCTCTTTAAATTGAACTTGATCGATAGCATATAAGGCTTTTAAAGATTCATAGAAATACTCAGGTTTTATTTTGTTAGTAAAGCCTCTGTTTACATAATTGATTAAAGTATCAAACCAGTGTAATGATTTTGTTCGAATTCCTTCTTGAACCGCTAGTTCAATAGCATTATTCCAATCTTCTTGTTTTTCATAGAACGATCGAGCGATTGCAGTAATATTTGGATAGTCCGGTTGAAACGCAACAGCGTCACTAATCGTCTTAAATGCTAGACCTAAACGATTTTGCTCGATATAAAGAGAAAGAAGTTGTAGGGAAACTTCCATCGTAAGAGTTGTATCTTCTGTTTGGATAGATTTATAAATTTCTTCTGCTTTTGGTAAGAAATCTAATTCGAAATAAGCATCTGCAATATTCTTCATGGCCCAGAGAGCAAGTTCATTATTTACTTTCTCCCATTTGAATATAGCGGCTTCAAAGTCTTTAGTTTGAAAATAAACTTCACCTTGTGCGAAGCGAATATTAGATATATTGGAGAATTCATTTTTTGATTCATTTATATATGCTTCACCGAGTACTTCCGTTACCGGGATGGAAGAGTCTTCTGTTAAAAATGTTTTATAGTAAATCTTTTGGATAAATTGTTTTTCAATGGTCATGTTCGTTCCCCCTGTATAATTTAGAAAAATGATGGTGTATGTAAAAGGGTGCATGTTACTCAAATAGGTAGAAGTTGCATTATATAGACCAAACTATGTTTTTGCTAGATATATCATTTTTCCTGAGAGTTAAACCGTTGCAAAAAGTAACTTTCCTTTATTGTAACAAAAAAATAAGCCTATGAATTTTTATTTTTTAATCTGGCTATTTATAGGCAGGAAGACTCCTACTCCAAAAATTAGCGAATGCAAGGAAGTTAAGTGGCAACCCAGCTGCCCGTAAAATCCCGATTGGTACAGGTTAATAATCGGTGGGGAGGGACAAAAAAACTACGGATTCAATCTCTGTTAAAGGAACGGAATAGAAGTAGAGTTCATTATAAAAACAATGTATAGTGAATATGTATACCATGTTTGGCTTGAAGATAGAACGGGCACAATATGGAATAACGATCGTGCATAGGATGTGTCTTCCGAATGGAGCAACATATTGGCGAGTTAATCGCACATTATGGGTATTTTGGAATTATTATAGCTTTAGCTGGCGGGATTGTTGGGTTACCTATACCGGATGAGTTTTTATTGACTTTTATAGGCTATAACATTTCAAAAGGAGTTATGTCAGGAACAGCTGCTTTTTTAAGTGGAATGGCAGGTGCAATGCTTGGAATTACATTAAGTTACATATTAGGATTAAAACTTGGGCTCCCTGTTTTAAAAAAATATGGCCCGAAAATTAGAATTAAGGAACACCATATTGAAAAAACACATATTTTATTTGAAAAATACGGTCCATTTCTTTTAATGATTGGATACTTTATACCAGGAGTACGTCATTTAACAGCATATTTTGCTGGAGTTTCAAATTTAACATTGTGGCGATTTTGTTTGTATGCCTACGGTGGTGCGCTCATTTGGATAAGTGTTTTTATTGGCTTAGGTTGGAAACTGGGAGAGAAGTGGCGCTTTGTTGAATATAGTTTACATCATTATGGAATATGGATTTTATTAGTTTCGGCAATTGTAGCATTGATTGTGTGGATTTATATAAGGAAAAGAAAAAACCGCTAATAATAGCGGTTTTTTAGCTGAAAGCAATAAATAATACACCAGCTGTAATAAATAATACACCAATACCAGTCATAAAGTTTAACTTTTCACCTAATATAATCATCGCGAGAATAATGGAAAATACTACACTTAATTTATCGATAGGTGCTACTTGTGAGACTTTGCCTGTTTTTAATGCAAGAAAATAAAATAGCCATGACGAAGCACCAGCGATTCCACTTAATGTGATAAATAGCAGTGCTTTTTTATTTAGGAGGACATCACCGATATTTTGAAATTTACCTTGTATAATAATAACCCCTACCATAAATAATGCCATAATAATAGAACGAATCGTTGTTGCAACGTTGGCATCGATTCCATCTAAGCCGATTTTTCCAAAAATAGATACGAGGGCAGCAGCAATTGCTGATAATAGTGCGAATAATAGCCATGAGCTCATAGTAAAATTCCTCCAATCTTACATTATTATACATGAAAATCATTCTCATGTATAAAAACGAAATAATCCCCACCTTATATTTTTAATAAGGTGGGGATTATTATACTACTCTGCAATTTCCTCATATAAAAAGTACGTTACATTATAAATATGCTCTACTTCATCATCAGTCATAAATAATAATTCGTCACGTTCAATCCCTTTTTTCTTTTCGATAAACTCAATCATGTTTTTTCGTTCTTCTCTTTTCATCAATTTTATTTCTCCCCTCAATCTGTTTTAATACAGTTTATTTAAGTTACTGCTATTATATAACAGAATCTTTAGAAAGTTCCACCTATTTTATTATTTTTTTTAGAAGAACTTTTCGACAAAACAAGCCCACTTAAAGGGCTTGTTTTCATTTTAAAGTCGTAAAAACTCGGGCTCGGTCGTACCGGCACTATCGATGTAATAAATTGTGTCAGGATTGATTTTAATTAGTACATAATTAGGATCTTCCGCACCGAGTAACCAGCGTTTTAAGCTATTAGTCCAAAATTTGTTTTTTAATGTTTGATCTTCTTCGATGGAAGCCATACCTTCAACTTCAATGTAATCTTCATCTAATTTCTTTCCCTCTCGTCCGAGCAATACATGTACATTTGGATTTTTTTCGATATCTGCTATTTTTTTTGAATTTCGATCTGTTGCAACGTATAGTACAAAATCTTCATGGAAAAACATCATAAAAGCGCTATGCGGCTTCTCATTACGTACAGTAGATAACACACCTGTTCTTTGTCCTTGAATAATAGTTGCGATTTTTTCTTTTAAGTGCATGGTTTTAACCTCTTTTCATAATTTGTAATTGTTTCGTCTAAACAAAACAATTTAAATATCTTTCATACTGTTTTCTTCAACCCGATTTTTTAAACGTAATTGTGATGAAATCAGACAAGTTAGGAGAAGAATAATATTAATGATGAGGAGAAATACATACGATGGAAGGATGGAAAGCATGTTTAATAAAATATTTCTTATAGTAGCGCTTATAGGTGTACCACTTTCTGTACTCGGAAAAACAATGCATTGGCCTCAAACAATTATGTTTGCTGTATATTGCATTACGATTATCGCATTAGCGGGGTTTATGGGGAGAGCAACAGAAAGTTTAGCAATCGTTTCTGGGCCCCGGATAGGTGGCTTATTGAATGCAACTTTCGGTAATGCTGTTGAACTTATCATTTCAATTTTTGCACTTCAGGCAGGATTAACAGAAGTTGTTTTAGCTTCCTTAACTGGTTCTGTACTTGGAAACTTATTACTGGTAGGAGGGTTATCTTTCTTTATAGGTGGCCTTAAGTATAAAAGGCAAAGCTTCAATGTTTATGATGCAAGGCATAATTCAGCTTTATTAATATTTGCTGTTGTTGTAGCCTTTGTTATTCCAGAGATTTTTTCAATGAAGATGGATGCTGGAAAGACGTATCAATTAAGTATTGGTGTTTCTATTATCATGATTATTATGTACCTTGCTGCATTGTTATTTAAGTTAGTTACGCACCGTGGTGTATATCAACATAAAAGTGATGAAGTAGCGCATGAGGAAGAGCCAGAGTGGTCCAAAGGTAAAGCGTTACTCATTTTAGCGATAGCAACACTTGCAGTTGCTTATGTGTCAGAGGCTCTCGTACATACTTTTGAAACGGTCGCAAAGTCGTTTGGCTGGTCGGAGTTATTTATCGGGGTTATTATCGTTGCAATTGTTGGTAATGCAGCAGAACATGCATCTGCGATTATTATGGCGTATAAAAATAAAGTGAATATCGCAGTAGAAATTGCAGTAGGTTCTACATTACAAATCGCGATGTTTGTTGCTCCTGTATTAGTACTACTATCTATGTTCTTTGCACAAAGGATGCCTTTAGTATTTACAATACCAGAACTTGTGTCCATGATTACAGCCGTTTTCTTAACGATTGCGATTTCAAATGATGGGGATACAAACTGGTTTGAAGGAGGCACTTTATTAGCGGCGTATGTCATTATGGGAATTGGTTTTTATTTATTATGAAAAATAGGCATAACAATTGTGCCCAGAGAAAACAATAAACAAAGTAGTATATATACCTTTATGTAGGAAGGAGCCAGGCAGGTGAAACGAGTATACAGCATATGTCTTTCAACCATGGTCTCGTTTATTTTATTATTTCCTAACAGTAGTTTTGCAAAGACAACGGTAGAAGTAAAAATGCCTTCATCTGTTTTAAATATTTCAAAAGATAATACATTTCCAAATGACGCACAAGATTTGCCGCGTTTACAGCCAAGTAAGTTTGCGCAAGAACTATTGAAAACAGCAAATATCAAAATTGAAAACCCTGATTTAATTCGAATGTTCAATGAAACAACAATTTCGAATGCACCACTTGCAGTAGGATACCGAGCGAAAATTTATTTAGGTCAATGGGCATTAAATTATGAATCAATAGATACATCGATTAACTGGGAATATAAGCAAGTGAATCGAAATGTATATGACAATCGCGGGGGGGATCGCTTATATCCACTTCGCTACAAACAAGAAACCCAAAAGACAATCGAAGGTGATTTAACAGCAGATATGAAAGATGCTGCAGATGTGAAAAAAATGATGCTTTTAAAAGCGCTTGAAAAAGTACAATTGCCACTTTCATTTAAAACGACCATTGGTTATGGTACAGGACATGAGCGTGTATATAATATTAGTCCGAGTCAACTTGGATATTTATACGCTTATACACCAGCGGTAAATGAAAAAGGAAAAGTAACATTTGGCGAAGTCTACCTTGTGTTAAAAGGGAATCAAAAAAGGCTTGTCGTGAAAAATATTACATCTCAAGGAATTGGAGCGGCTATTCCAATTCATGATCATTTGTTTTTTAAATTTATTTCTTCATCGCATTCGCAATAACATGAAAAACGTCAGCTTATAAGCTGACGTTTCTATTTATAATGTAATATTTGCTGTTTTTGATAAGAAATCTTCTGTCGGATAGTAGCTGTTTTTTACAAGAACATTTGGTCCAAGACATTTTACTGCAGGACAGTGACAGCTTAATGATTTTGCTGTTTTTGAAGCGCTCCATTTTTCATACGCTTCTTGTAATGTGTTTGATTGTATGTTTCCTAGAAGTGGAACATCACCAAAGTCCGTCACAATAATATTTCCATCGAAAATATTTACGTTTAAACGAGAACGGCCATCCGGGTCATTACGAACTGTTACATTTTTGCTTTCTTGTAATTTTTTAAATGTAGCGATGTCTCGCTCATCATCACTGCAAGCATAGAAAGGTAATGTTCCGAATAACATCCATACATTTTCATCGCGAATTTCTAGTAAATGCTCAATTGCATCACGAATTTCAGCTTTCGTTAAAATTTCTAAATTGCTCGCGAAGTCACTTGGATACATCGGATGAACCTCATGACGCTTACATCCCATTTCTTCGACAATTTGACGATGAATATGTTCCATATGTGGTAGAGTTCTTTTGTTTAACATTGTTTCTGCTGATACGAGTACACCTGCATTTGATAGAGCTTTACTATTTGTAATCATTCTTTCGAATAATTTTGCGCGTTGTTCATAAGTAGGTTTACGCTCCATCATTGCAAATCCGCCTTCAACGAAGTCATCAATTGTTCCCCAGTTATGTGAAATATGCAATACATCTAAGTAGGGAATAATTTGTTCGTAACGTGCTAAATCTATAGTTAAGTTTGAGTTGATTTGAGTGCGAACGCCTCGTTCATGGGCATATTTTAAGAGTGGTGTTACATAATTGTCGACGGATTTTTTTGAAAGCATAGGTTCTCCGCCTGTAATACTTAAAGAACGTAAATGAGGAATCTCATCTAATCGTTTTAATAAAAGCTCCATCGGAAGCGGATTTGGATCTTTCGGCTGTAATGTGTAACCAACAGCGCAATGCTCGCAACGCATATTGCATAACGTTGTCGTTGTAAACTCAACGTTTGTTAATAGTAGTTTGCCGTACTCTTCAAGGTCCATATACGCTTCCCATGGATCGTAAGAAGGAGTAATCGGCTTCATTATTTGTGATATCGTCATATGAAATACTCCTTTGACTATTGAAATAACAATTTGTCCATTCTCTATAATAGAAGAATATGTGCTTTTTATAAAGTGAAACTTTTTTGTGGAAAAAGAGAGAGGGCTTACATTAGAATGAATTACTGTTACAAAATCGATGAAATTACATGCCCATAGCAATCATTTTTGCGGTATAATAAAAGCAACTCGAATTAAAAGGAGAGTGCCTTCATGGGAAAAGCAATTCAAGATAAAGATACACAATTAGTATATTTAAAAGAGCGTTTAAATATGTTCATTGAAGTAATTGATACAATTGAACCTGAAGAAGTAGAGTTAGAAGATGTAGATCGTCTTCTTGCGATGTTGGATGAATTAGAATTAAAATGTGAGCAATTTAAAAAAGACGAATAATATATTAAAAAGGCTGCCAATACAAAATTGGTAGCCTTTTTCTGTACGGATAATAGAAGGAATATAGAAAAAAAGGTATAATCAAGTTGTGAAAAATTTCATTTATACTTTAATAGCGTGATAAATAAAAAGCTGAAGAGCATAACAATGGAATTTTCATCTCATAACGTTTTGGTAGCGTTCACAATTGAGGGGGAAGTAACAATGGAAAAGCTTCAAGAAAGCATGTATCAACTAGTTGTTGAAACGTCAACGAACTTACCGAAAGATGTTCGTCGTGCGATTCAACAAGCGAAAGAGCGAGAAAACGCAGGAACTCGTTCAGCGATGGCACTTGGCACAATTACGAATAACATTAAAATGGCAGATGATAATATCTCGCCGATTTGCCAAGATACAGGGATGCCAACGTTTAAAATTTATACACCAGTTGGTGTGAATCAATTAAAACTGAAGGAAGCTATCTATAGTGCGCTTGAGCGGGCGACAAGAGATGGTAAACTTCGTCCTAACTCTGTTGATTCTCTTTTTGGGGATAATAGTGGAAATAATTTAGGACCAGGAACACCAGTTATTAAGTTTGAGCAATGGGAAAAAGATTACATTGATGCACGTTTAATTTTAAAGGGCGGCGGATGTGAGAATAAAAATATTCAATATAGCTTACCGTGTGAATTAGAAGGGCTTGGACGTGCAGGTCGTGATTTAGAAGGAATTCGTAAATGCCTTCTTCATGCTGTATATCAAGCGCAAGGCCAAGGATGTAGTGCAGGTGTAATTGGTGTTGGTATCGGGGGAGACCGAACATCAGGTTACGAATTAGCAAAAAATCAATTATTCCGTACATTAGATGATGTTAATCCAGTACCAGAGTTACAAAAACTTGAAGAGTACGTATTAGAAAATGCGAATAAACTTGGCATTGGTACGATGGGATTCGGCGGAGAAACAACTTTACTTGGGTGTAAAATTGGCGTATATAATCGCTTGCCAGCTAGCTTCTATGTATCTGTTGCGTATAATTGCTGGGCATATCGCCGTCTTGGTGTAAAAATCCATCCTGAAACAGGAGAAATTATGGATTGGTTATACCAAGAAGGTGAAGATACACTTCAGCAAGAGGCTACACAAGAACAATCAGAGCAGCGCGAAATCGTATTACAAGCTCCAATTACAGAAGAGCAAATTCGTGAACTTCGTGTTGGGGATGTTGTTACAATTAACGGCATGATGTATACAGGACGTGATGCAATTCATAAACATTTAATGGATAACGATTGTCCAGTAGATTTAAATGGACAAATTATTTATCACTGTGGTCCAGTTGTAGTGAAAGATGAAAATGATAATTGGCAAATTAAAGCGGCAGGTCCAACGACAAGTATCCGTGAAGAGCCATATCAAGGCGATATTATGAAAAAGTTCGGTATTCGTGCTGTAATTGGTAAGGGTGGTATGGGTGCTAAAACATTAGCTGCTTTAGAAGAACACGGTGGTGTGTACTTAAATGCAATTGGTGGTGCAGCACAATATTATGCTGAATGTATTAAAGAAGTGAAAGATGTTGATTTCTTACAATTCGGTATCCCGGAAGCAATGTGGCATTTACGTATCAATGGTTTTAAAGCAGTTGTAACGATGGATTCTCATGGGAAAAGCCTACATGCTGATGTAGATAAAACATCACTTGAAAAATTGGCGAGCTTTAAAGAACCTGTATTTAAGTAAAGAGAAATACACCTCGAATCATTCGAGGTGTATTTTTTTGGTATATATAGAAAAACATGTTCAGCATGAAAGAAAGAGTGAAAACAGAAACTACAGGTACGATTATATATGGAAAGGAGACTATTTATGAAATATAAATGGTTATATATAGGTCTCATTTTTTCAATTATGATGGCACTTGTTCCAGTTTCAACATTTGCTTATACGAATACACCACATAACTGGGGGATCCCACGCCCTAAAAATGAAACGGTGCCAGATGCAGGGAAATTATATACAGAATTACTACAAAAAAATGGTGGATTTTACTTAGGTGATACGAAGAAAAAAGACATTTATTTAACATTCGATAATGGATACGAAAATGGATATACAGGAAAGATTTTAGATGTACTGAAGGAGAAAAAAGTACCCGCAACTTTCTTTGTGACGGGGCACTATATAAAAACACAAAAAGATTTATTATTAAGAATGAAAAATGAAGGACATATTATTGGTAATCATTCTTGGAGTCACCCTGATTTTACAGCAGTAAACGATGCAAAACTTCGTGAAGAATTAACAAGTGTAACGGAAGAAATTAAAAAAGTGACAGGACAAAAAGAAGTGAAATATGTACGTCCTCCGCGAGGCGTGTTTAGTGAGCGAACGCTAGCTCTTACGAAAGAAATGGGATACTATAATGTGTTTTGGTCGCTTGCATTTCTTGATTGGAAAGTAGATCAGCAAAGAGGTTGGCAATACGCTCATAATAATGTAATGACTATGATTCATCCAGGATCTGTTTTGTTACTTCATGCGATATCAAAAGATAATGCGGAAGCACTTGCGAAAATCATTGATGATTTGCGCGATAAAGGGTATCATTTTAAAAGCCTAGATGATTTAGTAAACAGCAATCAACCGTAAGCATGTATGCTTGCGGTTTTCTCATGCTATAATGATGTGTAAAAAAGGATGGGGAAACGTATGTGGAGCGAACATGTTACGTTAGAATATCCGTACCATTTTGAGGAAGTGCTGAAGCGTTTATCTTTCGACCCGTTAAACGTCATTCAATTAGACGAGAAAGTAATTTATATCCCGCTTTTTATAGACGAAGAACAGATTGTTGTTCGTTTGCAAGGGATTGGTACTGTTCAAAATCCACAATTTTGGATCTCTAGTCAGGCAGGAGATCAAGAAAAAGTAATGAAACGAATGAAATCTATTTTTCACTGGAATGAACCGTTTCAAAATATACAAAATCATTTTTTAAACACATCATTACGTCCACTATTTGAAACATATGCTTATACTCCAATTATTTTAGAATTCGATTATTTCGCTTGTCTTCTTCGCTGTATTATTCATCAACAAATAAATTTGAAATTTGCTACTGTGCTAACAGATCAATTTGTAAAAAGATATGGGACAGAGAAGAACGGCGTTTTCTTTTTCCCAACACCAGAAAGAGTAGCGAACATTTCAATAGAAGAATTGAGAGAGCAGAAGTTTAGTCAGCGAAAAGCCGAATATATAGTAGGATTAGCAAAGCATATCGTAGGCGGAAAATTAGATTTAGCAAGGATAGAAAATGAAACAGAAGAAGAAGTATCGGCACAATTGTTACCAATAAGGGGTATTGGAGCATGGACAGTGCAAAACTTTTTAATGTTTGGGCTTGGACGAAAAAATATGTTTCCAAAAGCAGACATTGGAATTCAGCGCGCAGTGCAAGGTGTATTTCAATTAGATGATAAACCTGATGATGCATTTTTAGAAAAAGTGAAACAAGAGTGTGAACCATACTGCAGTTATGCAGCGTTATATTTATGGAAAAGTATAGAGTAGAGGTGTAATAATGATACAAAAGCAACATGAGAGTAAGTTGGAAGTTGGTCAAACGTTCCCTGTGACAATTAAACGTCTTGGGATTAACGGAGAAGGCGTTGGTTATTTTAAGAGACAAGTTGTTTTCATTCCCGGGGCATTACCAGGAGAAGAAGTTGTTGCTGAAGCAACGAAAATTCAGCGTGGCTTCGCTGAAGCGAAAGTGAAAAAAGTTCGTAAATCATCACCACATCGTGTGAAAGCACCATGTTCAGTATATGAGGAGTGTGGTGGCTGTCAGTTACAACATTTAGATTATAAAGAACAATTAAATCAAAAGCGTGATATCGTTGTACAAGCATTCGAGAAGTACATGAATAACAGTCTAGAAGAGAAAATTCGTCCAACGCTTGGCATGGAAAATCCATGGCATTATCGTAATAAAAGTCAATTACAAGTGGGACGTAAAGATGAAAAGGTTATTACAGGGCTATATAAACAAAACTCACATCAGTTAATTGATATTTCTCATTGTATGATTCAACATAAGGCAACGAATGAAGCGACAAAAGTTGTAAGACGTATATTAGAAAAGTTAAATGTTTCTATTTACAATGAGAAAAAACAAAAAGGTTTAGTACGTACAATTGTGACACGTACTGCAGTTCAAACAGGTGAAGTACAAGTCACACTTATTACAACAAAAGAAGAATTGCCAAATAAAGAACAATTTATTGCAGAAGTACAAAAACAGATGCCAGCGGTTAAATCAATTATGCAAAACGTAAACTGGCGTAAAACATCTGTTATTTTTGGTGACAAAACGTTTAAATTAGCTGGAAAAGAAGTAATTCAAGAAACACTTGGTGATTTATCATTTGAATTATCAGCACGTGCATTCTTCCAATTGAATCCAGAGCAAACGGTTGTTTTATACGATGAAGCGAAAAAAGCAGCTGCTTTAACAGGAAATGAGAAAATTGTAGATGCGTATTGTGGTGTTGGTACAATTGGTCTTTGGCTTGCGAATGATGCAGCAGAAGTACGTGGTATGGATGTAATTCCAGAAGCGATTGAAGATGCAAAGAAAAATGCAAAACGCCACGGATTTACAAACACAAAATATGAAGCAGGTAAAGCAGAACAATGGTTACCAAAGTGGGTAAAAGAAGGATGGCGTCCAGATGTAATTGTTGTCGATCCACCGCGTACAGGTTGCGATGATAAATTACTGGAAACGATTTTAAAAGTGAAACCGAAACAAGTTGTTTACGTGTCTTGTAACCCGTCATCGCTAGCACGTGATGTAAATGCATTAATGCAGAGTTATGAAGTGGAATATGTACAACCAGTTGATATGTTCCCACATACAGCTCATGTAGAAAATGTAGTGAAGCTTGTTAGAAAGTAAAGTTTATTAATATTCCCTCATGGTATGAGGGAATATTTTCTATGAAGGAGAATAAAATGAACAATTATAAATTAACGATTCAGTACGATGGTGCACGTTTTAAAGGATGGCAACGTCTCGGTAATAACGATAATACGATTCAAGGAAAAATCGAAAGTGTCATATCTGAAATGGTCGGAAAAGAAATTGAGATTATCGGTTGTAGTAGAACAGACGCTGGGGTACATGCTTTGAATCAAGTTGCTAACTTTCAAAGTGATGAGAAGTTAGTGGAACATAAAGTGAAAAAATATTTAAATCAATATTTACCCAATGATATTAGCATTACGAATGTAGAAGAAGTACAAGATCGCTTCCATGCTCGTTACAATTCTAAAGCAAAAACATATCTTTATAAAATTTGGAATGAAGAGCATACAAATCCATTTATGCGTAAATACAGCATGCACGTGAATAAAAAATTAAATGTGAAAAGCATGAAAGAAGCTGCGAAACATTTAGTTGGTTCACATGACTTTACTGCTTTTTCAAATGCGAAATCAAAGAAAAAGTCTATGGTTCGAGAAGTATATACACTTGAAGTGATGGAAGAGGCTGGATTTGTACAAATTAGAGTAAGTGGTAACGGATTCCTTCATAACATGGTACGAAAAATTGTTGGGGCATT
The DNA here is from genome assembly GCF_036320425.1 of Bacillus nitratireducens. Classification (NCBI taxonomy): domain Bacteria; kingdom Bacillati; phylum Bacillota; class Bacilli; order Caryophanales; family Bacillaceae; genus Bacillus; species Bacillus nitratireducens. Next base: position 181,198 of record NZ_JAUMJO010000007.1, read on the forward strand.
AATTGAAGTTGGATTAGGACAACTAGATGCTGAAGCAATTCCAAACATTTTAGAGGGAAAACAGCGCAATCAAATTAATTGCCTTGCTGAGGCGAGTGGTTTGTATTTGGAGAATGTTGAGTTTTAATAATAAGTAAAAAAATCGAGCTGATAAGGCTCGATTTTTTTGCACTCTGAAATTAAGAAGATTTCTCTTTTTTCATGCGTAGCTTCAAATTCCAAAAAGCAGCAAGCATAATAGCCGCAAAGGAGCCGCTAATTGTTCCTAAGAGCTTTGCATAAGGAAAGCTGCTCATATCAGCATTAATGAATAACATCATACATAGAACGGCAGGAAGAAGGTATAAGTATTGTAATAACTTTAATTTTTTATCATTACTCATATATATCGCCCCTTTCTAGCATGTTATATGTTTATTATAGCAAAGTTTTCCATTTATTTGCACTTAGTAGTATGTTCATTTTATATGTGCAAATGCAGTTTTTTTATTCGATATTGTAAGTTTTGTCTACTCAATCCTAAAAACTTTGCCGCTTGTGAGATATTACCATGATTCTCTTTAAGGATTTGATTGATGTAGTTCTTTTCCATTTCTTCTATTGTGCGCTTTAAAGTTTTAGGTGTATCAGCATCCTGACTAGTTAGGGAAGGTTGTATATGGAATTCTTTTTTTATTCGTTCGCGAAAGCGAGTGGGAAGATGAAACGCTGTAATGATATTTTCATCTTCTATTAAGTTCATTGAACCTTCTATTATATGTTCCAATTCTCGTACATTTCCGGGCCAATCGTGTGCATAAAAGAATTCTCTTACATGTACATCTACATCGGTTACGCCGAGCCCGAATTGAATATTGTACTTTTCGATAAAGTGCTGAACAAGAGCTGGAATATCTTCTTTTCTTTCACGTAAAGGTGGAAGACATAAAGTAACGACGCTTAATCGGTAATATAAATCCTCTCTTAACCGATTGTGTGCAATAGCTTCAAGAGGGTCTTCATTAATAGTTGCTATAATACGAACATCAATTTCTTTTTCTTGTGCGCCCCCGATTCTTCGTATTGTTTTTTCTTGTATAGCTCGTAATAACTTAGCTTGAAGTGATGGACTTAATGAGTTGATCTCATCTAATAACAAAGTTCCTCCGTTTGCTTCTTCAAATAAACCAGATTTATCGATAGCTCCTGTAAATGCACCTCGGTTCGTCCCAAATAATAAGCTTTCCATGAGTGTATCAGGTATAGCGGCACAGTTTTGCGAAATAAATGGTTTTGTTGAACGCTGACTTTCATTATGGATACTTTGTGCAAATAGTTCTTTACCGGTCCCTGTTTCTCCTATGAGAAGTATGGATGAGGAGGTACGAATTACCCGCTTTGCTTCTGTAATGACCGATTGAATAGCACTAGAATCACCGATTATGTGATCAAAGGTAAACTTGTTATTTTGTTTTCGAGAAGGACTCATTCTTATCGGTTGTTTTAAGTGACTAATCTCTTTTGAAATTTCAATAGCGCCTTTAATTTTTCCATTTTCTATTATAGGGAAAGTATCGTTAATCGTCGTAATTTCTTGCCCTTTATTGTTAAAATACGTTTGTTTTATATTTTTTTTGGTTTTTCCAAATTTTAATGCCTCTATAAGAGTACTATTTTTATTTTCTTCAAATGCAAATACCTCTAAAGGACTTTTATATAGCACATCTAAGCGGTCCATTGATTCAATTTCCATCATTTTGCGGTTATAGATAATCGTTTTACTTTCCTCATTAATAATATGAATCCCGATATCGAGTTCATTGAGTAAAGCTTCATATAGCGCATTCATTTCAGTAATTTGTTTAAAATTAATTTCTTCTGTATGCATGTATTATCTTCTCCTCGTTTTACCCTATGAAGACTGACTTTTTATAATTTTATTAAAATTCTCATAAAATCGCAAAATTTTTTTGCTATTTTCTTTTAAAACTTTTCAAACGATAGAAAAATTTTGCGGTTATGTAGATTTTTTTGTGCGAAATCTTAATTTTTATATAGATATTGAGGTTGGTACGTATCTTGCATAAATAATAATTGAAATCTTTAAATTGAAGGAGTGGGTGAATTAGAACTTTTCATAGGGTATGCGACATTTCAGTGCAAATTAATTAAGAGGAGGAATTTATTAAGTGAAGACGGTTATAGAAGGCGTGTATAGTCCTTGTTACGGAAAAGTAGAGAAATTATTTGTTACTGAAAGTTCTTACGTATATGAGTGGGAGAAATTAGCGTTAATTGAAACGATAGATAAGCAGAAAGTAGAAATTAAGGTAGGAATCAGTGGTTATATCGAATCTTTAGAAGTGGTAGAAGGACAAGCTATCGCTGATCAAAAACTATTAATAACAGTAAGGGATGATCTATTAATAACAGGTAGTGATTAATAGAAGTAATATGTATTTTGCACTTTTTAATAATTATTTTTACTATGAAGAATTTTAAAAACGCTTACATTAAATGGGTTTGCAAAGTGAAAAGGGGGGAGTTATATGATGGATCAAAACCAAGGATTAAAAAGAGAATTGAAAAGTCGGCACATATTTATGATTGCACTCGGAGGTGTTATTGGTACTGGGCTTTTTTTAGGATCCAGTTATACAATTCATGAAGCTGGACCTGGAGGAGCGATTGTAGCGTATCTTGTCGGTGGATTTGTTATGTATTTAACGATGCTCTGTCTTGGAGAATTAGCGGTTGCGATGCCTGATGCAGGATCGTATCAAACATATGCTACAAAACATATTTCACCTGCAGCGGGTTATGTAGTGGGATGGATGTCGTGGCTAAACTGGACGGCTACGATAGGCATTGAATTAATTGCAGTTAGTATATTAATGAAACGTTGGTTTCCAGATGTATCATCATGGATTTGGTGTGTAGTGTTTGCCGTATTGCTCTTTGTTATTAATGCGTTATCTTCAAGAAGTTTTGCGGAGGTTGAATTCTGGTTTGCAAGTATTAAAGTAATTACAATTATTGCATTTATCATTTTAGGCGGGGCAGCAATGTTTGGTTTTCTAGATATGAAAGGAAATGAACCAGCACCGATGTTTTCTAGCTTTACTGATTATGGTGGATTGTTCCCAAATGGATTATCAGCAATTTTAATTACGATGATTGCAGTTAATTTTTCCTTCCAAGGAACAGAACTAGTTGGTATTGCAGCTGGTGAGAGTGAAAATCCAGAGAAAACGATCCCGAAGGCAATTAATAATACAGTTTGGCGCATACTTGTTTTCTTTGTACTATCTATTTTTATTCTTGCGGGACTATTTCCTTGGCAGCAAGCAGGCGTGATAGAAAGTCCATTCGTAGTTGTATTTGATAAAATTGGTATTCCTTATGCGGCTGATATTATAAATTTCGTTATTATTACAGCGGTACTATCAGTTGCGAATTCAGGATTATATGCAACTTCTCGTATGCTATGGTCGATGTCTAATCAAGGAATGATTAGCCCGATTTTTAGTAAGTTATCTAAAAACGGTGTTCCTATTTATGCATTGATTGTAAGTACGATTGTAGGTTGTCTTTCATTACTATCAGGTATTTATGCGGAAGATACAGTTTATTTATGGCTTCTTTCAATTGCAGGGTTTGGAGCGATATTAGTTTGGGCATCGATCGCTCTATCTAATCTATTAGCTAGAAGGACATACGTGAAGCAGGGCGGGGATATTAAAGACTTGAAATTTAAAACGCCATTGTATCCATTCGTACCACTGCTTGCTTTAGTATTAAATTTAACAGTAATTGTAGCTATGGCTTTTATTCCAGAACAAAGAATGGCATTGTATTGTGGTATTCCATTTATGATAGTTTGTTTACTGTTTTATCGTGCGACAAAAAATAAGGAAAGCAAAATAGAACATGTTGAAAAAGTAAACACAACAGAAGCAGAAAGTTTATAAATACATTAGAAACTAATGCTAAAAAAAGAGACTGTAAAATTGTAAACAGTCTCTTTTTTTGTGACAATATAGCTGGAAACATACTACGTATGCAAAGGGGAATTAGCAATGAATCAAGAAGTTTCACAGCTATTAGAACAGATTGATTTACGAAAAGATGAATTACTAGAGCTTACAAAGACCTTAATTCGTTTTGAAACACCAGCACCGCCGGCGAGAAACACAAATGAGGCGCAAGAATTTATTGCAGATTTTCTAAGAAAACGAAATTTTAGTGTTGATAAATGGGATGTATATCCGAATGACCCGAACGTTGTTGGGGTGAAAAAAGGGACGGAAAGTGAGTTATATAAAAGTCTTATTATTAATGGCCATATGGATGTAGCTGAAGTATCAGTAGATGAGGCGTGGGAAACAAATCCGTTTGAGCCGTTTATAAAAGATGGTTGGTTAGTTGGGAGAGGCGCGGCAGATATGAAAGGTGGACTAGCTGGAGCCTTATTTGCAATTCAGCTTTTAGAAGAAGCGGGAATTGAATTGCCAGGTGACTTAATGTTTCAATCGGTAATTGGGGAAGAAGTTGGAGAGGCAGGTACACTTCAATGTTGTAAAAGAGGTTATGATGCTGATTTTGCAGTCGTAGTGGATACGAGTAATTTACATATGCAAGGGCAGGGCGGCGTAATTACTGGATGGATTACAGTGAAAAGCCCACAAACGTTTCATGATGCAACACGTAGACAGATGATTCATGCTGGAGGACGTTTATTTGGAGCGAGTGCTATTGAGAAAATGATGAAAATTGTTCAAAGTTTACAGGAGTTAGAGCGTCATTGGGCAGTAATGAAAACGTATGAAGGATATCCATCAGGGACGACAACAATTAATCCTGCTGTCATTGAAGGAGGGCGTCATGCAGCATTTATTGCGGATGAGTGCCGGTTATGGATAACAGTACACTTTTATCCCAATGAAACGCATGAACAAATAATAGAAGAAATAGAAGAGTATTTAGGAAAAGTGGCAGCAGCAGATCCATGGTTAAGCGAGAACCCACTACAATTTAAGTGGGGCGGAGAGTCAATGATTGTTGATCGAGGTGAAATTTTCCCTTCATTAGAAGTAGATAGCGAACACGTTGCTGTAAAAACTCTTAGTTCAGTACATGAATCTATTCTATCTAAAAATGCAATTTTAGATATGTCTGCAACGGTAACTGATGGTGGTTGGTTTAGTGAGTTTCACATTCCAGCGATTATTTATGGACCAGGTACACTAGAAGAAGCTCATTCTGTAAATGAGAAAGTTGAAGTTAAACAGTTAATTGAATTTACAAAAGTGATAACGGCGTTCATATATGAATGGTGTCATAGGAAAAAATAGATTGGTATATTGGAATCGTACGGGTATGTATACTTGTACGATTTTTTAGTGCACTACTTCAGAGTTGAACATAAACAACAACTGAAATAGTTTTTTGCTTTTCTATGTTTTGCGTCTTATTTCAATCAATTTCTCTTTCGCTAATTCAACGGCAATTGCATCATCTAAATAGCCAATTGGAAAGAGGTAATCAGGGATAATATCTGTCGATAAAATGAAATAAAGTAATGCGCCTCCCAGTACTGCACGTTCTTCTTTTAAAATAGTTTCATTGCAAAATTGTTGATACATATCTGTTAATTGTTCAATGAAAGGACCAGCACTATCAATTTGTTCTAACTTGCTTACGAAACTTTCATGAATACGCTTTTCACCTTCTGTTGTTTGAGCATAGCGCTCATAATTTTCAAGTTCTTGTTTTACGCGAGTTGTTGTGTAATCGAAATCGAATAAGTTTGAGGATTGTAAAGTTTGCTGAATTGTATCAAGAGATGTGTACATATCCGTCTTTTCTTTATTTATGTGCGGAGAATTAGGATACATTTCATCAAATAACAATTGAGGTGGAACTTGAAGGCATTCTGCAAATTTTTGTAGATGTTTTTGTTTTGGCGGTTGTTTGCCATTCATAATTCTTGAGATTGTTGCGGGATCAATATTTGTAAGCATTCCTAGTTGGCGCATTGATAAGGCACGTTCTTTTAAAAGTTTTTTTATTAATGTACTAAGCCGCTCATTTGAATTTTCTTTAGGCATAGTGAAGGCACTCCTTTTTTATTGTTGAAAAAATGTTGAGCATTTATTACAAGTATATGAAATAGACAGGCACAGTTGCTCAACATTTTCATAATATGCATGGAAAAGTGAGAAAAAGGGGTGAATGTTGATGAGTACGGCAAGTTTATTTTCAATTCTTTTAATTGGAATTGCGTCCAATTTAGATAATGCAGGTGTTGGGATTGCGTATGGCATTCGTAAAATTCGAATTTCGTGGTTTAACAATTTTATCATCGCATTTTTTGGATTTTTATTTACTTTATTAGCTGGATTTTTTGGGAATTGGATCGCACTATTTATTTCGGAGTTTACAGCAAACCTTATTGGGGCAATTGTTTTAGGGATAATCGGAGTGTTTATTTTATGTCAGCCTTTCTTGAGTAAAAAAGAAACCATAGAATCTAAAGATGGTAGTGTACTTATGGGGATTTTACGTAATCCAGAAAAAGCAGATTTTGATGGATCTAAAACAATTAGTTTTTCTGAAGCTATCATTTTAGGGGTGGCATTATCTATTAATAATATTGCAGGTGGCTTTGATGCTGGAGTAACAAATTTAAACCTATGGCTTACGGCATGTATTTCGGGAGTGTTTAGTTTTATTTGTATTAGTGGCTTTGCGTATGTAGGAAAACGATTTTTAGCTGAACACTTAGGGAAATGGGCTACAGTTATTGCAGGCGTGTTATTAATTCTTATAGGGATAGATCAGTTATTGTAAAAATACAATGTTCGAGCATTTCCTCGGAAATACTCGAATGAATCGCATATATCGACATCGGATATTTTCTTCTTTAAATATAAAGTAGCTATCATATAAAAGTACATTATGTATAAATATTTGTTAATAAACATTAAAAGCACCTACATAGGTGCTTTCTTAACGTATATCTTCAATTAATTGTTCCGATTCTTCATGCATACTGTACTCACTTAATACTTGGATACAAAGCCACTTTAATTCTTCGATAGTATGCTCAAGTTCTTCAGGAAGGACATGATGAATATCTTCAAGTCCCATTCCGAAATGAATAAGCTCTAGTACTTGATCATCGATGTTCCGATCCATTAATAATTCAAGCACTTCTAAATTGAATATGTATCGGTGAGCTTCATCGAGTGAAACAACTTTTAACTTCAAGCTTTCTACAATACTCAATATAAAAAGAAGAATTGTTTTTTCAAGAACAGGTTGTTTTTCCATTTGAAATATCAGTTTCATCTTTTACACCTCCACATATAGCGTTAGGTTGTACTATATTATTCAGGAGGGGGGAGCAAATATGCATAATAAGGCGAAACTTTCATTATTGTTTTTGTTTTGTTATTAATGATTGGTGAAACTAAATTTTTCGTGAAATAAAAAATCCTGCTAGTATAGCAGGATAACTTCCGAAATTAAAATATACTCCAGCCTTCTTGGGCAGAAAGTAATTCAAGAATTTTAAAACCAGCGATACTATTTCCGTTTGCATCTAAAGCGGGTCCGAAAATGCCGATTCCCATTTCGCCTTTTACGCAGCCGAAAATACCGCCTGCTACACCACTTTTTGCAGGGATTCCAACGCGAATTGCAAATTCACCAGATTCATTATACATCCCGCAAGTAACCATAAATGTTTTACAAATTTTTGTAATATGTTTAGGGATAATTTGTTTTTTCTTGTATGGATCGTAGCCATCCATTGCAAAAATTAAACCAATACGTGCTAAATCGATACAGTTTACTTCAACTGCACATTGACGAGTGTATAAATCCATAAGTTCTTCAATGTCACAATCGATAATGCCGTTTTGTTTCATATAGTAACAAAGTGAACGGTTTAAGTAAGCAGTCTCTAATTCTGAATTGGCAACTTTAGAAGAATAGTTAATTGTAGGATTATCTGTTATTTCACGTACAAAATGAAGAATACGCTCCATTTTTTCTTCGTTATTTTTTCCTGCTAACATGCTTGTAATAGCTAGTGCACCTGCATTAATCATTGGATTAAGAGGTTTGGAAGGACTTGTTGTTTCTAACTTAATAATAGAATTAAAAGGGTCACCAGTTGGCTCCATTCCAACTTTAGAAAATACATATTCTTCACCACGATCTAAAAGTGCAATTGCAAGTGTAATTACTTTGGAAATACTTTGAAGAGTAAATAGTGTTTGTGAGTTGCCAGCATGGATATATTCTGTTTCTTTATGGAAAATGGCAATCCCTAAATCATCTGGATTTGCATTTCCTAGTTCGGGGATATAAGTAGCAAGCTTTCCTTTTTTCGTATATGGTTTTACTTGTTCTAACAACTGTTGTAAGTTGTTTGTTTCAATGCACTGCATAGTACCAACGCTCCTATTTCGAATTAACTAAGTTTACTTTTCCCGATATGCTCGGAAATAAATAATAACATGAAAAAGTGGAATGATAAAACGAAAGTTACATGTTATATCGTGGGTCTTTCGTTTTAAGTATTTTGTATTAAAAAAGGAGAATTTTCCTTTTATATAACAGTTTGGAAATAGGAGATTTATCCATAAAAAATTCAAAAATAAAAACTACACATCTATACAACTATATGTTATTATGGTTATGTAAATAGAAAGCGTTTTCTAAGGCGTACTTATAATGATAACGATTTCATAAATTTGATAGGGGGAATTAAAATGTTGCAGTTTCTACAACGTATTGGTAAAGCGTTAATGCTTCCAATCGCCGTACTACCAGCAGCAGGATTATTGCTTCGTTTAGGACAAGAAGACGTATTTAACATTCCTGTTATGGCACAGGCCGGTGCAGCAATTTTTGATAATTTAGCACTTATTTTTGCAATTGGTGTTGCAATCGGTTTGTCTATTGATGGTAGTGGAGCAGCAGGACTTGCTGGGGCAATCGGATATCTTGTTTTACAAAATACAACGAACGCTCTAAGTAAGGCATATTCAGCAGCAGAGCTGAATGATAAATTAAAAAGTGTTCAGGATTTAGTTGGTTCAGCAGATCCAACTAAATTAGCAGATACAATGACAAAAGTTTCAAAAGCAGCGGCGTTAACGCCAAAAATAAATATGGCCATACTCGGTGGTATTATTGCTGGGGTTGTTGCTGGGTTACTATATAACAAATTCCATAAGATTAAATTACCAGAATGGTTAGGTTTCTTTGCAGGGAAACGTTTTGTACCAATCATTACTTCTATTGTAATGCTTCTTTTAGGATTAGTATTCGGTCAAATTTGGCCAACGATTCAAAGTGGTATTGATTCAGTAGCACACGGCATCGTGAACTTAGGTTCAGTTGGTGCTGGTTTATTCGGATTATTAAACCGTTTATTAATTCCAATCGGTTTACACCACGTAATGAACACATACTTCTGGTTTGTACTTGGTGACTTTACAAATGCAGCTGGTGATATCGTTCATGGTGATATTGCACGCTTCTTTGCAAAAGATCCATCAGCAGGTATGTTTATGACTGGCTTCTTCCCAATCATGATGTTCGGTTTACCAGCAGCGTGTTTCGCAATGATTGCGGCTGCTAAACCAGAGAAGCGTAAAATGGTTACAGGTATGTTAGGTGGTCTAGCATTAACTTCATTCTTAACTGGTATTACAGAGCCAATTGAATTCTCATTCATGTTCTTATCACCAGTATTATATGGTATTCATGCTGTACTAACAGGTCTGTCTCTATTCATTACAACAACACTTGGCATTCACGATGGTTTCTCATTTAGTGCCGGGGCAATCGATTACTTCTTAAACTTCGGTATTGCAACAAAACCATTGTTACTAGCAGGAATCGGTTTAATTTACGCAGCAATTTACTTTGTAGTATTCTACTTCTTAATTAAGAAGTTCGACTTAAAAACTCCTGGTCGTGAAGATGAAGAGGAACTAGCTGAAGGTGAAGAAGCTCCAGTTGCAGGTTCAATTGGTGAAACTTACGTAGCAGCTTTAGGTGGAAAAGAAAACTTAACAGTTATTGATAACTGTGCAACACGTCTACGCTTACAAGTGAAAGATGCAGGTTTAGTAAATGAACCAGCATTAAAACGAGCAGGTGCAAAAGGCGTTATGAAATTAAGTAACACAAGTGTACAAGTTATCGTAGGTACAAACGTTGAGTCTGTTGCCGATGATATGAAAAAACACGTATAAATAGTTAGATAAGAGGATATCCAAAAAGATTGATAACAACAGTCTTTTCCAGGATATCCTCTTTTATTATGTTGAAATTTTAAAGGGAATCTTACTTTTGTAAATTTTCTTTTTCTTTTTTATACATATAGGTTGGTAATATGTTCAGCGCGTGATAAAGTAGGGATGACATAGAATGGAGTGTCTATAATCTACTGAAATGATTTGGAAAAAGTCTTGTGTAGATGAATTAAATTATCGGTAAATAAGGGGAAAAGGGTAATCATGGATCAGGAAAAAAATACTGTTAATGGGAAAGTACGTCGTCCGGTTGTATACATAAAAAGAACAATCATTCTCGTCCTACTATTTTCACTTGTATATTTCATGTATACAAAAATTGTTGCGCATAATAAAAAAGAGGAAACTTTAAAAGCAGCAGCAGAAATGAAGAAGCAAGAAGAGATAAAAAAGCAAGAAGAAATGAAAAGACAAGAAGCTGAAAAACAAAGAAAACAAAAAGAACAGGAAGAACAGATAAAGCAGGCGCAAGTTATAGAGAAACCTGCCGAAGGGCCGCCTCAAGAAATTAATGAAAACGCTCAATTGGATCAATATTTACAAAACGCAGGATTTAGTGGGACAGCTGTTATTGTGAAGAACGGAAAAGTTCTTTTGAATAAAGGATACGGTATGGCGAACAAAGAGAAGCAAGTACCGAATAATTCAGAAACGACCTTTTATATTGGCTCTATTTCAAAGGCATTTGTAGCGACTGCTATTATGCAATTAAAAGATCAAAATAAATTACAAGTAGAGGATACGATTGCAAAGTATATTCCAGATTTTCCTCAAGGTAATAGCATTCAACTAAAACATTTATTAACACATACATCAGGGATTCCGGAATATGAGCAGGGAACAGAGGATATTTCTCATGAGGAACTGATAAAGCGGATAGGCAATCAAAAGCGTATTGCAGGCCCAGGAGAGAAATGGAAGTATTCAGATTCGAACTACTCTATACTTGCCTACATTGCCGAGAAGGTAAGTGGACAACCATTAGAAGAATATATTAAACAACATATTTTTGCTACTGCTGGTATGAAGCATTCTGGTTTTGGTAAAGCGTTAGAACAAACAAGATTCCCATCAACGGGTTATAAAATAGTAAATAATAATATGACAACACCTAACATTCCGAGCATGTCACAATTATATGGTTGTGGTGATATATATACGAGCGCGCATGATTTATATTTATTTAATGAAGCGCTATTCTCTGGAAAATTAATATCAAAAGAGAGTTATAATCAAATGTTTACTGCCGTCAAAAAAGATTACGGATTTGGCTGGTATGTAGACCCAGGCAGTTATTCAAATCATGGTGTAATGCCAGGTTGGAATTGCTTAAATGGATTTAGTAAAAATGGCAGTGTATATGTTGTTTTATTATCTAACATTCAAAACAATATTAAATCATTTGGCAAAGTGAATAACGACATTTATACGATGTTACGAAATATTGAAGTGTAAAAGACTATCCCTTTTGGATAGTCTTTTTTGTATTGAGAAAATATATCCACGATTATTCATTAATGTAATACAAAAATAATGAATATGTTCTAGAAAATGTATGTCTTACCTATCACAAAAAAAGCTGTTTTGTATACATTAAGATGTATGGATGTTATTTTTTATACTTTAAAAATAATAGGAGGAGAAGCGTATGTGTCTGTTCAGAAAATATTGGCATAAATTATCCAGACTGTTTAATAGACAATTAGGTTATTTTTTAGATGACAAGTTATTGCCTGCTGTGGAACGACTTTTATTTTCGCAAAACTTCGCAAGGTTTATTCAAAGAAATTCTAAGCAAGCTACGGAAGATTTTATAGAATCAAGTCAATTCCAATCTATTATTTGTAACATTTTAAAAGAATGTAATACATCACCATTTAAAGAAATTGCAAAGCAGTATTTAGGGAAAAACGTCGAAATTACTGTGACAGTTGGACAGTTAACGGGTGTTATTGTAGCAGTTGGTGACGATTTCTTAACGCTGCAAGAAGGAATAGGAACTGAAGTTTTATTACCATTTACAAGTATTATATCAATTAAAGAAGTGTAAGAAAGGAGACTTATATATGTTATTTACTGATGAATTGCGTAACCATGTTGGTGAGTTAGTGCAAGTTGTGACAGCTGTAGAAATTGTTGCAGGCATTCTTTTATCTGTGACGGATGGAGCAGTAAGTGTTCGTACTTCTCCTTCTTATGGACCACCGGAAGATGTACTTGTACGTATCCCTATTATTTCTTATGTTCGCTTGGAAGGGTAAGAGTGATGCAAGTATGAAAGTATCAGTTGTTATTCCTGTGCATAATGAAGCAAGTACTTTATCACAAGTCTTAGTAGAAGTGGAGAAGCTCGAGCCTTATGAAATTATCGTAGTAGATAATGGATCGACAGATGAGACAAAAGAGATAGCCTTCCAACATCATTGCCGCGTGATTTATTATAAACATTCTCTTGGCAATGATGTTGGAAGGGCAATTGGAGCTAGAAAAGCAAAAGGTGACATCGTATTATTTTTAGATGGTGATATTGTTATTGATAATGTAGAGCTACAACGTTTCGTGAAAGGAATCCAGCAGGGGCATCAAATTGTTGTGAATAATTTAACATGGTCTGTGTATTTAAAGGTGAGACCACATTATACGACAGTTGGAAAATGTATGTTGAATCGTTATTTGAATAAAAAAGAGCTTGTTGTCGGATCTTTAATCGCAATTCCACATGCGATGAGTAGAGAAATTATCGAGAGGTTTGGGTGGTGGAATTTAGCGGATCCAGCATTATTTCAAGCGATGGCGATGTCTAGAGGAGTAGATATTGTTGATATGGCTTCGGTCGATGTAATTCACACAAATAAAGTTCGTCCTGTGCATACTGGTATATCACCTGGTTCTCCTTATCCGAAAGCGACAAGTCGTATTATGGGTGATCATTTACGTGCTTTGCAATATGTAATCGAAACATATGGTAAACGTGGCGGTTTTTCGGAGGGAAATAGGGATAGAGAGTTTATAGGGAAGTATAAACCAGTTTTATTACAAAAGGAAAAGGCGAAATATAGTGCGATTATACCAGTGTCAGAAGAAAAAATGACTATCAGATCTGTTATACAAGAAGTGAAAAAAGCAGGTGTAGATGAAATTATAGTTGTTGCGAATGGAGCAGATGGTGAGACGATTAAACAAGCAAAGTTAGAGAATGTTATTGTAGTTGAATTCACGAAGGCGCTTGGCCATAATGTAGCACGAGCGATAGGGGCTATGCATGCTACGGCAGATATTTGTTTATTTGTTGATGGTGATTTTGCTATTCCGGCAAAAAAACTAATTCCATTTTTGCATGCTATTGAAGACGGGAATGATGTGGCGTTAAATGATTTGCAATGTTTGTTAGATATGTTTCACCCGGCAGATCCAATTAGTATGGGGAAATATTTCGTGAATTTGGTAGCAAAACGACCAGATTTATGGAACAACTCGTTAACGGCAGTACCACATGCTATGCGTAAAAAGGTAATAGAGAAAATTGGGTATGATTCTCTTATCATTCCACCATTAGCTCAAATGAAAGCTATTTTAGAAGAATGCTCCATTACAGCAGTGGAATTTGTAGATGTTATAAAAACAAATCGAGTACGCCCAGAGCAACATGGTTTTGTAAATGGACGTATCCCAGCATTTGACCGTATTTTTGGTGATCAGCTTGAGGCGATTGCGTATTTATTACAATATACGGACGAACGCGGAGGATTTACAGATGGAGAGCGGGATAGAGATATAATTCAACAATTGAGAAAGGAAGAAGAAAATATAGATGGATGCTAGTAGTAAAGTAACTATTATTGGATTAGGATATGTTGGCCTTCCTTTGGCTGTCCTTTTTGCAGAAAGAGGACATGCTGTACTTGGATTAGATAAAGATACTAGGAAGATAGAATTAATAACCAAAGGAGAAAGTTATATTCCTGATGTTTCTTCTAATGTATTACAAAATTTATTGAACGAAAGAAAATTAATAGTAAGTACACCAGATAAAGGTGTTACGGAGTTCCAAAATAGTGAGTATGTTATTGTGACTGTGCCAACGCCAATTAATGAGAATAAAGAACCCGATTTAAGTGCCCTCGTTTCATCCTCTTATTATATACAACAACACCTTCAAAAAGGACAAACCTTCATTTTTGAAAGCTCCACATATCCAGGTACACTGGAGGAAGTTATTATTCCTATTATTTCTCAAACAGGTAAAAAGGTAGGAGAAGATTATTATATTGGGTATTCTCCAGAGCGAATTGATCCAGCGAATAGCCAGTATTCAGTTGAAACAATTCCAAAAGTTATTAGTGGACAAACCGAGCAGTGTAAACAAAAAGTACAGGATTTATATAGCACTATATTTGATGTAGTCGTTCCAGTTAGCTCTCCGAAAGTAGCAGAGATGTGTAAGCTATTTGAAAATATTCAGCGTTTAGTTAATATTTCATTAGTAAATGAGTTAAATATACTTTGTGAAAGTTTGAATATTAATTTTTATGAGGTGCTTGAAGCTGCATCTACAAAACCGTTTGGATTTACTCCGTATTGGCCAGGACCAGGAATAGGGGGACATTGTATCCCGGTAGATCCTTTGTATTTTCAATGGAGAATAAGAAAGGCTGGAGCAATTAGTCAATTAATTGAGGCAGCACATGTAATTAATGAAGAAATGCCAGAGAAAATAATCGGGAAAGTGAAAGGTGTGGTGCAATCACCAGCAACGGTTTTAATTGTAGGGATTGCCTATAAGAAAGATGTAAATGATTTGAGAGAATCACCAGCGTTGCCGATTATTCAATTATTAATAAAAGAAGGATACAAGATAGAATATCATGATCCGTATATTTCTACAGCGAAAATTGGGGATACACTATATCAATCCGTCTCATTAGATGAACAAAGAATTAAACAAGCGGATTGTATTTTAATTGTAACGGATCACTCTAATATCGATTGGAATCTATTTAAAGGAATTGAGCGATTAATAGATACACGTGGAATTATAAAGAAGGTGAGTGTATGAGTAAGAAATGTTTAATTACAGGTGGAGCAGGATTCATTGGGTCGCATCTAGCTGAAGAATTGGTGAAAAGAGGTTATGAAGTCACGATTGTGGATAACTTCTATAAAGGGAAAATTAAATATCATGATGAGTTAATGAAAGAAATTCGGGTTATTCCAATAAGTGTTTTAGATAAAAATTCTATTTATGAATTAGTAAATCAACATGATGTAGTATTTCATTTAGCGGCAATATTAGGTGTTAAAACGACAATGGAAAAAAGTGTAGAGCTTATTGAAACAAATTTTGATGGGACGAGAAACATTTTGCAAGCAGCGTTAAAAGGGAAGAAGAAAGTAGTATTTGCATCTACTTCTGAAGTATATGGAAAGGGAGAGCCGCCATTCTCTGAAGAAGGAGATCGTTTATACGGGGCAACTTCTAAAATACGCTGGAGTTATGCAGTTTGTAAAACGTTAGAAGAGACATTATGTTTAGGGTACGCATTAGAAGGTTTACCGGTAACAATTGTTCGTTATTTTAATATTTATGGTCCAAGAGCGAAAGATGGTCCGTATGCAGGGGTAATCCCACGATTTATCCGTGCGGCTTTACAGGGTGATGATATTCTCGTGTATGGAGATGGAAAGCAGACACGTTGCTTTACGTATGTAAGTGATGCGGTTGAGGCAACAATTCGTGCAATGGGTGAGAATGTAAATGGTGAAATTATTAATATAGGTTCTGAGAATGAAAAAAATATTAAAGAAGTAGCAGAAGTAATCAAAAAACTAACGGATTCTTCTTCGAAAATTGTACAGGTTCCTTTTGAAGAAGTATACCCACATGGTTTTGAGGAAATTCCAAATAGAAGACCAGACGTAACAAAATTAAGAGAACTTGTTCAATTTCAAGCGACAGTAACGTGGGAACAAGGATTGAAAGAAACTATTAAATGGTTTCGTGAAGAAAGCAATGGCTAAGTCATTATCGGTTATTATTCCCGTATGTAATGAAGTAGATACGATTTCAGACGTGATTCAATCGGTAAAACCGCTAAATCCAGTAGAGATTATTGTAGTAGCAAATGGTTGTAATGATGGCACAGAAGCGATTGCTGAGAGCCTAGGATGTACAGTAATCCAGTATAAAGAGTCACTTGGTAACGACGTTGGACGTGCAGTTGGTGCGAAACATGCGATAGGTGATGTATTACTGTTTGTAGATGGTGATTTTGCTATTCAAACTTCAAAACTACAACTATTCCTTAATCCGATTTTGCATGATCAGGCGGATATCGCTTTAAATAATTTGGACGCATTATTTTTAAAGAATCAAAAACCACATTCTATTACAGTATGGCGCCAAATATTAAATGCAATGTTAGAGCGCGAAGAATTAAAAATTGATTCTTTATTATCTGTACCTCATGCGTTGACGAAAGAAGTCGTTCAAAGTATTGGATATGAATGTTTTGTTAATCCTATTGTGGCTCATTTACGCTTAGCACAAAGTAAATGGAAAATTAGTCGTCATTGTGCAATTGACGTTATTACGCCGAATAAATTTCGTCCACTTGAGCATGCTGCGTATGGCACGGATCTTTCTCAATCTGAAAAACGAATGATAGGTGATCATATAGAAGCTGTAGCAGAGCGGATAGTAGGCAGCGATGAGCGCGGAGGATACTATGATGGAAATAGGAAAAGAGAGAGTGTTTATCATACTTTAAAATTTGAAGAATTTTATCAAGGATGGGGCGTTACATCTAACTTGTATAAAGGAGAGAAATTATCGGTAATTATTCCTGTACAAGATGAAGAGAAAACAATTGGGAACGTTATAGAAGAGCTTCGCAAAATTGAACCTTTTGAAATCATCGTTGTTGTAAATGGTTCGTCCGATAAAACGGCAACAATTGCAAAAGACAAGGGAGCAACAACAATTGTATATAAAGAAGCACTTGGAAACGATGTAGGGCGTTCGCTTGGAACTTATTTTGCAAAAGGAGAAATTGTGTTATTTATAGACGGCGATTTTGTTATTCCAGCTAGTGAGCTATATCCCTTTGCAAAAGCAATTGCAGATGGAACAGATGTCGCATTAAATGATTTAAATCATTATTTAGATTTGAGAGTACCACTGCATCTTGTAACTGCATTTAAATATGCATTAAATTTAGCTTGTGATCGAAAAGATTTGGGAGTAGGCTCTCTTATTGCTGTACCTAATGCGTTTAGCCGGATGTGTTTGAAATCAATTGGGTATAGATCGTTACTGTCACCTTGCGTAGCGCAAGTGAAAGCTATTCTTTCAGGATTCGAAATCGCATGTGTAAGTCGTGTTGAGGTCGATAAGATGAACCGTATTCGTCCCAGTGAACATTTTGCAAAAATAGGTCATCCTCCAGCTGTCCTTCGAATTATAGGTGATCATATAGAAGGATTCGAGCAATTAATTGTATTGGAAGGTAGTCGTGGTGGATTCGATGATGGGAATAGAAAAAGAGATGTTTTAGAGTAGTAACAAAAAAAGTGTACAACGTATGTACACTTTTTTGCTCTGTTATAAAAACTATAACAGATTAGGAGATAAGAGTATTACAGCTCTACAATGGGTATCGTTCTTATATTACAAAATAGGACTCGTATATAAGAATACCAAAAAAATACAATTAAAGAAAGGGTTAATTCTAAAGAGTTTTATATGAGGTTAACACTATGTATGTAGTAGTTTGCTCAACATTTCACAAACATGTCACAACTATTTCGTCCACTTTCGAAAAAAAGTAGTATTCTAAGTGTGTAAGCTGTTATATAAAAAATCTTAGTCCTGTACTAATCAAAAATGGAGGAGATTAGGATGACTCAAGTATTAGAAAATGTAAAAAACGCGTGGGAAAACTTTAAAGGTGAAAAATGGAAAGCAGAGATTGATGTTCGCGATTTCATTTTAAATAATGTAAACGTTTACGAGGGAGAGGACTCTTTCTTAGCGGAAGCAACTGAAGAAACGAAAAAACTTTGGGATCAAGTAATGGATTTAACAACAAAGGAACGTGAAAACGGTGGCGTTCTTGATATGGATACAAAAATTGTTTCTTCTATTACATCACATGAACCAGGATATTTAAATAAAGATATTGAAAAAGTGGTCGGTTTCCAAACTGATAAACCATTTAAACGTTCTTTACAACCGTATGGTGGTATTCGTATGGCGGAACAAGCTTGTGAAGCGTATGGATATGAAATGGATAAAGAACTTAGCAGTATTTTCAGAGACTGGCGTAAAACTCATAATCAAGGTGTATTTGATGCATACACACCAGAAATGAAAGCGGCTCGTAAGTCAGGTGTTATTACTGGTCTTCCAGATGCATATGGACGTGGACGTATTATCGGTGATTATCGCCGCGTAGCATTATATGGTATAGATCGTTTAATTGAAGCGAAAAAAGCTGATTTTAATTTAACTGGTGGTGTAATGAGCGAAGAGACAATGCGCTTACGCGAAGAATTATCTGAGCAAATGCGTGCACTTCAAGAGTTAAAACAGATGGCTGCTTCTCATGGATTCGATATTTCTAAGCCAGCTACAAATGCACAAGAGGCTTTCCAATGGTTATACTTTGCTTATCTTGCAGCAATTAAAGAGCAAAACGGGGCAGCAATGAGTCTTGGACGTACATCTACATTCCTAGATGTTTACATTGAAAGAGATTTAGCAAATGGTACTTTAACAGAAGAAGCAGCACAAGAAATTGTGGATCACTTCATTATGAAATTACGTCTTGTGAAATTCGCAAGAACACCTGATTATAATGAGCTATTCTCTGGTGATCCAACTTGGGTAACTGAATCTATCGGTGGTATGGCGTTAGACGGTCGTCCGTTAGTAACAAAAAACTCATTCCGTTTCTTGCATACATTAGATAATTTAGGACCAGCTCCAGAACCAAACTTAACAGTTCTTTGGTCTAAACAATTACCAGAGAACTTTAAAAACTACTGTGCGAAAATGTCTATTAAAACATCAGCAATTCAATATGAAAATGATGACATTATGCGTCCTGATTACGGCGATGACTACGGTATTGCTTGTTGTGTATCAGCAATGAGAATTGGTAAACAAATGCAGTTCTTCGGAGCGCGTGCAAACTTAGCGAAAGCATTACTATATGCGATTAACGGCGGTAAAGATGAAAAATCGAAAGCGCAAGTTGGTCCTGAGTATGCACCAATTGCTTCTGAAGTATTAGATTATGAAGAGGTTATGCATAAGTTTGATATGACAATGGAATGGTTAGCGGGTCTATATTTAAACACATTAAATGTTATCCACTACATGCACGATAAATATAGCTACGAACGTATTGAAATGGCGCTTCATGATACAAATGTTCTTCGTACAATGGCAACAGGTATCGCAGGATTGTCTGTAGTAGCGGACTCATTAAGTGCAATTAAATACGCAAAAGTAAAACCAATTCGTGATGAAAATGGTATTGCAGTTGACTTTGAAATTGAAGGAGATTTCCCTAAATACGGTAACAATGATGACCGTGTAGATGAGATCGCTGTAAATCTTGTGAAAGCATTTATGAATAAACTTCGTAAGCATAAAACATACAGAAATTCTGTTCATACAATGTCAATCTTAACAATTACATCTAACGTCGTATACGGTAAGAAAACTGGTAATACTCCAGATGGCCGTCGTACTGGAGAACCATTTGCACCGGGTGCAAACCCAATGCATGGACGTGATACAAAAGGTGCATTAGCGTCACTATTATCTGTAGCTAAATTACCATATGAAGATGCACAAGATGGTATTTCTAATACATTCTCTATCATTCCAAAAGCACTTGGTAAAGAAGATGATGTACAAGTACGCAACTTAGTATCTATGCTTGATGGATATGCAATAAAAGAAGGACATCACTTAAATATTAACGTATTTAATCGTGAAACATTAATGGATGCAATGGAGCATCCTGAAAAATATCCACAATTAACAATTCGTGTATCTGGTTACGCTGTTAACTTTATTAAATTAACTCGTGAACAACAAATTGATGTAATTAACCGTACAATGCATGAAAGCATGTAAGTGAAAAAAGTGTCCCTTCGCTTTTAATATATAGCGGAGGGAGGCTGTTTCAATAAAGGAGGAAGTAACATGGTAAAAGGAAGAATACATTCTGTAGAGTCTTGTGGTACTGTTGATGGCCCAGGGATTCGTTATGTCATATTTACACAAGGGTGTTTATTACGTTGTCAATATTGTCATAATGCTGATACGTGGGAAATCGGTAAAGGTAAAGAAATAACAGTTGAAGAAGTGATGCAGGATGTGACATGTTACCTTCCATTTATTGAAGCTTCTGGAGGCGGTATAACGGTTAGCGGTGGAGAGCCACTATTACAGCTAGACTTCTTAACCCAGTTGTTTAAAAAATGTAAAGAAGCTGGTATCCATACAACGATCGATTCTTCTGGCGGTTGTTATTCTGAAGAGCCAGAATTCCAAAATAAGCTAGATATTTTAATGGACTATACAGATTTAGTTTTATTGGATTTGAAGCATATTGATTCAAAGAAACATCGTAAATTAACAGGGAAACCAAATGAACACATTTTACAATTTGCTCGTTATTTATCGGATAAAAAGAAACCAATTTGGGTAAGACATGTATTGGTCCCTGGTGTTACCGATGGTGAAGAGGATCTGCAAAAATTATCAAGCTTTATTCAAAGTCTATCGAATGTTAAGAAAGTAGAAGTGTTACCATACCATAAACTCGGTGTTTATAAATGGGAGGCACTTGGACATAAGTATCCACTTGCGGATGTGAATCCACCGACAGAAGAAAATGTTGAGCATGCGAAACATATTTTAAAAGCAGTCTAATCCAAATATTGGATTAGACTTTTTGTTTCTTTATCCCTCTATTTGTGGACAGTAAACGCCCACTGATTATTAGCCTTCACTTTATAATAAAATCTAGAGTATATATTCAGAACAGAGTATACTGAAGAAAGAATATCCATATTTTTGTAAAGAATAAGCGGAGAAATTTACATAATTGTAAAGGGAAATCAAAATAGTAAAAAGAATTAAGAAGTAAAAGAGTGAGTATCATGGAATATAGAACATTTGTAAGTTATTGCGAAAGCTCTTATAGGAAAGTATAATGTAAAGATATGAGCACAGATAGGATTAAGGGGTCAATCTTATATGCTTTGCATATCCACGACAGGTACATAGCTAACAGGGGAATATTGGAATCCGAGTATGTAATGTTTAAGGAAAATGTTTTTCCTATTGTCGTATATGCAATATGGAGAAACAAAAAGCTAGGAGTGGATTTGTTTGATAAAAAACCCCAAGGTTTTAATATTAACTGCACATTACGGTAACGGTCATGTGCAAGTAGCGAAAACATTAGAACAAACCTTTCGCCAAAAAGGAATCAAAGATGTAATTGTATGCGACTTGTTTGGAGAATCACATCCAGTTATAACCGATATTACAAAATATTTATATTTAAAAAGCTATACGATAGGAAAAGAATTATATCGTTTGTTTTATTATGGTGTAGAGAAAATTTATGATAAAAAAATAGCATCGTGGTATGCGAATTTTGGAAGGAAGCGTTTGAAGTCGCTATTAGAGGTAGAGAAACCGGATATTGTTATTAATACCTTTCCAATCATCGCTGTACCAGAATTGAAAAAGCAAATAGGTATTTCTATTCCTGTTTATAACGTATTAACAGATTTTTGCGTTCATAAAATATGGATCCATCGAGAAGTAGATCGTTATTTTGTAGCAACCGATCATGTGAAAAAAGTGATGGTTGATATTGGTGTGCCTGCAGAGCAAATTGTTGAAACCGGGATTCCGATTCGTAGTAGTTTTGAGCTAAAGATAAATCCAGAAATTATATATAATAAATATCAGTTATGTAAGGATAAAAAGATTTTACTAATTGTAGCAGGTGCTCATGGTGTGCTAGGAAGTGTAAAAGAACTATGCCAGTCATTTATGTCAGTACCAAACTTACAAGTAGTTGTCGTTTGTGGGAAAAATGAAGCTTTAAAGCAGGAATTATTGGGGCTGCAGGAGCAAAGTTCTGATGCTTTAAAAGTATTTGGTTATGTTGAAAACATTGATGAGTTATTCCGTGTTACTTCTTGTATGATTACGAAGCCAGGTGGCATTACATTAAGCGAAGCAGCAGCATTACAAGTACCTGTCATTTTATATAAGCCTGTCCCAGGACAAGAAAATGAAAATGCGTTGTATTTTGAAAGAAAAGGTGCTGCAGTTGTAATCCGTGATGATAGTGAAGTTTTTGCAAAAACAGAGACGTTATTGCAAGATGATATAAAGCTTCTCCAAATGAAAGAAGCGATGAAAAGTATTTATCGTCCTGAACCAGCTGGTCATATTGTGGATGCAATTTTGGCAGAAAATCATGCAGAGCCGAGTCGTATACCTATTAAATCACCAGCTCTTGCCGAATCTTTTACTTAATATGAAACCCCTCTTTTAAACTTTTAAAGAGGGTTTTTTTATTATTGTAACAAAAGTAAGCGTGAATTATTAACTTATCCACAAAGGATTGCGCTTTCATTAGACAGTAAAATCGGAATATTAACAACTATATCCACATAATCCACAATTTTTAGAAAATTATCCACAATTCGCGCGTTTGGTGTTCATTTAAATGAATGAATTCGCAAAAGGTTTTTGGAATTTATGCACAATTCTATGGGTTTTGTGGATAAAGTTGTCCACAAAAAAGGTTCCTTATTTATAAGGAACCTTTTTTGCCAATCCATTGGAAAATCTTATGCAATGAAACTGAATAATTAGGGGGGAAAACCTTCTAATTATTCAGTTTCACTTTAAATACTTTTTGAGCGATATCCCGCTGCACGATCTGCTTTTCGAAATTCTCGTTGATAAAGAACTTCTTGTGTACTAGATAATGTGTTTTTTGCTTTGTCACGTTTCTTTTTATCCATTACAAATCACCTCGTGTCTTAAAGTCACTATCTATCGTTTCCAAAGACATGGGGTGATATACATATATGTCAAACTAGTATTGAATAATTATCATTTCAAAAAATTTAGACTATGCTTCTTTTAATTGATGAGCATCTTGGAATGTTGTATCTCGCATTGTAGCAAGTGTATATTGATCTTTTGGAATTTCATATAGGTTATATACTTCTTCATTTGCGTTAATTTCATCATAAACGGCTTTTCTTGTTTTATTTGCTAGATTTACATATTGTAGTTTTTCGGCAGCTTTAATAGAACGAATATTTATTTTGCGAATACGCATAAAAATTGTTTCAATATCTAATTCATAGAAAAGTTCACTAAAAAATGAATCTTTCGCCAATTTATTATAGCCTTTGCCATGGTACGGTTTTCCAAGCCATGTTCCAAGAAATCCGGCTTTTTCTTGCACATCAAATAAAGTAATTGTTCCGATAGGGTTACCCCATTCATCTAAAATTGTGCGTGAAATTAATTCCCCACGCTCTTCAGCTTCAATCGTTTGTTTCGTTAAAAATAAATATTCCTCATAAGAATAAGCCTTTTGACGCACAAAAGGGAAGACAGCTGGATCCACCATTAATTCGTATAGAACGTGGCTGTCGTGTAAGTCGCGTTTTTTCAACACACTAACTCCTCCTCACACGAGGGTAGCATGACGAAAAAGCACCCCACCCTCGAAATTTTTATATCAATCTTTAAAAAATTTCGGGGTGGGAATCGAACCCACTAGAACCAGTTTATAACGCTGGTGGCGCACCATTTGCCTTCCCCATTCATCAATTTGAAAATGATAATCACGACACAAATTGATTATGGTTTCATTCAGTTTATAATCGTATAATACTTTATCTAGTCAAAAAAATAAACTAGTTTTTTTTATTTTTTTTGTAAATTATTTTCCCATCAATCATAGTTAGTACAGGCTTGGCTAAATAATGGAAAGGATGATGTGTCCATAGCACGAGATCGGCGTCTTTTCCAACCTCAATGCTTCCAATTCTATCCTCTAAACGTAAATTTCGCGCTGGAAATATAGTGATTCCTTCCAATGCAGTTTTCTCGTCTAATCCTTCCCTTACTGCGACAGCAGCACAAACATTTAAATATTGAATGGGGGTATAGGGATGATCTGTTGTTATAGAAACTTCCACTCCATTTTTTGATAATATATGGTAAGTATCCCATGTTTTGTTTTTTAGTTCGATTTTAGAACGGCGTGTAAGAGTGGGGCCAACTGAAACCTTCAAATTGTGTTTCGAAAGCTCTTCAACAATAAAGTGTCCTTCTGTACAATGTTCAAGACGTAAATCAAGATTGAATTCTGTTGCAAAGCGTAGAGCAGAAGTAATATCATCTGCGCGGTGAGCGTGGATACGTACTGGTATTTCCCGGCGAAGTGCTTTTAAAATGGGAAGCATTCGAAAATCAGCTTCATGTCCATAGTGTTGTGCTTCGTAGAATGATTCTCGAAGTAAACCCATAATACCCATACGTGTAATTGATTCTTTTGTTCCGTTACTATGAACTTTTTTAGGGTTTTCTCCAAAGGCAATTTTTAAACCAGCAGGTTCTTGAATAATCATATGATCAATACAAGTTCCAGCAGTTTTTATTACACAAGTAGTACCCCCGATAATATTTTGACTCCCAGGCATAACATGAACAGTTGTAATACCATTTTGTACAGCATCTTGAAATGCAATATCAAAAGGATGGATTCCGTCTAAAGAACGGATATGTGGTGTTGAAACTTCAGAGGTTTCATTTGCATCATTTCCAGCCCAACCAGTGCCTTCATCATAGAGACCAAGGTGAGTATGGACATCAATAAATCCAGGTAAGAGATGAAGAGCTCGCGCATCTATAACGGTCATATCTTGAGTAGGCTGAATAGCAGGTTTGACCTCAGCAATTCGTTCGCCTATAACGAGTACATCACCTTGGAACTTTGGAGATGTAATAGGGTACACAATGGCTTGTTTGAGCAATATTTTCATAGGTACCTCATTTCTGTTACTTTACAATGTTAATGGAATTTCAGAAAAAGTAACTGAAAGGTTATTTGTGTAGTAATGCTCTGGATCCTAGACCCCTTGTAAAACTGTGTTTTAGAAGTACTACATTGTATGCGAAAGTATATTTTGTAATGCATGGTTTACTGTCGGAAATGTGTATTGGTACCCATGTTCAATTGCTTTAATAGGTAATACATGTTGCCCTTCCAGTACAAGTATACTCATCTCACCCAATAAAGCGTGAAGCATAAATGAAGGGACAGGTAACCAATGAGGCTTTCCCATTATAGTTGCAATGGTTTCTCCAAATTCCTTCATTTTTATAGGGAGTGGGGCTGTAATATTAAGAGGACCATCAATTTCTTCTTTGTGTATGATGAAATCAATCATGCGAACGACATCGTCTATATGAATCCATGATAACCATTGGTTTCCAGATCCAATTGTACCTCCGATATAGAATCGATAGGGAAGTAGCATTTTTGGAAGGGCTCCTCCGTCTGCACCTAATACGACTCCGAATCTTGAGTAGATTGTTCTTATTCCAAGAGAACGTGCTTTAGATGCTTCTTGCTCCCATAAAAATACTGTTTCTGCTAAAAAGTCATTTCCTAGAATTTCTTGCTGCTCGGTAAAAGACTCTGTTTCAGATGTTCCATAGTATCCGATAGCGCTTGCGTTAATAAATGTGTGTGGTTTTGTACCAAGTGCTTGCAATTGTTTAATGAGTCCTTTTGTTGTTTGAATTCTACTGTTTAAAATTGCTGCTTTTTGTTTCTTTGTCCATCTACTATTAATAGACTCTCCAGCTAGATTAATAACTACATCGATAGAAGAGAGGGGGAATGTCTGTAAATCCGGTGTCCATTGTAAGTATTGAAGGTTAGTGTGTGAAGTTTCAGCAGTTTTTTTTCGAGTCAGAATGTAAACAGTATATCCTTTTTGAATAAAAAAAGTAGAAAGGTATTTACCGATAAAACCGGTGCCACCAGAAATTGCGATTTTCACAATCATTTCCTCCTCATTATATATATTCTTGAAAAACAAAAATGTTCCTCGACTATGTTAAAATAATAGAGAGGTGAGAGTATGGCTGTCATTACAAAAATAGAAGTACAAAAACGATCAAAAGAACGATTTAATATTTATATTGATAAAGGTCAAGGTGAAGAATACGGATTTAGTGTGGATCAAGTAATCTTAATGAAACATGGATTACAAAAAGGGTTAGAAATTGATGAAGTAGCGTTAGGCAATATTTTGTACAACGAAGAGGTACAAAAAGCATATTTACAAGCAATCTCCTATTTATCCTATCAAATGAGAACGAAACAAGAAATAGAAGATTTTTTACGGAAAAAAGAAGTGGGACAGGCCGTCATCTCTGAAGTCGTTTCGAAATTATTACATGATCGATATATTAATGATAAAGAGTACGCCATTTTATATACGCGAACGCAAAGTAATGTGAATCGAAAGGGTCCAACTGTTATAAAAAGAGAGTTATTAAATAAAGGTGTTCAGGATCTAATCATTACACATAGTTTACAAGAGTATCCAAAGGAGAAGCAAATTGAAAATGCTTTGGTTCTTATAGAAAAGAAGAAAAAATCTTATCAAAAGCATTCATTTTTACAGATGAAGCTAAAGTTAGACGAAATGCTTGTTCGTAAAGGGTATCCTAGAGATGTGATTCAAATTTGTCTTGAAGAATTGAAAGACGAAAAAGATGACGAACAGCAACAAGAAGCGTTACACTATCATGGGAATAAATATTATGAGAAATATAAGAAGTATGATGGATGGACATTCGTAAATAAGATGAAACAAGCGTTATATCGAAAAGGATTCTCTATTGATGAGATAGAGATATTTTTACAAATGAAACGTGAAGAGGGATGAGGGGAATAATAAGATGAATATGCCAAAACGCTACAGTGAAATGACACCGCATGAGCTTAGGGAAGAAATTGGGGCTTTGAAGGAGCAAGCAGTAAAGGCTGAGCAACTTGGAATTGTAAATGAGTTCGATGTATTAATGAGAAAGATGGCCATGGCCCGTGCTTACATGACTGATATAAACAAATTCCATATTGGTGAGACATATGAATTAGTAGAAGAACCTGGTGTAGTATTTAAAATCACGTATTTCAATGGGGTATTTGCTTGGGGTTATAAGCAAAATGATAATGAAGAGATTGGGATACCAATTTCCTTGCTACAGGAAAAATAAAAACCAGAGAGCGAATATCTCTCTGGTTTTCATCTTTGGTAGGCGTTAAAGGAGATAGGAGATTCTAAAATTGGCGTTTTTTACATTCATTCGCCAGTATAATGAGAGACTGGGTTTGCTGCGTCTGTCCGTTAACTTGCGCTTTCGCATGTTTCGGACGAGTCCACGTATGGTTAAATAATTCAGAACGACTATCTAAACGATCACGGTAGCTCATCTTTATCACCTCGTGTAGGAAGTTAATTTTTTAGGTTGTACCTGTACTACTCTTCCTGCTGATTTGCAGCACGCATACGTTCTTGTGGGTGCGTGTTAATTGTGCCGTTAGGTCGTTTCGAAGCGAAGCGTGATTTCGCTTTCGGCTGACCATCGATTTTGCTGTTGTTTTTTGACTCAGACCAAAATTCGGCTTGTTTACCCATTGCGAACGCCCTCCTCATCATCAGTTGATACCTCTTTAAGAAGTATCACTTATAGAATGTGCAAAATAGAAGAAACTATCCTTTAGAAATGAAGGGATAAATAGGTAAAAGGAGACTAGAACATGAATGATATTCACGAAACATTAACGAAAGAACTATTAGACAAAAATGACAAACTTTCTTACGCACAAGCTCGTGCGTGGGTTGAACTACTGTGGGAAGACTTTCAAACAACTTATGCGAAATCAGGTCGTTATCAAGGTGATGAAATGACTGAGCAAGTAGTACGAACATGGATTAATAATCATGGAGGGCGCCTTCATGAAATGCGTACAAATAATCCGAAGTATAGCCATTTAATCAATCAAGAAGATCATTTGAAACATTAAAAAAAGCGACTTAAGTCGCTTTTTTTAATGTGGAAGCAATTCTAATTTCTTTCGAAGTTTTTCTTCGCTGAAAATCCATCCCGTATATGAACTAATAATATTTAAATTTTGATCGAGCTGAACGATTGCGACGAATGGATAATAATCTTTGCTTCGATACCGCAAATCAATGAACCGAACTTCATAATAGTTATCATAATCGAAAATATCCCAGCGATATACAGGTGAAAAAGATAAGAAAGCAGATATATTTTCATCTCTCACAGCAGCCTGCATAATGGCAGTATTCGGGAACGGTACGCGATCAAATTTATCGTATACAAGGATGTTACCGCGGTGCCATCTTGCGACGTAGTAATGTTCCGTTGTAACGACGGCTAAATGATAATGATAAAATTTGTAAGAAGGAGAAATAATTACTTTCTCTACATTTTTGAAACGTTTGTATACTACACTTTTAATATTTCGATGCATCATAACGCGGCCGATGTAGTAAACAAACATTAATATATACGCTGCTAAAGCAGTATATCCTTTATGTGATCCGACAAGCATACAAGCAATCGCAAGTATATGGATAAAGAAAATGACAGTATCGAAAGTATTAATTATGCCAAGTGCTACCCATTTTTTGGTGAAGGGCCTTAATGCTTGTGTACCATAGGCATTGAAAATATCCACAAAGACATGAAGAAAGACGGCAATAAATGACCAAAGTAGTAGATGCAAATATGGAGCGTCTGAAAAGAAGGCGAACGAGATGCCACTTATAAGGAATGACCAAAGAATTACTGCAGGAATGGAATGAGTAATCCCGCGATGATTTCTTATATATTTAGCGTTATTACGCAATTTTAAAACTGTATCGATATCAGGAATATTGGAACCAGCAATTGTTGCAAGCATCACTGCTTGAGGCCCAATATCACTTTGTGCTATGGTTGGATCTAATGTTGCCAAACTGCCTAGAGTAACGCCCATAACAAGGTGAGTGGCTGTGTCCATAGAAATCCACCTCCGTTTTTTATTAATGTAACTCTTTTTATTCGATACCTCAAGTCCTTTGCCTTCTATTTCCTATGTCATCTTACTTAAATTTTTTCCTAAAATCTTTATAATAGTACGTATATGCAAAAAAATGAGGGGGATCAAGTTTGACACTTGAAATATTAAATAAGTTTAACATAGAGCAGTTTCAAAATGATTTAATTGGTTGGTTTGAAAAAGAACAACGTGATTTACCGTGGCGAAAAAATAAAGATCCATACCGTGTTTGGGTTTCGGAAATTATGTTACAGCAAACAAGGGTGGAAGCTGTAAAACCATATTACGCAAATTTTATGGGGAAGTTTCCTACACTTGAAGCGTTAGCAAATGCCGATGATGAAGAAGTATTAAAAGCATGGGAAGGCTTAGGATATTATTCTAGAGCGCGAAATTTACACACGGCTGTAAAAGAGGTAAAAGAAGTATATGGCGGGATAGTACCGAGTGATGTAAAGAAAATCGAAAAACTAAAAGGAGTGGGACCATATACAAAAGGTGCCATTTTAAGCATTGCATACGGTATACCAGAGCCGGCGGTTGATGGAAACGTTATGCGTGTATTATCTCGTATTTTATCAGTATGGGATGACATTGCAAAACCCAAAACTAGAAAAGTGTTTGAAGAGATTGTGCGTGAAATTATTTCGGCTAAAAATCCATCTTATTTTAATCAAGGTTTGATGGAATTAGGAGCATTAATTTGTATACCGAAAAATCCATCTTGCTTACTTTGCCCTGTACGTGAACATTGCCGAGGATATGCTGAAGGCGTTCAAAAGGAGTTACCAGTAAAAAGTAAAGCGAAGGCTCCTACGATGGTACCGATTGTTGCAGGGGTACTTCAAACGGAAGATGGTCGTTACGTCATTAATAAACGTCCAAGTACCGGATTATTAGCTAACATGTGGGAGTTTCCGAATGCCGAACTTGGCGAAGGGATTCGGAATCAGAAGGAACAGCTTACAGATTATATGAAAGAAAAATTTGAGCTTTCGATTTCTATTGAAGAATACGCAATGAATGTGCAACATACGTTTACACATCGCACTTGGGATATATTCGTATTTTACGGAAAAGTAACCGGTGATATTGTTGAAACAGATACATTGAAATTTGTATCAAAAGAAGCATTCGAACAGTTACCTTTCTCTAAATCACATCGTACAATTTACGAAAATTGTGTGGAGAAAATTACAATGCAATAAATGAAAAAAACGTGTTCTAGAACTTTGGAACACGTTTTTTTATTGGGAGAAATTTGTATTTCGAGGCTAAAAATCGATGCTTTTATAATCCGCCACGTGATTCGATTTCTTTCACAATTTCTTTATAAATCGTTTGTCCCTCTACATTTAGATAAGGCATAATTTGCTGAAATGAATGATGAAAATGAGCTAATTCATCCTTGTTCCATTCATTTTTGGAAATCATAGTTAGCTCAGTCATATCACGTCCAGTATACATATTCCCACCTCCATCATATGTAGTTTGAATGAGTGATAAGAGATATATTCGTGAATTTTTTTAAAGAAAATTAAGGATAACTTCTAAGTGAATGGGTTACATTATTGATTGTGGAGGTGAGAAAGATGAGTAAAAAACAACAAGGTTATAATAAGGCAACTTCTGGTGCTAGCATTCAAAGTACAAATGCTAGCTATGGTACAGAGTTTGCAACTGAAACGAATGTACAAGCAGTAAAACAAGCGAACGCACAATCAGAGGCACAGAAAGCACAAGCTTCTGCTGCTCAAAGTGCAAATGCTAGTTATGGTACAGAGTTTGCAACTGAAACAGATGTGCATGCAGTGAAAAAACAAAATGCACAATCAGCTGCAAAACAATCACAATCTTCTAGCTCAAATCAGTAATGAAAGAAAAACACTTCTCCGTTCGAGAGAAGTGTTTTCTATGTGTGCAGGAGTCATTGTAATGAAAATAAAGGGAACGACATAACTTCTAATAAGTCAACAAATGTAGTCAAAGGAGAAAGAAGTGCGCGATTAGAAATATGTAATAGGAATTATAACTAGCGAATGAATTTAAAAGGGGGTAAGTGATGAACGATTTTGATAAGTTGGTAGGAGAGCAGTTGGAAACGATGGATGAGCTTTTAAAGTTACAATCGCATTTAGAGAAGTATCAGCAAATTGAAATGAGTGAAAGGGATACGTGCGATAAAAAAGAATTGCATTTTATCCGTCAAGAAATATATAGAACAGAAATAGCATTAAAACTTTTACATGAAAAATTTGAACAGCAAACGAATAATGTGATTCAATCTTTTGAAACCGAAAAAATAATTTCAAATTAAGGGTGAGATATGTTGTTGATTTTAGGTGAAAAGTCCTTTCTTAAACAGAGGTGAGGGGGCTTTTCTTTTTGTTATATCTTCGCTTGATCTTCTAAAATACGTATTGCTAATTCATAGAAAATGTTCCTTCGTTAAAAGGGTTAGTGATGTGGTATTCAATAATACAAACTTCATTATATTCCTCATGAAAACAAGTGTCCTATCGCTTTAGTTTTAAAATTTTGACAAAAAAGTTATAATAGAAAAAAAGTGAATGCAGTTCAAGGGGTAGTTAAGACAACTTAAGAAAAGCATTTGCGGTTGAAAGAAGGGAGCATATATGGGATTTCCCAAAGAAGGAGAAAAGGTACAAATACATAGTTATAAACATAATGGCTCCATTCATAGAATGTGGGAAGAGACAACAATTTTAAAAGGGACGCAGAGCCTTGTGATCGGAGCAAATGATCGTACAGTAGTTACGGAATCAGATGGTCGAACATGGGTTACTCGCGAACCTGCGATTTGTTACTTCCATGCTAATTATTGGTTTAATGTGATTGGAATGCTGAGAGAAGAAGGAGTATATTATTATTGTAATTTAAGTTCTCCTTTTGCATATGACTCTGAAGCATTAAAGTATATTGATTACGACTTAGACATAAAAGTGTATCCAGATATGACATATACACTTTTAGATGAAGATGAGTATGAAAAGCATAGTCAAATCATGCAGTATCCACCTGTTATTGATACAATTTTAAAACGAAATGTAGCACATTTAACACAGTGGATTCATCAAAGAAAAGGTCCATTTGCACCGGATTTCGTAGATATGTGGTACGAAAGATATTTAATGTACAGAAATTAAAACAAACCTGCAGGGGATTTCCCGGCAGGTTTGTCCTATTAGAGGGGGGATTATGTGCAAGGTATAAAAAGATATTTACAATTTGTTAAACCATATCGATGGCTCATTGCTATTACAATTATTATTGGTCTTGTTAAGTTCGGTATCCCGCTTATTATGCCATGGTTATTAAAGTATATTATTGATGATGTTATTCAAGGCACAGGCTCACTTCAAGAAAAAACGTCGCAATTAATAACCGCAATTGGGATTGCTTTTTTTATCTTTGCGATATTAAGACCACCGATAGAATATTATCGTCAATATTTTGCGCAGCGCATTGCCAATACAATACTATACGATTTACGAAAATATATTTTTGGGCACTTGCAAAAATTGAGTTTACGTTATTATTCGAACACAAAAACAGGGGAGCTTATTTCACGTGTAATCCATGATGTAGAACAAACGAAGGACTTTGTAATTACCGGTCTTATGAATGTCTGGTTAGATACTGCAACAATTGCTATTGCTATTATCGTTATGTTTTCGATGAATATAAAATTAACCTTTGTTGCTTTATTAATCTTACCTATTTATGTAGTTGCAGTGAAATATTTTTTCGGGCGCCTTCGAAAACTGACGAAAGAGCGCTCACAAGCGTTAGCAACTATGCAAGGGTATTTACATGAACGTATTCAAGGGATGCAAGTGACACGTAGTTTTGCATTAGAAGAATATGAAAGAGGACAGTTTGAAAAGAGGAATAATGAATTTTTAACGAAAGCACTAACTCATACGAGTTGGACGGCGAGAACGTTTTCGGCAGTGAATACGTTAACGGATTTAGGGCCATTACTTGTTATTGGTTTTGCGGCGTATGAGGTAATTCAAGGATCGTTAACATTGGGTACTATGGTTGCTTTTGTTGGATATATGGATAGTTTATATAGTCCGCTTCGTCGCCTTGTTAATTCATCTACAACATTAACACAGTCTTTCGCCTCGATGGATCGAGTGTTTGAATTGTTGGATGAAAAATACGATATTGTTAATGTGCCAAATGCGGTGCAAACGAAAAGGTTAGATGGAGAAGTTATATTTGATAATGTTTCTTTTCGTTATAATGCGGATGAAAAAGAAATATTGCATAATCTGTCATTAACTATGCGGCCAGGAGAGAAGGTTGCGCTTGTAGGGGCAAGTGGTGGAGGAAAGTCATCTCTTGCTAGTTTAATTCCGCGTTTTTATGATGTTTCTGAAGGAGCAGTGTATATAGACGGGATAGATGTAAGAAAGTACAATATGAGAAATTTGCGTAGTCATATTGGAATTGTGCTACAAGATAATTTATTATTTAGCGATACAATCGGGGCTAATATTTTATATGGTAATCCGAAAGCTACAGAGGCGGAAGTGATTTCAGCTGCCAAAGCTGCGCAAATTCATAATTTTATTACAGAGTTGCCAGACGGCTATGATACTGTCGTGGGGGAACGTGGTGTGAAATTATCGGGCGGGCAAAGACAACGTGTAGCGATTGCACGAGTGTTTCTAAAGAATCCGTCTTTACTTATATTAGACGAAGCAACTTCCGCTTTAGATTTAGAAAATGAACGATATATTCAAGAGGCACTGCAAACGTTAGCGGCAGATCGGACAACAATTATCATTGCACACCGATTAGCGACAATCACGCATGTCGATACAATTATTTATGTTGAAGATGGTGAAATAAAAGAAACGGGTTCTCATGAAGAGTTAATGAAAAACAGAGGATTTTATTACAATCTATATCAACTTCAGCATATAACAGAAACAGCTCCTTTAGCATAAAAGGAGCTGTTTTTTATTCGTCTTCTTTTTTATCTTCGATTTGGAGTTCACTCTCTGGTTTATGGTATGTGTAGAAGCTATCCACAAGTAAATCTAAATGCTCTACTTCCTCACTGTAGTTAATAATTGAAGAAATAAGAGGGAAGAGGTGTAACCATATTTTATATGCTTCCTCATCGTCCTTATTTTGATAATCCATAAAGATATCAATCAATTCTTGTTTACCTGTTTCAACTTCATCAAGCATCTCAACGGATTGTTGTTTCTTTGCTTTACCAATAAATTTTAATAAAACTTGTTCGTGATAATGCGTTAATGAATCAAGTTCGTTTTGAATAGATTCCTGAAACTCTTCTGGCATATAGCGCAGTTCATTTTCAGTACGATGTAATGACTTTAACGTGCTTAAAGCGCGGCTTGTTGTCGCTAACATTTGTCTGAATAAAACGAGCTTACGAATTTTTGCGAATTGTATTTTCTTCGTGTAACTTCTTTCTTCTTTATACAGCAAATAGTAATGATTTAGTTTAATCATTTTTTCTTTCATGCGATCAATATCGGTTTTTAGCGTTGTAAAATCAGAAGCTTGCCTACTGTTCATACGAATCCATTTAACAATTTCTTCTGTATTATCAACGATGCGATGGTAAAGTTTTGTTTCATATTTTGGCGGCATAAATACTAAATTTACAAGCGAAGCCGCAATAATTCCAATCATAATCGTCGCGAATCGAAGTAAGGCAAAATTAAAGAAATCTTCGCCTTGATACTCCATAATGGCGATAACTGTTACTAAAGCGATTGATATTGTGTTTTCTAAGCGTAATTGTAAAGTAAGAGCAATTACTAATATACACGTTAATCCAATAATAAAAGGATTATGTCCAAAAGCAGTAGCAAATACGATAGCGAATACCGCACCAATTACGTTTGCTTGAATTTGCTCAAGAGCTGTTAAATACGAGCGGTATACAGACGGTTGAACAGCAAAGATAGCTGAGATTCCCGCAAATACTGGACTCGGTAATTGAAGTAAAATACAAGCAAATAAAGCTAATGTAATGGCAATACCCGTTTTTAAAATGCGAGCACCAAGTTTCATACCCTTATTGATATCCTTTCTCTTGTCATAATGAATGTACAACATGA
This sequence comes from Bacillus nitratireducens, assembly GCF_036320425.1. Classification (NCBI taxonomy): domain Bacteria; kingdom Bacillati; phylum Bacillota; class Bacilli; order Caryophanales; family Bacillaceae; genus Bacillus; species Bacillus nitratireducens. Next base: position 216,862 of record NZ_JAUMJO010000007.1, read on the forward strand.
TACTATACATTCATTACAATATGTTAGCAAGTGATATTTTAGTGACGTTAAAAAGAAATTAAGATTCATTTTATAATTTTTCCTAATTCTTTTTAAACATCAATTTTTAGTAAAAAAACCTGCTGAATTTCAGCAGGTTTCAAATTGTTACTATAGATTACTATGAGAAGTGTACTTCGTCAATTTTTTCTTGAAAATGAAAATTAGGCATATCACTCTGTTGAGATAGATGGGTCCGCCTGTTCTTTTTTCGGGATAATTTCATAGAAGTGAAGCTGGATATTATCTAATAAGGGTGTTAATAAAGCGACTTCTTCATATTGTTCATGCTCATTTAATACACGAATGTAGTCTAATAATAATTCATTTACATCTTGCAAACCATTTTTACTAATTGGCTGCAATGTTACATTTGCACCTTTAGCGATTCTTTGTTTTAGGGCTTGCTCTGTTAAACCTAAGTTTGGCTCATGACGTAAATAAACAACACCACCAGTCATGCCGGCACAAATCCATGGACCAGGATCTCCTAAAACAAGAGCACGACCATTTGTCATATATTCAAAAGCAAACCCTTTTATATTGGAATATGCGCCTATATTCCCTTGTTCTTTTTCACGGAGTGGTTTTGTAATTCTACCTCCAATTATCATGTCTGCCCCAGAAAGGCGAATGCCAGCACGAGCATCAGCGTTACCTTGCACGTATAATGCACCTTTTTGAGCGCCGTATCCAAATCCTTTTCCGACAGAACCGTTATAATATGTTCCATCTTTCCCTTTTGCTTTCGTTATATAAATGCCACCACCAAATGAAGTTTTCCCAATGCCGTCTTGCGCACCGCCATTTACGTGTATAAATAAGTTCTCGCTATTGTACGCGCCTAATCCGTTTCCAGGAACAGAACCGTTTGTATACTTTAATGTAAGTGGTTCAAGATGAGTGTTTTCATATAATTTACTACGAACACGATAACAGGATTCTAGACCGCCCATTACACGTTGCTCTACGCCGACGCTTACTAATTCTTTTGACTGGAGAGAATTAGTTGATTCAAATTGTTTTTCTTGTACAGATTCCGTTATTTTCACGGATGAATCTTCTATCGTTTGTATTAAGTTTCGTAAGTCTAATAAGTTCTGGCCTCGAGTTTGTTCTAATAAATCTGATCGCCCGACAATATCTTGTAAGTTTGTGTAACCGAGCTGCCCTGTTAAACGTTTTAGTTCTGTACCGAAAGTAGTGAATAGGTTTAATAGCCCGGCAACTGCGCTTTCTAATTCACGTGGAACGAAACGGCGCAGTCCATGTTCTTTTGCTTGAGCTTCAGATTCAATTTGTGTTGCAATTCCGACGTGGCACGTATCGAGATGACAACCACGGCAAGTTGTACAGCCAATGGCAATCATTGATAATGTACCAAATCCAATCCGGTTTGCTCCAAGGAGCATGATTTTTAAGGCATCATTTACGCTTCGGATACCACCGTCTGCCCAAATCTCTACTTTATGTCTCATATGTGCTTCTAATAGAGCGTTATGTGCAGCTTTAACACCGATTTCTACAGGAAGACCTACATGTTGCAATGCATGAATACGTGCAGCACCTGTTCCGCCATCAAACCCGCTAATGTTAATAAAATCAGCACCAGCTTTTGCAATACCGACAGCAATTGTTCCAATATTAGGAACGACAGGGACTTTTACAGCTACTTTTGCAAGATGATTAGCCGTTTTAATTTCTGTAATCATTTGGGCTAAGTCTTCAATTGAATAAATATCATGGTTGTTAGAAGGTGAAATTAAATCCGAACCAATTGTAGCATTACGTGCTTCAGCGATTTTGGCAGTTACTTTTGAGCCAGGCAAATGTCCACCTTCACCAGGCTTTGCTCCTTGACCAATTTTTATTTCAATTAAATTTGATGAATTTAGTAGTTCAGCGTTTACTCCAAATCGACCAGATGCAACTTGTTGTCCGCGTGTATTTGGGTATTTGCCAATCATATCTTTAATTTCGCCGCCTTCACCGTTCAAACTAATCATATTTAGCTGATCGGCAGCTTCTGCATATGCACGGAAGGCTATTTCATTTTGAGAACCGAATGACATGGAACTAATAATAAATGGTAAATCATGATTGTGAATGCCGATGGACACTTCTTCAGTTGGAATTACATGTTTTGTTTGTTTTGTTTGTTTTGTTTGAATAAGGTGCCTGATTGCGATAGAGTTATTTTCTTCTAATTCACTTAACTTGTCGCGGTAATCATCATAAGAGTTTCCTTTGGCAACATCACCAATTGCTTTCCAAATCCGCGGGAATATATGAAATGATTTTCTCATTCTAACTTGTGGATTGTTATAATCAATCGCACGAATTTTTGCATCTTCAGCAAGTGATTCAAGTGAAAATGCTAAATCATTTGAACCGAAGAAATTTGTAATTTGTAATGTGTTTGCGATTTCCTCATGTAATCCAATAGAGGAGAAGAGGCGACCGTAACCGCGTAATTCATGAATTCCAATCGTTGAAATTACTTTCTCTAGTCCTTTATTAAGTGCGGTATACAAATTAGTAATTGGTGCTTTTGTTCCATCATTTACAGTTGCGAATAATAAATATGGATTAATACCGTCTGCCCCTAATCCGTATAGTGTGACGATATCGTGTAAGGAGCGAAGGGCACCAGAACGTATAACGAGAGAGCATTTCCGGCGTAAATTATTTTCAGTTAATGCTTGATGTACTTTAGCGGTAACTAAATGTGGATCAATCCATAATAGTTCATTTTGATGAGAGTTAGCGTCATCTAATAATAGTAGGGAAGCCCCATTTTTAACGGCTACTATCGCCTCGGAACTAATTCGATTTAACGCGCTTTGTAAAGTTTCTGATGGACTAAATGTAACAGAAATTGTAGAAACAGAGCTATGAGTGGTGAATAGCTGTATAAGTTGTTCGTACGTAATCGTCTGTAAGTCTGCCGCGATAGGCTGAGCTAAACTTCCTTCTAAAATAATTGGTGAAAGCATCTCGATTACAAATGGTTGTTTAGAGTTATCTAATAAACTTGGACGTTCTCCGAGTACGGTACGTGTGGAGAAGTGTTCGACTTCTCGATCACGATCGATGGCTGGATTTGTTACAACGGCTACACTTTCCTTAATGAAATCGGCAATATTTCGTCTATCTGTATCAAGTGCGGCAAGTGGTGAGTCATGCCCAAGTGAACGAATTGGTTCGACACCTTTTGTTGCCATCTGTTCAAGGAGCTGAATATGTTCTCGATCCCATCCGAAAGCAACGTATTGCTTCGTTTCAACTTGAACGGAATCACATAACCCTTGAATTTCTTTCGTTTCAGGGATAGATAAGTTTACATGATAGTTGGTAACATCGATTCGTTTCTTAAAACGGTTATATACTTCAATTTGATAATTGTCGTATTCATAGAGAATAAGCTCATCTTGTTCATTCCATTTTAGTCCAACTTTTTCTCCAGGAGCGAGTGGTTTCGGCTCTGCTACATACTCAGTTGGTGATACAACTCCAGGTTCAGAAGAGAAAATATAGGAGCTCTCTGTCTCTACTTTCCAAACTGGGCGCAATCCAAGAGAATCGACACTGAAAACAGCTTCATCTTTATAACGTGAAATGATGCCAGCTGGACCTTGAGCGAAATGCCCCCAAGCCTCACGTATATAAGTGTATAAGTTTTGTAAGTTTGTTTCGTAAAGTTTTATTTCATTAATAATTGGTGGGAATAATATATCCATTGCTTCAAATAAGCTGTAGTTATACTGAACGAGAAGGGTTTCTAAGGTGCGGTTTAAATCTTGGGAGTCACTTCCCCCTGCAGTAAGTGGTACATGAACCATTTCGGCTTGATCACGTAATTTGGCAATTGTATTAATTTCACCATTATGTCCGAGAATGCTAAATGGTTGTACACGAAAAAAATTAGATAATGTATTAGTAGAATAGCGATTATGTCCTAGTGTCATAGTTGAAGCGATAAGTGGGTGTTGTAAATCGTTGTAATAGGCAACAAGTGTATCTCCAGCACCTAGAACTTTATATACAACATGTTCATGACTTAATGAGGCAACATGAATTGCTTCATTTTCTTCGATTTTTATTGTTACAGAAAATAATGTTTGCTCAATATTTTTAACTTCATTTTCAGCGATAAGGGCAACTTGCCAAAATAAAGGTTCTTCTTGTTTACCAAGAGGACCGAGTGCATCTGAGTTTATTACATCATCATTTTCGAGAACAATTGTCAATTTTTCATTGTTTAGTTGCGTACGAATGTAATCTTTTAACTCAGCAATGTTTTCTTTTTTGTTTAGAAAAAAATGTCCAACGATAAAGTGGGGATGATCCACAATCGTTGGATTATATCCGCTACTTTTCAGTTTTTCATTCCAAAGTGCTTTTGGCATGTCGATATGAATTCCGATACCATCTCCTTCGCCATTAATGAAACCAGCTCTATGATTCATTTTGACGAGTGATTGTATACAAAGGTCGATGTTTTCTTTTGTAGGAATTCTTCGTTTTCCCATAACGGAAACGATTCCACACGCATCATGTTCTGTATTTTTATAATTCCGAAATAAAGACGGTGTCCATTTATTTTTTTTATTGAGCATCCGTCAATCCCCCCTCTGGAAAATGAATTTTGAATAATCTTACTATTTAAGGCGTAAGTAGCCTTGTATACAGGGATAGTAAGGATATAAAAGAATGTAAAACAGATAATTATGAATAATTATACTATTAATGAGGGATTTATGAAATAGAAAAAAGGAAAAAAGAAAGGTTGCTTTCTTTTTTCCTTTTAATTATAGGGGTTATTTATTGTCTGCTAAAGCAGCAAATGCTCTGCCGACAGCTTCAATTGTATATTCAATATCTTCTTTTGTATGTTCTGTTGTTAAGAACCATGCTTCATACTTAGAAGGTGCTAAATTAATACCTTCTTGAAGCATTAGCTTGAAGAATCTACCGAACATTTCCCCATCTGTATTTTTGGCTGCATCGTAATCTTCAATTGTATTTGTCGTGAAGTATACAGTTAATGCACCTTTTAGACGGTTTACTGTAATATCGATGTTATGTTTTGTAGCTTGTTCTAAAATTCCTTTTTCAAGCATTGCGCCAAGTGCATCTAATTTCTCGTATACGCCTTCTTGTTGAAGTACTTCAAGACATGCAATACCGGATGCCATAGAAGCAGGGTTCCCAGCCATTGTACCAGCTTGGTATGCAGGGCCGAGCGGAGCAACTTGTTCCATAATTTCTTTCTTACCACCGTAAGCGCCAATTGGAAGGCCACCGCCGATAACTTTACCAAGTGCTGTTAAGTCTGGTGTCACGCCAAGTAAGTCTTGAGCACCACCGTACATAAAGCGGAAAGCAGTAATAACTTCATCATAAATTACTAATGCGCCAGCTTCATGGACAAGCTCATTTACTTTCTCAAGGAATCCAGGTTTAGGCTCTACGATACCGAAGTTTCCAACGATTGGTTCTACAAGGATAGCTGCTACTTCATGTCCCCATTTATCTAAAGCTTCTTTTAACGTTTCTACATTATTAAAGGGAACGGTAATAACTTCTTGTGCAATACTTTGTGGCACACCAGCTGAATCAGGAGTTCCAAGAGTAGAAGGACCAGAGCCAGCTGCTACAAGTACCAAATCGGAATGACCGTGGTAACAACCAGCGAATTTCATAATTTTTGTGCGACCAGTGTAAGCGCGGGCAACACGAATGGTTGTCATAACGGATTCTGTACCAGAGTTTACGAAACGGACTTTATCTAATGCGGGCATTGCTTCTTTTAACATTTTTGCAAATTTTACTTCTAGTGCTGTTGGCGTTCCGTATAGTACACCATTTTCAGCAGCAGTTGTAATTGCTTTTGTTATATGCGGGTGAGCATGTCCAGTAATAATAGGACCGTATGCTGCTAAATAATCGATATATTTATTTCCATCTACATCCCAGAAATAAGCACCTTTTCCGCGTTCCATTGCAACCGGAGAACCGCCTCCAACTGCTTTGAAAGAACGGGAAGGACTGTTAACACCACCAACGATATGTTCTAAAGCTTCCTTATGTAACGCTTCTGATTTTGTGAAATTCACTTCAATTCATCTCCTTACAAAAATCTATGTATTATTCTAACATGTTTTTTGAAAAGACGTATTGTTTGTGATAGAAGGAGCAGTTGGGTAAACTATTCGTTGTGACATTTAGGAAGGGGGTCCGATTATGAAATCGGTAATTGAGGTACAAGGGTTACGTAAAGAGTTTACAGCCTATTCAAGTCGTCCGGGATTAAAGGGTGCATTTCGCGATTTATTAAATCGTAATTATAAAATAGTACCAGCAGTAAATGATGTTTCTTTTACTGTGAAGCAAGGTGAAATGGTCGGTTATATTGGTGAGAATGGTGCTGGTAAATCAACGACAATTAAAATGCTTACAGGGATTTTGACTCCGACATCAGGACAAATTACAGTGAATGGAATGAATCCGCACAAACAGAGAGAAGAATTTGTAAGAACAATTGGTGTCGTGTTTGGTCAGCGTTCACAGCTTTGGTGGGATATTGCTGTACAAGAATCATTTCGTTTGTTGAAGAAAGTGTACGGTGTATCAGACGCTCAGTATAAGGAACATATGGAACATGTTATTGAAACGTTAGATATCGGTCCTTTATTAGATAAACCGGTACGAAAATTATCTCTTGGTCAAAGAATGCGTTGTGAACTAGCAGCGGCGTTAATTCATAATCCGCCATTATTATTTTTAGATGAGCCAACAATTGGACTTGATGTTCTTGTGAAATTGAAAATACGAGAATTTTTAAAAGAGATGAATGAACGTTATAAAACAACAATTTTATTAACGACGCATGATATTACTGATATTGAAGCTTTATGTGAACGCGTTATCATGCTTGATGAAGGAAATATTATGTATGACGGTTCTTTAAATAATCTTCGTACGCAGTGGGGAGCAGAGAAGGAAATACATTTTCAATTTATTGCCCCAGTTTCATACCAGGAGTTATCAATGGTTATGCCAGATAGTCATGTTGCTTGGTCAAAGGCGAAAGAAGAAAACGCTTGGGTGGCAAAAATACCGAATGAAGAAGTTATCATTTCTATGTTGATTTCTAAAGTAGTACAGGCCTTTCAAATTAAAGATTTGAAAATTAACGAAGTGTCTACAGAGGAAATTATTCGTAACATTTATGAAGAAGGTATTATGCATGGGTAAGTATATTGAAATGATTCGAATTCGCTTTTTAATGATGCTCGCCTATCGTACAAATTATTACAGCGGGATTTTAATTTATACGATTAATATCGGTGCGTATTATTTTTTATGGCAAGCGATTTATAGCGGGAAAGAAAATATTGAAAGTTTATCTATTTCGCAAATGACTACGTATATTGCGATCGCATGGATGGCGCGTGCTTTTTATTTCAATAATATAGATAGAGAAATTGCGATGGAAATTCAAGAAGGACGTGTGGCGGTAGAGCTAATTCGTCCGTATAACTATTTAGGTATGAAAGTTATGCAAGGTCTTGGAGAAGGGATATTTCGTTTTGCTTTCTTTTCAATTCCAGGTATGGTTATGGTTACGTTATTATTTTCATTACAAATTACAACGAATTTTCAAACGTGGTTATATTTCTTCTTATCTTTAATATTTAGTTTTATCATTAATACACAAATAAATTTAATGACAGGAATGCTTACATTCTTCTTATTTAATAATAGTGGAATTATGTATGCGAAACGTGTTGTTATCGATTTATTTTCTGGTCTATTATTACCGATTAGTTTTTATCCGTTATGGGCCCAAAAAGCAATGGTGTTTTTACCGTTTCAAGCAATTAGTTATATTCCGAGTATGATTTTCTCTGAAGGTATACAAGGGAGTAAGTTATATGAAGCTTTATTATTTCAAATGATTTGGGCAATTATACTTATTATTCCAATTGTACTGATGTGGAAAACGGCGAGAAAACGTCTAATCGTACAAGGGGGATGATGAGATGATGTATATAAAATTATTTTTGCAATATGCAAGTCAATATATAAAAACAAAATTGGAGTATCGTGGCGATTTTATCGTCGGATTACTTTCAGATTTATCACTACAAGCTGTTAATTTAATCTTCATTCTTGTTGTGTTTGGACATACCCAAGCACTAAAAGGGTGGAGCCGAGAAGAAGTAATCTTTATTTACGGTTTCTTTTTAGTACCGTTTGCCATTTTTTCAGCTTTCTTTAATATATGGGACTTTAATGATCGTTACATTATTAAAGGAGAAATGGACCGTATATTAACGAGACCGATCCATAGTTTGTTTCAAATTATATTAGAAAGAATGGAACTCGAATCTTTAATTGGAGCGATTACAGGAATTATTGTAATGGGATATGCAGCAGTAGAATTACAGTTATCTTTTTACTGGTATGATTTCTTCTTATTCCTACTAATGGTAGGGGGAGGGGCGCTTGTGTATGGTGGGATATTTGTTACGCTTGCAAGCCTTGGGTTTTGGTCGGATGCGAAAAGTTCGATTATGCCGCTTATGTATAACATAGGGAATTATGGACGCTATCCTGTTGATATTTATAACCGTGTTATTCGCTTTGTTTTAACGTTTGTTTTACCGTTTGCATTTGTGGGGGTATATCCAGCAGCATACTTTTTAAGGAAAACAGAGTGGAATAGCTATGCTTTTGCGACACCATTTGTTGGTATTATCTGTTTTACTATTGCAATTACCCTTTGGAATCAAGGGGTCAAACGATATCGCGGTGCAGGAAATTAATTATAGAAGCTTGTTCGCTTCTAAGGGATAAATCAGCTATAGTCCTCATACATATAAAATGAGGTGGAGGACATGTTATGGGGATTTATTCTATTAATTGCAGCAATCGCTATTTTGAGAAGTGTCCAATTATTATGGAGTTCATATTCAGATTCTAGGCGTTTCTTTTCGCTGTATAATTTAGCCTCCTTATTTTTAATTTATACAACGGTACTGATTGCGTTTGGGTTAAGTTATGTTGTATTAGAAGAAATGGGTTTTGCAGTTTTGAAAGAAGATGGAGAAAGCTTGCATGCCCAATCTTTTCAACTTGTAGAAATTTGCTTGTATTTTAGCGCAGTTACTTTATTGTCCGTTGGGTACGGTGATATAGCTCCGATTGGAATAGGGAGATGGATTGCAATTGCAGAAGCACTAATTGGATATACATTACCGTTTGCTTTTGTAATGAGATCTGTAATAGAAAATGAAAAATAAGATAGCATTTGATATAGTAAAAGAAAAGAGTAGGAGTGATAACAATGATCACAGTAGGAGAAATGGCTCCAGAATTTACATTAGAGGGAAGTAACGGGGAACAAGTTCGCTTAGCTGATTTTCGTGGTAAAAATGTAGTTCTATATTTTTATCCGAAAGATATGACTCCAGGGTGTACAACTGAAGCATGTGATTTTCGAGATGCATATGGATTATTTCAAGAGAAAGATACAGTTATTCTTGGTGTAAGCCCTGATTCAGCGAACAGACATCTGAAATTTATTGAGAAGCATGAGCTTCCATTTGTACTTTTAGTAGATGAAGATCATAAGGTAGCAGAATTGTACGATGTTTGGAAATTGAAAAAGAACTTTGGGAAAGAATACATGGGAATCGAGCGTTCTACATTCCTTATTAATAAAGATGGTGAGCTTGTAAAAGAATGGCGTAAAGTGAAAGTGAAAGGACATATTGAGGATGTTCTTTCTTATATAAAGTAAATTCATTGTGGAGATAAAATATATAGAAGTAAGGCGAGTGTCTATACATATTTTATCGTCTTACATAAAGTGAAGTGTAGGGCATACCTCCTCAGATGATAGTATTCCAAGTGCGATTATGTCGCACTTTTTTTCTATGTAAATGTATAGAAAATGGGGAAAGATATATAAGAATAAGGCTATATACAAAAATAAACCACATACTTATAGTAGAAATATTGACGATTTATAAGAAAAGGAGTACACTCTTTATAAGAATTATAAAATAATAATCCGTATAGAATCGGGGTGCATGACGGTGGTCAAAGAAGAATTAAAAGAAGCGCTAGAAATGCTGAAAAATACGGGTGTACGCATTACTCCACAGCGTCATGCTATTTTAGAGTACCTTGTGGAATCTATGACGCACCCAACAGCGGATGACATTTATAAAGCATTAGAAGGTAAGTTTCCAAATATGAGTGTTGCAACTGTCTATAATAACTTACGTGTATTTAAAGAGGTTGGACTTGTAAAGGAATTAACTTATGGAGACGCTTCAAGTAGATTTGATTATGTTACAAGTCAACATTATCATGTGATTTGCGAAAAATGTGGTAAGATTGTTGATTTTCCTTATGGAGGTTTGGAACAGCTTGAAGAGGAAGCTGCGAAAACGACAGGCTTCGTTATTAATAGTCATCGCTTAGAAATTTATGGCGTTTGTCCAGAGTGTCATAAGGCGTAATATATAATAAAGAAAGAGGGTGACGATTACGTCACCCTCTTTCTTTATTATATGGAGATGAAAAAATACTGATCAAAGTGAAAACAAGTGTTACCCTTTATAGCTTTTTTTATTGTACTTCTCATCAAATTCTTTTCCTTCTAAACTCGGATCGAGTGTTAAAGGTTGGTTGCAATGCATACATGCGTCGACACGACCGAGCATTTTTGTTGGCTTATCGCAGCTTGGACAAATAATTTGTACAGTTTTAGTGGATAACATACCAATCCAAAAGTAAACGACAGTACTAGCGATAACAGCTAAAAAGCCAACCATCATAAATGTTGTCATAATAATAATGTTGTCACGGAAAAAAACTCCTAAGTATGCAATGAAGAGACCGATAAATACTAGACTTAATGCAAAGGTCCGAATTTTATTGATTTTGTTCGAATATTTAATGCCCATTCCCACCACACTCCTATAATAATAATATAACACAAAAATCAGAATTTTCATTCTCGTATAAACCTAGTGAAATGATAAGGTGTAAAATAGGAAGGCGTATAGCCATGTAAAAAGAATACATTGGGAGATAGAATGTTATCGTTCAAGTGTTTTTAAAGTTTTTAACGGGATGTGAAATTTTTTTTGAAAAAGTATTGACCCTATATATACTGCATGATATATTAATAAATGTCGCTGATGCGGAAACGCAGAAAACGACAAAAAAGAAAATGAAAAACTTAGTTGACATCGAAAAACGAAGATGTTAACATAAGGAAGTCGCAAATGAGCGACCAAGTAGTTCTTTGAAAACTGAACGAAACAAACAATGTGAACGTCAATTTTTATTTTTAGATGCTAGACAAACTAACTTTATTGGAGAGTTTGATCCTGGCTCAGGATGAACGCTGGCGGCGTGCCTAATACATGCAAGTCGAGCGAATGGATTGAG